>NZ_JBQFRW010000023.1:0-752 GCF_056537625.1 Ruegeria sp. C6 | reverse complement strand
CAGCTTGCGGCCAATGCATCGGTTAACCTGTCGATGATTGATCAAGATGTCAGCTACGAAATTTTTGACTTGAAAGGTTCCAGCGCAGCAATTCGGTCCCTTCGTTCTGCGTGCGATTCAGAAGTTAGCCAAGAGACGTCCTACGAAGCGCCCGAAGGCATCGTCTATTGTGGTGGCGGAGCGAAAAAACGCGTGATCGAACCGGTAATTTTGGACAACCCGGAGGGAGAATGGGACGCGCGAGTAACGGTCAACGGCAAGTCGATCAGAGCCATGACGGCCTACAGTTACTTTGGAAACTATGAGCCTCCCGCCGGATTTGTCGTCGCCCTGCTTGGGGAGGACAGGTCCGAGTTTCTGATTTTTAGCAAAGGCTCGGCAAACTGGCTGGAATATGGGGACTACCGGTATGATCAGTGCAATTGATGCAGCGTTCAGTACGGCATTTTTCCACAAGATGGGATACCCTTCTGCGCATTACTAAATGGGAAACCTACTGGAAACGGTTCCGCGGCAAAATCTTAAGAAAGCTGAGGAGATGGCTCCGGCGAGATAATTATTCCGCCCGTTTAGCAAGTTTCTGAAACTGAGAGAGTCTTTGTGTGAATTAACTTTTGCGGATTATGTTGACCAGTTCGATATCGGCGGTGTTAGCGCCGCTTTTGGCTATCACTATCTTTCTTGGGAGCTCATTTACCTCAAGCGCACATGCGAAAAACTTCGTTGCTGCAGATTTGCTCCGCCGTTTGGAC
>NZ_JBQFRW010000022.1:0-2019 GCF_056537625.1 Ruegeria sp. C6 | reverse complement strand
GGTGTATCGTTGTCGATGATGTCGAGCGTACCCGATACCGTCGCCCCGAGTGCAACCCCCGCAGACGGGTTCGATATTGTGAAGGTGGCCGTCTCGAGCCCCTCGATATCCGCGTCATCCGCCACATTGAGTACGACGCTGGCCGAGTTGTTCCCGTCCTGAATGGTTATTGAGGCAGGGACTGCCGTCGTGAAGTCCGAGGCCGTAATCCCATTGCCGCTCAGACCAAGATCGAAGGTCTGATCGCCAATCACGGCGAGTGAGGTAGTCACCGTGATCGTCACCTGCGTACCGTCATCTTCAGAACCGACCGATGGGGTCACGGAGAGGTTGGCAACAGGCGTCGTGCCGGCGCTGTATTCCAGATAGATCGGAGCCGTAACTGCACCCAGCGGAAGGTC
This sequence comes from Ruegeria sp. C6, assembly GCF_056537625.1. NCBI lineage: Bacteria > Pseudomonadati > Pseudomonadota > Alphaproteobacteria > Rhodobacterales > Roseobacteraceae > Ruegeria > Ruegeria sp. C6. The sequence goes on along the minus strand of NZ_JBQFRW010000022.1, from coordinate 1,618 downwards.
GTTGTTGCTTGTATCAATGACACTGGCCACAAATCCCAGCGGAAGCTGATCTTCTCCGACAAAGTCGTAAAGGGCGATATCAGCAAAATCAAACAGGCTGGTAATATCCTGATTTGTACCATCAAGCAGGACATCCACAGTCTGGAATTCGACGGCGTTGTTTGCCGGAAAATCTTCAGCCCCAAGAGCCGCAAGCTGCGCATCAAGTTGTGATTTGTAAGGTTCGGCGAAGTTGTTGGCTACTGGTTGAATGAAACCTTTGGTCAGAACGATCCGCGCGGTGGCACCGGCAGGTCCGCTGACAACAACTGTCGGGCCGGTGACGTCATATGTGCCAATCTCTCCTTCGGAGAGGCCATTTACACTGAGCTGGATGGCCGTGTTTGGAGCAGCCTGATCTGCCAGGCCAATCGAGCCACCCTGGGATCCATCACTCTGAAGTTGACCTGTCGCGGTAGTGCCATCGGCGAAGGTGATTGTGAACGAAGACCCGATGAGCTCCGCGCCGGATACGCCACCCACATCCCACGAGGGCGAAGAACCGCCGTCAAGCGTCGATTTTTGAGATCCGGCAACGGAATTCGGGTCCATATCAACGGAAAAGCCAAGCGTCTCTCCGCTCTCAAATCCGCCATTTACTAGCGGATCAAAGGTGAGCACTATCCCGGAATACCCAGCCGTTCCTCCGGCTCCGATGTAAGATGCATTTGTCGGAGCCTGTACGCCGGTGTTTCCATTGGTATTGATTTGAAGCGCTTTGGAGATCGTGTCACCTGCGAGGCCGAACGGGTCAAATACGCTATCCGGATAAAGCGCATTTGTTACATCAATCTCAATGGACGAAATTGTTTTTGATCCGACATTTGTCAGGACAAACGAGTTATTTCCATAGTTGGAAATCTGGACGTTGTTAGCCCCAGCATTGACTGACAGTGTGGCTGCACCGTTATTCGTCTCGCTCGGATCATCCGCAACGGTCACCGCAATGTCTTGCGTGACCGTGTTTGTGCCGTCGAACGCGCTGATGGTCACGTTATAGACGTTGTCGTCACCAACATCGGTGGGGGCTTCGAAATCCGGAGCCGTCAGAAAGCTAAGCGCTCCGGACGTCGGGTCGATTATAAAGAGACCGGCATCCGCGCCACCTGCAATGGCGAACTGGATTGCATCATCCTCTGGATCGGTCGCGCTGACCGTGCCAACGGCGTTCGTATTCTCGATAACGCCAAAAGTCGAAGACGAAGTAAAGCTAGGCGCCTGATTGGGGGGTGTATCGTTGTCGATGATGTCGAGCGTACCCGATACCGTCGCCCCGAGTGCAACCCCCGCAGACGGGTTCGATATTGTGAAGGTGGCCGTCTCGAGCCCCTCGATATCCGCGTCATCCGCCACATTGAGTACGACGCTGGCCGAGTTGTTCCCGTCCTGAATGGTTATTGAGGCAGGGACTGCCGTCGTGAAGTCCGAGGCCGTAATCCCATTGCCGCTCAGACCAAGATCGAAGGTCTGATCGCCAATCACGGCGAGTGAGGTAGTCACCGTGATCGTCACCTGCGTACCGTCATCTTCAGAACCGACCGATGGGGTCACGGAGAGGTTGGCAACAGGCGTCGTGCCG
>NZ_JBQFRW010000021.1:0-2472 GCF_056537625.1 Ruegeria sp. C6 | reverse complement strand
TGTCAATGAGCGTTCAAAACTGACCCGGTTTCAGCGTTTGATTTTGACCCACCCTATGTGGCGCAAAGCCCCCAGGCGGGCCGCCCTCATATAGCGGGTCCGTCTGGGGGCTTTGGTTGCGCGCCGTTTATGTTTTTCTGCGTCGCTTGCTTTGTGCGAACCGGAATGAGGTATTGCCGGTTTCGATGATGGCGCAGTGATGGGTTACGCGATCCAAGAGCGCGGTGGTCATCTTGGCATCGCCAAAGACGGAGACCCACTCACCGAACTCCAGATTGGTGGTGATGATGACGCTGGTCTTCTCGTAAAGCTTGCTGATGAGATGGAAGAGCAGTGCGCCGCCGGATTTTGGGAACGGGATATAACCCAACTCGTCGATGATGACACAGTCCAGGGCCGAGAGTTGCCGGATGATCTTCCCGGCATTGCCCTCGGCCTGTTCCTTGATCAGCGCATTGATCAGATCGACCGCATTGAAGAAGCGGGCCTTCTTGCCGTTGTTGATCAAGGTGGTGCCCAAAGCTATGGCGATATGGGTTTTGCCAGTGCCGGTTCCGCCGACCAGAATGAGGTTGTGCGCCTCGTCAGTGAACTGGCCCGTGCAGAACGGTTCGATCTGGGTCTGGGTGACCGCGGCCGCGCTGTAATCGAAAGTAGCGAAGTCTTTGTGGTGGGGGAACTTCGCGATACGCATTTGATACTGGATGGAACGCACCCGCCGCTCTACAGTCTCAGCGTCGATCAGTTGCTTTATCGCTGTGGTCAGACTTGGTGGCTTGCGCGCGGACAGCAAATCATGGGCGCAAGCTGCCATTCCATGCAGCCTCAGGGCCGTCAGTTGGTCGATGAGAGCATTCATGCGGCAGCCTCCTCAGCCGAGCACAGCATCTCATAACGCTTGCAATCGGCTTCGGGCCGCAGGGTCAGATGCGGATAGGTATGGGCGTCGCTCAGCGGTGCGATGACCGGCTCCATCAACTGATTGATCAGATTGATGATGGCAGGAAGGCGCAGGGTGTTTTGTTCCACCGCCAGTTCGCAAGCCGTCTCGACCACCTCGATCCCATGATCCTGCGCCAGCAGAAGCAGATCGACAAACTCCCGATCCCCGCCTTTGCCCGCCATGTAATGCTCCCTGATCCGATGCATGGCGTCGGGCAATTCCCAGCCCACGAATGGCGCGCCATTGCGCAGGGCACCGGGCTTGCGGTCCAGCAGGGGCACGTAATGCCAGGGTTCAAAATAGCTGACATTGCGGGTGAAGCGACGCTTATGCTCGGCGATGACATCCGGGCCCGACACCAGCACGATCCGGCCTGCATAGGCGCGCAGCGACACATGTTGCCCCGCGAACCGGGACGGCACACTGTAGCGATTGCTGGCATATTGAACCAGGCAGGTGGAGCGAACACGAACGGTCTTTTCCACGTATCCGTCAAATGCCCGCCCCAGAGGGCGCAGTTCGGCGCGTTCGTCTTCGAACACTTCAGCAACCGTGCGATCCTGATGTTCGGGATGGGGCCGATTGGCCAGTTCTTCACAGCGCAGGCGCAGCCAGTCATTGAGCGCATCAAGATCAGCAAAAGCCGGTTTGGGAACAAACAACCGGCCGCGCAAAAACTGGACCTGGTTCTCGACCTGTCCCTTCTCCCAGCCCGCAGCCGGGGTGCAGGCCACCGGCTCCATCACATAGTGGTTCATCAGCGCCAGGAACCGGGGATGGAATATCCGGTCCTTCGAGCGCGAGACGTAGGTCACCATTGTTTTGGGATTGTCGATGATCACCCGGCGTGGAACACCGCCGTAGAAAGACAGCGCCTGCACGAACGCATCCAGAACCATCTCCTGGGCTTCGCCGGGATAGGCCAAGACAAAGGGCTTGCGGCTGTGGCTAAGGCGGAAATGGGCAACCTTCACCTTCTGCTCGATACCGCCCAGAACAACCCGTTCCTCGCTCCAGTCAAATTGCAGCGCGTCACCTGCCGCAAAATGCAGCGGGATAAAAGCCTCGCCCGAACCGGCACCGGCCCGCTTCAGGTCCCGGACAAATCGCTGAACAGGGGAATAGCTACCAGTGTAACCTTCGACCACGAGCTGCTCATAAAGCTTCTGGGCCGTCCGCCGCTCCCGGCGTGATCGCTTCTGGTCCTGATCGAACAGGTCTTGAAGCCGAAGATCAAACCCGTTGCACAGCTTGTGCCGAACCGGCGGAACCTGGCGCTGGTAGCTCGGCGGGCTCTCATCCTTCAGATACTTCTTGATCGTGTTCCGCGATAATCCCGTCGCCCGCGCAACAGACCGGATGCTGCGCTCCTCAACCAATACCCATCGTCGGATCTTCGACACGCTTTCCATCAATAACACCTGCTCTTTCCTCCGCACTTGAAGCGCGGATGCTAACGAAACAGGTGGGTCAATTTTAATCGCTCATAACCCACCCAAGTGGGTCAATTTCGCATGCCGATTCACAGG
>NZ_JBQFRW010000020.1:0-4007 GCF_056537625.1 Ruegeria sp. C6 | reverse complement strand
CTGACATTTGAGCATTTGAAGGCTGAGGTTTCGTCTGGCGAGATTGATACGGTATTGGTTTGTCTGGTTGACATGCAGGGCCGTTTGATGGGCAAGCGGTTTCATGCGGGTCATTTTGTTGCGGGAGCGTGGGAAGAGACGCATTGCTGCAATTATCTGCTGGCGACGGATCTCGAGATGGGGACGCCGGATGGGTATGCCTCGACCAGTTGGGAGCGGGGCTATGGCGATTATGTGATGAAGCCGGATCTGAGCACCCTGCGTCCGGTGCCGTGGCTGGAAGGTACGGCGATGGTGATGTGCGATGTGCTGGATCATCACACGCATGAAGAAGTCCCACACGCGCCGCGCTCGATCCTGAAGCGTCAGGTGAACCGGCTGAAGGCGATGGGTTATGACGCCATGTGCGCCACCGAGCTGGAGTTTTTCCTGTTCGAGAAAAGCTTTGATCAGATCCGCAAGGAAGGCTTTCGCGACCTTGAGCCGATCTCGGGGTATAACGAAGACTATCACATCCTTCAGACCACCAAGGAAGAGCATGTGATGCGCCCGATCCGCAACCATCTATGGGATGCGGGGATACCGGTCGAGAACACGAAAGGTGAGGCCGAGACCGGGCAGGAAGAGCTGAACATCAAATATGCGCCTGCGATGGAGACGGCCGAGTATCACTCGATCGCCAAGAACGCGGTGAAAGAGATTGCCTGGCAGCATGGGCATGCCGCGACCTTCCTGCCGAAATGGCATCATGAGAAAGTGGGCAGTTCCAGCCACGTGCATCAGTCGCTCTGGTCCGAGGGGCGGCCGATCTTTTTCGACGAAAAAGATCCGCTCGGCATGTCGGATGTGATGAAAAGCTACATGGCGGGTCTTTTGAAATACGCCGCCGATTACACCTGTTTCATGGCGCCCTACATCAACAGCTACAAGCGGTTCATGAAGGGGACCTTTGCGCCGACGCGGATCATCTGGTCGGTGGACAACCGCACCGCCGGGTTCCGCCTGTGCGGTGACGGCACCAAGGCGGTGCGGGTGGAATGCCGTATCCCGGGCTCGGATATGAACCCCTATCTGGCGATGGCTGGGATGCTGGCGGCGGGGATCGCTGGGATCGAAGAAGGGCTGGAGTTGCAGCCGCCGACCACGGGCGACGTCTATCAGGGAGAGACGGGGATGATCCCGGGCAATCTGCGCGCGGCGCGGGATGCGCTGCATGGCTCGGCGATGTTGCGGGCTGCGATGGGAGATGACGTTGTCGATCACTATGCGCGCGCGGCCGAGGTTGAGATCGAAGAGTTTGAGCGCGTGGTGACCGATTGGGAAATTGCCCGCGGGTTCGAGCGGGCTTGAGAGGGTGAAAGCGAGGGGCCAGCCCTGCCGCCATTGGCGCTCGAACCAATGGCGCACCAATGGCGGCCCCCGAGATATTTATGGCCAGATGAAGCAGGGATCCTGCTCTCTTTAGAGATGGAGTGACTATGGGGCAGATGTTGCAATGTGTCTCGCCGATTGATGGGTCGGTTTTTGCCGAGCGCGAGGTTCTGTCGCGGGAGGCGGCGTTTGAGGTTGCGGGCCGGGCGCGGGCCGCACAGGCGGCTTGGGCGGCGCGGCCCTTGCGGGAGCGCATTGATCTCGTGATGGCGGGTGTGGCTGCTGTCGGCGCGATGAATGAGGAAATCGTGCCCGAATTGGCGCATATGATGGGTCGCCCGGTGCGCTATGGCGGTGAGTTCGGCGGCTTCAACGAGCGCGCAAGCCATATGGCCACGATTGCCGAAAGCGCGTTGGCTGATATCGCGGTGGGCGAAGATGAGACGTTCAAACGCTATATCAAGCGCATCCCGCATGGGGTGGTGTTTGTGGTGGCGCCGTGGAACTACCCCTACATGACGGCGATCAACACGGTGGCCCCGGCGCTGATCGCGGGTAATACGGTGATCCTGAAACACGCCACGCAGACCCTGCTGGTGGGCGAGCGTATGGCGCAGGCCTTCCATGCAGCGGGTGTGCCCGAAGACGTGTTCCAGAATGTCTTTCTGAGCCATGACGTGACCAACGATCTGATCGCGGGCAATGCGTTCGACTTCGTGAACTTCACCGGATCGGTCGGCGGCGGCCAGGCGATGGAGCGCGCGGCGGCGGGCACCTTTACCGGTGTCGGGACTGAGTTGGGCGGCAAGGATCCGGGTTATGTGATGGACGATGCCGATCTGGAGGCGGCGGTTGAGACGCTGATCGACGGGGCAATGTTCAACGCGGGCCAGTGCTGCTGCGGGATCGAGCGGATCTATGTGCACGAAAGCCTGTATGACGACTTCGTCGTCAGGGCGGTGGAGATCGTGAAGGGCTATAAGCTGGGCAATCCGCTGGACGCTGAAACCACCATTGGCCCGATGGCCAATGTGCGCTTTGCCGATGAGGTGCGGGCGCAGATTGCCGAGGCGGTCGAGGCTGGTGCGGTGGCCCATATCGACATCTTCCCCGAGGATGATGGCGGCGCATATCTGACGCCGCAGATCCTGACCAATGTCACCCATGACATGCGGGTGATGCGGGATGAAAGCTTTGGTCCGGTAGTGGGCATCATGAAAGTGTCCACGGATGATGAGGCCATCCGGCTGATGAATGACAGCGCGTTTGGCCTGACAGCGAGCCTCTGGACCCGCGATCTGGATCGCGCGGCCCGCGTGGGCGACCAGATTGAGACGGGCACCGTCTTCATGAACCGCGCCGATTATCTGGATCCCGGCCTGTGTTGGACCGGCTGCAAGAATACCGGGCGCGGCGGCGGTCTCTCGGTCATTGGCTATCACAACCTGACACGTCCCAAATCCTATCACCTGAAAAAGGTCACGGGCTAAGGACGCCGGCCTGCCTCGGAATGACCCCCTCGCCGGGGCAGGCCTTTTGACACGAAGGAAAGCAAACATGTCACTTGTTGGAAACTGGTCTTATCCAACCGCAATCAAATTCGGGGCCGGGCGGATCAATGAATTGCCCGAAGCCTGTGCGGCGGCCGGCATGAAGAAACCGCTGCTGGTCACCGACAAGGGGCTGGCCGACCTGGCGATCACCACCGCGACGCTGGATATCATGGAGACCGCCGGTCTGGGCCGGGGTCTGTTCGCGGATGTGGACCCGAACCCCAATGAACAGAACCTCGAGGCCGGTGTTGCGGCCTATAACGCGGGCGGCCATGACGGGGTGATCGCTTTTGGCGGCGGCTCGGGGCTGGATCTGGGCAAGATGGTCGCCTTCATGTGTGGTCAGACGCGCCCGGTCTGGGACTTTGAGGACATCGGCGATTGGTGGACCCGAGCGGATGCCGATGCCATCGCGCCGATCATCGCCGTCCCCACAACCGCCGGGACCGGGTCCGAAGTGGGGCGCGCCAGCGTCATCACCAATTCTGAAACCCACGCCAAGAAGATCATCTTCCATCCCAAGGTGCTGCCGACCGTGGTGATCTGCGACCCCGAGCTGACGGTGGGCATGCCCAAGTTCATCACCGCAGGCACCGGTCTGGATGCGTTCGCCCATTGTGTCGAGGCGTTCAGCAGCCCGCATTACCACCCGATGTCTCAGGGCATCGCGCTGGAAGGGATGCGGCTGGTCAAGGACTACCTGCCACGTGCCTATGCGGACGGCACCGACATCGAAGCCCGCGCCCAGATGATGAGCGCGGCGGCGATGGGGGCCACCGCCTTCCAGAAAGGCCTGGGCGCCATCCACGCCATGAGCCACCCCGTCGGCGCGGTGTTCAACACCCACCACGGCACCACCAACGCGGTCTGCATGCCCGCCGTGCTCGAGTTCAACGCGCCAGTCATCGCCGACCGCTTCCAGCAAGCCGCCGCCTATCTGGGCATCGACGGCGGCTTCGACGGCTTCCGCAGCTTCGTGCAAGAGTTCAACGACAGCCTCGCCATCCCCCGCAATCTCTCCGACCTCGGCGTCACCAAAGCCGCCATCCCCGAACTGGTCCAAGGCGCAATCATCGACCCCTC
>NZ_JBQFRW010000019.1:0-5178 GCF_056537625.1 Ruegeria sp. C6 | reverse complement strand
GACGCCATATTTGGCACCCTGCATCAACCCTGTCTGGCCAGTTCCAACCAAAACTGTTTTGATTCCATGTGCATTAAGTGCGCTTGTCAGAATAGTCGCGGTTGTACGCTTTCCAATTGCACAGTCGGTGCCGAACACCGCGATGCGGATCGATTTGACGTCGCTGACACTTCCATCAAAAAGGCGCAAGTCGCTATTGGGTCGCGGCTTGCGAATGTCACGTATGGTCACGCCCTGAATTTTGGCAAATTCGGCGAGTTCCTGATCATCACTAAGAAACTCATGAAGCCCGCTGACAACGTTCATACCGAGCGTTATCGCTTCCACTACGATTTCGCGATCCTTCAGTGACATCCTTCCGCTGGCCGGTGCCATTCCATAAAAAAAGGTGTCAGGGATCGTAGTTTCATGAGCAACGGCAGCTTCGAGATCATTGAAGATAGGAATATTATTGGCGACGTTGTCGAGGACGTGGCCACTGTCACATCCACCATGCTTACTGTCGATCACCGAAAGAACACGATAAGCTTGTGAATGCCGGACGAGACCGTTTGCGGTTTTGCCATCTATCTTCGCGAAATTTCCTTCGCAATACACAATTGCCGTCGGTGTTTTTGTCACTGGTGTCTTACGGTGAAGCTCTGGAAAAACAGCGAGGTCAGGCGGTTGCGTTTGCGCATCGCTGGCAATGAGCTGTTTGGCCGCCGGCACAATGGGTGCGGGTTTCATATCTATTCCTTTTGGAGTGGGAAACGCGCCGTTCATGGTAAGAACTGACGCAAGTAATGAAGTTTTGAAAGCGTACTCTCCGCTGGAACTTCAGTCGTTCAGAACACACAGCCCTTCCGACCGGTGATAATTCCTGTGGCATTCCCATTTGTTGCCCGACCGGTCGAGATGGGCATTTGCAGGCAGCTCGATTGCATTGCAGCGATTACCGGAAGCCTCGTAACCACGTTCGCATTTCCATCCAACTCCGTGGGCCGCGTCATCGAAGAAAGCATTTTCGGGTACGATAACGGCATCACACCTTCCGTCTTGCTCAAAATACCCACGCTCGCACGTCCACGGACGCCCGCGGGTTGATGCGTTCAGGAAGGCATTTTCTGGCACTGCTACTGCCTCGCATGCATCTCCGTCGATCTCGTAGCCGCGGTTGCAAAGCCATACAGATCCATAGGTGCTGTTCGTCAGGTAAGCGTTATCCGGCACCACAATTTCCTGGCAGCTATCGTCAATTCTTGTGTATCCACGCAGACACCGCCATCGTTCACCTGACGGATCGAGATATCCGCCCTCGGGCACAATGACTTCAGTGCATGAGGTGCCGCCAACTTCTACAAAGCCATGCAAACATGACCACCCTGAGCCATAGGTTCTGTTTGTGGGATAGGCATTTTCAGGGACAGCAATGGCAACGCATCCATCGCCATCCAACCGGTAGGATATATCGCATTCCCAGCCCCCGCCATACTTTTTGGCATGCGCATTTTCTGGGATGGAAACTGTTTCGGCCATCACAAAATTTGACGGGGTGGGTGAAGCCACCAAAACGGTGAAAACAACGGCAAACAGCGCAGTCATGAAGGGAGCGCGAGACTGGTGTTGTTTTTTCTGGATGGACGTTGTGCCAGTAGGGTTACGCGAAAGTTGAGTGATTTGGTTACGATCCATCCACGTTCAGCCCCTCGATGCAGGCCTGCGCCAGTTCCTTGTTTGGGGATTGGGAGCCAGGTACTGTTGCCCAGCCAGCCTCCATAACAGCGTCCTTCCGTTTGAACGAAGACGCCTCTTTGATTGTTGCGATTTTTGCAGCGCGTTGGGCGTCGGTTCGTGCCATGTCGACGCAGACCGGAACCAACGCTGCGATAACGCTATCACGGGACATGGCGTTGGCCATCTCGTCCGCGCTACTGCCGGTCATCCATCCACCCCAGGAAAATCCTACTATGCCTACGAAAATCCCTCCGATCAGGGCACCGTAGATTCCGGGTTTAAGCCATTCGGGAGTGTTCATGATTTATTCCTCCTGCGGGGAAAGCGCCGCTTCGCTGTCATTGTTAGGTGGGGCCAAGGTCCGGTCGTGCTTGTGCGCCAGTTCAAAATCTTTCGGGTCGATGGGACGCATTTCGGTGCAGCCCGGCTTGCCGCCTATGTTCCGGACTGTCAGGTAGGTTCCGGTTCGTCGATATGCCTCGAAACTCAGGCCTTGTAGAAGTTCTTCTTCAACAACAACTTCGTATTCGCCTGCAGGGAGTTCATCCGGGTAACCAGACAAAGAAAACGGATTTGAAAACGTCACCAAAGAACTAGACGATCTTGTGCTCACCTTATCCCTCCATGAAATTTTGTGGATCTTCCCGGCGCAGTCTGCCGCAAAACACCGTAGGGCGGCGTGACGGCAGGGCTGGTGCTGAGTTTTACGATAATGTGGAAACGGCAGACATGCGCTGATCGATGTTAGCCTTTGGCCAATTGCCTGGAATTTTGTTGGTATTTCCTGTGCGACACGCGCAGAACGGACAAGTATCGCCGGTTCTTGACTAACCTGCGTCAGTGCTACGATGCCCGAATTCCGACAAAGTGGTGTGTGTTGGCGGGATATTTGCTGGCGTGTATTTAACTAGTATTTGAGAAGCGCGGGAAATACAGTACCGCAACTGGACTGTATTTATCTTGCGCTTCTTTTTTAGTGAATGCGGTGCCGGGCAATTCCCGATCTGTTAACGCAAATAGAATTCCTGACCAGGTAATCTCCGTCGATAGCTCGCCGTCGCCAAAGGAACGTCCCTACTACTTCATAAAAGGCCCGGCCTGATCCAGGTAAGTCGGGTCAAAACCGGCCAACGTCACCAATCCGTCATAATCATCAAATGTTACCTGCCCGGATTGAAAAGTAACCAACCCCTCCTCCCGCAATTGACGTAGAACACGATTTACGTGCACAGCACTCAATCCAAGCGCATCGGCAAGGTGGTATTGTGTCAGTGGGCATAGGTATCCCGCCTTGCTTGCTATCCCGACCTGGGTCAGCCTTACCCCAAGTTCCAACAGAAAATGCGCCATGCGTTCGCCCGCGTCACGCCGCCCGATGTTGACCAGATGTTCAACCACCATCGCCTCATCTCGGGATACAGCCCAAAGGATTGCCGTCGCGAGGCGAGGTGTTTGCGCAAATGCTTCCAGAAGATCTCCCACTACGACTTCTATGGCCTGAATTTCCATGAGTGGTTCGATGCTGTGGTCCGAGGTGTGCAGCAAAACGCTACGCAACCCGAGAAAGTCGCCGGGAATTTGGAAGTCGACTATCTGACGCGTCCCATCAGTCTGGGTTTTGTACGAACAAACCCAACCCGATGCCAGAATGTAGGCGGCCTGCTCAGATTGCCCCTGATGCACGAGATCACGCCCCGCTACAAAGGTTCTGCGACGCTTGTGCAGACGCGCTAAGACCGCAAGTTCAACTTCAGACAGGGCGACGAAGTTCGAGAGCTTTCGGGTGAGCGGGCTTTTTTCAATGTTGACCAAAATGTTCATCCTTAATCGAAAAGCCGTCTGCGAAGCAAATCGACGCGAGAACTGCTTTCGATCAGTTAAGTATACAGCACTCTATGCCAAGATGGCGCAATTTACCGCAACGCTTCCTTGCCCGGACGCCTGTTAAAAAGGACCTCTACCATGGCCGACCAGAAAGACTACTCAGGAATGGCCGCTCTCTCAATTTGTGAAGCTCTATTGCTTGCGATGAATGATCGTGAACTCCTCCCTGAACATGAGATCGTAGGGCTTCTTCGTGACGCCGTCGCCGCCCACGAGTCGGCGACCGGCAATAACGATGAAATGGAAATGCACCGGACCGCCGCTGCTTTGATAAACCAGGTTATTGCCTCAGGTTACCGGGTTCGGAAATAGAGTAAATTCCCTTTTAGAAGGGCGAGATTCCCCTCGTCTAGTAGCAAAACAATCAACAGAAGCGCTGTTGCTGCCTTGTTCCTGATCAACGCAGACAAGAATTAGTATCCAAAGTCTCAATGTCGCTATACCCTGATTTGCGTCACGCTCTGCAACCGTAACGAACTTTCGCTTCCTGCCCGAGACACTACTCTTGGTGATCGCAGGCGTCACTAGCAGCAATCGGTAAGGCCGCGAAGAATTGGGGGTTAGTCCCACGCATCGATTGTTATATCCGTCTGCCGCGATAGGGTGGTTTTGAAGTTTGGCGAGATCAGCACAGGTGAATGACTGGTATCGTGAATTTTGCTGCAACGCTGAAAATCCACCGCTGAGGATTCGAACGTTTTCTGCGCAAGCAATGGCAGTGGGAGCAAAAGTCTGGTTTGTCCCGCATCTCGGAAGTTTCTACGCTTAGATTTGAAGGTCTTCTTTGGTGCTGACCGGACTTTGAGATTTACGAGAACCGCAGGAAAACACCTTTGACGAACTGCCGAACCCGCCGCCTTGCATCAGGCAAACCTGCCGTTCGCAATATTCCCACAGAATCTCTGTGCGGAACCCGGAATTGCGTTAAGGTTGCTTAAACACCTTTGGTTCCTCACGTGAGACGATGTAATCCAAAGCAAGATTGAAAGAGAAATGAATGAAACGCCTGTTTCCATCTCTGCCCGAGAACGCAACACTGGGAAGTGTCTATCAAGCCTTTCCAGACAAGCTTTCTCCGCTTTGTGCGTACGAAAGCCTTGTGATGAGGGGCGAGAGCGACCTTTCGGTCGCCCAACGTGAACTAATCGCAGCCTATGTCTCGGGTCTGAATGCTTGTGCGTATTGCCATGGGGCGCATATCGTTTTCGCCAAAGCCTACGGCATTGAGGTCGAGACAATCGAGGCACTGATGGAAGACCGCGATACGGCGCCAGTCGAAGATCGTCTCAAACCATTGCTGGCATACATTGAAAAGCTCACTGTCTCGCCATCCCGAATGACAGAAGCCGACGCAAATGCGGTCTACGCGGCAGGCTGGTCAGAGAGCGCGCTGTTCGATGCTATCCAGGTCTGCGGTGTCTTTAATCTCGTGAACCGTTTCATAGAAGGAACAGGTGTTCAAAGCCCTGGCAACGACCCAAGACAAGCAGACGAAGCCACTTTGGATCGATACCGCAGCGACAGTTTGTATACCGATTTCGGCCGAGAGCACGGCCACGACATCCAGATCGGAAGGGC
>NZ_JBQFRW010000018.1:2500-6103 GCF_056537625.1 Ruegeria sp. C6 | reverse complement strand
ACGGGCTGCTCTGAGATTTTCTAAAGTTGGTTGCGGGAGCAGGATTTGAACCTGCGACCTTCAGGTTATGAGCCTGACGAGCTACCGGGCTGCTCCATCCCGCGACACTTTAAGTGACCTATCGCTTACGCTACTTGAGGTCTTGTGTTGGTCTAGCGCCTATTCGGCTACTTGAGACCGGGTAGTGTTCTTTTCATCGTGTTTGAGAGACTGTGGGCTTTTACTAGGTTTGGCGGTGACCTACTCTCCCGGGGCTTAAGCCCAAGTACCATTGGCGCGGCAGTGCTTAACTTCCGGGTTCGGGATGGGACCGGGTGTTTCACTTGCGCTATGACCACCAAACCGAGGAAAAGCCCATGTCGACTTTCTTGCTTTGCAAGAAAGCGACGAGGTGGCAGGCAGCGTCTTTTGCTTGCAAAAGGCGCGTTGCCACTCGGTTATATAATCAACCAACATCGCGGCTTGGCGCTGCGACGTTATCCAACTCAAGGTCAGTGTATGCTTTTGGTGATTTGTCTTTCCATTACTGGATCAAATCAAGCCTATCGGGCGATTAGTACCGGTCAACTGAACGCATTACTGCGCTTACATCTCCGGCCTATTGACGTGGTGGTCTTCCACGGCCCTCAGGGAGACCTTGTTTTGAGGGGGGCTTCCCGCTTAGATGCCTTCAGCGGTTATCCTGTCCGATCATAGCTACCCAGCACTGCCGTTGGCACGACAACTGGTCCACCAGTGGATCGTTCACCCCGGTCCTCTCGTACTAGGGGCAACTCCTCTCAAGTCTCCTACACCCACGGCAGATAGGGACCGAACTGTCTCACGACGTTCTAAACCCAGCTCACGTACCTCTTTAAACGGCGAACAGCCGTACCCTTGGGACCTGCTCCAGCCCCAGGATGAGATGAGCCGACATCGAGGTGCCAAACACTGCCGTCGATATGGACTCTTGGGCAGTATCAGCCTGTTATCCCCGGCGTACCTTTTATCCGTTGAGCGATGGCCCTTCCACTCGGGACCACCGGATCACTATGGCCGTCTTTCGACTCTGCTCGACTTGTCAGTCTTGCAGTCAGGCTGGCTTCTGCCATTGCACTCAACGAGCGATTTCCGACCGCTCTGAGCCAACCTTCGCGCGCCTCCGTTACGCTTTAGGAGGCGACCGCCCCAGTCAAACTACCCGCCACGCAGGGTCCCGGATCCGGATAACGGACCGCGGTTAGACATCAAGAGTGCGAAGGGTGGTATCTCAAGGGAGGCTCCACGGATACTTGCGTTTCCGCTTCAAAGCCTACCACCTATCCTGCACATCACAATCCTGATGCCAGTGCGAAGCTGTAGTAAAGGTGCACGGGGTCTTTCCGTCTAACCGCGGGAAGCCTGCATCTTGACAGGCAATTCAATTTCGCTGAGTCGATGTTGGAGACAGCGGGGAAGTCGTTACGCCATTCGTGCAGGTCGGAACTTACCCGACAAGGAATTTCGCTACCTTAGGACCGTTATAGTTACGGCCGCCGTTTACCTGGGCTTCAATTCAAGGCTCTCACCTCTCCTTTTAACCTTCAGGCACCGGGCAGGCGTCAGACCCTATACGTCGTCTTGCGACTTCGCAGAGCCCTGTGTTTTTAATAAACAGTCGCCACCCCCTGGTTTGTGCCCCCAGCCCCTAGTTGCCTAGGAACCGGGCCTCCTTCTCGCGAACTTACGGAGGTATTTTGCCGAGTTCCTTCAACATCGTTCTCTCAAGCGCCTTGGTATGCTCTACCAGTCCACCTGTGTCGGTTTAGGGTACGGTCTGATGGAGGGCTATTTCCAGGAACCACTCAGCAGCCCAATCAATCCGATAAGATTGAACTACACCTGTGATCCGTCACATCCTCCTGGCCTAGGAATATTAACCTAGTTCCCATCGCCTACGCCTTTCGGCCTCGGCTTAGGGGCCGGCTTACCCTGCTCAGATTAGCTTTAAGCAGGAACCCTTGGACTTTCGGCGAGAGTGTCTCTCACACTCTTTGTCGCTACTCATGTCATCATTCTCACTAGTGATCTCTCCACGGGATCGCTCACGCGCCCGCTTCATCGAAAGCACTTTATCTTGCGCTACCGCCTATTCGGCTACTTGAGCGCGATTACTCGCACCAAATGACCGGCGATAATACAAGATAAGTGCTATGTCACACTACGCTCTGCTACCGATGCTTACGCATCCCTAGACTTCGGCTCATGGCTTGAGCCCCGTTACATCTTCGCCGCAGGACAACTTATTTAGACCAGTGAGCTGTTACGCTATCTTTAAAGGATGGCTGCTTCTAAGCCAACCTCCTGGTTGTTTTGGTCGTCCCACCTGCTTTCCCACTTAGCCATGAATTGGGGGCCTTAGTCGTAGGTCAGGGTTGTTTCCCTCTCCACTACGGACGTTAGCATCCGCAGTGTGTCTGCCATCTAGTACTCCCGGGTATTCGGAGTTTGGTTAGGATCAGTAAGCCTGTGGGGCCCCATTACCCATCCAGTGCTCTACCCCCCGGGGTATTCGGATGACGCTCTACCTAAATAGATTTCGCAGAGAACCAGCTATCTCCGAGTTTGATTGGCCTTTCACCCCTAGGCACAGCTCATCCCGATCCTTTTCAACGGATGTGGGTTCGGTCCTCCAGTAAGTGTTACCTTACCTTCAACCTGGCCATGCCTAGATCACTCGGTTTCGGGTCTGATCCCACGAACTCATTCGCCCTATTAAGACTCGCTTTCGCTACGCCTACACCTAACGGCTTAAGCTTGCTCGTGAGACCAAGTCGATGACCCATTATACAAAAGGTACGCCGTCAGATCTCGAGGATCCTCCGACTGATTGTAGGCGTTCGGTTTCAGGTACTGTTTCACTCCCCTCGTCGGGGTGCTTTTCACCTTTCCCTCACGGTACTGGTTCGCTATCGGTCAGCAAGGAGTACTTAGCCTTCGAAGGTGGTCCTCCGATCTTCAGACAGAATTTCACGTGTTCCGCCCTACTTAATACGTCCATCAAAGCTTCCTATACGGGGCTGTCACCCGCTATGGCCACGCTTCCCAACGTGTTCTAGTCACTTATCTGGCTCGGCTGGTCCCCGTTCGCTCGCCGCTACTAGGGGAGTATCAATTGATTTCCTTTCCTCCGGGTACTTAGATGTTTCAGTTCCCCGGGTTTGCTCTTAAAACCCTATGTATTCAGGTCTTAAGTACCTGTTTAAACCCCATATTGAGTATCAAAGATAACAATATGAAGCTTTCAGGTGGGTTGCCCCATTCAGAGATCCATGGATCAAAGCTTATTCTCAGCTCCCCATGGCTTATCGCAGAGTATCACGTCTTTCATCGCCTCTTGCTGCCAAGGCATTCACCAAACGCCCTTCTCGCGCTTGATTTGATCCAGAAAGAGAAAGACAGACGTCCTTCACGGCAGACCCAGCTGGTAACTAAAGGCCGCCTCTGTTTCTGAACCAAAAGCATACTTTCCCGCCTTCTATCCTGGAACCCATGCTGCCGATGTCGGTCGGCCCCACATGGAGAATAGAAGACATGCATGATCATTTAGTGCCGGTCATCCTTGCGGGTGACTATCGGCGGCGA
>NZ_JBQFRW010000017.1:0-6227 GCF_056537625.1 Ruegeria sp. C6 | reverse complement strand
CGCTGCCCGGCCATTGGTCCGCGCGCCACACATGGCGCATGTGTGGTCCGGCTCTTTGGCCAGAGCAATGGAAAGGGCGGCTTGCGCCGCCCTGCCCTCTCGTCATTCGGTGACTGGCTCGTCATCGACCCGCTTCGGGAAGGCCACCATCTCGACGCCGGGGAACATGTTGTGCTTAACCTGGATCGAGGTGATGTTGCCGGTCTCATCGGTGTTGACAAAGAGAACCCCGCAGCGATCCCAGAACGTCTTGCCTTCTTTTTCACCTGTCTTGACGTTCAGTTTCAGAGTTTGAGTTGCCATTGTTTGATCCTCGCTTTTGCGTGTTTCGATGAACATGGGAAAAGCGGGCATCAAGGGGATGTCAGCAGGGAATTTGATCCGCGCGGAATGCGCCGCAGGCGCAGGGGAAATTCCCTGTTGAAGCGCGGCGCCCGGCCCAGGCACCGCGCGTCTTCCCCGACTGCCCGCTTATGTTCATCACTTCAGAAACACGTCAGCCGAGGATCATCTCCGGCAACGGGGTTGAAACTGTCAGACCAAGTGAAAGGCAAGGCTTTCTGGGATCGCTGCGCGCGAAACATCTGAACAAAGCGTTGCCTTCCATGGTGGCAACATCACCTCGGTCAATCACAAGCGCTATGCTCAGTTCCAAGTGCAAGCGGCCTTTCCAGATCGTTATGACCCTCGAGGCAAAGAATGAAAGATCGCTGGCGGTGCAAGTCGCGCTTTCCAATTGGCGGAGGCCAAAGACCGGATGGTCCGGCCCTGGTCCGCGCATGTGCGGAGCAGGTGATCAGCCGGACTCAATTTGGCGGGGTGGATATCGCGGTGACATAACCACGACCCGCGCGCCTGGCGGCAGGACCCGCGCATGGACAAAGGCCGCGTGATGACGCCCCAAGAAAGAGGCCCACCGAAGCGGGCCGCAGTTAAACCAAAGGAAAGTCTTGGAGGTATTGAGTGCAGGCTAACGCTTGCGCGCGCGATCGACAACACCGTCGGCCGTGATCGTGGCAATGCGATCCTCGGTGCGCCGGGTCATTTCCACGCCGTCACCCGTCATATGCGCCTCGGCAAATTCCGTGAATTTGAAGATGCTGCCATCGGCTTCCACATGGGTTTCATCTTCCGCCGAGCGCCGCTTCACCGATCCGTCATGGCGGATTTCGATGATCGTGTTGTCGGCCATTCGGACCGTCACGGACTGCTCATCCACAGCCACACCCTGCCACCACATATCCGCATCGCGGCGCACAACAATGCGACTGGGATGCAGCTTGATCTGCACGTCCTTTGTTGTCTCTGGATCAGCGGCTTTGACGACGACGATGGCCTCTTGCGCGCTGGGATCATTGTGGATCGATGCGCTTCCGTTCTTTGGCGGCCAGAGCTTTGGCTGTTCGCGTGGCTTACCCTTCTGATCCGTATGAAACCCGACAAACATCTGCGCGGATTTCCAAACGCGGCGAGCGGCTTTTTCGAGCTTGTTCGATGGGGTGTCCATGGGTCTATCCAAATCCGTTCTGATCAAGTGATCGCTTTAGAAAATGAGCCGGGTGACCGACCTCTGATAGCTATGCGCGACGGGGGGATTGCGCAATGCCACTTTGAGTTTTCATCATTGATGACTGACACAGCTAGGGGTTGATGGACAGGGCGCAACGCGCCCTGCCCTGCTGGTTCAGAAGCACTCAGGCACCCAAGCATTGATCCGGGCTGTCTGCGCCTCGGTCACGCCCAGTGCCGCCTGATGTTCCGGTTCATTGAAAAGCTTGTGCAGCGCCTCGTTCTTCGCGCCTTTCTTGGATTTCGCGAAGGCTTTGAACATGTCGGTGTCCAAATGCAGGTCCAGCAGGTCTTTGTAGAGATCATCCAGCTGCCAGCCTTTCAGCCGTTTGAAGCAGTTCTCAGCAGACGGGGTCCAGATCGCGCGCATGTCGGCACCAATCTCAGCCTCGATCTCCGCCATGAACTCCGGGCGCTGGGTCAGGAACCGCCGGGCCAGAAAACCTGTGATCTCTCCATTCCGGACCTTCTTGCCCAGTTCGCGAAACGCTTTGAATGCCTCCACGCTGCCTTGTGCGGCCATCTTCTGGAATTGGTCATAAGCTGCCTCTGCCGCTTCATCCCGCTCCCCGCCGAGACGCGGGTCGAGGATGAACTGGTCATCGATCTCAGGCGTGTTCCGCTCAGCGCCACCATAGCCAAACCCGAACAGGTTACTGGTCAGACCGGAGGCCGGGGTTGCGTAGAAAGCAAACAGGCTCAGCACATAATCCGGCTTGTCCAGCAGAGCCGTTTGAACTGCTGCCAGCCGGATCGCTACCATGTCGTCGATGAACTTCTGCGAATAGGCCGGTTTTGGTGTCTCTTTGGCCTCAGGCTCTTTGACCGGGGCCAGAACACCGGCCTCAATGGCGGCTTGCACATGTTCCGCCGCGACATAGGCCGAGGATGTTTTGATCTCGCCCTTGTTGCCGACATAGAGGAACACGCCGGACAGCTTGCGCTGCGCGTCGGAATAAAATGGCGCAGCGTAGTCCTCGAGCGCGGTTAGTTCTTTTTTGCCATCCGCGTCCAAAGCCTCAGCCTCATAGAGTTCGGCCAGTTCGTCATACCGTTCGGCCTGTTCTTCGGTAAACTCCCGGCTCACCATCTCGAGGCGGTGCATGCCTTCACTTCCCGAGAACCTATAGGGAATGTAGCTTTCATCATGGGTGTCCACCCAGTCCCAGCCGTCCGCTTCGCGCAGCTTCTCTGCTTCTGCTGCCAGTTTCTCAGCAAACATATGATCCAATAGCGCGCCCTCATTGAACAGGGTTTCATCGGCAAAGAGATCAGCGGTGACGGTGCCACCCGCCTCAACATAAGCCTTCTGCCCGACAAACACGGCCTTGCGGTTGGTGCTGCTGACAGCCTCTGACATCAGCGCCTGTTTCACATCATGCTCACTGAACCACCGGTACTCTTTAGCTTGTTCCAGCACCTCAAGAATTTTCTCTTCCTCGGTGCTGACGGTCATGGCCTTGGCCAGACCCATGCTGATTTCACCCGCCTTGAGCGCGTCCAGAACGACGGTAGGCAGACCCGCCAGTGCGAGACGGCGGCGCACATGTGCCTCAGTCACGCCAAACGCATTGCTGATCTTGGCAACAGACAGGGATTTCTCCGCCATCTTGCCATAGGCGCGGACCTCGTCCACCGGGTCCAGTTCTTCCCGGGCGGTGTTCTCCGCATTGGCCCATTGCTCGGCCACAAACGGATTGTCGGTGACCTTCACTGGAACCTGTGCCAGATCGGCGCGTTCGGTCACAGCGATATTCAGCGCCCGCAAACGGCGGCCACCGGCAACGATGGCGACTTTGCCATCGGCATCGCGCAGACCGCTGAGGTTCTGGATCAGGCCACACATGATCAGACTGTCAGCCAGCAAGGCGATACCTTCCTCGGCAACGTCCTGTCGTGGGTTCAGATCGGACAGGTAGAGATCGGACAGGGCGATGGTTTCAATGGTTTCCGGTGCGGTGAATGTTTCGACTTTGCTCATGGGGCAAATCCTTGTTTGAGTGCTTCGCTTCGTGTTAAGGGTGCCCTACCCCTTCCGGGGTAGAGCGGGGCCGTTAGGCGGCTGCGTGTTGTTTCAAGAAGGCGAGGCCGATCTTGGCGGAGAGACCTCCCTTCTTGACCAGCTCAACGGCTTCGCGCCGTCGTTGCTGCAAGGTTTCCTGACTTATTTTCATCACCCCCTTTCAGGTTGTTGCTGGCATGAACTCACCCGCTGCCCGGCAGGGCATGCTTGCATGTCCCGAGAGGGACCTTTCCTGCGCGGGTTGCGTATGCAGACCCTGCCCCTTTGGGACAGGGCTGGTCTCAGTATTCGCTGGGGCACATGATGGTCAGGACGCGGCGCGTCACTGACGTGTCAAACGGGCGGTCGGAGCCATAGGTGTAATCCGCGTCATAGAGATCGATTTTCCAGAACAGCTTCTGGCCGCTGATTGTCACCGTTCCGAATGTGTGATCACCGTAGGGGTCATTGCCCTCGTCAAACTGGTCATCCGACGCCACTGCAGCCAAAGCTGCAGTCTGGAAGTCCACACCCTCGCCCGACACGCCGGGCGTGACAAACACCTGCCCCTGAATGCCCTTGGAATGCATCTCAATCGCCGCATTTGGGTCGATCAGGGCTTTCCGAAACAGGTCATTCTGGGCCGCGATTTCTGTCGCCTGAAGGCTCGTGTCATTCTCAATGTCTTTTTCCGCTTCGATATTCAAAACCGTCTCTCCTTTGTGATGCGACCTCCGGGGCTGATCCCCTTTTGGTGCTGGTTTTGAGCCGAGCCCTGAAAGGGCGTCGTCTCTAAAACCTGCCCCGTGGCGAACGCGGAGAGGGGCGAGACAGGACAAATCGACAAGAGTGGTGCGGCCCGCAGCGCCCCGCGCGAGGACACGGTCTTGTCTATTTGTCTTGTCCGAGGGGGGAGGCCGCGCCTTCCCCCTGACGTCGGGTGGCGTTTGGCTTGTCCAAATCCCGCCTGACCAACAAAAAAAGCCAAAGGATCTTCGATCCTGCGGGAGCGCAAAAGGGATCGTCACCCGAACGGGCAGATCACCACGGCATGGACCGACCATGACCCAAAGCCCCTGCCCCGGCTAGCACGAGACGGTTCAGGGGCTATTGCGTCAGGGAGATCATGCTGGGGTGTTCTGGGTGGAAGCCGATATGCCGGCTGGAACCTAGAGCCCGGTCACGAGACGACAGGCTCGGGATTTGCTACGGAAACAGATTGCAACCTGAAGTCACTCACCGACCGGGACATACCCTCGACGGCGCTTTTGGTTTTCGAGGTTATGGAGCGCTTCAGCAGCCCGGGCTTCGTCTTCGTATGTCACCAACATGGCTTGTCCGTTTGTGCCGATACGTCCCCAGGTACGAAGAACGGACACTTCCCCAAACAGCGTCGGCTGCAGCTCTATTCCGTAGAACCGCGCCATGTTGACGTCAGGGTCCACGTGGATCAGGTGGACAGGTGTGGTGTCTGTCAGTTCCATGACGCGACTGTCGGCAAACTCAGCCCGTCTGTCCAATGACTTTGCGAAATCAATTCCCGTGAAAGGATTCTGATCCTGAATGGAAAATGACATCGAATACTTCCGCTACTACTATAGGTGACCAATATGTAGGTAATAGGATCGGCCATGTTTCGTTTTTTACTATTTGCCTTCGTGATGGGTCTTGCCGCCAGCGCAAGCACGGCGCAGACACCGCCTTCGGCTGATGAGGTCGCGCAATACGACGGTTTCTTCGCAGCCGCTCACACCGGCAACGAAGAAATGATCCGGCAACTCGTTGCGGCAGGGGCAAACGTCAACGCGCGGGACTCGCTGGACCGCACACCAGCCCATGTGGCCGCGTTTGCTTCAGAGGACGAGGCATTGAGTATACTGGCTGAGGCTGGCGCCGACATGAACGCACTTGAGGGTCAGGCCTACGACGTGGTCACGATAGCGGCCGTTGCAAATGATCCAGAATTGATGACACTCGCAATCGAATTGGGCAACGATCCAGGCCTAACGACCAGCCCTTATGAAGGAACGGCTCTGATTGCGGCCGCGCATCTCGGCCATGTTGAGATTGTCAGGCGGCTAATCGCTGCTGGCGCGCCTCTGGACCATGTGAACAACCTGCACTGGACAGCAGTTATCGAAGCCGTTGTGCTTGGCGACGGCGGCCCGGATCATCTTGCAGTTCTGGATGCACTGTTGGCAGCGGGTGCTGACCGATCGCTTGCCGATCGAAACGGAACTACACCACTCGAACACGCCGAATTACGAGGATTTTCTGAGATGGCAGAACGGCTAAGAAAAGATGACTGAGACCAGTCCAGCAGGCTGAAGCGGAGCGTTCCACCTCACAGGTGCCGATGGCAGCTTGGATGAGACCAACCTCAAATCAAGTTCTTCTCTTAGTGGAG
This sequence comes from Ruegeria sp. C6, assembly GCF_056537625.1. Taxonomy (NCBI): domain Bacteria; kingdom Pseudomonadati; phylum Pseudomonadota; class Alphaproteobacteria; order Rhodobacterales; family Roseobacteraceae; genus Ruegeria; species Ruegeria sp. C6. The sequence goes on along the minus strand of NZ_JBQFRW010000017.1, from coordinate 249 downwards.
CGGTGACAGAGTTGAACACATCTCACGGGTAACGGCACAATGGACAAGATCAGAAATGTGGAAAGCGAAGTCATGCTGCGGGTGTGAAACAAGTTCAAATCCAACGGTATTGAAGTTCCCTACCCCCGACGCAATCTTCGTATGCGCACAGATGTGGCTATCGGCACGTCTTCAGTTGTTACAAATCCGGCCGCAACGGGTAACACCTAGAACATTAACAAGGTTGCTGCTTGGAAAGGATCGAAAAAC
>NZ_JBQFRW010000016.1:0-6334 GCF_056537625.1 Ruegeria sp. C6 | reverse complement strand
GTCATGTTTGTGCCCCTCAATTTCACTGTCACTGCCCCTCAAATTTTCTGTATATGTCTGTGTTATCTCGGAGATTTCCACAGAGATTTCTGAGAGCAGCTCGCTGAGCACATTTGCATCTGGTTTGCGACGCAGAGCATTGCGTACGGTGGTCATCAAACCCGAGATTTTGGTGTCGTCTGCTAGGAGCTCCCTTAGGCGTGCCAGAGCGGCTGAGACTTTGTCGCGGAGTACAGTGAGCTCCAGAACTCGATCAGCATGCCTCTGGGCTTCCTGGATGAACTCAACGTGCCGTTCAGACAACGGCATCAAGGAGAGCCCAGTTGCTGTGACCACCCTGCCCTGTCGATCCCGGCGCGCCCATCGCTTGCCGTTTGCGCTCAATACGCGGCGGACAAGTCCAAGCTCAACCAGCGTCGAGATATGACGCTCAACTGTCTGCACGCTGACATGCGTTCGTTTGGCGATCGCTGCATTGGAAGCGAAGCAGATGTGATGATCATCCTGGTCGGCAGCAATCTGATCTCCGCCCACAAAGGAGATCATCGCTCTCAGGACATTGAGAGTTGTGGATTTTAACCCAAGAGGTTCTCTGGCCTCTTCAACGGCGCGAAGAAGTCTCCATTTTTTGGGCGTACAACTCCCCTGCCCTGCCGTTCCCGACAAGGTTGCTCCATTTGGAGCCGATGCTGTTAGTGTTTTCATGAGATTTTGTCAGCAGACAAAGAAAACCTGTTCACCCAGAGGCGTTTTTTATTGTGTCGTGATTCGCGGGCTGTTAGGGTTTAGGTGTCTAATCTATAACCACTAGTTGGTTTTCAGCCCTCGGAGCCTCAGGTTTCGGGGGTTTCTTTTTGCTTTTCTCCTTTTTGCTCGTTGCCTCATGTAGAGTTAACAGATGTTAACTCGCTTAATCCTTGGCGCTTTCTTTGAAACGCTCGTAGGAATCTTGAATGATTTGTCCAAGGTTGTCCGAAAGCCAGCTTGTATAGGCTTCATTGTCCCCTGCCCTTTTGATGGTCATGTTCACCGCAGAATTGCTGGTCTTGATGACAACGTCGGGCGCCGGTCGGACTTCCTTTGCTGCTTTCTTAGGAGCCAAGCTGCTTAGGAGTCCGTTTAACCGATCGTCTGAATTAGCAACGTTGAGCGTCTCTAGGAGCTTCTTAGCCTTGTCTGCTGTTATCACTCCTTTCCGCAACGCATCGGCTAGAGCTGTCCATTTGGGTCGCCCAGATTTCGGTGCTGGGCCAATCATATCCCCGAGATCGTCCGGAATATCATTTGTGACTCGCTCCAACTGTGACAGCGTGTTCTTGGAAATCGCTAGGGCTGTGATCGCTTCCGAGCGGTCATATCCCTGGTTTAGAATTTCGCGTGCGAACCGGGCTCTCTCGTAATAGCTGAGGTCAACTCGGGAAGAGTTCTCCAGACCCTTTGCCTGAAGTGCTTCCTTATCATCAAGCGTCCTTACCAACGCGCGAACAGGCTGGTTTAGATACTGACAAGCTAAGATGCGTCGGCGGCCGTAGATGACCTCGAAGTGACCGTCGACTTCCTCAGAAGGACGCAACAGGACGGGAACCTGTTGGCCTCCTGCGTCTTTTATGCTTTCAGCAAGTTCCAGAACAGCTGAGTCGACGTTCGCTTCAAGGTCGGAGTTAACAGGTGTTAACTCGATCCCAAGTCTATCTTTTGGACCCCACGGCAAAATGAGTGAGGTATCTATGTCTTGGATGCCTCCGGCTCCAACACGGACCGATGCAATCGTACCGCGTGGAAGTGCTGCATTGGCGCGTTCCGTCTTCGTGGGTGGAATTGGCGGGTTTCCGGCTGCCGCTGCAATCGCTGCAGCCATGCTGGTTTTGTTTTGTTTAAGTGCCATTTCAACGGCCCCATGCGGTTTGAATCATGTTTGATACTTCGTGCCCAACGGCATCCATACTTGATCGGGCGCGGTCATAGGTCGATCTCGTCATTTCCGATCGAACGACTTCGTACATTGTCATTTTCAGCATCGCGGCATCGGCAATGGCAGTGCTTCGCAGAGCAGTTGCACCGATTACTCGATCCTGAAACAACGCCCGCATTAAGCTAACAATTTGCTGAGATGGTGTGTCTGAGGGGTCGTCCCGTGTTATGAGGAACCGGAAGTTGTCATGGATAATCGGAATCCCCGAGTTTTCAAACTCTTCTAGATATGCCGAAGTCATTTCAAGAAACTGCTGCGTAGAGGCTACGTCCAACATGCTCGGTGTCAGCGGCACGATGACAGACGTTGCCGCGAATAACCCCGCCAGCGTCAGGAAGCCCAAAGAAGGCGGGCTATCGACAATGATCACATCATAGTCTTCCTCCACCGTCTCGATTGCATTGGCGAGCCGATTATAGAAAGGGACACCTTTTCGGGCGTAGACAGCAGTTTCCGTTTCAAATTCAGACAGGATCAACTGAGCGGGGGAAAGATCCAGGCCGGGGAAGTAAGTGGCCCGAATGCACTCGGACATTGGGACCGGATCCTCGTAGCGCAAAGCATCGTAGATTGAATTTCCCTCAAACTCGATCTCAGGCTGAATTCCGCAGAACCCAGTCAGGCTGCCTTGTGGGTCAAGGTCGATAGCCAGAACGCGATAACCTTGAAGCGCAAGATAGTGACAAAGGTGAATAGCTGAGGTGGACTTTGCACTACCTCCCTTGAAATTCATGAGTTGAATGACTTGAAGCCGATCGTTGTCGCGGCGGCCAGGGAGGTATTTGCCAGGCTTTCTCGAGCTGCCTTCAAGAATCTGGCGCATCGTTTTGATTTCGGCTCCGGAGTAGAAGCGCCGGCCACTTTTGATAACTTCCGGTTCTGGAAGAGAGCCCTCAGCATGGCCCTTTCGCAAGTATTGACCGGTCGTGCCAAATAGGTCAGCCACCTCTGTCGCACTGAAGAGGCGAAGTGTCTTTGACAACTCTGGAGAATAGGCCTGAGTTAAGTGGGTAGTCAGTGCAACTTGTAGACGATCGGAAATTTCACGTGTAACGTGAGACTGCGTCGTCGCAGCAATGGGTGTGGTCTGTAGCATAGTTGCAGTTTTCCTGCTCATTTTTGTTTGGTTGCGCAACTTGAGTACATTTAGGCACTCGTATTCCGATTCATGTCAAGAGAAAAATCAATAACTTGTGGGTCGCTGCGAGACCTGCACAAGCGTGCTGAAGTTAACAGCTGTTAACTCACGCCTCTGCTGAGCGCTTGAGAAGCGCTTGGAGGTTGCATCGTACCGGTAAGAATTCAGATTCCGAGCCAGTATTTTTAAGGATGATTGACCTCAGGTGCATTGTTGCTTCTTTGAGTCCTGCAAAGCGTACAATCTTATCTAATCTTCAGAAAAGTAACTAATCGAATGCAATGCTTCACGTCGCTCCAATACTGAATGCGCGGATTTACCTGACAAACGTTGATTATCTTTTGACGTAACAGGGCAGGGCGGGTGGGGTTCGAGTAACAGGATCTTTGCGCCAAAAAGATACTGATGTGGTTCTGTTGCCGATGGAGTTGATCTTTGATGTATTGCGCCGCGACTGTACAAAAATTTGATGCTGCAGATCAATTGAACCGATGTTTCTCCCCTTTTTAAGGCGTTCGCTCGGACTTCGGCGACAACGTAATGATCACGGTGTTTCTGCTCTTGTGCCATGAAGCGGTGCAGTGACAATCGCATGGCGGTTTGGATTGGGGGCCCCCAGAGGCCAATGAGTCAGAAACTCAGACCGCAGTCCGTGGATTAAGGCGTGTTATCTGATAAATCGCATCCGGGTTGAGGCGCTGTTTCAAGACACGTTCGTCCGTCCTTGGAAGCGTGGTGGACCAAAACTCATCTTCTTCTCGAACAAAAGAAAACAGTTAGCTAAAGCACTACTCAGAAATGAGACCAGCTCGACTAAACTACTTAGGCTATGTCCTCAATCGTTGAACCGACAGCCTCATTGGCATATATTGCCAAGGAGGAGGCTTAAGCCATGGTAACCCGCAACGTCGTACTTACAGAATCGCAAGACCAACTGGTGCAGAATCTGGTTGCATCCGGTCGCTATCAGAACGCTAGTGAAGCGTTGCGTGCGGGACTTCGTCTTCTGGAGCGGGAAGAAGCGGGGCTGGAGTCTCTTAAGCAAGGCCTGCAGGAGGGTGTGGCACAGGCTCAGGCTGGAGATCTGGCAGAAGGCAGCGGTTCGGATGCGATCCGTCGTGCCTTCGCAAGGGCAAGAGCCAAAACGTGATCCGACCCTTTCGACTAACACGCCGTGCTGAATCCAGCCTGGTGGAAATTGCCCGTTGGACCATCGATAAGTTTGGACCGCATCAGGCTGATCTTTACGAACAAGAGCTGATAGCGCGCTGCCAAGCCATCACCGAGGGTAGGGTGGCCAGCCGCAGTTGTTCTCTATTGGTCGAGGAGGCGGTTGATCTCAGTTTTGTACGGGCAGGAGAGCATTTCCTGGTCTACTTCGACCAGCCGGATAGCGTAGTCATAATCGATATCCTGCATTCCCGTTGCGATCTGCCGCGACATGTTTCTGCGCTGGCTGCGTTGACGGATGCGACGGGGAACGGGACATAGGCATTGCAGCTAGAAATCTCCCTAGCGCTACGAACTCTTTAAACAATCCGTAAGCGCTCACCCCAACAGTTCTGTAGCTGGATTCTCCGCAATATCGACGTCATCGTAGTATTTCTGCGCCTGTGCGAGCGAGCGGTGCAGGGACAGGCGCATGGCGGCCTGGATCGGGGCGCCGTCGAGGGCAGCCTGAGTCAGAAACCCCGAGCGCAGCCCGTGGGGAGAGGCAAAATCCTGCGGAAGACCCGCCAGTTTCAGCCGGTGTCTGACGATCTGGTAGATCGCATCCGGGCTAAGGCGGCGTTTCAGCACCCGGTCGGCCTTGGAGACGGGGCGGAACAGGGGGCCGTCCCTGATCTGACCCACCTCGATCCAATGCACCAGCGCTTGCGCGGCGCGGCCCTTGAGCACCAGCCGGGGTGTCTCACCTTTCTGAGTGGTCTTGGTTTCGAGAAGTGAAATCCAGACCACGCCTGATTTGTCGTATTCCTTCAGCGAGACATCCTCGCGCATCAACCCGGTCAGCTCGGACCGGCGCCGACCACCGCTGGCCCAGCCCAGCATCAGGATCGCGCGGTCGCGGCAATCCCGGCGGCTGCCGCGGCAGGTGGTCAGCAGCTGCTCCAGCACGTCCCGGGTGATCGGGTGGGCCGACTTCGGGGCAGGGGGCCGGGCCGCGGCGCGGCGCGCCTTGGATCGGGCCTGTTTCACCTGGGGCGCATCAAACGGGCTGGAGAGGTTCTTCATCCGATGAAAGGCCAGCCAGGACGCAATGCGCCGGTCCAAGGTCGACGGCGCCGGGCAGGTCAGTGATCTACGCAGCCCTTGTCTGATGAGCACCTCTGCCGTTTGACGCGCGATGTCCTCCTTTGGCGCATCACCAAGATCGCGGGCGTGATCAAGGATGAAGGCGAGCGCTGTGGCCTCGGCTTCCGGCCAGTCAAGCACTGCGCCAAACCGTGCTGATTTCCAGGCGGTGATGTAGAGCAGGTCGCGCTCATAGGCCCTGAGAGTATTGGCCGGCGTGCCGCGGATATAAAGATCGGTGAGCGCGTCCTGATCCGCTTGCGACAAGGCAGGGGAGGTGGCCGGGAGATAGGGGGCAGGGGGTTTCATGGGCCAATTTTGCGCCGAATTTCAGGGGAAATCAATCAAACATGATAAGGGATACTTATCAAGAATAATACCGCCACGAGATCTCTGCATATGTAAAGATCAAAACGTTCACATTATGCACATTACGCGCGTTAATCCAATTTGTTTTCTTTCAAACCCTGATATCTGTTGTAAGTAAATTGTTCGGCTTCAGACCCTCTGACAGGCTTTGTCGCAAACTTTTGGCTAGGACGTCTTCGTGTCAATTGCGTTTCGGACTTTGATCGAGGCAGACCGTGACAGTTTTATTCAACGGCGCTCATTTCCCAAGGGACATGATACTACATGCAGTGTTCTTTTAACTTCGTTACTCAGTGTCCTATCGGGAGTTGACAGGAATTCTGGTTGAACGACGTGTTTAAGTTGATCATGCGACGCTGAACCGTTGGATCGTCAAATACCCACCTCTGGCCGCCGACCGGGGCGCGTCTTAAGAAGAGATGCTACGATCGTTCCTGAGGAATGGACGAAACCTCCGTGCGCGTCAGAGGGGAGTGGGTCTACTAGTATCGCGCAATCGACAAACACGCTAAGGCTCTTGATTTTATGCTGTCCAAACTGCGGAGCAAATCTGCAGCAAC
>NZ_JBQFRW010000015.1:0-8471 GCF_056537625.1 Ruegeria sp. C6 | reverse complement strand
CAGGGGCATCGTCCCACCGCTACGCGGCGGCACTCACCCCAGCCACACCCGCCGCGCAAGCGGCGGGAAAATGAGCGCGCTGAGGCGCGCGGAAAATGCCATACTGAACTTGAACGTGCCGGACTGTGACGGGCGCTGTTCGTGCAGCCCACGCTTTGCGTGATTGCCCTGCGCCGGTCCACCGGCACCCACGCCTGCTGGCTGAAAAAGGGGCGGGACCCTTTTCCCGGCGTGGAAATAGCCTCCAAGAGCAAAGTTGCTCCGATCATGATTGGAGAAAATACGGATTTCTCAAATCACATCGGTTTACTCTTGGAGATTGTGACAGGATAAGGTAGTTGTGTTACAAACACTAAATACAACCCTAGGTATACATTGAGCAAACCCGCTGACACCACCGTCTTTTCCGTACGTTTGCCGGTGGATGCCCTGGAGCGTTTGGAAGACGCTGTGGAGGCGCTGGGGTCTAAAAGCCGGAACCAGGTCATCCAGCGTCTGATCTATCGACTGGTTGGGTATCTCGATCCTGACCCCGCTTTAGTGGATCTCTGGCAGAAGCACTTGCGGCAGGTTCAGGGTGGATACACCAACCTCAACCAGCTCGCGAAATCGGCCAAGCGCGGCTCGGTGATCTGGACGGATGATGACCGCCGCGACGTCGAACATCTCCATCGCGCGATCATCCAGCACCGGCAAGACTTGAAAGCGATGATCACAGCAGCCCGCCGAAACCGAGAACCAGAATCCGCCATTCGCCGGATTTTGCGCGACGACGATTGGACACCTGAAGAATGAACGCCGCTGCCCACGATCTGACAGCAGGAGACTTCCTAGAGCTTGCCTTCCGCGAGGCTCAGAGGGGTGTCGATCGTTCCAAGCGGATCAATCAGCAGTTGCAGACTGCCAAGCGCATGAAGTTCATGGTTTCGCGGGCCTCGTCCATCAAGGCGCGGCTGGGTGCCGTGGTTGGAAAGCCCGAGGCAGTTGTGAAACACGTCCGCAAAGGTGGGGTGAAAAACGCGCACGAGCTGCGCCGTCAGATCAACTATCTGACCGTCCGGGCAGAGGGTGTGTTGGACATCCGAGACAATGGCGTGACCCCGCTCGATGCGGATCAGGTCAGTGATTTGATCGAGACCTGGGTCGAGGATTTCAACGGGAAAACCAACTACGGTTATACCCGTCACATGATCGTTTCTTTTCCCGAAGGCACCTATCCAGACGCCGCTCATGAGGCCGGTTTGGAGTTCGCAGATCGCCTATTTGGCAGCGGTGATTTTGGGGATACTTGGGACTACCTGACAGTGTTCCATAACGACACTGACAACCCCCATGTCCACATCGTTGTGAACAACCGAGGCGTCGAACATGGGCAGTGGTTGGCTATGGGTATGAGCAGCGAAATGAACATCGACGTCCAGCGCTCTATCCAGGTCGAGGTTGCTGAGGAATACGGAATTGAGCTGACCGCAACGACCCGCCTTGAGCGCGGATTGCGGCAGGAAGTTGAGACGGACACGTGGAAAGTTCAGGCCGGAATGTCGGTTGTTGAAAGCACTCCGGAAGTCGAAGTTACGGCCCGCGACATGGCCGCCGATGTGATGACTTTATCCATCGCAAGAATGTCGGATCTGTTTGATGAGCGCGCCAATGCCGTCAAAGACCGGATCGAAGAGTTTGCCATCCAACTCGTTGAAAGTGAGGAACCTATGGTATCGAGAATGGAACATCTGCTGGATCAAGCCCATCATTTTGATGATTACGGCGAGCCAGGAGACCCGTCTTATGTGTCGCCCGAGGTCATGAGCAACTTGCGGCGACACATCGAATTACGCGGTTCTGAGGAAACAATCGCACCCGAGCTGAAGGCTCAGGTTGTTGCCCATATCAGCGACGTTCGGGACAACGAACAGAGCCATCCGTATCTGTCTGCCCTTGCTGATATTGTCGATGACAAGGAGTTCCAGGCGTCCGCTGATTATGCCCCGGCAGCACGCCGCTACGAGGTCTATATGCAGGACACCTTGGGCGAAGGTGCCTATGAGGACTTCCAGTCTCAGACTAAAGAATTGCTGCAATCCATTGACAAGATGGAAGGGCTGGCCCGTGAGGTTGACGACCCTCATCTGCGTGTCGCAATGGACATTCAGATTGGCGAGCTGAAGGGCGACGTTGCGGATCTGCGCACCAACGATCCGGACCTTCAAGCCTTCATCATCGAGGACCGGCGATATTCAACCCTGATGGATACTGCCGAAATGGATACCCTCGACTATCCAGAGGCTGACCAGTGGGCGGCGATCCGCAAGGAAGTCACCGACACAGCCAGCAGCTATGGCCTAGATGGCGAGGCGTTTGTTGCCCGCTTTGGCGACCATCACAACGTCACCTTGGGCACTACAATGGGATGGCGCAGCGACGACATTTCGACCGCCGCTGCCCACTTCCAGGCTCAAGGATTGTCGGACAACTACGACCGCGCTGAGGCTGTTGTTGACGAGCTACACCAGCTTGCTTCTTCCAGGATTATCGCAATCTCAGAAGAACTTTCAGAGGTTCACGCCCACGCAACGCACCCGCTCTTGCAAGGGCGCGGTGACGATGACGGACACAGCCTATAAGGAGTTCACCCGGTCTGCCTGATGAGCGCGCCAACGCCGTAGGCAGATCCATCAAAGAGTTTTCCATCAACTCGCAAAGGAAAAACTATGGTTTCGCGTACAGACTATCTTTTGAACGAAGTCGAACACTTCGCACCCTATTCCCAATTCGATCAATCCGCCCCGCGCGAGGATCGCGTTTCAGAGCAGATCGACATCATCATGAAAGAGCAGCAAGCGATGGGCTATGATCGTGCAGCCATCGCTTCAAAGAGCTTCGACATCGAGGACCAGGCCAACCGCCGTGTTGACGAACATACGGCGCAAAAGGATCTGGTCGAAGAACTGAAAATCGAATTGGAAGCTGCGGAGCGGTCGGGGGAGCCGGTTGATCTGAACGATATGCAGACTTTGGTTTCTCAGCACATGAACGATGCTCAGGAATACGACCTGTATCACCCCTACTATTCGTCCCTTGCGGATCTGTCCAGCGACAAAGGCTTTAAGGATTCCGACGACTACCAGTCGCCTGGTGATCGATATGTTCAGTATATGCAATCCGCTCTGGGGCAGGCCGGTTTCGAGAACTACGAACAGCAGACCAAGGACATTGTGAACTCCATCGAGAACATGGAGGCTCTTGCACGAGAGGTCGAAGATCCGCATCTGCGTGCTGCAATGGACGTGCAGATCGGAGAGCTGAAGGGCGATGTTGCCGAGCTACGCCCATACGACACCGACCTGCAGGTGTACACTGTTGCTGACGACAGTTACACCACATCCATGAATGCGGCCGAGTTGGACAACCTGGACCCGACAGAAGCCGAAAAATGGCTGGCAGTGCGTGACGACATTGTTGCAACCGCCAACAGCTTCGGACTCGATGGAAACAAGTTCCTGGCCCGCTACAACGATCATGACAGCGTTTCAGTCGGCACCACTGCGACTTGGCGAGACGCGGACATTTCCACCGCTGCCGCCCATTTTAACAGCCAAGGCGTTCCGGACAGCTACGAGCGCGCGGAGGCAGTTGTTGGTGAGCTGCACCAAGTTTCATCCAGCAAGATTGCCGCCGTGGTGCAGGAGATTGCCCATATCCGCGAACAGGCTGCCCACGTCCATGAGTATGATGGACACAGTCTTTAACCACGTGAGCAGCCCTTTATGACGGGTCCAACGTGATTGTTAATGCATGATCGGCCTGTGTTCCATCGGGATGATGGAATAGAATCAATAAAGCGAAATGCGCCATGCGCGGTTGTCGAAGACCTAACTTGATCGGACAAAGACTAAGCTTCGGCTGAGCAACACGCTCGCCGAAGCACTGTACTGGTGGTGAAGAATTGCATTATCATATAAACAGTCGGAGATTCTGATACTGGTGTCATTCAGATGGCTTTCTAACCACCCGGTCGTAACAAGGGCGTCCAGACCTCTGATATCTTCGAGTGTCATTATTCTACCAGATCATAGTGTTTTATCGTCCTGGATTGGACCAATTCAGCCTCTGCCGGATCGATGTGTGGGTTGTTGTAGTCCTCGCCTACAAACGCCTTAAGCGCATCTAAGCTTTCCCAAACCATTACGAAACTGAACTCTCTGGGTGAGTCGGCTCTTGCGGCACCAGGGAGCACCTGCACGATACCTTTTGTACCTTTCATCAATGGGATCGCCGTTTCATAAAAAAATCGTCCAAACTCTTCCTCTTTACCTGGTTGGGTCACTACTTGAAAAATTCGCATGATCATTCATCCATCCTCCTTAATAAACGGCTCTTGGATGTATGACTGCCTCTTTTCCCAAGATTATTACACGTTTTGGCACATACTCAGTTTCAGCTCAGAGACCGTGCAGAGTTATATTACCAAGCTCGTCTAAGTTCTGACGTGCCTTGGTCGTCCAAAAAGTCGTTTTAGGCGCATTAGTAAACCTGACATTTGTAAGACATGCAGCGTAGGTCTGTTTGCGCCATTTTTGACCTTCACTGCGGTCTGGATGCTTGGCTGGTCTAACCCTGAAACACTGCTCCAAAATCAGGTTTCGTAGTTTTCAGATGCTGAGACAACCATGGACTGAAAGATGAGCGAATTACCCAAAAAGCATGCTGCCTTTTCCACGCAAGGAATTTTGCGTTACCAATAGACATGCATGGAGACCGCAGACTTTCCGCAGTACTTTCAGCCGATGTAGTAAACTACTCAGGCCAGATGAAGGCAGATGAAAATCGGACTCTCAGTGAACTTCGTGTTCTACGTCGAGAGTTATTTGATCCTTTGGTTAGCGATCATCGCGGTAATGTCGTTAAGAAGATGGGTGACGGATGGATAGTCGAGTTTAACTCGGTATCTGATGCAGTGCGATGCGCCCTTGATCTTCAAAGCCAGGTGTCAACTCAGTCCTCACTGAAACTACGAGTAGGCGTGCATCTTGGAGATGTAGTATTCGACGAAGATGACATTTTCGGCGATGGCATCAATCTATCCGCAAGGTTACAGGAGGCTTCCAACGAAGGGACTGTGTTAATTTCAGATGTCGTCCATCGTAGCCTTGACGAGCGCCTCGCTGAGCAATTTCATCGCGCTGGAGAGCGACAGTTTAAGAACGCGCCGTCACCAATAGAAGTTTTCCAATGGTCGCCTCCAGGTTCTGCCCCACCGCGAGTAACTCCGGCTAGCCATGCAAAATCTCTGCTAATAGGCGTCCTACCTTTTGATAATCTTTCTTCTGACCCCGATCAGGAGTTTTTTGCTGATGGCATTACCGAAGAGATCATCACCACTCTGTCAAAACTCCCTGACTTACTGGTCGTCGCGCGTAACTCTACATTCGTCTACAAGGGTCGTTCCGTTGACGTGAAACAGGTCGGTCAGGAGCAGGGTGTCGATCTTGTTCTCGAGGGAAGTGTCCGTCAAAGCGGCAACCGGGTTAGGATTACGGCGCAGCTGATAGACGCAAAGTCCGGAATGCACATTTGGGCAGATCGGTTTGATCGCCTAATAGAAGATGTATTCGAGGTTCAAGATGAAATCGCTCTCAGGATTGCGACTGAGCTACAAGTCGAACTGTTGGCGGGCGAAATGGCCCGTTTCAGAGGTTCTGGGACTACAAACCTGAGTGCTTGGACTGCTCAATTACAAGCTGTAGAGGCATCGCGCAAAATAACAAAAGAAGCACAGACCGACGCGCGTCGATTTGCACAGCAGGCCATTGCACTCGATCCGGGTTACTCGGCCCCTCATTGTACTTTGGGGTTCATTTGCACTGTCGAAGCAAGACATGGTTTTGTTGCTGACCGGCGTGCCGCGCTAGCAGAAGCTCGCGACTGCGCACGGAGGGCTCTGGAGATTGACAGCTACAACCCAGAGGCTCACGCAATTGCGGGTTTTGCGGATGCAATCGACGGCAAGCTAGTGTCAGCTATCGGAAAATTCAACGAAGCGCTGGCTCTCAATCCGAACCACGCTGATGTGGCCGCCAGATTGTCCCTCACATTGGCGTTCAATGGGCAGGCAAGAGAAGCGATCCAGGTCGCACAACAAGCCATTACCCTGAATCCTCACTATCCAGGTTGGTATGCAGGCGTTCTGGGTTTAGCCCTTCGGCTCGACGGTCAATACGAGGAGGCCAAGAAGGCATTCACCGAGTATGGTCAAAAGGTTGAAGGCTTCGGACACCTCGACCTTGTAATCGTCCATGTAGAGACGGAAAACCTTGATGCCGCTCGCGATGAAGCAGGGAATGTGATGAAGTTCCGTCCTCAGTTTTCGATATCGGAGTGGGCGAAAACTCAACTTTTTTCTGATCGAGAAAGACTGGAGAAAGACTGCGCATCGTTGCGTTTGGCCGGTTTACCCGAATGAACTCAACGTTTCACTGCGGGAGCTTTGTTTTTTGGTAGAAACCGCTCTTTGTTCAGGTGATGCTAGGATTTTTAGTCGAGAATACTGAGCGTTAATGGAGGGTGGTTGGGATGGCTGATCCGTTTCAAGATGTAGATGCTGCGGGTGCGGAGTTCATTTCCGCATTTGCCGACGCGATGACGCGCGTCAGGCCGATCCCACAATGGAAAAGATTGTTTCAAACTATCTGGCCAAACTTGAAATTGCCGAAGATAGCCTGACGGTTGAAGTCGGATGCGGCGCGGGAGCTGTTACGCGCCGTATTGCGAAGAAAACCAACCCCGCGCGCGTCATTGGTTTTGAGCCGTCGGTAGGCTTTGTGACCGAAGCAAGAGCGCGGGTTGGGGGCCACGACAATGTGGAGTTTGAGGTCGCAGGAGGAGCGTCGCTGCCCCTGGATGATGGCTCGGTTGATAATTTGATAATGCACACGGTGCTTACCCATGTGGAAGATCCTGCACCCCTTTTAGCCGAAGCAGCGCGCGTCCTACGTTCGGGAGGGTGTCTCGTGGTGTGTGACGCTGACTTTTCGAAAGCGTCACTAGGAAACATGCCAGACGATCCTCTGGACGCCTGCGCCAAGATATTTGTTAACGAGTTTGTCACCGACCGATTTGTTGTCGCCAAGCTGCGCGGCCTGGCCTCAAATGCGGGATTCACAGTTGAAGAGTTCAGTCTTCAAAGCAGAAGTATTCTGGACAATGACCAAATGCTCCCCTGGGTCGAAGAAACTGGCAAAGTGCTGATGAAACGCGGTGAAATTGGAGAGGATCTGCACAATGGATTGGTCGCTGAGTATCGCCGTCGTGCAAGAGAACGCACACTTTTTGGCTATCAGTTATTTGCAACACTGATTGCGAGGCGGCCTTAAACTCTTGGCATTCGAGTTGCGACGGTAGACAACAGCCAGCCACCAACTTTACTCCATAAGATGGTTTAGCGAACGCAGCCGAGGTCAAGTGGCAGTTTTGTAGTACGATCAACCCTTTTTGCGCACCACGACGATAAATTGGGTCATCGAAAAGAAGAAGCATCCAACTTTTGCAAGGCCGAACTGCTCGTCAAACCACGATTGCGCCACAGTGGGATCAACATGGTCATTTGCGACAGCGTATTGCTTGATAAGGTGCATCATCATGATTGCGAGGCCATCAGGCTTCAACTGATGATCTGTCATTGTGAACGACAAGACATCTTCCACTTGGTCGCCACGCGCTTTGATCAGTGCGGGCAGTCTTTCCGGGAGGGAACCACTCACAAAGTGCTGGTTCCAGGATGTCAGCATCTTTTGCATTCTGTCGGGCTCTTCGCTGAACCAAATCAAGCTGCCAAAGTGTAGATCGCTGATGACAAGCCGCCCGCCGGGTTTGACGCACCGCAGCGTGTCAGCCAATGCACCGTCTACGTCTTCGATGTACTCAAAGACCTGCACCGAGACGGCCTTGTCAGCACTCTCATCCTCAATGGGCAAGCTATTTGCGGCGCCCGCACGAAACTCCACGTTTGCGTAGTCACTGCACCGTTCTCTTGCGGCTGCCGTCATATCCTCGCTTGGGTCGATCCCGATGACATAGCCATCCGAGCCGACTGCGCGGGCCAACTCCGCTGTTAACATCCCGTTGCCACAACCGACATCCAAAATAGTCTCACCAGGAGCCGGGCACAGCGCATCAAATGAAGCCTGTCTTCGCCGCGTCAATTCAGCTCCTTGATAGGCGATTTCAAGTAATCTCGTTGTCTCCGCGTCAAACTTAAGCAACTCTCCCCCCTTACAAAGCCCGCAAGTCTCCAAACCTTATCAGAAATTGGGTTATCTACGAAAAGCAGGATGGATCGTTGAGTCTTGAGCATGGATCCACCAACAATAAATGAATGCGCCGACTTGATCCGGCGAATTATTTAACCCCGAGAGCGAAGAACGCATCTGCCGTTTTGTCGGACCAGCTTTTTTGTCGTCGTTCGAAAGTTCGAG
>NZ_JBQFRW010000014.1:0-8771 GCF_056537625.1 Ruegeria sp. C6 | reverse complement strand
AGCCCGGTAGCTCGTCAGGCTCATAACCTGAAGGTCGCAGGTTCAAATCCTGCTCCCGCAACCAACTTTAGAAAATCTCAGAGCAGCCCGTAGCATAAACGCTGCGGGCGTTCCGCTGTGTACCAAGAGCCAAAAGACCCGCCAACTCCCCAACGAGTTCTATGGTAAGCTGTCCGTCATTGGGCAGCAGTCGAATCAGCTCTTTTTTGCCAATTTCTGCGCTTCGCCCATGGTGATCTTGCCGTGACGACCGATCGAAATCCTCTCGCTGGAGCGTGTTGAAGCATTCAGGGAACGATCAACTGGTTCGGCGAACTGCTGTCTTTGGTATCAACTATTTTGGTAATAAAACGATAGCCTGCGGCTTGACCCGCTTGGTGGACGGGGAAATGGAGCGGCGCGGATGACTTGATCTCTGGCGGCGCGTTCGATTTCAGGTGAGCCAGAGCTATCGACGATATCAACCCAAGCCAGTGATCCATCAGGATTAATTTCGAAGAATACCTGCGCAAACCCGCGGACCGGGACATAGACGACGGGCGTTTGATTGAGGTGGACCAGGACTTGTCCGGCATAGTTCGTGGTATCGGAGTTTCCAACGCCGCGACCCGAGGATTGATTTCTGCCACTGCTGGTTCGGAACGGGTCAGCCCCTTCCTTTTGATAAAGGCTAAGCGGCGACTCCAATGTTTGCGTAGGGTTGCGCAAATTGTCGAAGTTACTGAACCCATCGAGCGATTTTGGCGTATCCGTTGCGGGCCTTCTGTCCGGGAGGCGGGGGCGTTTGGAAACAGATACGGCCTGATCGGAAGGCGCGGCTTGTTCTTCTGGTGGCTCGTTTGTTGGCTCATCGACCGAACTTGGGATTTCTGGTTCGACTGCCGTACTCTTGAGTGGAGGGACCGGCGCAGTTGAGGCGTCTGTGGGCGGTAAAGCTGCCAAGCGCTCGGGTTCCGGGTCGACCACTGACGTTACGGAGGTATCTGCGTCTGTGGCTGGTTCCGGATTGGACGGGGCGACCGGTTTGGTCGGCACCTCTTCCTGAAGCTCTGATCGTGGGGCGACGGGCGCTCCGACATCGGGTGAAGATACCTGCTGAGGATTGGGGGAAGCGACGAGTGTATCGCTGATCGGGATGTCGGCAGTATCGGGCTTAACAGTGTCTTCAACCGGAGGCTCGGGGGCTTCAGCAGAGTCCGGCTGCACCGGGTCCGTCGTGTCTTCGGTGAATTCCTCGAATGTGTTGCCAAGCTCGATCAAACTGACCGATTCCTCATTGGTCCGCAGTTCTGGCAGGTTGGAACCGTAGAAACTGATCCCAAAGACATGCAAGACAAGCGAAAGCACACCCGCCAACGCAGCGATGGCCGCTGACTTCCGGATCATTTCAAAGCCTGCTGGGTCACGAGGTACACAGATGATGCCCCATGCCGCCGAAGGGCACCGGTTACCTCCATCAATCGTTGGCCAGAAACATTGCGGTCGGGGACAATCCTGACCGGTCCGTCATCATGGCTGGACATGAAAGCCTCAGGGTCGGTTTGCACTCCGCGAAAGCTGAGGATGCCATCAGCGTTCAAGACAAGCGCATCGGGAGGGTCGCGGCCTTCGAGTTCCGATGTGTCGACAAGCTGAAGCTCGGGATCAAGCGGTGGTGCCAGGGTGCCTGCAATCAGAAAGAAGATCAGCATCAGAAAGACGACGTTGATCAGAGGGATGGTCGAGTCTCGTTTGCGGCTTGGGCGACCAAAGCGGATCATCGGTCTACTCCAACACCGTGACGGTCAGGCCATCGCGGCCACGCAGCCTGGTCAGCAAATCCACAAGCCGTTGGGCGGACGTATCGGCATCAAGGCTCACCAGAGCCTGACCAGCCCCTATCTGCGCCGGCAGTTCATCCAGCGTCAGCGTTTCGCCATTCAAAGTCACGCGCTCCGCACCGATCTGAATGAAAATTCTCTCCACCGGCTCAGCCGAGGCTGATGCTCCTGAGGTTGCGCTGCTGATTTCGATTTCCGCGAACTTTGAGAAAGTTGAAGACAACATGAAAAACAGCAACAGCAAGAAGATGACATCGATGAGCGGGGTCATCGACATCGGGCGTCTTACAAAGGGCGCCGTGTTACGCATGTTCAGCGTTCAGAATCTCGGTCCTGCCTGAGGCGGCCTGGTTCGAGTTGTTCGGGACCAGAACCGTACGCAGTGCTTTGTCCGCAAACACCCGTTCCCGGGCAGTTCGGCTTTCAAACCAAGACAAGACCATTGAAGTCGGCATTGCCACCGCAAGGCCAACGGCTGTTGTTACCAGAGCAACCCAGATGCCACCTGCCAACAATGAGGGATCGACAGAAGACCCGGCAGACTGAAGGCTTTGGAATGCATTGATCATTCCCAAAACTGTTCCGAACAATCCAAGCAGGGGTGCAAGCTGGGCGACCGTATCCAAAAGCCGAAATCCGCGCTCCAGCCCGGCCAGTGCCAATCCAGCTTCGGCATCCAGTCGAGCGTCCAGATCAGGAGTGTCCAGCGCGTCCATGGCGGCTTCGACAAGCGGTGCAAGATAGCTGCTGCTCTGAGCGAGGCGCGCGCGTGCAGTGGCTCGATCTCCAGCATCCCAGGCCTGCAGCGCTTGTGACAGAACCTTGTGCCGCCCTACGCCACAGGCAGCGAACTGCCAAAGCTTGTAAAGAGTAACTGCTACGGTCAGGACCGACATGACAATAAGGATAGCCACAACGGGCCCGCCAAGGGTCAGGATCTCTCGAAGAGAAGAGAGAATATTCATCCAAGCAACTCCACTTCAATCCGGCTGCTGAGCGTTAGGGTCGATTGACAGATGTCGCTCTGGGAGCCTTTTACCACGCATGAACTCGCGCCATTGATCAATGCGCGCCCAACAGTCGTGCAAGACATCTCTGGCAGATCGAACTGACGGACACGTGGGCGATCCAAAGGTAAGTCGCGAAAATCAAAAAGCGAGAGGGTAACGACACTGCCTTCGGTGTCAAATATCACCGTCTCGAATACGGCTTCATCGATAGTGGTTCCGGATTGGTTGGTCACCAGAAAGGTCAATCTGCAGGCACTGCCGACGTCTTCCAAGGCATTGAGCTCTAACGAAATCTCAGCGGCAGGTGCCTCAGCGGATTGGGCCAGTGCTGCAAAAGGAAGCAGGCATGCGAAACAGGTAAGCAGGACACGGAGAGATCTCATTGAAGGCACCTATATGCTTGGGCGAACCGTGATTGCCCGCGTTGTATAGCCGACAATGGTCCTCTCATACCTGATAGTACAATCACTTCAAAGGAGCGCTGAAACGATTGTGACTTCGACCATGTTCGAAGTCATTTTCGAATAAGCTATTTAGCAAAGTGACACATGATACGTCAAAATGACGTAATATTACCTCATTTCGTCAAGATACGATCTGCAATCCGAACAAGTCGCCCTTCATAATCAAAAGAAACACAGAATGGAGGCGCGTTTTGAGCTGGAATATTTGCGTAGTCGGGGCGGGGAAGATCGGTCAGATGATCGCGACTTTGCTGAAAACCTCGGCACATTACACGGTGACTGTTGCCGATCACGATCTTGCGGCCCTGTCAGCATTCAAGAAACGGGGCATTTCTACGCGGCAGATTGATGCCAGCGATAGCGCGGGCTTGGAGAAAGGCCTTAAAGGGTTTGATGCGGTGATCTCTGCCGCGCCGTTCTTTCTGACACCGGCAATTGCAAGCGCAGCTAAAACTGTTGGGGCGCATTACTTTGACCTGACCGAAGATGTCGCCGCCACCAACGCGGTGCGCGAGCTGGCGCAGAACAGCGAGACGGCATTTATGCCGCAATGCGGGTTGGCCCCCGGGTTTGTCGGGATTGCGGGCGCTGCGCTGGCGGCCGAGTTCGATGAAATCGACGGCCTGCATATGCGGGTCGGGGCGTTACCGCTCTATCCGACCAACGCGTTGAAATATAACCTGACTTGGTCAACTGATGGGCTAATCAACGAATACTGCAATCCATGTGATGCCATTGTGAATGGCGAGAGGGTCAAGACCGCCCCCCTCGAAGATTATGAGCTGATCGGCCATGACGGAGTCGAGTACGAGTGCTTCAATACATCGGGCGGGCTGGGCACCTTGCCCGAGACGCTAGACGGTAAGGCGAAGGCGGTATCCTATCGCTCGATCCGCTATCCGGGCCATCGGGATATCTTGCGCTTGTTGCTCAGTGACCTGGGACTAGAGCGTCGCCGCGATCTGCTGAAAGAGATTTTTGAAACGGCCTTGCCGCGTACGGATCAAGATGTCGTGCTGGTCTACTGCACGGCAAAGGGCATCGTTGATGGCACGTTGCGTGAGAAATCCCTGATCAACAAATCCTTTGCGCGCACCATAGATGGACAAGTCTGGAGTGCGATCCAGGTCACCACTGCGGCAGGCGTATTGGGTGTCGTCGATCTGATGCGGACAGGGGTTCTGCCCTCGAAAGGCTTTGTTCGGCAAGAGCAGGTAAAGCTTGCCGATTTCCTGAACACCGAATTTGGCCGGCTTTATCGCGCCGGTGACGTTACCGAACAAAACAAGGCGGCTTGAGATATGAAAGACATTATAATGACTGCTGAAACCACGCTTGCGAATTTGGACCTGACTGCAGCTGAGCTTAGCGGCGGGTCGCTGCGGGTGACCTCTCCGATAGATGGCAGCCTGTTGGCCGAGGTTCACGAAACTCCGGTTTCCGAGATGGGGGCCATCTTTGCCCGCTCGAAAGCGGCGTTCAAGGAATGGCGCGTTGTGCCGGCTCCGCGCCGGGGTGAGTTGATCCGACTGCTGGGCGAAGAGCTGCGGGCCGCCAAGGACGACCTTGGCGCGCTTGTCAGTTGGGAGGCAGGCAAGATCACCTCGGAAGGTCTGGGCGAAGTGCAGGAGATGATCGACATCTGTGATTTTGCTGTTGGTCTGTCGCGGCAGCTTTATGGTCTGACCATTGCTTCGGAACGCCCGGGTCATCGGATGATGGAAACGTGGCATCCGGCGGGACCGGTCGGAGTGATCTCGGCCTTTAATTTCCCGGTGGCGGTATGGTCGTGGAATGCTGCGCTGGCCCTGGTCTGTGGTGATCCGGTAGTTTGGAAACCGTCCGAGAAAACGCCTCTGACCGCGTTGGCTTGCCAGAAAATCTTTGAGCGGGCGTTGGCCCGGTTTGGTGACGCCCCCGAGGGGCTTTTGCAGACCCTGATCGGTGGTGCCGATCTGGGTGAGGCGCTGGTTGCCAGCGAGGATGTGCCGATCATTTCAGCCACCGGCTCGACCCGGATGGGCCGCGCGGTTGCGCCGATCGTGGCGCAGCGCTTTGGCAAGTGTATTCTGGAACTCGGCGGCAATAACGCGATGATCGTTGGGCCGTCGGCGGATCTGGAAATGGCGGTTCGCGCGATTGTATTCTCGGCTGTGGGAACGGCAGGGCAGCGCTGTACGACACTGCGGCGGTTGATTGTACACAACTCGATCCGCGAGGAACTGGTTGGGCGTCTGAAGAAAGCCTATGCAGGTCTGCCCATCGGTAATCCGTTGACCGAGGGTACGTTGATTGGGCCGTTGGTGGATGAAGCTTCGGGCAATGCGATGACCGCAGCGCTTGAATCAGCAAAGGCCGAGGGTGGTGCCGTGTTCGGAGGTCAGCGCGTGACCGAAGGTGTGCCGGGCGGTGTTTATATGCAACCGGCCATCGTTGAGATGCCGGGCCAGACCGCGACTGTGAAGGCCGAGACCTTTGCTCCGATCCTTTACGTCATGGGCTATGACGATTTTGCCGAGGCGATCGAGATTCAGAACGACGTGCCACAGGGCTTGTCGTCCTGCGTTTTTACACTGAACATGCGCGAAGCCGAGCAATTCCTGACAGCGGCCGGGTCGGATTGCGGGATTGCCAATGTGAACATCGGCCCGTCCGGGGCCGAGATCGGTGGCGCATTTGGTGGCGAGAAGGAGACCGGAGGCGGGCGCGAAAGCGGATCAGATGCCTGGAAAGCCTACATGCGCCGTCAGACCAACACGGTAAACTATTCAGCCGAGTTGCCATTGGCGCAGGGTGTCAAATTCGACATCTGAACGCGAATGTCCGGCGGCACCTGATCGTGCCGCCGGATTCAATCAGCGAACAGGTAATCCAGTTGCATGATCGCTTTGGCCTGATCGGCACTGATCCCCAGAAATTCCGCAATAATCACCTCATTCTCCGAACGTTCCGCTGCCTCACGCAAATGGAACAGCCCATCATTCTGGGTGCTGCGGATCAATTCGGATTCGTAAGCCAGCGCATTGCGAAGGGTCGGTAGCAGGCGTGCAAGAGAATCCTGTGAGCTGTTCTGGCCCGCAAGACCGACACGATGGGCATGGCCCGTCAGATATTCATCTGAATAGGCACATTCGATTTCCAGAACACGTGTTTGGGCCTGATCTGCACAGAAATCCTGAATGACGTCCAGATTGGCCGGATCTACGCAGAGTACCAGCCTGTCGCTTTGGAAATAATCGAACAACATACGTGCAACGGCCCGCCGATGGCGCGACCGCTTAATCAGGGTCGTCTCGATTCCACCCAAATCGGGCAATGGCGTATCCTGCTCATCATAGATGTATTCGATGCAGGGAATGGGGGTTTCCGACGCGATCTGGTCAACAAGCCGTTTGGCGACATGCCACTTCTTGCAAACGATCAGAAACGCCTGCCGCTCGGGGCCTAACGTATTGCCGACCTCCCAAAAGCGCTGAGCGAAACGTCGTCCTACCCGACCGCGACCGGCAAGGAAGTGATACAGATTACGCCCTTCGTCCGAGATGTGGAACGTGACCCCTTCGCTGGCATAAAGCTGACCCAACCGTTCCTTCAACTCATGGGCCTCGGGGCTGATCTTGCGAGCGAACAGGTAGTTCTGCCCCAACAGCATGTCATAGTGATCATTATAGAAGGTGACAGGCATGCCATAGTCGGAAAACACCAAAAATGTCACTGTACGGTTTTCGATTTCCTGCTTCGGGACGAGGTGGCGAACAAGCGTCTGAAAGAACGTCTCGTCCGGAATCCAGGTGGTCGAGAAAAACCGGACCACATCGCGGCGTTGGCGCAGGAAGTCCAGAATCATCTCGACTGTGCGACGGCGCAGGCACCACCACTGGCTGCCGATCTTGACCTGCAGGTCTGCGGGTATGCCGCGGGTCAGACCGAAACGCTTTTGCATTTCGTATGCGGCATAGAACAGGCGCGGCTGATTGCGTTCGTTGAAATAGTGACGATAGATCAGCCGGTCTTCTTTCATTCCGGTCTTAATCCAATTGCTTTCGAAGAAGTCATGGCTTTCGATGAAATCCATGTCGCGTTCATCAAGAAAGCTGTGCACATACTCGGCGGTTTTAATTGCCATGCAATCGCCGGACAGCATGTAAAAATGGGTGACCCTTGGGAACTGATCCACCGCCGCCTGTAATGCATGGAGCGTGGCCTGAACCAGTGACCATTCGCCCCATCCGCATTTGATCCGCTTCGTTGCAAATGTGACATTGCGGTTATCTTTCAGGGCGTCGCGTATCTGCGCATAATCCGTATCGTTGGCGCGAGCGTCAAAATGGATCGCCATACAATCGCCGGCAGCCGTTAGCTGACTGGCCTGCGCAATGATCGCGTCAGGATCTTTGTGGCACAGCAAGATATAGGCAATCTTTGCCATTTGCGTCTCGTAATTCCCCGTTTCTGCCCAATTGCAACCGTGATACTGAGGATGAGCGATTGAATAAACAGAATATTTTTGGTTCTTTGGGTCAAAATGCCGGAGTATCAATGCGATAACTGGCTAAGGAGGCGCAGTAGATGGGTTTTCCAGGAACATGGATGACCGAAAGTCAAAGCATGGTCTACCGTGTTGTGCCGAAATGCGCCTGCTCGACGATCGGGCAAATCATGTATTTCTCGGATCATGGCAGCTTCTTTGATGGTGACATTCACGACGCCAAGGACGGAATGCACAAGTGGGCCTTTGGTGCCAGTCAGGATCCGATTGCCAGAAATGTTCAATCGCACCAGTCCTATACGTTTACCTGCGTGCGTAATCCCTACACACGCATTCTCAGTTCCTTTTTTGACAAGATCTGCGGCATCCAGCGCAACGGCAAACGCTATCGCGGCAATCTGGTGCCAACGCTGATTTACAACTATGGAATCGAAGTCGGGGGTGACGACGGCAAGGGCGAGTTTGACCAAATTGCCAGTTTCCGCCGGTTCCTTTTATTCGCACGTGACACGATCCGTTGGCGGCGTCCGATGGACCCCGACATTCACTGGTCGGCCATGTCTGGCCATGTCTCGACGCTGATCGCTAATGGCGGGCGATATGATCGGATTTTTTGGACCGAGAAGTTCAACGATGGGATGCAGGGTGTGTTGGACAATCTTGAAACCTCGCATCCCGTGACTCTGTCCGAAATCCCGCGCTTCAACGAATCCGAAGGCCATGGGCCAAAACGCGTGCATCCGGTCGAGGATTACTTTGACGATTTGTCGATGCATCTGGTCTACGAGATCTACAAACAGGATTTTGAACTGTTCAAGTATGATTTCGAAAATCCCGCCAACAAAATGCCGACGGGTGAGATCGATCTGGATGAGATTCACGCCAAGCTGGGTGATTAAGACGCTCGAAGTGTGACGCTCCCGCCCATCGTCAATGTCTCTTGTGAGACATCTCCTCTGGTTGGGCCCGGCGCCGCGTAATGCCCGGC
>NZ_JBQFRW010000013.1:0-19938 GCF_056537625.1 Ruegeria sp. C6 | reverse complement strand
TGCAGAGGCCTATCGTACGAGAGCGTAGAGAAATTTACGCGCGGAAAAAATATTGATTTATTAAAAATTAGATTCAAACATGCGAATTCGACACAACTTTATTTTACCTCCGTTGTTGTCGTTGCTGCTCGCTGTGCCGAGCCCTTTCGACTGCTGGAGTGAGTGCTAGCGGTCGGAAGGCACTTTACAATGATTGAGCGCTGGGAGGACGCGATGCTCAGACTTAAGGTACTCGCTCTCTTTCCAGAGTTCGCTCTAGCATTTGCTAGCGACTTCATTCGGCCTTCACACGTTAATGTCGGCCCCGATAGTCAACGAAATATCGTCCCGCCGACCAAGCCCACCGCGGCAAGTTTTGGGAAAGGTAGTCACAGGATCAAGGTATGTTCAATTGGCTGCACAGACGCGAGAGCTTCAAACAAGCGCATCCAATTTCACTAATTTCAAGGGAACCAGAGGGAGAAGAAGATGACCAACAAGATGGTGATGATTGCGGGCGCGACATGTTTCGCACTGCTTGCGGCCTGCGACGATACGAGTACATCAAGTGCGCCCGCCGAACTCACGCTGGCTCAGCAGGCGTGTTTGCGAGATGTAGCCAACACGACGAACAACTCGCAAGTCGTGGTGCTCTCATCCGCGTTTAGCGAGGCGGGAACACAGGTCACAGTCGGCGTAGGCGAGGATCGTGCTCCTTGGAATTGCATTGCTTACAGTGATGGCGCAACAGCTGGAATCGAGTTCCTGGGCGACGAAGGCGCATTGTGACCTGTCTGCTGCGTAGCTGAAATCCGCTGCGCAAAACTGGCTTGATCTGCCGAGGCTCGACTTGGTTTGTAGAACCACCATCATCGTATTCTCGGTCCTGTACCTGTTGGCGTTGTTTGCATTCTTGACGGGCACATTTGGCTCGTTGGGACAGGAACGAGACCCTTTGTCCGGAGCGTTCCTACTGCCGTTGGGACTACCTTGGATACTTGTAGCGGACTTAGTTTCGGAGTCCGCCAAGCCATGGTTCGCGGCGATTGCACCGGTGCTCAGCATTTTGGCGCTGGTTTTCATTTGCAGGTGGGCTCGCAGTTTACACCAGAAATGAAGGCGGACCTCTGTCTCACCAAAAGGGAGGAAAACATGGGAAAAGTGATCTTGGGAATTGTGATCGGGCTCATCCTTGGCGTGGTTGGGGTTATGACCTTGGGTAGCGGGGCCGCGGTGGGTGTCGGTGTTGCGACAGGCTTGTCCGCGGGTGTCTGCACCACATTGAAAGGAGCACAAGCCGAGAACCTTATCACCGCCGAGCAAGCGGATCAGATCCTCAATCGCGTAAATTCCGAGATTGCATCTCTGCAAGGAATTGAAACGACAGACGAGATCGTCGGCAGCGCACAGGCATGCGATGAGTTTCTGTCAAAGTTACGAGAAGCTAAATGAGGTTCCGCTTTGTACGGAACAAAACAGTAAGGACGAGCCAACAGGGAACAATCTGATGAAACTCGTTTTACTCAAGCTCCTCACACCCATGTTCGCAATCGCGAGCACAGCTGCTTTTGCAATGTCAGAAGCCGACGACGCGTGTATCGACCATTTGCGGCAGGTTGGTGGACCAGACGGTCAATCCGGAACGATTGAAAGCTCTCAGTTCTCGGAAGCTGGTACGCTCGTCATGCTGCGTGATGCAGGTGGAACACTTTGGCGATGCATTGCGCACAAGGATGGAAGCATTGGAGAGATGTCGGTTGTCGAGGCGATGGATGATGGCGGTGGAGCCATGGCAGGTGCCGCAGGTTCTACTGGTAGCCAGCGTGTCAAATTTGATCCTGGTTCCACTGGCGCAGAACTCGTTGGTGAACTCGCGCCCGGAGCGTCGCAGCAATATGTTCTTGGTGCGAAAAACGAACAGTTTCTTTACGTCCGCGTTGCTCCGCGAAATGGCTCCTCGGACTACGTTATTCGCAACCCCGATGGTTCTGAACTGTTGGGATTGATGTCGGCGGACAAGGAGTATCGAGGGCAGCTTTGGCAATCTGGTGATCATGTTGTGGAGGTTATCAATCGCAGCAACTCTTCCGTCGACTACAACGTAATTTTCGGAATTGAATAGGTGATCGACCAGAAGCCCTTGAACACGTTCCAAAAACAGCCAGGAAAAAAACACATGAGAACCAATGTCCTAATGGTGATCGGCGCGGTATGTATTTCTGCACTGGCAGCATGCGATGAGAGTGGCGGATCAGTGGATGCAAGTGCACCAACTGTGGGCAGCTCTAGCGATCTTTCGTCATTTGAAGGGGCAAGAGCGGGCCAAGCTGAAATGGGCATCCAAAGTCTCGGATTTGAACTCATCCGAAGCGAAGGGCTGACCTCGTACTGGTTTAACAAGGATACTGGTGCATGTGCTCGGATCTCGACATCTGATGGAAGGTACTCAGATGTAGCTATGCTGCCATCAGGTGGCTGCTGACACATTTTCATCAATCAAACATCTGCAAATGGGAGCTTAAGTTTGCATTTCGACTTGGCACATGCGGCGGTCATCGTTGTCGCCTTAATCATCACTAACCTGGCATTGAAATCGGCTGGCGTGATCAACGAAGAAAACAAACACCAATGGAACTGGAAAGTTGTTCTAGCCTACTTCGTAGTCGTCGTTATCATCAATCTCGTGTGGCCAATCTAAAGTTTCACAGCGGAAAGCAATTTACCCACTTGATATGGTTGTCATGAACTAGCCTTTCCGAGAGACTATCAGGTCGCAAGAGTTTGAACATTAAAGGTTCAAGAATAGAAAGGATTTGGCATGCGGTTTTTGGCGTCCCTCATATTCATTGGTGTTCTCGCAACCGCTGCGAATTCTGACGTGACCAGTCGAAATGGCGGTCCAAGCAACAGTCAAATGCTTTCAAAGGGTGGTGACGGAGGCATTGATGGTGTCGCTTTCTTTCGCCCAGTCTTAAGCGGAGTGTTGTATCGATCCGGCTTCAAGGGCGGCGACAAGGATCGAACTGGCCTAAGTGAAGGTCAACGCGAAACTCTGTGCAGTGAAGGGTTTTCAACAGGGTTTTATGCCGACTTCGGCAAAAACACTGAATACGGTCGCACCATCTGCGGAAACGGATCCTTTGACTATCAGAGCGCCAGATCCTCCCGACCCGATGCTGTCGTGGCGTCCATACACGAGGTGATTCAAAACCCTGGAAAGGGCCCTGTTCTGGTGCACTGCATGTGGGGCGTTCATTCCTCAGGTGCTTTGTCGGCGATGGCGCTCGTTCAGTTTTGCGGTTGGACAGAAGAAAGGGCCAAGGAATATTGGAATGATGCCCGAAACGGAGCCCCTTGTTCAGGCGGGTGCGACCAGTGGATTGACTCAAAATTTTCCAACTTCAGTGTCGACCCAAAATTGAAGATCTCCAACGAGCAACAGGCAGCGATTTGCCCCAAATGATATTGGGAGGACTATCCAAATGAAGTTCAATCTTCTGGGGTCACTTGCTTTAATTGCACCCACTGTCTTGTGGGCTAACGACGATGTTCTCGGTGAAGCCACGACATTTGATAGTCCCAACGGCGTTACTGAACGCTGTATTCGGATCGAAAAAGTTCCAGCGGGCGAGTATAAGAAAAGCGATCTTGAGGAAGAAACGTCCTATTGCGAGATCGATTTCTATGCCTCCGAAATTGCTATTTGCCCAAAAACCTGGAGCACCAGCCCAGGAATGGCAGTCTACGATATTTCGGAAGGACCCTACACGGGGAACCGTTCTGAATTCGAGAGAAACGCTTGCAAAGAGGGGAAGGCGGCGAAGGATCTGGCCAAGGACAGGGTCGCTAAATTCAAGTCCACCATGAACCAAAAGGGCACCAGTGGAACGTTTTCCACTTCGTCGCTGCTTTACTATCATTTCTCTAGATATTTCGACGCGACTGTCAAAGTTCCAGTCGCCGTTTGGCGTAGCATGGACGCCCAGGCGCATTTTTCCGAGGTTGCAGAGCCTGGCCTTGCGATTTCTGGTGGCTCTCATGGCGGGCGCATGAACCATGAAGGCTGGCGGGTCTTTGCAGCTGCGGACGCCGATCCGAACTCATACCAACCGACCGATGATTTATTCACCGCAGATCGAACGCAAATATACGGTGTACTGCTTGATAGTCCTGGGCATCGATACGGTTCGGAAATCAACGGCACCCGCAAATCTGGTTGGGGGAAAGGCCAAAACCTCGATTTTCAGGAAACGCCAGCTTTTTTGGCTCTGCGGTCTTCAAAACCAATCTCAGAGGCCATTGCAGAGGGCGTTAAAGAAGGCCGAAAAGACCGGATCATCAACAAGGATCTCGGCCCCGATGTCAGTGACCAACAGATGGCATTTTGGATGCAAGAACTTACCGAAATTGTTCTACTCGACTTCATCTTCAGCCAGCAGGACCGTGTAGGAAACATAGACTTCACACCCTATTGGTATTGGGTCGAAGACGGAAAGCTGAAGCATAAGAAAGCCAAGCACCATGAGCCAAACGATGGAGACGTTCCCGACGACGCATTATTGATCCGTCGCAGCAATCTAAACGACAACGATGCTGGTGGGCGTGTCCAATACGCCAACTTCGCGAAATCTACTCAAATGCTGGAGAAAATTCGCCACTTCTCTCCAAGCACGTATCGGCGCTTGATTGCATTGAATAGTGACCTCCAATCCCAAGGCCCATTCTATGACTGGCTATCGCAAAGCTTTGGGTTGTCAGACAGTCAGATTGCACAAGTTGTCAAAAATACTGCGCTGGCAACGTCCATTCTCCAGAGCAATTGTTCAAATGGCGATTTGATGTTCGACTTGGATCCTGTCGCATTCTTTTTGAGAAACGGCACCGAGGTAGAGGCTGTGGACTGTTATGTACCGTAGGTGTTCTGCTCTTATTGCGGTGTTCATTTGGACCGCTCTGCTCGCCTGCAAAGCGGCGGCATTGGATGTCATCGTCATATCGGATCTGAATGGAAGCTATGGTTCGGTAAGATACGATGCCCGCGTCGACAAGGCGATTGAGCGCATAATCGAGATTGATCCAGATCTGGTTATTTCGACCGGAGATATGGTTGCGGGACAGCGCATTCCCAACTTGTCCGACAAACAGGTCATGGAGATGTGGAATGCGTTTCACGTGGCCGTATCAGATCCTCTAGCGGCTGCCGGAATTCCATTTGCGGTCACGCCTGGAAACCATGATGCCTCCGCCTACAGTGGGTTCGAGCGTGAAAGAAAAATATACGCAGAGGAATGGACTCCGAGAAAACCAGACGTCGATTTCCTGGTTTCAAATGACTACCCGTTCTTCTACGCATTTGAGATGCAGGGCATTACGTTTGCGTCTCTGGATGCAACAACCCTAGGACCCCTGTCCGGTGACCAGCAGGACCGCCTACAGGAACTGGGTGCAGACGGAGACCCGATTGTCACATTCAGTCACCTCCCACTTTGGCCGTTCGCGATCCAGCGCGAACGCGAAATCATCGGTGACCCAACACTTGAAAAAATCTATTTGGAAAGCGGTGTCGTTCTGCATTTGTCAGGCCACCATCATGCCTTCTATCCCGGTTGGAAAGACGGGGTAGCTTACGTCTCTCAAGCTTGTTTGGGGGGTGGCCCGCGACGGCTTATTGGCTCAAAAGCCAGATCACCTCACAGCTTCACTCATGTTACGTTCCAGCCAAACGGAGAGTTTGGGATAGCAGTATATCGAGGGCCTGATTTCGAAAGGTCGGTAAACTTCAAGTCGCTCCCGAAAGAGATCAGATCCCCGAACGCGGTGTTGAAACGTTTAGACCTTGTTAAATGACTAGAGGTTGAGTTTCAGTTCAACTTTTTCAGGAACCAGATCGTTTATCATCTCTTCTATCCGAGCTTCTGAAAGTCCACCCGAGGTGATGAACAGCAATGAAACGCGAGATTTTCCGGGGACGTGGTGTTTTCTGACCAGCTTCCATCCAGCGTCTGCGGCCATAGCTTCAATGGCGCCGCTGACATTCAACGAGTGCTCTTCGTCTGAGGCCTTGAGGGAAATCTCTACACCCTTGTTTCTTCCACCAAGCCAAATGAAACACCAACATACAACCGCCACCAGTGTGGCCATCAGCGGCAAGCCCAAACCGACCGCAAGACCAAGAACAGTCACGATTATCATTTCGACAGTGTCCACCGGATCATCGAGATTGGAGCGGAACCTGAGCAACGCTCCGATTCCAAATATGACAAAACCGATCATTGACCCGTGCTGAACCACCAGGAAACCAACCGCCATGCCGATAAGCGCATACAGGAAGAAAAGCCTTGGCATAACTATGTCGCGGACGCTTCTACGGGCTTTACGTCTCACCGGATGATAGACGATCAAGCCAGCCAGAATGATCGTGACGATCACATCGAGAGTAAAGAAATACAGTTCCTGTTTGCCACGAAACTGCGTCCACCGGCGTTCGATAACGATTTCCGACCCCGAAGCCCCGGCTAGCATCGTCGCAGGGTCGACTTGTGACACCGCAGCACCTGGCAACAGCAGCATCAACAACACGGTCACAAATGTGAGGGTCGTATTCAACTTGTCTTCCTTCCTGCTCACGCCAAAGGCTTACGCTTAACCAAAGGCACATCGTGCCCTATTCAATTCAATCGCAACAGGCGGGATCAGGTAAAGAGATTACAGTGCATTCTTCGGACATCGTATCCGGACTGTGATACGAACGCTGATACAGGGATGTGGTCCAAGCGCGAGAGAATCCAATGACAGAAAACAGAGTGTTTTCGTCAAAAGCTGAAATTTCACGGTGTTTCTGCAAACTTAGACGACTCGCTTTTGCGGCCAGCTTGGTTGCGGCAGCCTTCTTGCCTTGGACCGATTTTGCCTACGCCGAAAGTGCTGGTTTGGTTCTGGTCGATAAATTTAAGGTGGCAGACAAATCAGAGGGATTTTCGGAGCCTTCCGGTTTGGCAATGTCTAACGCTGAAGGCTTCTTGTGGTCTGTAAGTGATGCCGAACCTAAACTGCACCTACTCGGAGTCGACGGGGTATTAGGAAACTCTTTCAAGTTACCAGCATTGGTAGGATCAGATTTGGAGGGCGTCGCATCACGAAAAGATGGGACTGTTTTAGTACTTCAGGAAACTGATCGATCAATTCTAGTCGTTCACCCGACTGACCCCAATCAACTAACTACAATCCCTCTCACATCTCTCAAAGGCTACTCGGACGCCGCTGAATTGCTCGTCGGTAATCCTTTGAACAAGGGACCTGAGGGCATCGCCGTCGACCCGGAATCCGGGAGGGTCTTCATTGGCATTGAAGGACAACCAAGGTTGTTAATGGTCGTATCACCAGCGCTAGACGAAATTGTTGAGATCATTCCTTTAGCCCGCGATGCAGGTTTTATCTCCGAGCGTGTGGATGATGATGAACTGGATTTGAGTGGCCTAGCATGGTCCCCGTCCTCACGTTCTCTTTGGATTGTGAGTGACAAAGGCCGTCAAATCTTCGTCTACAATCCAGAGTCCAAGTCCGTAAAGTCTATCAGTTTGACGTTCACAGAAGATGGCAAACAAAAGGAAGTTAAACATCCCGAAGGGATCGCTCTCGATGAGACCAGAGGGCTTCTCTATATCCTGACAGACGATGCCAAGAAATCGCGGCTTTATGTTTTTAGTATCCCCAAATTTTGATCGCTAGAGAATGAAGCCCACATCGCCACAATAGCTTCCGCAAGTTATTGCAGCTAGCTTACCACTCCTCTTCGTTGGTCCACCCTAATCAGAACCGAACACTTAAGTTTGCACCCAGGCCATGTTCTTGGCCATTGGAGCGAACTGAATAGCCATATCCTGCCGTTAGTCTCGCCAGATCAGAAATCTGATAGCCCAGCCCAAGCCCAAGAACGAAACCATTGGCGCCTCGGTTTTGTCCGACTTGCGTGAATGTCCCAAATATCGGGCTCGTGACAGTGATTTCGTGTTCACTGTCCTTGTTGGCAAAAAAATCATACTCGTAACGAGCAAAAGCGATTGGGGTTAGCACACCATTCTCTGTCAAGAAATCCCGCTGGTAGTCAATTCCAATAGAAGCGACCAGCGATTCTGCGTTCGCTTTTTCAATCGAGTAATTGAAATCACCACCGCCCGTCTCTGTGCCTGAACCTTGTTGGATACGCCCGTAGTTCAATCCAAAAACCGTAGAAACCCTTGCACCGCTGTCCAGGTTAAACAGCTTCCGTGCCTGGATACCGGCATGGATGCCCTCTTGGTCCAAATCAGACTTTGCCTCGCCTCCCGTAAAGCCATCAACAGAAGGGTTGTTCCGCTTGGCGTCGGTTTCACCGAACATGTAACCGACCAGCCCGGAGAACTCCCAAGTTCCGGTTGTTGTGCGCCCATAGACGCCCACATGATAGCTGTCGGTCGAAAAGTCCTGATCGACTTGATCGTGTTCATCCATGGAGGATGTCCCAAATCCTGCGTACACGCCGACCACACCTCTATCGGTGCTTGCGACATCCGCTCCGACCAAAATCGTGCCCAGCGAATAGTCGAATGTCCCAAGGCCATTGCTTCCATCAACGTCCCCGCTCACATAGGCCGTGTCGATCCACCAGCGCCGATCAGAGCAGTCTATTGCGCCGCTTGGGCTGTGGGCCGAGTCGATGTCGCCTTCTGCAACGGGTTGATCCGCATTGCTGAAGCCAACCGCTTGATACTTGCGGCAGTCAGCATGGCTCAGCACAGTGTTTGTTATCAGGTCAAGTTGCTCAAGCCCAACGGTCAAATTGGAGGAATAGGGCTCTGCGTGCACACGATTAAACCCAGCCAAACCTGAATTGGTAAGCGTGTTAACTGCATTGCCCAAGGTTGTGCCGTTGGTCAGAATGGTTCCAGGTGACTTGATTGCAGTGTTGGCCACCGCACCAGCGAGATTGCTTGCATTGGGTGATCCTACAACTGCTGGATGCTGCGGTAAGCTCGAGACGGGGAGGGTCGAAAACGCTATGTCGATTCTACCGTCCGCGGTTGGCGTGTTTGAGATACTCAGACTGGATAGGGCGGGCAGAGATCCTCCGGCAACAAGAGTTGGGGAGTTTCCATCGAAACGCGAGGCTTGAAAAACCGTGTAGTCGTTGCCAGCAGCATAGTCCTGCGCAGTCAGGCCGGGACGAGCGGCTTCGACTTGTATAGTGGCGCGGTTAATCCCTGTAACGGGCCCGCTGGATGACACCAAATCGGCTTTCTGACCGGCCGTCGGATCGACTTCACTTAAGATCCTTGACCCAGTTTCAAATGCGATACCGCCACTATTGTTAAGCGTACCAATTGAAAAGCCCGGCGAAAGCACCCCTCCGTTCTTAACTGTGAAGTTGAATGCGTTCACGGTTCCCGTTCCGGCCAGCGTGCCAAAATTCTCAAAGTTTACGGTGTTCAAACTGCTTGCCGCATCAAGCCGAACAGTCGTGCCTGCCGCAATCGCCATGTCACTGGTTGAAGAAATCGAACTATTCGTCAGCGTGAAATCAGAAGCCTCAGCAACCCGAGTTTGGATATAGTACGCCCCGAAAACGACTTCGGTCGCCCCCATAACAGTCAGGTTGTCGTAGGTTAACGGTCGGTCTGACTGGAAGTAAACTTCAGTGGGGTCGATATTCGCGCCGTTGAAGGGAGCGAACGTCATTGATCTGCCGGAACCAATCGAAGTTCCAATGAGGTTCACTCTCAGCTTCCCGTTGATGTTTGTTGCCAACGCCTCCCTAGATACAAAGTCTCCGCTGCCTGCGGCGACATCAACATTCAGAAGAGTTAACACTGAAGCATTAGTTGGAACGGTATTTTGGCCGGGAACATACAACTCAACTTCACCTGAGGACGTAATTGAGGAGTTGCCAATTGTAAGTCCTGTTATGGGTCCGTTTGGGATCGGCAGACACGTGCGTTCCGTCGTTGAAATTGTTTGATTAACGCGAGTGCTTTCAGATCCGGATGAATATTCTATCCGAGGAGAGCCCAATTCTACGCAACCCTGGGAACTTTGGGCGTGTGCGCTGGCGGATAGTATCAGATAAATTGAGATCGCTGAGCTGAAGCCCACCAAAATCTTGCACCGTGAAACTCGGCTTAGACTTACAAGCCTACCGATTGCCATCTGCCTTATCCTCGCTCAAAAAACGTGAGTCAAATCTACCTTAAAGCTCAATGAGAAAAATTAAGCTTGTTTTGTCTTCGTAAGAAATTTTCGGTGGCAATTGAGCAACCCTAATGAGCAAAAAGGACTACATCGGTCTCCGCGCAGTCGATTAAACTACCCGCACCGCTCCGTCGTCATCTCGTTAAATACCCGTACAGAGCTTGCTCACCTCAGAGAACGGCAGCATCGAGGCTAGTACTACCGCCTTGGTGATTTTGCGAGCACGATAGTTACGTTGCGCGTCTTTCTACTCCTTGTGATCGCGATTGCGCCCAGCACTAAGGCACATGCAAAAGCTTGAGGAAAAGTGATGGCTTCGCCAAAAGCAAGGTATCCCACGGCAAACATAGTGGGCAATTCGATGCTTCCGACGACCGCAGTTTGAGAAGCTCCAATAACAGGCGAGCATATTGTGTAGATAAGCTGAGGCACGAAAGCGGTCACCAGACCAATACCAACAATGAAAAGCCAATCGGACTGTTCCCTTGGGAGAAGCTCTCCAACCTCAGCACCAAAGATGAGCGGGGCGAGGCCAAGAACAGACCCCAGAGAAACTGACGCGATACGTGCCAACGGCGCAATCCGTGACAACCTGTGTACCAGGACGCAAATTCCGAAGCCAAACCCAAATGGGGCGGCAAGGGATAGCAGCAGCGTCGGTAGGTATTCCGCAGCCACTGACGCAGGCGAGCCAGCAATGACAGCTGCAACCACAATCAGACCAGCGGCCAACATGGCGCGTCGCGTGGGTGCATCTCCAAACACAGCCCAAGCAATAACTAAGGTGAACATTGGATAGGTCATGTAAAGCACACCCACTGTCGATGCGGGCAGCTTCTCCAGCGCCGTTACATATCCGATCCAACCAAGCCCCATTACGGCTCCGGCGAAAAGACCCCAAGTGATCTCTCGCCATTCTTTTCGGTGCACGATGAGAACAGGAAGCAGAAGAAGAGCGGCAATAATGTAACGGTAGAATGCGACTGCATAGGGTGCAACGCCCTGTTCGGTTAGGCTGCGGCTGAAGTAGGGAACCAGGCCGAAACAGATTGAAGCAAAAAGAACACCAATAACCGCGAATGCGTAAGGAATGGATGTTCGATTTCGCGCAGATGTCGTGGCCATAATCTGTAGCTATCACCCATTTGCATCTTCGTCTTCAGAGACTCTACGAAAGACTGCTTTGTCCCGCACACCGGTCGTTCACTGAATTTTTCTGAGCGACCGCACTGAGCCCTCACCAGACCTCGGATTTTCTCGCTGCGCGCGCTCGCAGCACAGATTTTATCACATGTGCATCATCGTTAGCGCGGCACTGCGGCGTGAAGACGGACCATTCGTTCCGGGCGCAGCAAGCGTTTGTCCGGCAATGAACAGGACACAGACAAAGCGCGATTTAGCAACGACTCTGGTTCTCTTTATCCTGACTTGAGCTAGGGAGGCTCAAATTCACTGTTGTCCTCTACTGCATCAAGGCTTGTATCGTGTGTACTCAAAGTCCATATACACAAGGCTTACGTTTTTCTTTTTCGACCTGCTGTCTCCTCAATTCGGCGTTCAGTCTTTCGATTCAGACCGACCGCGCCGAGTCGCCGCAATCATGCGGGCGGCAAGTATTAGGAGACTTCCACCATGGCAAATGGCACAGTAAAATGGTTCAACTCGACCAAGGGTTTTGGCTTTATCGAGCCTGAAGATGGTAAGCGCGACGTGTTCGTGCATATTTCAGCACTTGAACGTTCCGGCCTTAGCGAATTGAAAGACGGTCAGAAGGTTACTTTTGACGTCGAAGCTGGCCGTGACGGACGCGAAAGCGCCGCCAACCTGGCACTCGCATAGCCTGCTTCGGGCACCCTTCTGGGGTGCCCGTTTGCACAGTGGGCTCCAAAGAGCCGTTGGAGAACAAGTCAGTTGCAACAGCAGGAATTGACCCGGGCGCTCGCGCAATACCGTGTGCCCGATACGAAGCGTAGTGTTTTTGAACTGACAATCACTGTCATCCCCTTTGTCGCGCTATGGGGCGCAGCGTGGTTTGCGCTATCCCTTAGCATTTGGGTCGCTGTTCTACTGGCCATCCTGAACGCCGCATTTCTGGTGCGTATCTTCATCATCATGCATGATTGTGGTCACGGATCATTCTTTAGAAACCGTACCGTTTGCAATTGGACTGGCCGGGTTCTGGGTGTTCTCGCCCTCACTCCTTATGACGTCTGGCGGCAAAGCCATGCGATTCACCATGCCTCAACCGGTAACCTTGATCGGCGTGGTATGGGTGACATTCCTACATTGACCATTGAGGAATACCTGAAACGGAATTGGTTCGGGCGTGCCGCTTACAGGTTAATCCGGAACCCCTTCTTCCTGTTCTGTATCGTACCAGTCTACACGTTCTTTTTTCAAAATCGCTTGCCCTTTGGTTTCATGCGGTCAGGCTGGCTGTATTGGGCAAGTGCAATGGGAACAAACGCCGCGATTGCGGTGGTCCTGGCTCTGATTTTTTGGACCGGAGGCCTGGATGTACTGGTTTTTGTATTCCTGCCTACCATGATCGTCGCCGCGTCGATTGGTATCTGGCTTTTCTACATTCAACACCAGTTTGAACACACGACCTGGGATCGGGAAGAGGCTTGGAATCTTCAGAATGCCGCATTCTATGGAAGCTCTCACTATGCCCTGCCGGGCATATTGCGGTGGTTCTCTGCCAATATTGGTGTGCACCATGTTCACCACCTTGCCAGCCGCATACCGTTTTATCGGCTAAACGAGGTTTTGCGTGACCATTCTGAGTTGGAAAATTGCCAGCGTATTACTCTATATGAGAGCTTTCATTGTGCACGTTTGCATCTTTGGGATGAAGAAAGTCAACGTCTTCTGACATTTTCCGAGGCTTTGTCGAACGCCAATTCCAATAGGCATTTAGTGTAGTCTGGCGCGGACCAAATAGGCTTCGACCGTATCACCGCCCAAGGCGCGAATGGCCTCTAGTCGGTGAAGGCCTTCAATCAGCACAAACCTCTTATTGTCCGAGCGTATCTGGATCGGGGTCTTCTGGCCGTTCTTCAGAATATCTTCGGCCAGCGTCAGGACTTTTTGTTGATCAAGCGTTTTTGTACGCTTCACAGGTACATAGATCAGGTCGAGCGGGTATGGTTTCTTCTCCAGCATAAGCTACGTGTGCAACCTTTCGTGCATTTGGAACGGTCAGGAACTCTCTTCGGATTCAGGTGCTTTAGTTTGCGTCATAGAACCAAACGAACAGCGTCGCGCAGTTCCTGATGCATAATCCAAGTTGCTGGCTCATCGTCACTTTCGATGTGAGAAAATGCCAGGACCTGCGCGGCTCCATCATTCTGTGCCGATCCAGCTTCGGGAAGTTCGAGTTCCAGATATTCTGCGATCAATAGTCCGATTTTCTTGAAGACCTTGATCGACGCCTCGCGCGATTTGTAACCGGCTGCCTGAGACAAGTGGCCAATAGTCAGACCTTCCTTGCCTGCGATTGTAAGTGCTTTGAGCATTGTAACCTGCGCAGGGGTGAGCCTGATCTGGCGCAATGCCTCGGCATATTCTCTTTCACTGGGCACGAGCGTACCGGAGTTTCCCTCCAAACGGCGTTGACCGCTACGTTTCCTGTCTCGCTCTTCGAGAATGTTTTTTAGGGCCTCAATGGCCAATGCCGGTGTTTCACCAACTGCATCGGCAATCATTGCCTGCGTTTTAGCTGGTGGCTTGGGGAAGGCGCGCGCAACGCTGTTACCGCTCAGAATGCCAGCCTTAATCAAGTACTTTCCAAATTCTTCCTCTATCACACCAGATACGTCAGCGTTCCGCGCCTTTCGAACACTGCGGTCCTGAAATGCTCTTTGTTCCAGACCACGAGCTGACATCTTTGAGGCGGGAAGGGTTACTTGAGGGGCATTTTTACGCATTAGAGAAACACCGCTGCAATTATCGCCGCAACAAACACCGCCGTCGCGATAAACATCTTAATCCCGTAGGACCGGCGACGCGCCCTTTCGGCTTTGAGGCTTTTACCCAGGTTTTCATCAATTGAGTTATGGTTCACGGCTTGGTCCTTCCGGATGTTTCAGGCGGTATTGATTTCCACCAACCTACTGTCGCGGCACATATTCGGTGCACTTATCGTTCTGTCTTGTGAACGGCCGATTACATTCCCAACCATCACCTCTTCGATTCAAATGAGCGTTTGAAGGTACAAGGATCGCAACGCACCTGTCCTGGGTCGCGCGAAAACCACGCTCACACTTCCATCCAGAATATGTGTCAGACGCGAGGTATGCGTGATCGGGAACGATCACAAAGTCACAGCCACCTTCCGTCGCTTTGAATCCTCTCAGACACACCCAGCCATCAGCGCTTCGCCTGTCAGATAAGCGCCCGTTCTCGGGAACTTCTATTGCAACGCACTCCCGGCCCTCTTTGCGAAAACCCCAGTGGCAATGCGCTTCCTGCGCACCAAATCGTGTTTCGACGAACCCGTTTTCAGGCACAAACATTTCTTCACATCTATCTTCGACACGTTGGAACAAGCGATTGCACTTCCATCGATCTCCGGTCGACGCAAGATAGGCATTCTCAGGAACATAGATTTCATCGCAAAACTCCCCGACATGCTTGAATCCATGATTGCATTCCCAGTCACTGCCATAGGAACTGCCCGTCAAATACGCGTTTTCCGGCAAGTCAATTCTTAGGCAGGATCCGTTCTTGTTTTCGAAACCTTCGTCACAAACAGATCCGTCGGCATTGCCGGCGACTTGGGCAGGAAGCTGCGTTCCTGAGAGCAACACCAAGAGTGTCGGGATCAAACAAAGAATGCAGCGCGTAAATACGTTGAATGACTGATTGAAACGGAGCCTGAGACCTGATCTATCGATCATCAAGCACGCTATCTATGAGCCATGTGCTGTTCATACGGCGCCTTCTTTCATGGGTCACGCAATGACTGGTGTATGTCAGGTGACAGTTGCGAATGCTTGCGAGGAACGAGCTCATAGCGAAGACCCCAGCGAAACCCGTTCCTATGCTGGGGCACATGCTACAATTAGTCTGAAGGCCATTGGGTCATCGAAGCCGGCAGCATCGCGGCAACGAGTAATTTTCACCAATACACTCTTGTGGTTCTTAGCCAGCATAGAGTCAAGGAAGTTCCCCTCGTCGTGATGCAAGCACCGCCAAGGCAAATTGGGTTTGAAACTGTCGGTGGCTAAGTTGCCTCGTGAAACACCGAGATGTATTATCCAGCGTTAATCTGGCGTTGCGGTGATTTAGGATCGGACCAACAGGGAACGGCAACTTAAGTCTGCGTCTCGATTGTCCCATTCCATGCTCCTTTCTTGGACAGGGGTAAATTACCCTAATGCCCGGGAACAGGGACGAAGTTCATATCTATCGTTCTGCGAGCACGTGCTGCTAATAAAATAAGTACAGTTCGGGTTCGGTCCGACTCAATGCATTCGCGCCGTTTTCAATACAAAGTATAACCGGACTACAACCATTCAAACCACTAGTAAAACTCGGGTGTCAGCGCGGTGCTGATGTCAGGGCTTGGCGGGAGGATTGGAGGGTAAACTATGTCAAGAGTCCAACTTCCCGCCGTCACCCCGAAACGAAGAACCTGGAACAAAGGCCGGATCATTGGCCAGAAACGTCCGCTCTTGCCAAAACAGGTCTGGGCGATCCGCGCGCGGCTCGAACTGGCCCGGAATCTTCGCGATCTTGCGCTGTTCAACGTGGCGATCGATAGTAAGCTTCGTGGATGTGATTTGGTGAAACTGGCCGTCACCGACCTGGTCAGGGATGATCGCGTTCGCGAAAGGGTATCCGTGATCCAAAGCAAAACCAAACGACCCGTTCAGTTCGAACTCTCTGAAAACACGCGGGATACGATTACTGCATGGATCAAGTCTCCGGAAATGATTGGGTGCCGGTTCATGTTTCCCAGTCGGTTTCACGACCGCCCTCATATCTCAACGCGCCAATACGGTCGGCTTGTGCGGGATTGGGTGGCCGCGATTGGGCTGGATCCCAGCGGATACGGCACCCACTCCCTGCGCCGGACCAAGGCGGCGGAGATCTACCGGAAAACCGGAAACCTGCGTGCGGTTCAGCTCTTGCTCGGTCACACGAAGGTCGACAGTACAGTGCGGTATCTGGGCGTCGAACTTGAAGATGCGCTGAGCATTGCAGAGCAAATCGACATTTGAACCACGTTGGCGGGCGGTACGTGCCGTTCGCCAATCCGGACCGGATCTACGTTCGCGCCGCAGCAGCGGTTCGGATCGAGCCCAGGATAACGAATGCTGCGCGAGGCACGAACGAGTGCGATGTGGTGTACAGAGCTGACATTGCCATGCCGACGCCATCCTATACCCGCAACCTGTTGGCCTCCGATCTCTCATCGGACCCAAATGTCCGAACGGGCACCCACAAGGGTGCCCGGAAGACGTTCAGGCCAGCGCCAGGTTAGCGGCATTGTCGCGCCCGTCACGACCAGTTTCCAAATCAAACGTGACCCTCTGGCCATTTTCAGGTTCTATAGTGCTGAAGCCTTTGGTTGAATTGAACCATTTCACGGTGCCATTTGCCATGGTGTAAGTCTCCTAATATCAGCCGCCCGCACTATTGCGACGGCTCGGCTTGGTCGGTCTGAATCGAAAGACTGAAGGCCGATTTTAGGAGACAGCAGGTCAAAAAGGAAAACGTTAGCCATTCATTGATGGGTTGC
Source organism: Ruegeria sp. C6 (assembly GCF_056537625.1). NCBI lineage: Bacteria > Pseudomonadati > Pseudomonadota > Alphaproteobacteria > Rhodobacterales > Roseobacteraceae > Ruegeria > Ruegeria sp. C6. The sequence continues at coordinate 2,987 of NZ_JBQFRW010000013.1, read as the reverse complement.
TCGGGAGTATCAAACAAGCCTTGACACCCCGAAGAGTTGCCTGATCCTGGAAAGAAAAGTCGCACCGAAAAGCCGGGACAGTGGAAATAGGCTGAGACAGCTATGTGCATCAATAACATCGCCTGAGACTTGCTCTAACTTGGGCGATTGTACTGGTGTCAGAATCTAGCGACGTCGAGCTAACCCAGGACTAACCGACACACCGTTTCGCCAAGCGCTCAGTCCTTTGCAGCGCCGACAAATCCGCTCCCCAAACCCTTCGCTCCAGAACGGAACTCTGCAACGAAGGCACAGGCGTTCTTTCGGCACGTCATTAAACGCGCGCTCCAAGATCGCTTCTGTATCGTTGTCGGGTTCTTTCATCAGGTCACACCTCGGTTTCCGTTTGGGTCATTCAGTTGCTCTATAAGAAAGAGTTGAGAAAAAGCACTCTCGTTGCTTGGAGAATGCGCAGGCAATGTCAGGTTCAATCGAATGCGAGGGGTCGCCTGCAATCTGAGGAACGATTAACGGCACGGATGGGCATTCCTTCATTCTCAGCTACTTCGATTGCGAAGGTGTCCTGGAAGTCACCTCCGCATGTTGGGCGTTTGGCTCCATGATCCGACAATCCGCCGGATGCCTCAGAAAAATCCGATCCCGAGTAAAGGTGTCGAAGTTGAGTCTCGGACACACCATCAGCTTCCATGATCAGTTGCACCATCGGATCGGCCAGAAGTTGATCAAGCAAAAACTTCGACAATTCCTTCTTGGACAATTTGTCCTGAGCACGCGCACTGTCGAGATTAGCCAGAGAAACGGTCAAGGTTCGCGCCAACCCGGGATGGGTTTCTCGCGGGTGCAGGTAAATCAATACCGAGGCCTTCCAGGCTTCTGGGTCGAAATAGTCAGGCGGTGCAGAAAGCTCGGTTTCTATTTCGTATTCACCAGCCGGGAGCATTTCGTCAAATCCCGGGAATGTGAACGGTCGGGAGAAAACTGCGGTGGTCTTACTGGTAATCTGGTCCATTTGCGTACGTCTCCTTAGCTGATACCGCTCGTTCGGAGACGTATACAAAGACAAGTCGCCCACTCCCGGCAGGGTCTTATGAACTTTGAGGCTTAGGCTTTGGTTTTTTGGGGCCGGCGTCAGATCCCTCGGAATCCAGATCTTTTTGCGGCTTGTCCGCATGATTGGCCTTCAGCGCGGCATCCGCTCTGGTCGTCAGGTCTTTGAAAGACATGCTTTCGATCCTTTGATTGTCCGCAACACTTTCATGCCCAGGATGAGCATGAAAACCAAATGCGGCTACTTCCAATATAGTGATTGAGGTCTCAATTTACTACGTTATGCCGCAGAATAAGACCTTTGCTGAGACCCGGATCAATTACGTTGCGGCCCGACTGTGGTACCTTCAATTTGGGGATGGACGAGCAGTGTTTGCAGCGATGCATTCCGTCAGAATTTTCTCCTTACGGACTATCTTTGCAACATCGGGCGCAGCCATACTGCGCGTGAGTGCGCTGTACTTCATATGCAATGTCATCTCGTCACCAGCGCGAAGCGGGGAATTGGTGGTTTCAATGACGATATGATCGCTGGTGGCTCCAATGAAGGTGACGCCAGCGGGAAAGGTAAGACCGGCCGCATCGGTGTCCTGGAGTCCAATGGCAAGGATCGACCGAGTATTCGAGGGTCTGTCTGTGGCCATGCACACCATTGAAAGCACTGGATTTTGTTTTGTTATGGCCTTGGTTTCGATTACTTCCGCCAAAAGCTTGAAAGCATCTGTATAAAGACCGTCGATCGGGTGCCCTGATATGGGATCGGTACCCAGCAGGATGGCCTCACCCAGACGCAGGTTGTTGATTTGACCGGTCGTCTCTTTGCCAAGTGCCCAAGGTAAGTTGGCAGAGCCACCGCCTGATACAGTTTCAAGAATGGATCCACCTGTGCGCTCAGTGTCGACGGCAAGCGAAGAAAGCATGGTCATTGCTTCCGGAGTGGGTGCCACACAACTCAGACAGGCGAAATTCGTGGCAATTCCCTTCAGAGCGACACCTTCCGTTTTAAGGATTTGAGACACAGTATCTTCAAGGTGTTCAGGCAAGATTCCTTCCCGCATATCACCCATTTCCACTACCACAATTATATTGTGAACAACGTTCTTTCGCCGCGCCTCTGTGGCTAGGCCTGCGATGATATCCATTTCTGTGTTGAAGCTGTCATCGCAATTAGCAACGACTTGCTCGACCTGGCTCAACATGGGGGTTCGGATCAAGGATAAGGGCATAAGATCCCAGAATTGCGCAACCGCACGACATTGCTGATCCGCGCGTCCGCCAGTCCAGTCACGCCACCTTCAAGCATGGCATTCGCAATCTCAGGATGACCGCATACGGCTTTTGTCACACCTGTGACGGTGATCCCGCGTGGCTTAAGGCGATTAACAAGGCATCGGGTGTTGTGACGAATTTTGCTCAGATCAACAGTGATACGCGGCGCGGTCATTCCCTCGGCGCTACAGGTATAGGCTGCAAGCGGGGAAATGCCGAAAGAACCATGTTCACCAGGTTCGATGAAGGCCGATTCAATGCGTCAGTGATTGGAAGATACAATCTGCAGTTATAGTCTGTGATGGCCTTTGTAATTTCAGTCTCGTTCATTCCCTCGTGGTTGATTGTCATGCCAATCACCTCTGTGTCCGCAAAAGCCTCGATCAGGGTTATCTCGTCGCAGGGATCGGGCATGGCCATGTTTGGGAAGTCGCATCGACGTTCGCGCTTGGGCGCGTGTTGAAGAATTACCGCGTGTGGCTGACTGCCTCGCAGAATGAATGCGGAAGTGCAAAAGGCCGGATGGCTAAGTGCGCCCTGTCCTTCGATCACTATGACATCAGGGCGCTCACCTTTGGATGCCGCAACAATAGCGCGTTCAAGCTCTCCACAGCAAAATTGCGGCGGTACCGAATCCATGGCGACGCCATATTTGGCACCCTGCATCAACC
>NZ_JBQFRW010000012.1:0-26785 GCF_056537625.1 Ruegeria sp. C6 | reverse complement strand
GGCGATTGCACTTGATAGTTGTTAGAATTGTGAGCACGCAACATCCTGATGCGAAACGGCATTGTTTGGCCTTGAAAACAAGGACCGGCTATTCCAGAAATCCGTCGATGGTCGAGGCGACGTCAACGGCGGTTTTCACATCAGACATGCTGGTGTTCTCAAAGGCGCTGCCGCTTTCGACACTTGGCCTGAGCCTCTCATAAATGGATAGGATTTCCTCTTCCAGTTTGGTCGGCTTTTCTTCGGACCAGCTGGCCTTGGTTTTTGCGATATCCGTCGCAAGTTTCATCAGATCAAGGCGCTGAGGCAGAGTTAGCATTGGTTGGTTCGGGTCTGTTTGCGATGTCAGGACCAGCCTACGCACAGTGGTCGAACGGGCAGAGTGAGTCACCGTTAAATTCCTGACGGCCGGACCTCAGTCCAGCGCCCCGGTTGCGCGCAGCGCCTCAGTCATTTTCTGTGAGATGTCAGATGGCACATGCCAGATCGCGTAGAGCGTCTGGATAAAACGGTCAACATCGGGAATGTTGGTCTTCAGGGCCAACAGGGTTGAATCCAGGTCGGCGTCCGGTTCCGTGTAAGGGATGCACATAAGCTCAAGCACTTCAGAACCATTCCACATGCCACCACCGACTTTGCGCGCCGCTGAACGCGCGCCGCTGTAATCATCTTTCATGAAACAGATCAGGAACGTGCTTGCGTGGTACCAGCCGGGCGGGTTGGGGCTCAGCTCGATCGCGCGGGCGCTCAGTCTCGCGGCCTGTTCAAGATCGCCGCGCAACGCAAAGCAGGCCGCCAGATCGGCCAACATGTCTGGATAATTCGGATTGGCCCGCAATGCTTTAGCGGCCGCTTCTTCAAAGCTTTCGAACTCTCCACGATGAAAATGGGTCAAAAACAACGCGTGCTGGCCGGTTGCGTTCAGCGGATCCAGAGCGACCGACCGCTGTGCGGCCTCCAGCGCGCGATCAAAGGGCGGGGGGGACTTGCGAAAATTGAACCCGCCGCGCAGTTCGTCGCCGTAGACAATCGCGAGCATCCCCCAGGCGCCGGCATATTCGGGATCAATCTCAACGGCGCGCTCCAGCAGGTCGCGGACCTTCTTGTGTTTTTTAACCGTGGGTTCACGCCAGTATTCGGTGGCCAGCAACCTGCACTGATAGGCATCCAGCGTGTGCGTCTGTGCCCTGCGCTGCACTGCACCTGTTCGATGGATCACTCCGTGGGGTTCCGCGATTTCCGTGGCGATCCGGGCGGCGATATCGTCCTGAATTTCAAATAGGCTGTCCGCGCTCAGGTCGCGGTCATAAGTGTCCGCAGAAACCTGTTGGCCGGTTTCCGCGTCAATAAGCTGGGCGGTGACGCGCAGCTTGTTGTCCCAATGTCGCACGCTGCCTTCGACCAGATATTGGACGTCGAGTTCGCTTCCGACCGCGCGCGGATCGCGGCCGCGGCCGCGAAAGCGAAAGGTGACGTGCCGGGACAGCACGCTCACCTCGCGAAACCGGGCGATGGCCGAGATGATTTCCTCGGTAAACCCATCGGCCAGATATTCCTGCGACGGGTCTCCGCTCAAGTTGTCAAAGGGCATCACGGCCACCGCGACCCGTCCGGTTGCCGCCGGGGGCGTTTCGGCATCGGTCCGGCGTTCGGGGTCAAACGCGATCTCAAAAACCGGGGCGTAGGACCCCTTGGGAATATGTATTCGAACCGGGTCCTCGCGCCCTTCCTGAGCGTAATAGAGATCCAGCCGGCTGCGCATTTTATTGGCCTGAACCCGAACGATCGTGTCGATGGTGGGGTCGAAATCCTCGGGCTTGTCGAAAACGTCAATGCCGATTGCATAGCCTTTCAGCGTCTCGGACCGACCCGCTAGCGCTTCGCCGACAATATGCGACAGAAAGCGGTTCAGGCGCGTGGTATCCGCGAAATGCGGACTGACGAGGACGCGCTTCAACTGTTCCTGAATAGCGCTTGGATCGATGGCAGAGCTTACTTCGGCAAGCATGTTTCCCTCCGTCGCTCAACTTTGTCCGATGACGAGCAGCGCCACAAGACAGCGCGACGGTTTAACCGTGACTCACTCGGATGCGGGCCGTGGATCTGCGAGGGTCTGGGCCATGGCGCTCAAAAGAGCCCAGCAAACATATGACCCATGAAAGGACTGAACCATGACAACATTTTCCGAATTCGTACAGAAAGCCAAAGACGACTATACCCGTGTCGAGGACGAGCTGAAATCGTTCGAACAGAAGGTCAAGGACGCGGGCGACGCGACCGACAAGTGGACCCAGGAGCAGGTGACAAAGCTGCAATCCGATCTGCAGGAAGCAAAAGACAAGGTCACTGACCTTGCCGATCGCATCCAGAAAGAAGGCGAAGACGCTGTGACGGACGCGCATGATCAGGCGAAGAACCATTGGGAAGCCTTGCACGCCGCCGTTGCCGCCTATCGCGATCATCTCGACAAGTCGGTCGCCTGACCCTGATCCTGGAGGTCGACATGACTGATTCAGTTAATGAAACCGTGCCGAAACCCGCGCTCATGGAAGAGGTCGCCGGTTGGCAGCCTCGACCGGTCTGGCTGATTGTGCTCGGCGTCGCCATGCTCTGTGTAGGGCTGTGCGCCGTAGCCTTCCCGCTGATGTCCACGCTCGCTGTCGAAGCCTTTGTCGGCGTGGCCGTGCTGGGCGGTGGCATCGTCACAGCGATTCAGGCATTTGCGGAAAAGGCGTGGAAAGGGTTCTTCTGGCTGTTGGCCATCGGTGTTCTGAACGCGCTTGCGGGGCTTGTTCTGTTGCTTGATCCGTTCGGCGGCGTTCTGGCACTGACCCTTGCGCTTGGCGCGGTTTTTCTGGCCGAAGGTGTGTTGCGGATCGTAATTGCCATTCGGTCGCGTCAGGAGCGGCCCATGGCGCTGATGATTGCGTCCGGCGCGATGGCCATCCTGCTTGGCGGCCTGATCCTGACCGGTATCGTCAATGGCTCGTCCCTTGTTCTGCTGGGGGTTCTTGCCGGCCTGAACCTGATTTTCGCCGGTGTGTCCCTGATGTCTTTGGGGCTGTCGCAGCGGCCCTCGGCGCATGGGGGTCCACAAGCTTAAGCGTGTCCTGGCAGACCCGGAATGGCAGGGGCATCTGATGCTCCTGCTTTCCGTTTTCACAGCGCCGCTATTTTCCTTGCCAGGTGCTTGCTGCCCGAGTGTCTTCAAACAGCCAGACCATGCGGTCCAGAAACCACAGCTTCCCACCCATAACCAGCAGCAACCCCAGAAGCGTCGGCCAGAATTGAAGCTGCCAAAGCCCCCAGACCAAGGGGCCGATTCCGACCGCGCTGACTGCGGCCAGAATAAGAGGCATCCGGCGGTGCCTTGCAGGGATCGGCGATTTCGCGCGCGCAAGCCAGATCCGTTCCCCAAGTACACCTTTGGACATCCAGTTTTCCGGATTGCCCGTTTTGCGGAAGGCGCGGGGGTTCCACCATGTCCAGAATACAACAACAACGACCGGAACAAGGCACCACCAGCCCAGCCAAACCCGGCTCCAGACGGCCAGAACGAACAGGGGCGGGATGCTCAGGCGGCTCCAGCCGCTCCACGGGTTGGTGTGCCGGTCCCAGACGTCGTCGGACATCGTCATGAGCTGTTCCAGAATGCTGCGATCGGTCATCGAACCCTCTTCCGAAGCTGGATCGCAATTATGGCCGTTTCTGCCCGTGTCGGCCAGAGCGGCAGGCAACGCGCGCAGCCCTGGCCAAAGGCATCAAAGACCGGAGATATCCACATACACCCGGTAATCCGCGATCCTGTCCTCGCGAAAGTTGAACCGTGCAGCAAAGCGCACGTCGTGCGTGCTTTGGTCCTTGCGCGTATAGTGAACGGTGCCGTCGCAGAACGCAGTATCGCCGCTGGACCAGATGCCGGTGATGGTATGTTGCATACCCTGGATCGTGGCAAAGAACCCTGCGTTCGCGGCTTGCACGGCTGTGCGCCCGTCAATCTGTTCGAAATTGCCAAGCTGGAACTGCACGTCTTCGGTGACATGCTCGACAACGCCGGCTTCGTCCAGCGCGTCAACAGCGGTGTAAAGGGATGCGATCCGGGGCGCGTGGGCCGCTGTGGTGGGGGCAGTGATTTGCATGTTTTGGTTTCCTTTTCTGTTTGAAAGTTATCGGTGGGTCTAAGTCTGGTTGGCCTGTGACCGTCGGTGCAGGACCGGCGGGAGTTTCAGGTGACCGTTGGTGACGGCTAGCCCAAGGAACAGGATTGCGAGGGACCCCAGCAGCCCAAGGCCAAGAGGTTCCCGAAAGACAATTGCCCCGATTGCGATGCCGGAAAGCGTGGCAAAATAGCCGACCTGGGCGAACCCAACGCCATCCGTGCGCCGCTGTACTTCGAAGGTCAGCGCATAGCTGAGCGCAGTGATGGATCCGATGCCGAAGATTGCGCCAAGCAGGGCAGGGGACACCGAGACGTCGCTGATTGTGGTGCCGCGTCCCAGTATCAGGGCGGAAATCAGCAACAGCTGTGACAGAAGCGTTCCGGTCGCCAGCCCCAACGGATCGCCGCCGGGCGGGTAGGCATAGCTGCGAAAGACATTGCCGTAGGCCAGAAACAAGGGCCCCAAAAGCGACAGGGCAATCCACGCCGGCTCGACTCCCGACAGGTCAAACCCACCCATGGTGGCAAGGCTGACCCCGGCAAGGCCGATCAGAATACCAACCAAGCGGTGCAACGGCAGCATCCTGCGCGCGATCAGTGCCGTTATCGCAAAGGTAAACAGCGGTGACAGCGTGACGAGGGCGGAATAGAACCCAAGGCTCACATGCTCCAGCACCAGAAACCCGATCACAGCGGGGCCGCTGACGCCAAAAACTCCGGCGCCGACATAATAGGGAATGTGCCACGCGTTGAGCGCCACGCGCTTCTGCGACAGCAAACACAACGCCAACAGCGCGATGCTGGCCAGCAAAACCTGCCAGAACAAAGCGGTCAGAGCTGATATTCCTGCCATCGAGACGAATTTGGACAAAGTGAAACTGACCCCCACCAGGACACCGATGGCCATGATCAGCGCGGATACAGGGGATCTTCTGACAATATCAGGCATCACGCGGCCCCCATTTCCGGCACATCGGTTAAGCGCAGAGAAGCCGGGCCGATCGGGATAATTCCGCTGGGGTTGATGTGCCGATGGCTGAGGAAGTAGTGCTGACGGATATGGGCCATGTCCACAGTGTCAGCCACGCCCGGCAACCGCATGATGTCGGCCAGATAGCGGGACAGGGCAACATAGTCGCTGATGCGTTTGTAGTCGGTCTTGAAGTGGGTCACATAGACCGGGTCAAACCGCAGAAGTGTCGGAAACAGCTTCAGGTCAACCTCTGTCAGCACGTCTCCGGCTAGGAACCGGCGTTGGCCAAGCGTTTCTTCAATCGCGTCGAGGCAGGCAAAGAGCGCCGTTACGGCCTCGCCATACGCGATCTGGCTGGTTGCAAACCCGGCGCGATAGACGCCTTCGCGGATCGGTGACTGAATTTGTTCGGCGATCCGGTCGATTTCGTCGCAAAGATGGGACGGGCGAAGATCGGGTCCCGCGGTATCGGGAAACGCCGTCTGAAGCATGCGCATGATCTCGGCCGATTCGGTGCTGACGATCCGGCCTGTATCCGTGTCCAGTAGCACAGGCACGCTGATCGGACCCGTGTAATCCGGCTTGGCGTGCTGATAGACTTCGTAAAGGAAGCGGGTGCGTTCTACACCGCTTTGATCGTTGAACAGCGTCTGGTCGATGACCCAGCCGTTTTCCGACATGACCGGGTCCATCCATGTGATGCTGAACGCATTGCGTAAGCCTTTCAAAGTTAGAATCAGATCGACGCCATGACACCAGGGGCAGGCTTTGGACAGGTAAAGGTGGTATCGGCCGGGCGTGTTCGGAAACGGGGCGCCTGGTTGCACGCTGATGTGGCTCGTGAATGGGCTTTGCAGGCGGTGAAAACGACCGTCCGAGGCGAGCGGTCTGTCACGCAGAACTCCGTTGATAAGCATCTTGGGCATGGCAGCCTCCGGCGTTAACAGGACATGCAGATACCTATTAGGCTTTCTATTTGATGATAATCGTGTGAATTTGAAACTTATAGGTGAGAATAATTCGCCCAAAGGATCGCAAAACATGACTGAAATTGGCGCTATCCCTGTGTTTGTGGCCGTGGCGGACCATGGCGGTTTCGCAGCCGCCGCCCGGCATCTGGGTCTTACAAAATCAGCGGTCAGCAAGCGGATCGGCGTGCTGGAGGCCCATCTGGGAACGCAGCTCTTTCATCGGTCGACACGGTCCATTTCCCTTACCGAGGCGGGCGAAATCTATCTGGCCCACGCGGCGCAGGCGCTTGACGCAGCGCAGGACGCCGAAGACGCAGTTGCGGCGTTGCAGGGGCAACCGGTTGGATTACTAAGGCTCAGTACACCCATGTCCTTTGGACAACTGCATGTTGCGCCTATGATTGCTGCATTCCTCAGGCAATATCCGGGGATCAGAATTGACCTGACGATGGATGACAAATTTGTCGATCTCGTCGAAGGGGGCATCGACGTGGCCTTACGCGCCGGAACGTTGCCGAACTCGGCCCTGATCGCACGCAAACTCGCCCCGATCCACAGCGTGATTGTCGCTGCGCCGGACTATCTTGCGCAGTCCGGAACGCCAGAAACACCTGAGGATCTTCTGGCGCATTCCTGCCTTCACTACGCCTATTCGCGCGACCCTTCGGAATGGCGCTTAGCCGGGCCCGCGGGTGACATGCGCGTTCAGACATCTGGTGTTCTGCGCGTGAACAACAGTGAAGCCCTGTGCACCGTGCTGCTTGACGGTCTTGGTATCGGCCGCCTGCCGACCTTTATTGCCGGAGCCCACTTGACCAGTGGCCGTCTGGTCAGGGTGCTGCCCGAGTATCGCCTGCCTGAACAGGCGCTGTACGCAGTCTTCCCTGAACGAAAGCACATGCCAGCGAAAGTTCGCGCGTTTTTGGATTTCGTCGTGGAACGCATCGGGCACGACGCACCCTATTGGGATTTGGATGCAGGTCCGCTTTAGGGACAAGGGCCGATGATACTCTAACATTAAACCTGGACCGACCAAGAACACCCAAAGTGCGGGGCAGTCCGGCAATGTCTTCTTCGGGGAATGCTGTAGTGCAGAGTCGGATATTCTTGAACGGCTGGATTGGGCCGAACCTGTCACAGATCGCGTACCCATCCTTCTCATAAAGTCGCACTTTGTGGCTGATGCTCTTAGATTTGGAGTCAGGAAACTGGGGCGATTGTCCGGGATGTTGATAGCAGTGACGGTTTTTTGAGTTAGCAAGCCTTTGATAGGAGTAGACCATCGACAAAACAGAACCCGACTGGTGCACATGAGACAACACCGTTGTTTCCGCGACTCCTTTCCAATGGATGATCTTTCAAGACAATTAACTTTGTTCAGAAGGCCCTGCACGCTGATCCAGGTCCAACACCGCAGGGTCAATCATGCGGTTTGTTGCGCTCATCTTGACAGAATTCCGCATGGCTTCGCTTCGCCGGAGTAGCCGCCGGAATCGCGCTTCGTCGAGCTCAAGCAATGTCGAAGGTGCCAACGCCCGAACATTTACGCGACGGGGCCGTTTTAAGAGCATGGCCAATTGCCCAAACATTTCGCCACGACCCAACCGCGAAGTATGTCTGCCGAGCTCCACCTCGACTGCCCCGGAAGCAATGAAGAATACGCTCCGGGCGAATTCATCTTGGGCAATGATGGTGTCACCCGCGTTGGCATAACGGGTACGCAGCGCTCTGCTGAGTTTCCTCAATGAAGCTTTGTCGAGATCAGAGAACAGCGGGAACTGCCGGACCAGATCGCGTCCTTTGAGGGCTATGTCCAGAACCGGACGCCCTTCAGACAAAGCGCGTCGGGTCGCAACTTCCTGCATCAATACCGAATAGAGCTCTTCGCCCACCAGGCCGTCCTCGCGCATGACCGCGTATTCACGCTCTTCCAGTCGCAGTGCCGTTCGCCGGATGAACCGCCGCTCAAGCTTTTCGGCGTAGCCGGGGTACTGTAGCCGCAAGCCGTCAAGCGCTGTCTCAACCGCCTCGGATCGACGCGCCAACAGATCATCAAGCAATTCCGCAACCCGGCGGCCGTGGATTCGGCGTATGCGGCCACGGACGAACCCATCGAGATCCCGCAGGATCAGGCGTTGCATGAGCAATCTTTCAAACCGATCCGTTGTAATGCGAGTGAGTGGGAACGAGATTTGAAGCCGGTTGTGCAGAAACACGGCGATCCGAAAAGATCTGCCGTAAACGACGGATCGATTTGCCGCGCGCTGATAGCCGATCCGACCTCCGGTTCGTGCGCCTTCAATCAACCGATCAGCGTCGGACAGGATCTTCTCACTCAGAACCGATGACATGGTGCGCTCTCGCAGTCGGGCCAACACGGAATCCCGCTCTGCACCGGCCAGCGCAATAAGGCCCAGCGTGATCCGGTCACGATCAAGGATCTGCGCGTTGTCTTCGGCGGCCTTCACAGCCTCGTCGAGGCGTTCGCTAAATTGTTTGGCTTCGTTTCTGACGATATCGTGGGTCAAATCGTAGTTTTCTGCGGTACGGGACATGTCCTCGCGAACCGATTGCAAGGCAACCGCGATCACTTGGCGTGACAGTGCCGTATCAAGCGGAGAGAGCTTGTCGAGCCCCAGTTTTGTGATCACCGAGCGCAAGGTTGTTCCCTGAACAATCAGTGTAAACAGCGTAAAGCCTGTGGCCAGTATGCCGACCAGTCGCTTGGTCTCGAGCGGGATATGCGTGCTTTCTGTGACGGCCAGCGCCAGCGCAAGAGTTACAGCACCCCGCAGCCCACCCCACAGCATCGCGGTGCGATAGGGGCGTTCCACAGCTGGCGACAGACCGATTGTCGTGAGCAAGGGCAACAAACCGTACAAAACCGCGGCTCGCGCGAGTGTTGCGGCAAGAACCACGACGACCAGCAAGACGAAATCAGAAGGCCGAACCCCTTCCAGCAACCGTGGTATCAGCAACGCGGCAAGAATGAAGATCAGCGCTCCTGCCCAATGGGCTAGAAGATCCCATACTTCTTGCAGGTTGGTCCAAGCGAACGGGGACAATCGACCGGGGCCTGTCAGATTGAGAGTAAGGCCTGCCGCCACAACAGCGATGACGCCCGAAGCACCGATACTTTGTTCAGCAACGATATAGGAGAGATACGGTAGCGCAACGGAAACTGAAATCTGCGCCATTACCCAAAGGTCTACGAAAGCCATCAGCCAAACCGCCATGCGCGCCATGAGCCAACCGGTGAGTACTCCGCCCAAGATCAACAGCGGAAATTGCCCCATGGCCTCACTGAGTAAGGGATCGGGTCTTCCGAGCATGACAAAGCTCATGAATAGCCCGAAAAGAGCAATCGCTGCAGCATCGTTAAGAAGGCTTTCGCCCTCGATTATTCGCGAAAGCCTGCGTGGTGCGGAGATGGATCGAAAAATGTTGACAACCGCCGACGGATCAGTCGTCGACACAATAGCACCAATCAACAAGCAAGCGGCCAGTGGCAACGTACTTACCCAACTGAGCGCGTAGCCAATAGAAAGTGTAGCCACAATCACTGCCACAACGGCCATCATCATGATGGGCATCCAGTCATCCAGCATCCTGCGAAGGTTCATTCCGAGTGTGGCCTGAAAGAGCAACGTTGGTAGAAAAACATAAAGGAATACGTTGGATCGGATCGGCAGATCAATGATCGCTTGCGCCCCAGGGTTAAGCGCATCCGTCAGGTCAGTGTTGAGAAAAAAGGTCGCGCCAAGTCCGATCACCACCCCCAGGACAGCGAGAATAACGCTGAAAGGCAAGCGCAACCGAGCAGCCAGTGGCTCCGCCACGCCGATTACAACAAAAAGCGAAGTGATGATGGTCGTAATGACGACTATATCCATCAATACCTATTACCTGAGAACTCGAACTAAGGGAATCCAACCTTCAAACCGGATCGACCCTTTGGGATCAAAGTGTGACCTTATACTCGTCCAGAATGTGTGGTTGCAGCGAATGTTAGGAATGACGGGTGCAGTACGACACCTGCAAGGTAAGTGAACGGCAGGTTTGGGCCGTCCGCATCTGTGTGCGATTCACAGGCTCAAAACGCTGCGTTCGCTCCTACGACGGCTCCGAGCCCTTCAGTCCACACTTTGGGAAAGGGATAGACTCATTCAAGGATATCCATCGTAAACTTGGCAGACACATGGACGCTAATGATCTCAAAGGGCCCTGTTCCTGAAGTCAAAACCTTATGCGGGGTATTAGCTGGAATTACCAAAATATCGCCTTCGTTTACAATTGCCTCTTCGTCTCCAACAACAACTCGGGCTTGCCCCTGACGCACCAGATAAACTTCATCATATGGGTGCTTGTGCAATGGCGGTCCTTTGCCGGATTCTTTCACTTCATTAAAAAGAAACGAAATGCCTGTAGCAGCGTTTTGCCCTTCGAGTTTTCCGTTCCAGCCTTCGTCTGAGGCCCAATCCGTTCGCTGAAAAATGTTCATCGTAAATAACTACTCTCCTAAGAGATGTCCCTTACTTACAAATACAGCGTTACGTCCGATTTGTCTGCATAAGCGCCACATCAATTGACGCTTTGTTTGAAATGCCAGCCATGCTCTGATGCAATCATGAAGGTGAATAGACCTGCGCTGGCCTACGGGGCTTTGTTGCTTGCAATGCTGATCAGTGCCGGGAACTTTTTGTTCGGAAATTTGGCGGTCAATGAGGTTCATCCGGTTGTACTGACTTTTTGGCGTTGCTTGATTGCAGCAGTATTTGTATTGCCACTTGTTTTGAGGGGACGGACCAATCCGTTCCAGCATTTCCAGGGCAGTTGGCTCCGTATCACAGTCCTTTCCTGCATAGGCGTGGTGGCAACGCCCTGGTTTGTCTATGCAGCACTCCGATCAAATGACCTGATAGATCTTGGCGCCGGATATACCAGTGTACCTTTGCTGACGATTCTGTTTTCTACACTGCTGCTTAACGAACGGTTGCGACCTGTCCAATATCTGGGTGTCGCAATTGCACTGATAGGAGCGCTGATTTTTGCATTTCGCGGTGATTTGGAAAATCTAGTCAATTTCGACCCGCATCTCGCCTTCCTGCTGATGATTGCCTCAAACGCCTGCCGTGGGCTCTACTTAGTGCTTCTTAAGAGATGGAATATGAAACCTAAGCCCGATGAGGGCTTGTTCGTGATTTTCGTCATTGGCATCGCGGTTTTGCTGCCGTTTGCTTTGTTCGTTGAAGCAGGTACTTCTCGCCCATTCGCCTATTCTTGGAAGGTCTGGGGCTCAATCCTGTTCATTGGAGTTGGAATGGGTGCCATTTACCTCCACTTGCTAAATTTTGGCACAAGTGAAGTTGGTGCGTCGACGGCTTCCTTGTTTGCATATCTTGTGCCGATATTCGTTGCGATCGAAGCCGTGACTCTAAGGGGCATGCACCTTCAACTCTATCAAGGCGTTGGTGGTGTGCTGATTATCGGTGGAGTGCTGATTGCAACGCGGCTGCACCTTCGACCAAGCCATGCGGACCATCCGCCCCATTGATGCAGGTGTTGCCGAAGGCCATGGGTTCAGCATCGATTTAGTTAGCGCATTTGGAATTGAAGTATCTTGCTCTACTGCGCAATCCGCCACAGACGACAATCAGTCTGACAAGACAGTTTTCCATTTCTAATACCTTTGCTTCACACGTCTACCCCTCGTCGACGACGCTCACGAAGCCGTCGACCGGTGTAAAGGAAGTACTGCACGAATTGGCAGGTGTTGGGGCTGACTACCCGGCATCACTGCGGCTTGGCGCAATTTTTGGATGGTGTATTATTGCAGCCACTGCGGTCTGCATTCGGAACTGGACCGGGTGGGACGCTATTTTGCAAAGTGTGATTGATGACTGTTACCAATGACCTCAAATGGCCAGAAGAGTACAGCGAACTTTTGCCTCTGGTAACTTCTCGTTGGAAAATTTCGGGTGAGATTTATTTTCACCGACAGTTAAGCGCGGGCAAGTCAGGTGCTCTTGTATATATTGTTGATATTTCGAGTGATGTCCTCAACGGGCAGGCTATTCTCAAGCTGGACAAATGCCCGGATCCACAGTGGAACGAAAAAACCGAGGTCCAACTGCATCGTGAAGCATTCGAAGCGGCCCCGGAGTTCGCGTCGAAGCATCTTGCCCGCATTGTTGGATCGGTGGAGCACGAAGGCAAAATTGCTATTCTCTCGACTGTGGTTGCCAGAGGATTGGAGTATTCTGTTCCTTGGAACGCTTGCGGGTACGAACTGGCACTGGATGTGCTTCAAAGGCTTGCAAGAAGCCTGTTTGAAGACTGGAATGCGGATTACCAGATCGCGCAGGGAATGCATGCGCCGCAGGATTTGCTTTCTAGTTGGCTCGGATACCGATTGGATCCCAAAGAGGGGCGTCTACACCATTTTTTGTCCGAGTCATGCAATCACGATCCCCTGGAACCGTGCTTTTCTTATGAGGGTCATTGGTACCCGAACCCGCTGGCATTCGCGCATAACCGTGATCTCCCAAGTCGATTGAACATTCGTGCTGCGGAAGGTCGCCTGCATGGCGACCTTCACGGCCAAAACGTTTTGGTTCGTTCGCACCAGCAGAGCGAACCGGATTATTATCTGATTGACCTCGCCATGTATCAGGCCAAGCAGTTCCTGTTTTATGATCACGCATATTTCGAGCTGGCGTACCTTTTGGCGCGGCGCGGAAATTGCCCACCGGCACAATGGGATGCCATTCTTGACGATCTGGGGCTGTTTCATCCAAAACACCACACGTTGGGGCTTTGGCAAGATGACGTTGGAATTGCCGAATTTGTCAGAACCCTGAGAACGGAGGCCATGAATTGGGTCGAACGGCACGAGAGCCATCGCCTAAGCTTTATGGAGAGCCAATACCTATTGGCACGAGTGGCCGCAGGTCTGAACTTCGCACAAAAGAGTATTGACCTAAGTTTGCGAAGCCACGCTTTTCTGTACGCAGCCCACAATCTCAAGGATTATTTCACGCTCAACAATGTCGACTGGCCCAAAAACGGACCAGTTTTTGGGTTTGACGCCTCCGCGCACCCCAAGTCGGATCCTCCTGTCGATCCCGATGCCACTTCACCCAAGACTGAACCGCCACTGGAGAAAGATCGGCTGCGCCGCCGTATGATGACCCAACTTCCGGCTCCGCAGAAACCGGTGATCGCGGTGTTGCCTCTCGAAAATCTGAATTCGCAAAGTGGCGTTGACGCTTTCGTATCGGGTATCAACCAGGAACTCATTACCGAGCTAGCCAAAGTGGACTGGCTGGCGGTGGTCTCCCCGACTTCCACGAAGTTCCTCACACAATCAGCCCTGACAGGAGAGGAGGTCGCGCAGCGCGCCGGAGCTGACTACTTGGTTGAAGGCAGCGTACTTTATGACGACGAACGTGTTCGCATCAACGCGCATTTGGTGGACACATCCACCGGGCATGATCTTTGGGCTGACCGGCTGGTCCGGAATATCGAGGATGTGTTTTCGTTACAGCAGGAAATCGCTTCGGCGGTCGTCGGACATATTGATTGGGAACTGAGATTTGACATGCGCGAACAAGCGCGGCTGAAACGAGGTGAGGTGAGTGTATGGGATCGGGTGCAGAAAGCGCTTTGGCATCTTTACAAGTTCACGAGCGAAGATACCGAGACAGCAGGCAACATACTGTCCCGAACAATAGATTTAACTCCAGACTACTCACTAGCGCATGCGGTTATGGTGAACACGCTTTTGCGGAAACTTCTCTTTCTTCAGGTGGAGGACCGGAAAGCAACCAAGGAGCGCGCCTTGCGTCATGCTGAACGCGCAGTGGCCCTGGATGATCAAGGCAGTTTTGCACATGCCAGCCTTGCGAGGATTTACTCGGTACTGAAGAAGCACGATGCCGCGAATGCCGAGGCCGAACTTGCGGTCAAACTCAACCCAAGCTCGGCCAACGCGCAATTGGTAGTGGGGATCGTGCGGCTCGCGAACGGTCAGCCCAAACTTGCTCTTCAGAGCATCGAGACAGCGATGCGATTTGGTACAGCCGGGCCGTATTACAAGGTTAAGTTGCTCGCCAAAGCTTTTTGTCTCTACCTTCTGGAAGATGAGTTGGACCAGGCTGAAGCATGTGCAAGGGCTGCTATGGAAGGCAGGTCGGTTGAACCGTTCGGCCACTATATTTTGGCGGCAATTCTGGCACGAAAATCGCGTGAAGATGAAGCCCGGCGGATTATAGAGTTAGGCAGTTCGATCCGCCCCCGGATGACAAAGGCCCGAATGAGATT
Organism: Ruegeria sp. C6; assembly: GCF_056537625.1. NCBI lineage: Bacteria > Pseudomonadati > Pseudomonadota > Alphaproteobacteria > Rhodobacterales > Roseobacteraceae > Ruegeria > Ruegeria sp. C6. The sequence continues at coordinate 12,360 of NZ_JBQFRW010000012.1, read as the reverse complement.
GGCATTCGAAAACGTCGAGACCTCTGATCTCGACAAGTTCGTCGGAGATCTCGAAAGGGTTGGCCTACCTGATTGATGCGTAGCGAGAATCTGAGTTCGATGTAGTTGGCGACATCCATCGCGATCTACCGGTCAGACTCTCTGATCCGAATGGAAAAAAGGGGGCAAACTATTGTAAAACATTGAACAGGGATCAAAGGAAGTTGTCGAAACACAGCACTTGCTTCGCCAAAGATCTATCGTGCGGTCTGACCAAGAAGATGGTCCGGATGTTGACTCAGTTCAGGTTACCAACTGTCCAGATAATCCCGTCAATGTACACTTGCCGCCCATTCTTCTGTAGAATCATGTCGATCACACACATTATGAAGTGCGGATAGGGGCCAGAGTTCGTGATATCAGGGTATATTGTTTATTTGGGAGCACCACTTGAAACCCGATCTCAGCAAAAACGCGCTTGAAGCGACCGACTTCTTAAAGGCCATGGCGCATGACGGCCGGTTGCAGATCTTGTGCCTGCTTCTTGGCGGTGAGAAATCCGTCAGCGAAATCGAAACCACCTTCTCCATGCGGCAGGCAGCAGCGTCCCAACAATTGTCGCGTTTGCGCCTCGCTGGTCTGGTTGAGTCAAGGCGCGACGGGAAAAGCATCTATTACAGGATTGCGGATGAACGAGTGTTGGCGATTGTTGAGGTCCTGCACGATCTCTTTTGCAGCGAAGATGCGAAAAAGTGATCTGCAATTGATGAGGACATAAAGGGGCTGGATCAAATCGGATTGACGAAAACGAGCGCTCTTTGCTTGTCTTTTCTAAGCAACTAGTTTGAGACGATGGACTCAGTACGCCAACTCATCAGCTGGATGATTTAGTTTTTTATATTTTTGCCTTGTGACCAATCGGTGAACATAGCAACGTCGTGTCGAATTTTGGTTCAACCATAAAGAGGTAAGTCACATGGCTGGAAAATTTGAAATCTTTGAAGACAAGGCAGGAGAGTTCCGGTTTCGCCTCAAAGCCGGAAATGGCGAGATTATTTTGGCCAGCGAAGGTTATGTACAGAAAGCAAGTGCCGAGAAAGGTATCGAGTCAGTGAAGACAAATGCGCCAAATGACGACCGGTACGAGCGTAAGGAGACGAAGTCAGGCGGGTACATGTTTAACCTCAAAGCCAGCAACGGGCAGGTGATCGGCACCAGCGAGAGCTACACCAGTGCAACCGCTCGGGATAATGGAATTGAGTCCGTAAAACGAAATGCGCCAGACGCGCGTGTCGAAGACCTGACCTGATTTGATAAAGACTAAGCTTCGGCTGAGAGACATGCTCACCGAAGCACTGCACTGGTGGCGAAGAATCGCACTATCATATGCACCGCGCTAGCATAAAAAAGTAGAAACAAAAGCCAAAGCTCCAGAGAGTGGTTTGGAGTACCATCCCGGATCTTTCATCCAACAGGTCGAGAACTGCTGTCGACCCACTGCGGGCATTCAGATCCAAGTTCTGCAATGTTCGAGGTGCGCAACAAACGCACCGTTCATTTTCGGGCAGCAACGGCCGCGAGCAGCCCATAGCGGCCCTTCAAATCGGAGCTTTGCAGTTTCTTAGATGCGCGATCAAGCTGCCGGTTTTGCTAGCGCAACTTGGTTCCGGCACCGCTAATCTGGCAACCCTGCCCGGCGAAGCGCCTCAAAGTAACGTTCAGCGCCTTCAGAGCCTCCGTAGTCCACGTTGCTACGCCACTTTGAGATCGTTTCACCAGGTTCCATTTGCAGCATTTGCGTCAAAGCAGCAGACGCTTCTTCAGGTTCCCCAAGCATTGCGTGAGCAGCAGCCCTCGTGCTGTGAAGTGCGGCATAGATTTTTGAGAAGCGCAAACCTGCCTCTGCGTAGGCGATAGCATCACGGTCTCGCCCAAGCATTACGCAAGAGGTGGCGGCACCTCCGGAAGCACCAACGAATACAGCCCCATATCGGCCCAACCGAAGCGCTGTCTGAAAACAGCCCAATGCCGTTTCAGGAAACCCGGCCCAGTTGTATCCCCAACCCATAAACAAATGCAGGCGGGCATCTAATGGCGCTCTTTGCCGGATTTGCTCAAGCGCCACGGAAAGTCGATCCGCATCCCTGTCTACGTTGTAGTCAGCCACGGCGACACTCAGATCAAGCGTTGGGCTTTGACCCGCCATCTGTCGCCCGGCCTCGATCCAGTTTGGCAGCTTCTCGTAGTAGGATGACAGTTCGCATCGAAGATCATAGGTTCTCGCACCATTCATTGTCCAAATAGCTTCGGCATAGGCGGCAGCGAGGGTTGGTTTGGCTTCGATGGCCCTAGCGTGGTACGACAACGTCTCTTTATAGCTGTCAATGCTGGCCTCCGACCATGTGATCATGCCCATCAAGACGCACTGTTCGGCAGTCAGCTCGTCTTCAGGTAAAGCAGAGAGCTTTGCGGTCAGCGACTGGATCAAAATCCCGCTAACGGCATCCAACAGCTTTTCTACAACCTCGTCTTGCCAATCAAAGATAGCATCGACCAAACCGTCGAATTTTTGAGTCCAGATTTCGGAACCAGAAGAGTCATTTAAGCGGGCTTCCAGGCGCAATCGGTCGCCGTGTCCACGCAGCACGCCACGAAGTGCATATCCCTCTGAAGGCTCCGCGGAGGATATCGCTGCGTTTAACCAGTTGATCGTTTGAAAATAAGAACCGAAATCTGAAGTGAGAGCAGCGGCCATTTCCTTTAGCTCAGTGCGTTCGTCGCTGCACGTGACAGGATGGATGGATAGCTTTGGCAAGCTCGTCTCTGTGAAAGAAGGTGAGCTATGCGATGCGCCAAGTTGCGGTCCATCATGAATCCACACATCCAGGCTGCGTTGGATGTTCTTGAGCTTCTTTTTCCCAACTGCTTTGAAAGCATCTGCCAGAGCGTGTTCAAGGTTCAAGTGTACGGGTTCAGAGATAGCGATGCCACCCGACGGCGCAATGCTCTCAAGTCGGGCGGCGATGTTTACGCCGTCACCCAGTATGTCGTCACCTTTTTCTGTGATGTCACCCACATGTACACCGATGCGCATGCTGATTAACGAGTGTTCAGTCAACTGCTCTTGTAGCTGCATTGCTGCGGTTACAGCTTGCGCCGCGCTGTCAAATTGCACCAACCAACCGTCGCCCATGCTCTTCACGACACGACCTGACTGGCCTGCAATCGTTGGGGTGACGATGTCGCTTTCCAGGTGATCAAGCATGAGAATTGTGGCTTGCTCATCTTTATGCATAAGCGCCGAATACCCAACGACATCCGCGGCTAGTATCGCCGCCAACCTTCGTTGCAAATGTTGTCCCTTGTCCGACATGCGTTCGACGATAGATGATGCGGCCTTTTACTCCAACTGCCTGAATACAAAGTTCGCTCAGGGCTCTTTACTGACGCTCTACGCCCTTGGCTTCAGCGTCAGTTGGCAGCCCGAAGCAGGCATTCACAATCACGCTCTTCAGTTTTGCACCAAGCCATTCACTAGGACATGCGCGACGTTCAGGAAATCATGTTGTCTGCTGTAGCTGAAGCACTCTCGAATGACGTTAACGCGGACAAAGTAGCCGTTTGGTTTCACCTCCCAGTGACTACCTTTCGATGAAATGAAACTAAGACCAATAGAAAAGCACTTTCCCATTAGTTGGGGGATGGCCCACTCACAAACCACCCCCCAGCCGCACTGGACTGCAATTGTCCAGGACGGTTGACTAAAATCGTTCAATTGCGGTTTCCACTTGGCCGCAAAACTTATCAATATCGCGCTTTAGCATATCGCTTTCTCGGGTCTCATCTCTGACCGCAGATAGTTCATCTACAACAGTCCGCAAATCTTCTTCTGGAGCTGACTCCGCGATGCGCACCAAAGCTCGAATAAGGGCGGACGTTACGAGGCCATTACCCCGGGCAGCGCGTCGCAGAGCTGGCATCGAGTCGTGAAACAATGACTCAGCCGTGATGGACGGGTAAATCACCCGCACGTTTCCGCCATCATCCCGATACACACCCGTGCAGAGCTTTGACGACCACGCTCGAGCCAGAGATGCCGATAGACGGTCGATGCAGACTATTGCGGTAAACGTGTCGTTGACACCCGGCGACAACGCCCGAAGTGCAATTTCAACGAGAAGATGGACAGAAAAGCGGATATCTCCGCTAGGATCTCGTGCAGGGATCAACGGAGCTGCCGCTTGCACCAGATCATTGAGGCTCTCTTCACTATCACCATAAACATTGGCCAAAGTGTCCGTTGGAACCATGAAGTCACCTGGCTGCACATCAAAAACGATGACTGCTCCTGCCTCCTTGGCCGCACTCACCAGACCTTCGGTATTGATCGAGTTCACATATCCGGTGCCCGAAGCCAAGACTTGCCTCTTGTCTCCCTCCTCAGGGACTGCCTCTGAAGATGGAATATCTGCACTGTTTTCGATTGCGGTGCTCACTTGGCGATCCAAGGCTGCAGAAATCCGCGCCGCCTCCTGATCAATAGTTACGCGCGTCGATACTGTATGAACGAAGAGCAGCAGCAAAAGAACTGAGATGATCGAATAGACTATTCCAATCGCAACGGCCAAATTGACCGATGTGTCATCGCGTATCAGCCACAAGATCATCAAGCTGTATAAAAACGTCGCTCCAAGTGAGCCAACTGCAATCTGATTCACCCTGTCTTCACCAAAGCGCTGCAAGAGCCTGGGTCCAATAGATCCCGCTGCCAAGGTGTAGACCAGCAAAACAATGGAATAGACCATGACCAACGCGGACATGGATGCTGCCGAGATTGCGCTTAGTACATCGCTCGCAGTACGATTAGAAACGCTTAGCCAATCGGAAGCGGACCAACTCCAACCCACGAGCGCCTGCTCCGTCTTGAAGACAATCCCAGCCACCAAAAGCCCTGAAAGACTTATGGTGGCAGGGATGGTTAGGAACCCGCGAAAGTACCTCAATAATTCTCTAGGTGTTTGCATTCCGGTCCCCATTCACGACACAAGCTTTTTTGACGAACCCAGCATGAAGCTTTACGCGAACCGGTCGGCCGCTTCTTTCAAAGCACTCTGCATATCGCCCCAAGCTGCCTCGTAGCCCGCTTTGACATCTTCCCAGGCCTCGTCGCTGGTCGACTTCAACTCTTCGAGCTGCGTTTTTGCATCGGACCTTACCTTGTAGAGCTTACTAAGCTGCTCCTCGAGCTCGAGCTTGGCGTCCGCTTCAGCCACCTTCAGCTTGGCTTCGAGAACATCAATTTGAGCATTCCAGCTATCCAGTTGCAGCTGTGCTTTTTTCTCATACCCAACACGTGTCATCGTTTTTCCTTTCTTCTCAAACGGTGGTTCAGATCGAAGGGAGCCATCCATTAGGCCGCAACAATTGCCTTGAGCATCCAGACCGCTTCCTCATGCTTCGCCATCCTGGCGTTCATCAGATCCTCTGTAGCTCCATCGCCATAACGGGCAGCGGTCGCGGCAGTCTCACGCAGGTTCCGAGCAATCGCTTCGTTGTCTGCGACCAATTGTTTGATCATGCCCTCTGCATCTTTAACAGTCTCTTCTTCGGTCAGCTTGGCTTGGCTAACCATGTCCGTGAACGAGATCGGTGCCACCTGACCCAACGCACGCACACGCTCGGCCAATTCATCCGCAGCTTCGAACAGGTCGCGATACTGACGCTCTGTCAGTTCATGGATCGGCAGGAATAGCGGGCCCACGACGTTCCAATGTGTGCCTTGTGTTTTCACCATCAGGACCATGGTATCGGCCAGTACTTCCGTCACCGCGTTGGCGATCCAAGCGTTCTTGTCGATGCCTGTGTCGTTGGTTTCTTCCTGAACTTCAGACTTTAAGACTTGCTGTATCATTTTCACTCCGTTTCGTTGCTTGCGGAGTAAAACGTAAGAGAGGTTCATAAATTGTCAAATAAAATCATATACTTAATATGGGTATCCGACACATTATGGGGCGCTTCATGATCCTGGGTATCCGGCACAACATGCCAAGATTGATGTAGACACACAGGCCCATTGCCATACATGCTTGGAGTAACTGACGTAAGCTACTGAGGTCATGCCAGTGTCTGATCAAAATCGACCACCAAAGCGCACGGAAAAACTACAACTGATGCTCGACCTCGAAGAGCTTAAAGCCATCGATGATTGGCGGTTCGAGAACAGACTGCCATCCAGAGCGGCCGCCATTCGTGAACTCATCCGTCGTGGTCTGATTTCCAATGAGTTTGAAGAACCACCTACTGACGCGCCTTCCGGTGAGTTTCGTGTTGTGGATGAGTGACAGGAACATTCGCAGAGCTATGTGCGAAAACCATGTTTGATTTAGGTGATGTTCAATTCTCACTCTCGCGCCGGTAGTTGACCAGCCTAGCGCGCCGCGAACACATTGGAGAAGATTAGGAAGGGCTGTCTTCAGAATTAGTTCTTGGCGCCACACTATCTTTCACATCGGGATGGGTGCCCAGCTCGCTCTCAGCTTCAGAAAGCGAAATTGCTTCATCTTCACCGACAGCAAGGACGGCAGTTTCAGGCGTAACCACCCTTGCAGGAGCGCTGACGCGAAATGCGGTCTTCTCACTTTCAGGTACGGCTGACTTGGCCATAATCCGCCAGACCGTAAACACGATCATCAGGCAATGCGCTGCCACAGTTGTCATGAATAGGCCCTGTGGCCCTAATCCAGTCATTGCTACACCTGCTATCAGCGGCCCGGCAATCGATCCCAGCCCGTAGACCATCAGCAACCCGCCTGAAACCTGAATCGAGGTGCCCGGCGGTGCATGGTCGTTCGCATGCGCAACGATGATTGGATACATCGCAAAAATTGCAGCGCCAAACATCCCAACCAAAGCAAGGTTCATGACGCGAGACTCCGGCGCAAGAAGGACGAAAGCCAGATCCGAAGCGAGAGCCACAACCGCTGTAAACAGCAAGACTTTACGCCGGTCCATTCGATCACTTGCAAATCCAATTGGGACTTGTGCAAAAGCTCCGGCCAAAACCGGAATACTCGCGAACAAAGCTATTGCAGTAAGTGATAGCCCAACGCGATCCGCGTACACCGCAGCTAGGGTCCCAAATGCTGCATTTGAAATGCCAACAAGAAAGACCGCGGCGACCGCAACTGGTGAGTTTCGCCACAACGCCGGTAGATCGAGACGCACAGATGTCAGGGGTGCTGGCGATGCCGAGGTTGACAGGGCAGTTGGTATAAGCGCCAAACAATACACCATCGCGCCTACGGCAAAGAAGATGAAACCCGTTGCATCTCCCAGTGAGATAGCCATCTGACCGGCTGTCACCGCACCCAGGTTAACCATCGTGTAGACGCCAAAGACTGTACCACGCGTATTGGGTTCAACCTTATCGTTGAGCCATGACTCGACGATCATTGCCGCGCCTGCAAAACAAAATCCTGAAACTGCGCGCGACGGTATCCACGCCCACGTTTCTACTACCACAGCCTGGAAAAGGATCGTTACGGCGGCGAGGGCACACATTACGCCGAAGGTTCGAATATGTCCTACTGCCCCAACAAGCCTTGGTGCAACAAGGCATCCTGCTACATAGCCAACTGCCCACCCCGTTCCTAAAAGGCCCAGAGAGCTGGCGGAAAAACCTTCGAAAGAGCCACGAACGGGAAGTATCAGACCGTGGACACCACCTGCGAACAGAAGAAGCCCTGATCCAAGAAGCAGCGCTGATATCGGTAAGAGCTGTCGGAACATCGGTTCCAGCCTAATGTCAAACTGGGAAATGAGAAGCTATTTTGCTTGCAAACGCGTTTTGGCGAAGGTGATCAAGGCTTTCTGTGCAGCAGCTTGATCAATCATTGGCAACCTACTTTTGCTACAACCACTTTGAGAGTTTGAACACGACGTAAAGTGTAATTCCGATGGCAGCCGAAGCCAGTGTCAGCGCCCAAAACGCAAAGGGAGCACTCAAGCCGGGCATGCCAGCAATATTCACGCCAAATAGACCAGTCAGAAATCCAAGTGGCAGAAAGATTGCTGCCACGACAGACAATAGATAGCCGTTTCGAGCAAGCGCATTCGCGTGTTCGGCGTCCATCTGCTCCTGAAGGGCTGTCAAGCGATCACGGCTTGCATCCAGTTCCTCAAGTGTACGGCGAGTGCGGTTCGCGGTTTCATTGACCAATACAGATGCGTCGCTGTGAACTACGCCACTTCTCAATGAGGATAGAGCATCGAGTGCATCGCGTTGCGGACTGATATAGCGCCGAAGTTTGATCACCGTTTGCCGCAATCGCGCGATGCGCTCTGGTTTGATTTCATTTCCTGTAAGCCCGATCTCTTCGAGAGAGTCTGTCTCGTCTTCAAGTTCAAGCGAGACAGCCTCAATCCGCTTTGTGAGCCCCGCAGCAAGTTCTGCCAAAAATGCACCGACACTTTCCGGCCCCGTACCGCTTTCGGCTTTTAGGCGAAGACTGTCTGCTACCCAGACTTTGCGCACACGGGCAGATACGATAGTTCTTTCTGTGGCCCAGAGCCTTAGAGAATCCATATACCGCAGCCTACCATCCCCATAATCTGACCGCCAAACTCCTGTGGCCAGGCCGGAGGTGGCAAAAAAGCTTCGATCAGTTTGACGCGGACAGTGTGCAGGTTATCTACCCGCGACAACTGGCTTGAAGCCTGATGCCAGCCGCAACACACGATGCCTATTCTGAGTGGGCGACTTTCCTTTAGAGTAAAACTTTTCCGCGCTTGGGCCTGGGTTATTAGTCCCGATGATCCCGGCTTCGCCGTGCGGAAACGTGGCAAGGGTTATGCTGTCGCTGCGCATCTAAATGATTAGCTTGGTGGCAGGAAGGGCAAAGCGCAACGGCGATTTCAATACTCTCGCCGGTCTCATAGTCAAAACAATGTTCCTGTCCACAGAGTTCGAGAATCTCCCCGCGTTGGATCAGTTCCGATACCGTGGCGCCGCAGTGATCGCAGAACCCGCTTGCAAGAGCAGCCTTGAGTTCCGGCAATTCCACAGTTTTCTGAAAGTTGCAATTATGCTTACTCATATCCTTCTAAACCCCCACCCAACGTATGCAATCATATCCCGTTGAAGTCAGACTTCAAGCTTCGGCGATGAGATTAAGGGGGCTTGTGGTCTGGGTTCTGCCCTTCCTATGAGCTGCGTTTTGCTTTCGGAAATAATCCAACTGGCATTCAACCAACGGAGTCTGCGAGACTACGTAGCTGTTGTGCGGCTTGGCCTGGCAAACCGCCTGTTTCGCTTTCATCGAATACTGCATAGGCCGCATATGCGAAGCGCGGCGCAGCCTCAATCAATGTAAGCCAGCCTTCCTCAAGCTCTGGCTTAATCACGCGCTTGGGAAAGTACCCGGCTGCAGGAACTGACTTTAGATATTGTAGACCCAAAGTTCCGATACCAAGCTGTAAACGCGGCGTGTCAAGCTCAGGAAAGTTCAACAAATGGTCTGCCCGGAATTCAGGGCCCCAATCTATCAGGACATAATTTTCGCTATGAACAGTTGGAAGGGCCTGCGGGCCACTGGTGACAAGAACAAACTCATCTTCAAAGAGTTGTAACGCGGATAAGCTCGACACGCTTCGCGGCCGCTACATGATTGCAAGGTCAAGTTTTCCTTCTTCAATCTCGTGCGTCAGTGTTTCGGAAGAAGCGGCTGATGCTCTGATCGCAACATCGGGCAGCGACGTCATTAGATCTGGCAATGCGTTTGTGAGATACCCGTCCCAAAGGCTTGGAGCCGCGCCTATTTCCAACGCTGCGGCCATGGAGGCGGGGAGACCAGCGTCCAGCTTGGCCTGTGTCCAGGTGCGAACCAATACCTGGGCGTGTTTCAGGAAATGCCGCCCTGCAGGTGTCAGGGTCGCTCCGGATTTTCCGCGTTCGAACACAGCTTGTCCAAGTTGATGTTCAAGCGTTCGGATGCGCATGCTCACTGTCGATTGAGTGACGTGAACTTTGTTCGCAGCATCGAAGAAGGTACCCGTTTCAACCACCGCGAGGAAAGTTCGAGCAAGTTCAATGTCCATGGGTCACCTATTCGAATTTCCGATACTATCGGCGAGAAAAATTCGTTATTCAACACGATACCTTTGTGCCATATTCTCCGAGTAGCGCGAAAGTGCCCCCACCAGATCGGAACGCCAATCAACAATTTTCGTTTGTAGTGGAGATCTCGATCTGAGGAACCGTTGCAATCTGACCCCTGTGGATTTGCCACCAACACCGGAGCGCTGCACCAACCCCACAATGGGCAAGAAGCCCATTTTCTCATGGAGAAAACAAAATGAGTCGAGTTTCTATTGTTGCTCTTCTCTCTTCGCTGTTTGCTGTTCCGGCATTCGCCATGCCCACTGATCTTGACATGGACGGTGATGGCCTGGCGTCGCTGGCAGAGCTTCAGACCAAGTATCCTGAAGTCTCGGATGATCTCTTCCTGGAGATCGACGCAAATGCCGATGGTTTCATCAATGAAGCCGAATTACTGGCTGCCGTTGATGCAGAGCTTCTCCCTAGTCCTGCAGGGGATCAGTAAGCAAAGGTCGTCACGGTTATGAGGAAGCCCATCCCACCCCATAGATGGCTGCTTGCCGCGATGGGTATCTGGTTGGCTCTGTCGCCATTTGTTTTGTTCCGTGAAGAAATTCTGTTGCAGGGCATGGCTGAACTCGAATCTCTCGCCTTCATGGCCGTTGGCATTGGTGTTCTAGTCATGTCCGGCGCTGACGGCCGGAGTCACCTTCTCGCACGGGTGGCTCCGGTATCGGCACTGGGGATTGCGCTAATCGCCGCTCCTACGGCGCTGAACTTCACGGGCCACATTGTGGCAATGGCCAACGCATGGCTAACGGGATCAGCGCTTATCGCTCTCGCCGTATGGGAGGTAATGGCGAGCCGCGGATTGCGTGCAATCTCGTAAACTGGCGCGGGGCAGGCAACTGCCCCGCGACTTCGGCCTGTGGATCGGTTGGTTGAAATTCTCTTCCTATGTCAAACATTGGCACAGCACTATGTTGGCAGGCGTCCACGTTAAACTGCACTATCTCACTACTATGGCGTCGCTTTTGTTTTCATCCGACTGATTGATGTAACACGAAGTTTTACCTTTTCACTAGCTCGGGCACTTCGGTTGGCCGAGCGCGCGTTAATGAGGAACAACGAATGACGATCTCAAGCATTGTCGAAGCACAGGATCTGAAAAGACGCCCGTTCTGCGACGCTGACACAACCGTATTCGATGCAGCGGTCGCGATTGCACTTTTGGAAGTGAATGCCCTCGCCGTACTTAAAGATGAGAAGTTGGTCGGGATTATCACGGACCACGACGTGCTGCTATGCCTCGTAGATTCAGGGTCCTCCTTTTACGAGCAAACCGTGGATGACTGGATGACAGAGAAACCAATCACATGTGCAACTGGCTCGAAGCTTTCAACTGCTCTCAATCTGATGGCCAAGCACGACATCCGGAACTTGGTCGTCACCCAACGCGGCGAGCCGTATTCCGTCGTGAGCAGCAAAGAGATACTGGCACGGATTCATGAGGAAGATGAATTGGAACTGAAAGTGTTGCGCGACAAAGCGCGCAGTACACAAGATCGATCTGTCGTTTGAGGCGTAAAGGCAATTGCGAAAATGAGCAAAGCCAGAACGGCCGCCCAAACGAAAGGTAAGCAATTTGCGCAGGCTGCGGCGCTTCCCTTTCGGCTGCCCAAGAATTCAAAGCCCAAAGTTCTTTTGGTGACATCCAGAGACACTGGACGCTGGGTTCCACCTAAGGGCTGGTTGATCAAGGGAAAGAAGCCCTGGTCAACGGCCAAAATAGAGGCGCGGGAAGAAGCTGGTGCCATCGGTGCCATCTCCAAGACGCCGCTTGGAACCTATGATTATCAGAAGCTTCTGGAGGACGGCACGACCGTTGATTGTCGCGTCACGCTCTACCCTATGTTTGTTCGAAAACTCCACAAACAATGGGACGAGAAACACGAACGCAAACGACGCTGGTTTTCCCCAAAACGTGCCGCCCGGCGAGTTGATGAACCTGAGCTCAGTCAAATGATCCTGATGCTCTACAAGCCAGACGATTGGATTTGCGAAATGGTGCAGAAACAAGGGCGTAGTTAGAAGTTTTCCGTCCCGTAAGGCTGTGCGGTTCCGGCAATTTGTCGTTTTTCGATCCGTTTCAATCAGCAACCTTGTTAATGTTCTGAGTGTTATCCGTTGCGGTCGGAGTCGTATCAACTGAAGATGTCCCGCTAGCCACAGCTGTGTGCATACGAAGATTGTGTCGGGGCTAGGGAACTTCAATACCGTTGGAT
>NZ_JBQFRW010000011.1:0-27781 GCF_056537625.1 Ruegeria sp. C6 | reverse complement strand
GCAGTGACAGTGAAATTGAGGGGCACAAAGATGACTCTTTGAATCCGGAAGTTAAGAAAGAAAAACTTTCTCAGATTCAGGTTTCTCCAGACCAAATGGAGCGCAGTTTTCCACGGCTATGCTCAGAACTACGCTTTGCAAAAGATCAGCACCACTGTGATCGGCTTATGGATGAAATCGCGGAGTATCTACGGCTTGACCAAACCTGGTATGCAATGAAATCGACGTTTGGCCCAGCTATTCGCTTCATTGTTCTCGGATACATCTTTCAACGTGCTGAGAACATACAGTCTCCAGGGGCTTACCTGATTTCATTACTGGCTAAGATCGAAAAGGGAGAACTGTCCCCAAAGGCAATGCTATCGCGGACTTCCAATGCTGCTTAAAATTGAGGAAACAGGACAAGATTTACGTATTCAGATTATACGCCCAACCGATGATTGGATCGAAAGGGTTGAAAAAGGTGAGCTATAGGATTGACCTCTATAAATCACATACCCATAAATAGTGAGCTATAGAAAGGAATCTTATACCTCACGATGTGGAACTGGCAGAACCCTGACTGGCCGACCTTTCGTTACGATGTCGCAAGACTCGAACCATATGAGCAACAGTTCCTGTTGTCCTCAGGGGAAGTTCTTGGAGCGGTTCATCATGTGAACACATCGGATCTAGATCAATTGCGTATCGACCTGCTAAGCGAAGAAGCGATGAAGACCAGCGCGATTGAGGGCGAGATGCTGGACCGGCTCAGCGTGCAATCTTCCTTACGTCGGCATCTTGGGCTGGCTCCCGACAGTTATCCGTCCAAACCGCGCGAGCAGGGGGTTTCTGAAATGATGGTGGATGTTTACTCCACCTACTCGGAGCCGCTATCACATCGCACCCTATTTCGGTGGCATGACATGCTCCTGTCCTATGAAAGGCGTCTGGAAACGATTGGAGCATACCGGAGCCATGAGGATGCGATGCAAATCGTCTCGGGCAGGCTCGACCGCCCAACGGTGCATTTCGAAGCCCCGCCTTCACATCAGGTTCCGGGAGAAATGGACCAGTTCGTAACCTGGTTCAACCGGACCGCACCGGATGGTCCCGAACCGTTGCGCGCACTGATCCGGGCCGGATTGAGCCATCTGCATTTTGAGAGCATTCACCCCTTTGAAGACGGTAATGGCCGGTTGGGCAGGGCGCTGGCTGAAAAGTCCCTGGCGCAAAACATTGGTCAGCCAAGCCTGATTGCACTTGCTTTCACGATCGAGCGAGAGCGGAAGGCTTACTACGACCAACTCGAACGCCATCAAAAAACGCTGGACGTCACGCCATGGCTCGTCTGGTTTGCCGAGACCGTCCTTATAGCCCAGCAGGTGACTCTTGAGCACGTTGGCTTCTTCATATCCAAGACGCATTTCTATGACCGGTATCGTAATCAGTTCAACGCCCGGCAAAGCAAAGTAATCTCACGTTTGTTCAAAGCTGGACCGGATGGGTTTAAAGGGGGATTGAGTGCGGAAAACTATATTTCGATCACCGGAACATCGCGCGCCACGGCAACGCGGGATCTGCAAGACCTGGTAGAGAAGGGGGCTCTGACCCGAACAGGTGAACTCCGATACACGCGATATTGGTTAATGCTAGATCGGGACGGGTAGCGAGCTGAAACACGGCACGAAGGGCGGGTAAGCGGCGCGGAAATGTCCCCGCGCTTTCAATTTGTCGGACTCTGAATTTAAATCAGTCGAAGAGGCGACCTAGGAGTTTCTCGAGTTCTTCCCTTTGCTCGACGTGCTTTTTCGGGTTGTCCCGGATCAGGCGCTCCAGATTGAGAAGCTTCCAACGCACGGCGGGAAGATTGGCGGCTTGCGGTCGATCTATTTCGGCGAAATCCGGCACGCCATCCTGCAGACTGAGCAAGAATTGTCTGGTGGGTTTGTCGAAGCGAGATTGGATATCCGCAATCAGTTGGTTGCGCGTAGTCAGTAGGTCATCCAGACCGACGGCTGACTTAGTCATGCCCTCGAACTCACGCACATAAGGTTGATCTAGGGCGATCAAGTTGGGATTCAGCAATTCGTGTGCCGGGCGTGCCGAACAGGCGATGTAGATCAAGAAAGTCCGGAACAGATCATCCGTCAGTCCTTCGTGTTCGTAGAGCAGCTTTACATCATAAAGATCGCGTGGATGCTGGCGATCCACGGCTGCGTGGAGCTTACCGCCGAACAAATCTTCGAATGAGACGATCTGCATTTCTGCATAGCCAAACGCGTCTGCTACGGCGTCGGAGACCGCCCGGGTTTCGGGGTCATGAACAACGCCGCGTGTGACAGGCGAGGTCTCGATTTTGACTTCTGCACCTTCCAGACGCGCAAGCACACGGGTGGCGCCGCCCCCACCTCCTTTTATTCTTTGAGCCTTCGCCCCGCCGATACCCTTTTCGATCGACTTAGCGATACGATCCATGGCTTCGTTGATCTCGGCGAGGCTCTGTTCACGCTCTTTGATCGGCAGATATGTCAGGTCGATATCAACCGACAGTCGCGGTAGATCGCGATAGAAGAGGTTGATTGCTGTCCCGCCCTTGAGCGCGAATATCTCTTCCTTCGCGACGTAAGGCAATACACGCACGAGAAGGGCTACCTGGGATTCATAATTCCTACGCGCCATTTTCTGCCCCTGTCGTGACGAACTCTTCGGGTACCATGATGCGATATCGCGGATGTATCCGACCCCCTTCGACCAATGCTCGATCCCCCGTCCCGAGGTTGAAGGCGTCAGCATCAAGTCTTTTGCGCCAGGGGTGATTGTGGCGATCCGCAAAAACGAAGAAGAGGCGCCTGACCTTTATTTTCTTGCAGCTCAGCAAGAGCGCTGAGAGCAACTTAGGTCGTAGCGTCGTCAAGCCCTCGAACACCATGTCGAGGTTGTGAAAACTCTCATGGTCCGGCAATTCGTCCATGGCTTCCATGACAGCCCGTTCGGGGGCCGACATGCGCAGTTGCCAGTCCCACGGGAGGGAGTTTTCAGATTTTATGTCGTCATTTGTAACGCCAAGTTCCTGGTCAGCGAACAGCGACGTATTGCGCGTTTCTATAGGTGCATTGAGTGACAGCTTCGTGAGCCAGTTGGGTATTTTGTAGCCATAGATCCAGACGGGGGCGTTATTGGCCAAACGCAGGTAGTGGTCGTAGCCCTGTTGTGAGAGAGCGGTTTTGCCGCCGACATGAATATCATAGCCCATGATATGTTGCATCGAGATCAGGCATGCCTTCCAGTCAACGGTGTTTGATGCTGGCGGATTGGGAACAGGTCGGCGGAAAACGCCGCGGTGAACGCGTTCGAGCCAGCCCCGTTTTACATAGTCGCGAAAGGTTTCGTAGGCTATGCCATGGGCTGTGAGCCAGTTGGCATCGACGAGATATCCCGCGGGCACTGAGTCGAGAACTTTCTTCAAATTTTGCGATCTTCCAGCGTTCATGATGCCCGAAATCATATGATTTCAAAGAAAAGGCAAGAGAATCTCTTTGAAAAGTACATATTTAAAGCGTCTATAGCGCTGAAAATAACACATTATTAAAAACACAGCGCCACGTGGAAACCCATCGGAATACCCGGGATAAATGGAAGATTCCGGCGCCAAGGGCGGAGAGTCGCCATTCGCTGCACGTGCGGAATGACTAACCTCACAACCTAAAAGCTGACATTGAGAAGCCAATCTAGGAATCGCTTCAGGCACCAGACAATCAGCCGCTAAGAAGCCGCCTTATTAGTCAAAATCTGGCCCGACGGCGACGGTATCTTGCTGTCCGACGTTCAGGCTGGCCAAATAACACATCGGGGATGGGCCTGCTTTCAGAGATATGCTCGACCAGTTTGAGTTTCGGGTACTCAAATCCATATACCCAATCGTTCTTAATTCGACGGAGGATCCAAACTGTGTCTTTGCCAAAATCGAATGCAACGATTACTCCGACGTGAACCCATTCTTTGATCAGCCGTGAATCATAGACCCAAATCTGTTGAACAAGCCCATCCTTCGTTGGATGTTCTAAGCCGTCTTTCAGTGCTGTTTGAAACTGCACGGGATCCGTCTTTCGCCTAGTTCCATCGACAACCCAGAACATCGGATTGTGAAATTCCGTTCTCTTACGGGCCTCTGTCGGCTTGATGTAAGAGTGCTGAAACTCGACAACCAAACCCTTTGGCGTCTTGATGTCTGCGATATGAAGTTCACCCGCTTCATCTCGAGCTGGGATCTCCTGCCAATCAGACGGGAAGTGGTTCTTCCAGTCCCGATGCCACTGCGTTTCGTTTTCCCACCAGTGGTCGCAATGCCGCTGACCTTTATGGGCCCAGTGCCAAACTTTCTTGGTTCCGCATCGTGCGATGAGTTCTGCACCACATCCTGGGCATTTGCCTTTGGCGCCTGGGGTGGCTTCAACTCGTTTGCCCTCGTCTAAAGCGAAACGCATCGATACGCCCCCACCTGTGCGGGCCGTGTACCGCGATACCCCGATCGCTTTATTCGCTCGCAAACCATTTGTGTCATTCCATTCTCTTGTTCGGTGATTGCGGCCGCCCACCCTTGCACCAATGAACCTGACCCTTTTTGACCCAGAAGTGGCATCCACAGACATTTTGCTGATGCACCGACGGGTGGAGTGTGGGTCTCTGCCAGAAATCTGTCCTAATGCTCCAGCGAGGTCGGAGATCTGGGTTGAGAGACAAAGCGATCCTCTCGCCGCAGCCGCCAGGGCAGGAGAGACAGGCCCATTTTTGGATCGCGCCGCTCTCGACCAGGATTAACTCGTCCGGTTCTGTTTCAGGCGATTGCGGAAAGGCGTCCTGTCTGCTCACCAGATAGTCATACCTCAGCACTCCAAGCTGCCGAAGCAGGTTTGCCAATAGCTTTTTCATCTCACGTCACCATGTCCAGAAAGGGTGTCATGTCCCCCCGGCCCAGCGTTTCAGTTGCATCACAACACGGGCAACCCGGGCGCGGCGAAATCTCAAGAAAACGTTCATCGCGCGCGTGAAACCGGCGCATCCGCGTCGGTGCCATTCCGTTTGCTCCGGCAAATCCGGTGATACCGGTCAGCCATTCATTGACCGCCATGGCACCCGCCTCTGTCGTGAAGGTCACAACGGCAGGGGAGGGGTCACCCTCACCAAGCAGATAGGCTTCCTCTTTCAGTTTTTCATAAGCCTCCGGATCAGTTCGCTGCATGGCTTCCTCGCGCGCGCGTTGCGGGTTGATGAACCCGCCGCAAAGCAGACAGGGGTGTCCGGGCACAAGGGTGGTAACCCGGGCAAACAGATCGAACGACTGAGCATCGCGACGCTGCATTGCGAGACCGACATCGATGACCGCAATGCCATAGAAACGGGCGAAGCGGTTCAGAAAGAGCCGACCGGCGTGATCATCCGTGCAACAGAAAATCACATCACAAGACTTCAATGCGTCCCATGTGCATGGCTCACCGGCCCAGGCATCGATGGTTACCAACGACATGCCAAGATCGGCCTCTGCAACTGTCCGCGCGTGAATGTCGGCCTTGGCTCGAAGAGCATCAACATCCTCCTGTCGTGCGCCGTGGAGCCTGTTGAGATTTGTATCTTCAGCATGGTCCTTTTCGAAGAGGACCGCCTCGCGCACGCCAAGACGCATCAGCAAAGGCAACACTGTGCTTCCCGTAGCGCCCCCTCCGGAAATGCCGCAGCGAAACTGCGTGATCATTGCATTGGCCTGATCGCCGAAAAGTCGGGTTTGACGGTCCAGGAAGCCCAGCTCGCTGCCGCTCTCCGCGGTGAGTGTCAGACGCGGTCCTGTGTGAAGGATGCGCGTGATGGCCGTTGGCTTGTCGGCCGTGCGCCAAATCCTCACGGCAATCTCGCCGCCGTTCGCAATCAAAACGCTGATCAGCCCGGGTGCACCCTTGATCAGGGCGGTCCGCGCAAGTTCCGCCTCGTTCCGATCATCTTGTTTGGAAAAACGGGCCCGGCCCTTTGGATGGGTATGAACGATGGCGGGAACTAGGCCATCGGACTTGGCGCGCCCAAGCAATCGCATGAAGCTATCGGTTTGCCATGTCACGTGGCGTTCGGAGGCTGAGACCACGTCGTCATCATCGAGGTCGATGAAAGCATGCGAAATGAGCCGTGTGCGAGCAGAGTCCGTCCAGGGGTCTTTCTTAATCGTCGCCGTCCCAAAAAGCATGTAGGCGGAACGCTCGGCACCGGCGCCCTGCGCGAGCAGGGACCGGATACCGGCTTCGTGCGGACCAGCCAGAACGATATCCAACGGGCTCTTCATGGCCGCGCCTCGGCGAGCGCAGTTTTGATCCGCGCCACCATCGTGCGCAATCCATCAATCCCGGGCCGCCAGGCATTGTTGTGGCGCGACCAACGCTGCCAAACACGACCTGCATAAGTGTGCTGGACCGTGCAAGCTTTCGGGACCTGACCGCACGCCAGCGTCAAATGCGGAGAGGCATAAAACATGTCAGGCGCGCAATCGGGATACCCGGCGGGCAGGAGTACAAGGATGTCGGCGGCCTCGACATTGAATTTGCCTTCCGGCAGGTCGAGCGACTTCAGGATGATGCCGGTCTCACGGCCTTCCTGAACGACGTCGAACTGATAGCCGTGGTCCACCAGAAAAATCTGATCAAACGACGGAAGGGTGTCCCCCTCCGTGGTCTGATCGATGAGCGAGATAAACCGCTCCACACCCTTGGCATCGAGATTGATGACATCGCTGTCAGCAATCTTGCGGTCCTGCTGGCCCGGGATTTCCTGCCAGAGATTATAGTTCGCCGGCAGGTCCGCAAGCTTGCGCAGAACAAATCCGCTGATGCACGCGCGCGGCCATTCAAGATCCTTGTCGTCGATCTTGAACTTGAAGACACGGTCCGTCCGCGCGACCAGGACCTTCTCTGCACCACGACCGCGCAGGTCATAGCTTTCGTCGAGACGAATGTCTTCGAAGTCCCCATTTGGCAAAATGGCGATTGCCACATGCTCATCAACAGGATGTCCGCCGACAGCTTCGATCAACTGGCGACCGAGAACCTTGGGGTCATCGAAAACATGCTTTTTGAAGTTGAGGCCCTCATCGGCGATGAAGACCGGGAAGCGAGGATCATTCGCTTGCGATTTCATTATGTTAGTCCTTATGAAGTGGTCGGACACAGACCCCATGTCTGCGCCTTCACAAGGACAATCGCGGCGTCAGGAGGAATCCGGTAAGCCTGATCCGATTTTTTTTCTGAGCGTGCCTGAGGGCGGTTCGTTGCAGATGAAGAAATACGCGCACCGGGCGCAGCGGTCACTGCGTTTTGCTGGAAACCGCCCTTCCAGGATCGCAATTGCGGCTTCTGCGATCTTCGTTTTCCGATTCCCCAGCTTCGTGCTGCTCATGGATAATCGGTCCTGCGTCGCGCCGGTCAGGAACACGAACTCTGCCTCGCCATGGCCTTCAGCAGCGAGCTGAAAGGCAGCCGCATCTAAGGACTCGACAGCGTTTGTAGTTTTGCGTCCTGTTTTGATGCGCCGCAGTACCCTGCCTGACCCAACATCGACTTCCTCATGTGCAGATACGACAATCTCCGCCTCGCCGAATTTCAATGAAATAGGGGTTGGCGCGCGCCGTTTTTCACCTGTTCGGACCAATCGGAAAAAACTCAGCAGCTCGTCTGAGATTTGGCGGTACTCGGCAGCATAGCCATGATCCACCGGGCCATTTTCCATCCATGCCTTATCCATAATGGCTGCGAGTTCTGCATCGCTTGGTTCATCGTTCAAACGAGACGTCAGCTCATCGACAACGCCCTGGACTGCGTTGTGCATACGCATAAGGGGCGACTCGGCGCGACGACCGCCGACTTGCAACACATGAGCAAAGAAAAACCGCCGTGGGCACTTTTCATAGGCCGCAAGCTGGGAAGGCGATATTCGAGCGATGCCATCAACTTCCAACTTTATGCCGTTCGCTGATACCGCGCCTTCAGTCGATGCCGATAGTGGAGCTTCGCTCAGAACATGACCAGATATGTCATCCACGAACTTCGATCTTTTGCTGTAGGCATAAAGTATCAGTTGCTCCTCCGCTCTGGATAAAGCGACAAAAAACAAACATTGCTGCTCCTCGTCATGCCCAGACGTGAGCGCGTCACAGCCCTTAAAGGGCGCACCCTCGATCATGCCGTCAGGAGGCGCAAGTCCGCGGTTTTGCTTAGATGACAGCGGAATGGATCGGCTGGTTAATGCCGGCAAATGCAGGACTTTGAACTCAAGTCCCTTGCTGCCGTGAATGGTCATGATCCGGACAGCGTCGAGGCTTTGCGCAGCTTCAGGCAGGTCACGTAAGTCACGTTCATCCGACACTATGACAAGGCGCCGGATGTGATCGAGAAGATCGCGAATGGGGTATCCGGTTTTTTTTGGCAATGTTGATCTCAGAAAGTTCTGAAACTGCCACAGCGCAATCGCAGGATTTGCGTTGCCTGATCTTGCTGCCTTGGCAAATTCAGCCGCCAAGCGCGTATTGTCGAGGTAGAGGGTTGTAATCACGCGCCAGGCCGATGAAGTTGGTTCAAACTCCCCAAATACCTCAATCAACCTTGAGAGGGACTTCTCACCCTCCTCGCTAATGCCGTCTAGGCCCGATAGCGTTTGCCTCCAGTCCAAGGGCAGCGTGTTCTTTGCGGCGCGAACCGCGTCAACACAGATTGAAACATCCTCAATCGCCATTTGAAACGGGCGGAGAGACGCGACGCAGGCAAGTCCCATGGCGCGTGGATCAACCACAAGGGAAAGGACGGAAAGCGCTTGCTTGATTTCTGGTCGGTCGAAGAGGGGCCCAAGAAACAAGACCGGAATACCCCGCGCCTCTAAACCAGCGGCAATTTCTGCCAATCTCGCATTGCCCTTACATATAACGGCCTGGTCACGGAAAGTCGCGGCCTCGTTGCAAGCCTCTTTAATTCGGAAGGCGATTTCGTCGATTTCGCGATCCTTGGCATCAACACCCACAAACACGGGGCTAACCCCATTGGCACCTTTAAACGCGGTGGCCTCAAAGCCCACCCCTGCAGCTGCCATGCGCGTTTGAGCGAAGGCCTTGAATGTGTCACAAATTTCTTGTGATGACCTGTAATTGACGTTGAGTGGGAGGCTTTTCCCTCCGGAGAAATCCTCGGTCTCAAATCGATCAATGTTGTACGAAGATGCACCTCGAAACCGGTAAATTGATTGTTTGGCATCTCCCACCACCCAGAGGTTGGTGCCGCCAGGCTTCAGCGCTTTCAACAATCGCACACTAGCCCGGTTAACGTCCTGATACTCGTCCACCAGAACATGATCATAGAGTCGTTGAAGTTTCTCGCGAACATCCGCGTCACTTTCGACGAGCATTGTCGGCCGAGCGACTAGATCACCAAAATCGACTACGCCGCGTGCCGCCTTGAGTTCTTCGTAAAGATCATAGACGGCTGAGATCTCCAGACACTTTTCTGCTGCCTCTATATCCTCCTCTGTGACTGCGGCCTCCATCATTTGCTCTGCAAGTTCGCGATAGCGGATGTTGTCGACGACCTCATCCTTGGCGCGCGAAATGGCTGAGAGAATATTGCGCAGGGTATCTGTCGGATCCCAAAGTTCGTTGAAATGCTTCAAACGCAGCCGTGGGAATTCATCCTCCAGTAGGGCAATGGCTTCGGTCGTATCAATCATACGTGGATCCGCGGGAAGACCCACGCGGTCATGAAATCTGCGCAGGATATCAAGCCCAAATGAGTGAAACGTTCCAATCCAGGCGGCACCTGCCGCTTCCGGCCAAACCCGCAACGCCCGATCCGTCATCTCTCCTGCTGCCTTGTTCGAGAATGTCAGAAGCAGAATAGATTCGGGCTTCACATCACGGTCACGCAGCACAGAGAGACGACCAACGAGCGTCTGGGTTTTTCCTGTTCCGGGTCCCGCCTTTAGCAGAAGCGCATTTCCGTCATGATCCGCAGCAATCTGTTGTTCCCGGTTCAAAGGTTTGGGTGCGCTTGCAACATCCGGCACTTCCTCAAGCACCGGCAACAAGAGCGCATCAAACAACTGGACCGCAACCATGTCATAGGGGGCGCCAAGCCGATCCGAAATCTGCTGTGCGCCGAGGTTGTCTTCGATATGCCAGGACCAGGCCAAACTGCGCGGAAAGAGGAATTCCCGCGCAAACATATCCATCTGGACTTCCTGGCGCGCCCGGTTGCTGTAGTCGACAACACGATCCGCACCAACTGACGCTGGGTCAGATGATCGCGACGGGTCGATGTTCATCGTTGGCGGGACATCAATACCTCCGCCAAATTCATCGTGACCTATCTCATGGGCCACAAGAAACGCATTTAAGAACTCATTGCCCGTATCCTCATGCAGGATGACTTTGGCTCTCGGCTGCAAGAGCGCTCGTCCCCCTTTGAGCTGGGGATGGTCAGGAGCGAGCTTGCGGACTTCGTAATCCCGAGCTTCTGCCTCTTGGAGAGCAAACGAATAGGGTTGGGTTGGATCGCCTCCCTTGCTCCTACGCTCAGTATGAAGACGCGCGGCGCATCGTCGAACGGCTTCAATCCGATCCATCATCTGCAAGCAACTCTTGCAATGCGTGTTGCTCCTCCTCGGTCAACCCAGCTTGGTCTACGTAATCTTCGAATTCGATGGCCGGTTGCGCTTCGGGTTTCACATCAGATTTCATTGCAACGGCCTGTTGATCGCCAATTTGCATGCCGCTGATGACATCCTGCAGTCTCACATCCAGCAGTTTTGCGACCTTACTGAGGAGCGAAATCGGCATCGAGCCAACATGGACAACACTTGCTTGCAGTCCCATGAGGAAACTCCGCGGCAAACCCAACGTTTTTGAGAGTTCACGAACGTCGGCGCCGTACAGTGCTTGCTCGACCTTTTGAACCCGCAAGACGCTGGACTTCATCGCTTTGGTCTCAAGTGGGAGACTTGCCTCGACCGCTTCCATGTCGCTCATCGTCAGTTCGTGGAACAGATCCAGGAGATCGTCTGCATATTCTGGGTATTTGCTCAAATAGGTTTTCAGCACGGCATGCGACATTTCACGCTCAATCGTGAAGTCGCTGAGGACATCTTCTCTATTGGTCATCATTGTCCTCCAGTTTGAGTGCGCGTCTGATCTTTTCAAACGCACGATCACGCCTGTTTCGTACGGTCTTTTCAACGCAGCCGAGCAGCTGGGTCATTGAAGGCTCACCGTCTTTGTTTGTCTCAATGGGAATCTCTGCGAGCATCAAATCGATCACCTTTCGTTCTTCCTCAGGTAAGGCGTCAATCGCGCGAAGTATGCGAAACCGGTAATCAAAATCTTCTTCTTTTGTCAGGCCTGACTTTTTGTATCGCTCAAGAGCCTCTTCGACCTCCTCGCGGATATCCTCGCTGCCATCGTGGTGCACAACGGATTCGGTGGCATTTTCCCGACCACTTACCTGCCGGAATTTGTCTATGCGAACGGAGCGAACGGCCCGGTCAAAAAAAACCTCATATGCGTCAAGCTGTTCTACGTAGCCCTGCCGGTCCTCAAACATTAGCTCGGTGACACGTTCTACTGTTTTGTCACGGATCTCGGCGATGCGAAAATCCTCAACGTCCTTGTCACCGCGTCTGCTGTTGGGTCGAGGGCAAGCGGCTTCAATCCGATCTAGCAAAATGTTGTATAACGCCACAAACCGGCCATCCGCATTGTCGGACTTGGTTTGTCTTAGGTGATAGAGCAGCACTTCGGAGGGCACGTAGTCGGCGTGCCGCCGATCCCGTAGAGCAGCCTTGTCCATCAGCTCATTAAAAGGCCATTCAAGGCTCAAGCGGATAAACGCTACGATCTCATCTCGTCGCGTATAGAGAACTCCACCTATGGTTCGTTTTCTGAGTGGTTCAATGCACATATCAAGTATTAAATTGCCTTAAATCAAATTGTTAAGTTAGTTGCTCCAACACGTTCCGTTTATTGCTTTAGCTACTTTTACCTTGCAAACTGTCAGAAAACAAGCTATATATCTGACACAAAGGAGCCTGACATGAGAACCACATCTGAAGCGATCAAAGCTTATGCGGAAACGTTGCCGGAAGGCGCGACCATTTCTGCAAAAGAGCTGCTCCACCTTGGTGAGCGCGCAGCAATCGACCAGGCTTTGTCTCGATTGGTGAAGCGTGGTGAGCTCATGCGCGTAAAGCGTGGACTGTTTGCCCTGCCTGTAAAGACCCGCTTCGGAGCACGTGCGCCTTCTGTCGAAGCTGTTGTTGAAAATATCGCCAAAACCACAGGAGAACGTGTGTCCCTAAGCGGAGCCTCTGCAGCCAATATGCTTGGTTTGTCGACGCAAAACCCCTCCCGTCAGATCTACTGGACGTCCGGTCCCAGTCGCTATCTAAAGCTTGGAGCCCAAAACGTGGAAATGAAGCATGTTCCAAGCTGGCAACTGCGGGCGCCAAACAGTCGGGCCGGGCACGCCTTCAGAGCATTGGCTTACTTTGGCAAATCAGAAGCAGGCGAAGCTTTGGGCCGAATCAAGTCCCAACTGAATGAAGACGAGCAGCGTGAACTACTCGCCTTACGCGCCAGCGCGCCGACTTGGATGGCGAAAGAACTAAGCACCTTAGCCGCGGCGCAATGACACGAACCACCAGCTATTTCGATCTTACCGAAAAAGACAAAATCGATGCACTGGAAGCGGCCGCCTCAAAATTGGGGCGGCCCGCTGATCTTTTTGAAAAGGATATTTGGGTCGTTTGGGTGCTCCATGCGCTTTTTGAAAGCGAATGGAGCGATCATCTCGTATTCAAGGGCGGAACATCCCTGTCAAAGGTTTACAAGGCGATTGACCGGTTTTCGGAAGACGTTGATGTAACCTATGACATTCGACAGATTATTCCTGATCTCATTTCTGACCCCGAGAGCCCCTATCCACCAAATCGATCCCAGGCAAAGAAGTGGACAGAGGCGGTGCGAGAACGCTTGTCTGCATGGATCGAAACCAATGTGGTTCCTTTACTAAAAACGTGCATTGATAACGAAAACCTCCCCGCATCATTGCGACAGGAGAACGACGTTCTCTACCTCGACTACAAGGCCGTACGTGGCGGAAATGGATACGTTCGGCCTGCGGTACTCCTGGAATTCGGTGCACGCTCGACAGGTGAGCCGGCCGGATGTCACAAGGTGACGTGCGATCTTGTTGAGGGCGTTGAAGGGCTTATACTGCCCACCGCTCATCCACGGGTCATGGCGGCGGAGCGCACATTCTGGGAAAAGGCCACTGCGGTTCACGCCTATTGCCTGCGAGGTGCATTTCGCGGCGGTGATCGTTATGCGCGACATTGGTATGACCTTGACTGCCTGGATCAGATCGGGATTGCCCAAAAGGCCTTTGATGATCGAGGGCTCGCCAACGCCGTGGCGGAACACAAACAGCATTTCTTTCGTGAGACTGACACTGAAGGAGAGGTGATCGATTACGCGACAGCTGTTGCCGGCACACTTTGCCTGGTGCCAGTTGGCGAGCCTTTAGACGCTCTTCGGCAGGACTATCAAAAGATGATTGACGCCGGTCTCCTGCGGTCCGATGCAATCGGTTTTGATGGCCTCATGGAGAAGTTGGCCGATCTGCAAAACCGCGCCAATGACATGGTGAAGTAGTGGTGCAAAATCCGGACGAAAATCCCTATTGGCACGAGTACAAAAAGCCCCTCGCGTTCGATTGTACGGCGATTGAAGCCATGTGCCGCGAAGCATTCGAGATCGCACTCGCAACTCGAAGTATTGAAGACTTTTGGAACGAGGAACTGAAGGACTTCGGCGAAACTCCGGCTTGGTCTTACCCATTGCTGGTCAATCGGCATCAGAATGCGGCTGAAGAACGATTGTCGAGCATACTATTGTCCATGGCTGCTTCTTACCGTGCGCTCGACGACCAGTTGCGAGACGACAAAGAGTTTCGGTCGTTCACAGCCAAACAGCAAACTTTACATAACGGGTTTCTCACCATCTACGAAGGAGAGGGTACCCCCGAAACATTACGAGAATGCTGCAACAAGATCATTCACACCGAAGATTTCCGACCTGTCTATGACAATGGATCTCGGCCTAGAGATGAGGGTGTTTGGTCAATGACCGGTGAAATAGAGCTCCAGGGCAAACTTCGCAAAACAGATT
The DNA here is from genome assembly GCF_056537625.1 of Ruegeria sp. C6. Taxonomy (NCBI): domain Bacteria; kingdom Pseudomonadati; phylum Pseudomonadota; class Alphaproteobacteria; order Rhodobacterales; family Roseobacteraceae; genus Ruegeria; species Ruegeria sp. C6. Next base: position 13,563 of record NZ_JBQFRW010000011.1, on the reverse strand, counting down.
GGAAAGTTGTATTCGATCTGTTCGGCTTCCTAGAGGCCATGCTCGAGACGGTCGATTTCCTCCAAACAACTTAGCACGGTTCTAAGGACCAAACACCTGTACAACAACGCTTGTACTGTCGCGGACTTCCCCCTGACGGCAGATCCGCAGAGCTTTCTTCAGAGTATTTTTGGGCCTTATCTTTATTGAAGCTTGTTTGAACGCGACGCGGCATGTCGGTGTCGAGCAGCCACTCGATGATGAACATCCAAGTCAAAGCACAGACCCTTAAGTTGACACTGAGCACCAATAGCTGCTTCGACTGGCCGCACCGCAGCAACGGCATGTGGCGTTCAGGTCCGATATGGGCCGGTCGCGATGTATCATCTCGCCGTGCGACAGCTAATACAGCGTTGCCTCTGCTGTCGGCACGGATGAAGATTTTCTGATGCGGGCCAAGGTGTGAGGTTTCGGCTTGCTCGACTCTGGTCCGCGTTGGAAAATCTTCATCAAAGCGGACGAATGAAAAGCTCAAAGGGTGGAGCATTCAGGTCAACGGAACTGACTTCTCACTCTCGCGGCAGCGAACGATTTGCATATCATCCGCCCTGCGGGACGACGACGAAAAGGGCCTTCGCAGAAGTGGCTCCAAAGCCCGCTGCCTGGAAGCACGTCAAAACCACATGTCCTTTACAGTTCGGCTGTCACGAGGAAGTTCTCGAAAGCTGTCTTGCCCCTCGAAGTGACGGATTGGAATCTTACTGATTGGTGACGGATCAGACATTCGAACATTAACCGCAGACAGTTTGCGGCCGTTTTCGTCCGAGAAACACGCAACATAGTGCGTCACACACCCGCAATTGGCGCAGAAGTGGAAATGGATATCCCCGGCATCACGACGCTGATAAGCACTTGTTTTCCCGTTTGTTTGAATGTCATAGCCAATGTGCCCGTAGGCCCAAAGGACACCGTAACGCCGACAAATTGTGCAATTGCAGGCCGTGACCGACTTTGGCACAGCATCGAGAGTCCAGCCAACTTCGCCGCAGTGGCACGTTCCTTCCAGCATGTATCAATCTCCGCTCTCGGAACTGACGGCATCATGGCGACCGACCCATGTGCTTTGGCCTAGGCGCGGATCGCCGCTTGGGTCAAGCTGCACTTGTGGCCTTCCCTTGAACAACAGATAGCCGAATTACATTCACGGCGATACACAGCTGGGTCGCAGGACCACTGGGCAGCGATGCTGACTGACTGGTTCGGAATGACGTTCCTGCTCCAAAAAATCTGCCGGGTTGGCCAAAACAAGAATAAGGGCTGGCTGAGGGGGTCGAGGCCAGCCCCTATCTTCGTCACGAGGGGGCAAGTGGTTATTCTGATCCCAATCTATCCAACTCAAGCAATGCCCGAAATTGGGGGATTCCCGTAACATTTCTAACTTCACCGAAAAAGTTTGTTTCCAATGGGCAAACAGTGAGTTTCAAAACGAGATGTGGACACAATTTTGCCGCAATGCGATCCTCTATCCGTGGGTGGCGCGTGTTGATTTTAGAGCGTTCCAGTTTTTCCATCTGGATTTGAGGGGGTTGTTGAGTTCGGCGCGCCGCCCCACGAGTACTTAATCGAACCGCCAGAGTATTGAACTGCACTTTCCGAGTGCCGGAGCGCCAACGCACTTTTCATCTCATGGACGCAATTTGAACACTCTCCGCAAATATCTGTGCGGAGCGGCGCGCCTTGATGGGGATTATGGTTTCAATGAGGGGGTACGAGTTCGGCACGTCTTACTCACTGATCCGATTTGTTCAGCGTGCTTAAGAACTCGCAATTTACGACGGATCTCTCGCTTGTCCTCTGTCATCGATTACATCCTCCTTCTCCAAATTGGAGCTTAAAGAAGATGTCTCGCAGGTTCGTACATATCTACAGAGCTACGTCATGACAGAATATCCCCCAGGTCATGCGCTCTGAGACCGAGCCTACCATGAACTTTGAGCGCTCAGACGTCATAAGCGTGAGATAATCGGGCCAGTCTGCCGTTTTCGGTGGTCGAAGTAGCAGTCGTTCAGTCTCAAGCGTTGGTATTTCAGTCACCTGGTGGCTCCCCGGAATTGAAGGTGGTAGTCAGGGGGCACGCAATTGAAAGCACCCCGCAAGCGTCAACTTCTCAAACGCCTTCTGTCAGAACTTGTAAGATACCCGAAGCGCGACAGAGTCTGTCGTGATGTCGTTACCTGACGTGTCATATGTGTCTCGAAGGTATTCAAGGCCGACCAGAACGCTGTCCGTTGCGCGATACGTCACGCCGATGCCAGCAGAGTAGCCATCTTCACTGATGGAACCGCCGTCTATGTTTGCATAGCCAATGACACCGTAGAGATATGTCGGACCAAATACGTGTCCGCCTTTGAACTTCAGGCGTATCGTATCGACCTTTTTGGTTTTGTTGTCGGACACAAGCTCAGCGCCCGAATCATAAGTCAGTTCACCGCCAATTACATAGCTGTCAAAACTATGAAGATATCCGGCATGGATGCCCAACGCTGCGTTTCCATTGTCGTTTTCGTCTTGGGAAACATCAACCGTTGATAGCTGTAAGCCTGCGTTGAAGCCGGTCCAGCTTTCGTCTGCCAAACACAGTGAGGGAGCCATCGCGGCCAGCGTGATCAATGCTATAGTCTTCATTTTTTAGTCCGTTTTTTTGTTTGCGTGGACAGGGGTATCTGCTCGCTGGCCCTGCTTTTGGTTCCAGCGGTGATAGTTTGCTGTTCACCCGGGGGTGTTGGATTTAGTGTCAGTGTGTTGCAGGTCGGCGGTGATCCAACCCCCAGATCAAAGGATGGGTTTGGGCTTGCTGGTCAGTTGCAGCAGTTTCCCCGCATTGTCATATCGTGCAGTGACAAGAACCCGCCGCGCATGGGCTACTTCCAATGGACCGCCGACAACTTCCCAGAGCCCGAAAGTAAAGAGATCCAGCGTTCCGTGGCCTGCCGCCCGCGCCAGATTTGGCTTTGTCCGGGGCTCAACGTCATAGACGGCCACCCAATCACCATTGGCTTGTTGCTGTAGCTGCTTGGGCGACCCCAACTGCCGTTCGACATCCATCCGGGTAGCCTCCTGGCTGACGACGCTCAAGTCTGGACCATCACTGCCTTTTGCGGCCATGTTTGCTGCACACCCGCTCAGCGCAACGCCAAGGGTAAGCGCGACCAACATTGACCGCGCGGGCCAAACACAGTCCGCAGTGCATTGAGCTGGAGTGCTTTGGTTGCGAGGGGAATCCGAAGAATTAGGGTTCCCCCTTCCCGTTGATTTCCATGGGTTTTTCATAGTATTACCGTATCTTGATTGGGTTGTGAGTTTTGCCATAACAATGGCCGATTGAGTTGTGCTTCAGGTCTAAAACCGATTGCAGCCTGGCTTGGTTGTTTGTCAGCCTCGAAGTTGATGACGATCCGACCTCTTGCCCGATGGGACGTCAGAGTTCTGATTGCGGCCTGGATTTGCGACAAAGACTGTCGGGCTTCGTCCCTGCTCAGGGAGAGCCTGACCAGAAGTTCTAGCAAATCCCGGATACCAGCTAGCCGAGATGTTTGGCGTAGCTCGGATATTGAAATATCCCTGCAGAAAAGAGCATTCATGGCATTTGATCCTGTGTAGTAGACACAACTCAACCGTGCGCGCGAAGCGTCGTAGCTTGCGGTCTTGGGCTGCATCAGCGCATCATTTAATTCGGGGCGGCAGGTGAATTTCATTGTCCTGCCAGATGAGTCGGGATATAAACCGACCACGGGTCTGTAATTGCAGACCGCCGGTCGGTTTGCAAGGGGAAAATGTATGAAACCTACGAAGCGGAATAATATGCAGCCAGAGGCGCGACGTGCTCAGCTATTGGGCTGTGCGCAAATGTTGTTCTTTTCGAAAGGTTTCGAAGATACGACCATTCAGGATGTACTGGATTTGGCTGGCGTTTCGAAAGGTGGCTTCTATCACCACTTCAAGTCCAAGGATGAGCTTTTGTTCGGGGTATTGGATGGCATGGCAGAAGGCGTATTCGCGCAAATGTCTGTTGTCGCCTCCGACGAAAAATCTTCGGCACTCGATCTGTTGCATAACTTCACGCATCTACGAGCAAACTACCTGCGTGAGCATGACTACCCGGGCCAGGTTGAGATGTTCAAGATCATGAACCAGGACAAAAACCTGTTCCTGCTCGAGCAATTCAAGCGCAGGGTCAGAACCGGCGCCATGCCGGTCCTGACCAAAATCATCCAGAAGGGCTGTGACGAAGGAACGTTCACCGTCGCCGATGTCGATACGGCGGCAGAGCTCATTCTCTTCCTTATGAACTTCTTCGATTTTGCATTGCTGCGCGCCATCGATGCCCGGGGGACTGACATCGCAGATCAGGCCGCAACCAAATTGCAGGCTGCAATCGATATGCAATATCTCACGCTCGACCGTATTCTGGGCCTGCCAGATGGAACAACAAATTTCGGTTGGCCGGAAGCGGTGGATGTTACGATGGCGACTGTGCCTGCAACCCCTTCCGCAGCCAAATAACGGACCTTGGCAGCGATCATTCAGTCACGAGACCAATGGCGACAGTAATTCTCTTAAACGGAGTTGGGAGCGTTGGTAAAAGTTCTATCGCAAAAGCGCTTCAGAACATTACCACGCTACCGTTCCTTCATATCGAAATGGATGCCTTTCTGGCAATGTTGCCAGACCGGCTTGCTGGTGAACCAGATGGATTGAGTTTTGAAAAGCGTGTGGTGGACGGGAATGCAGTAACCTTCGCGCGTGTCGGACCGGTGGCAAGTCGTGCACTCTCCGGAATGCGCCGTTCAGTTGCTGCGATGGCGAGCGCCGGGAACAATTTGATTGTTGACGAGGTGTTGTTTGGAAACACGGAAGCTGGGTCTGCGAGCGCGGTAGCTGAATATCAAAGCTTACTGGAGCCGTATGATTTTTACATGGTTGGCGTGTTTGCCTCGCTGGATGTGCTGGAGGGACGGGAACGAAAAAGAGGCGACCGGACGCTCGGGCTTTCCAGATGGCAATACGAGCGCGTTCATGAAGGGATGGCATATGACTTATCGGTGAATACAGAAGATGCCTCGCCACTTGCATGCGCGGAGTTGATAAAGGCGAATCTGAACCTGTAGGTTTCGAAGATACACAATCCCATATCTGAGCAGGTCAATGCAACCACCAGTGCGAACGATCATCGGGCCCACGCTCGACCAATCCAATGTCTCGGCGCATGTGGTCGGACAATGGCATTGTATTGTTGGGATTTCCTACTGAGCGATTTCTTTTTCCAACATCTCCTGAATGTTGCAAAATTCGCCGCAACTGACGGCCGAAGAACTCCAAAATACTGCGTGGAGCACGGATGGTATCATAATGCATGTTTCAAGCTTTCGATTTCAGGCACAGCTAAATCGTCCACGAAACGGGTGTCGTGGAGCGACTGGTGGTTTTGGTTTGAGTACTCACGAGGTGAGAGGGCGGTCAGGCGTTAGTGGTTTTCCGATTCCACCAAAACAGACTGCTGGTCTGTATATGTAGACCGGCGGTCGGTTTGTAAAGAGAATTCTGCACTCAACATGTGGGCTTTTTGTGCACACGCATCGTTTCGCTGCCAAAAGTTGAATTAGAAATGAGAGCCTGAACTGCAACAATTCCTAAAATGTTTAGTGCTGATAGGGAGACCAACTCCTTCCAGAATTTGCTGAGACCTTTATGGTGTTCGCTATTGGAGGGAGTTGGAGTGACAAGGTCGCCGAAGCCGGCCGCAAGGCGGCAATTAATGGGAGAAGGCGCGCAACACAGACTTAGTCAACGCAACCTCGCCACCTTCGTCGAGGCTGAACGGCAAGGTTTGATGCTGGCTGCCAAGGTTCGAACACTTTCTCTTTGTGTCGTCCTGATCTGGGTTGCGCTCGACACACAAAGTCGCGGTCTGAGTTTTCTCTATGACATATCGCAAGTCGCGATATTCGCGGTTCTTGGCCTTTTCCAGTTCCACTGCGCCAGGAGCGGTTTGCTGGGCCGTTCCGCAAAATATTTCTTTGTGGCCGTCGACTGCGCACTGCTAGCACTGGTTACCAGCAGCCAAGGCCCGTTCTCTGAGACTGATATTCCGCCAGCAGTTCTCATGAACGGGAGCCAATTCTCATATTTCTACCTGTTTCTGATGCAAGCCGCGTTTAGCTTACGTCCGAGCCTCGTCCTATGGTGCGGTATCTGTATTGTTGTCGCGCGCACCGGAATGCTCCTTTGGTTTTTGTACCTCCCTGATACATTTACAAACCTCGACCTTGCCGAACAATCTGTTGAGAGTTTTTTGCGGGCGCGAGCGGATCCAAACTTTGTCTACTTGGGTTTCTGGGCGCAGGAAATTATCGTTTGTCTTCTAGTGACCGTCGGCTTGGCGGCAGTCGTGCGCCGATCTCGTCGACTTGTAGAAAGTCGAATTACGACAGAAAGGGCGCGTGCAAGCCTCGCGCGTTACTTTTCTCCCAACGTTGTGGATCGGTTAAGCGCATCAGACCGGGAGCTAGAAATGGCTCGTGAGCAGGACGTAGCCGTCATGTTTGTCGACGTCATTGGCTTCACTTCGATGTGTGAAAACGAGACACCGAAGGGAGTTATCGCCTTTCTTCGAGAGTATCATGACCGGCTTGGCAGAGCTGTCTTTGAAAATGGCGGAACGTTGGACAAGTACATTGGTGACGGACTAATGGCGACATTTGGTACGCCGGAACCTGGATCGGATGATGCTCAAAATGCTCTTAACTGTGCCTTCGAAATGCTAACCTCGCTCGAGAATTGGAACGTGGCTAGAGCGGCAAATGGGCAGACTCCGGTCCACATTGGAATAGGAGTTCACTACGGCCCCGTCATAGCTGGTGACATCGGCAATCAGCGGCGACTGGAGTACAGTGTCATTGGGGATACGGTGAATGTTGCAAGCAGACTAGAAACTCTTACCAGAAGATTGAAGACATCTTTGGCGGTCAGCGATGAACTGGTCCAATCAATCGTGAAAACTGGCGAGGTCGCTCAAGCGTGTGTTTCTAAACTTAAGTTTGTTGGAATGAAGGACATAAGGGGGAAAAAAGAACAGATAGGAGTGTGGATCTTGGTGGCAGGTAACTCCAGGTAAAGCTCGTGCATATTGGACGCAACAGACCCGCTGAGGTCTAGGTTGCCGTCGTTTGAACCAAAAGCTGGGACGGGGTTTCGCGCTCAATATCAAGCACACTTTAGCACGGTAATCGGGCCCAAGCTTGATTCAACGCAAGGCCTTCGAGTCGGCGGCGCGATAGACTCACTGTCGAACCCGACTATTTCGCGCAAAATCATGAAGAAGTACTCACTCGTTTGTCTGGCACTGACGGCACTCATGATCGCGGGTTTGGGCCGTTCTAGTTATTGCAGTGCTGCGTAGAACGGTCAGATTACGCGATCATTCTCAAGACAACAGAAAGCCACGATCGACACTCATCGATTGGCACAAACTCTTTCGAGCAAGCGACGCAATTCAAAGTCTACTATGTCCAGATTGTCCAGGTGACTGACCAATGCATGGAGATAGTCGAAGTTCGAGCCAAGACCGCCTTCGGCTACTGCGATCATCTTCGCCGCCTCTTCTTGGTCGAGGTGCGGCACGTAGCGACGGTTGCTTCGATCCATAACGAATACCAGGGCTTCCACATTGCCTTGTGGCGTTTCGACCTCCAGGAAACGCGGCTCATAAGCACCGGCAAACATTTCTCGATGCCACAGAAACTTTGTTTCCTGATCTACCAGGCCCGCCGCTATTCTGAAGACTACGCCGTCACATTGCCCGCCTTCATCCAACGCGGCCATCAACCCTGGACGGTCGTGGCTGCCCCGCCCGCCTTCCAATCGCATACAGAAGCTGCGGTGCCAGCCCTGAAGAAGGCCGCGTCGGTATTCCGTTACATGCACGGCTGGGTCCCAGATGAGCGAGCCATAGGCAAACACCCAAAGGTCCGATCTCAAGCGACCGGCGAGGATCTCTTGCCGATTGGCCTCCCGGTCTTCGTGGTCCATACGCCAGCCCGGCGGCCAACCTTCTTCCAGCGCTTGCGCGTCAAGTTCAGCGAAACGTTCGTACCCGAACCTCATCTCGGACGCATCCGGTGGCGTAATTCTTCCACGCAAGGCGGGTGCATGCCGAAAGACATGTTCTGGAAACGGCATTGAGCAATTCTCGAAGTACTGCGGTCTAGTAGCGACCATAGGACCGTCCATACATGGAAGGAAGATCTGAAGGGCTGGAAAACGCCTCCGGGTGCCGATTCATCATCTCCAGGATGAAGGCCCGATCAGTCCGCATTTCTGCATTCAATTCAGGCGCGGGTCGAGGTTTCGATTTTGGAGTAAAACTGGTCCAAACCCTGCTAATCCAGTCTTGCCAGCCCGCCGGATTTAGTAATGTGTCGGTTATGCCAGATTTCCCGCAGATACTTCGCCTTACACCCAGTATATGAAGCCGGGACTCGTTCTGGTATCCGCGCAGAAGATGTGCTGTTCTACAAAAATGAAGAGCGAGTTGCGCGACTGGTCTGATATCCGAGTATTCTTGGCGGTGTTCCGGGAAGGATCCACCTTGGCGGCGTCACGAAAACTGGGTGTCGCGCAGCCGACCGTCGCGCGACGGATAGATGCGCTTGAGCAAGTAACAGGGCTTGTTCTCTTCGACAGGAACACACGAGGCTTCCAGCCGACCGAAAATGCCCGCGCGCTGTTCCCTTTGGCACAGAGGATGGAAGCGGATGCGGAGCACCTGGCCGCAAAAGCACATGAATTTTCCAGGCCCCGGCCCATCCGCATCACCGCACCTGAACACTTCGGCGATACGACGATGGGCATCTTCAGTGAATTTGCGATCGCCAATCCTGACATAGCGATAAAGTTCGTACATAGCATGCAGGTTCTTGATTTGCTTGCGGGCGAAGCCGACATCGCGTTTCGGGTATCGAACGGCAACCACGATCCTGAACTCATTCAGCGCAAACTTGGGGTAGACCGCTTCGCCCTTTATGGCTCGCAAGACTATGCGGACAGGTATGGGCTGCCTTCTTCGAAGCATGATTTGAGCGGGCACAGGTTCATCACATTCCTAAATCCGGACGGTCCTTCCCACATGCACGATTGGTTGGTGCGCAATGTCGCATTGGACCAGATCGCATTGTCTTTCGACGAACTGTCAATGGTCGATGCTGCGACAAAGGCAGGCCATGGCCTCGCCATGTTGCACACGCGTTTTGCAGATAGCGAAGCTGACCTAATCAGGTGCTTCGATCCGATCGAAGAGTTGTCGATGACGGTGACTTTGCTGATGTCCCCGGAAGCCTATCGTCGTCCCGAGGTCAGAACATTCGTTAAATTCTTCGCACCGCGAGCGTCGGCAACGTTCAAGTCTTGATGCGTCTCAAACCCGTCCCCCTTCGAAATCCCGCAGGTTTTGTATCGCAATGTGTTGGCGCATATGAACTCTGATTTTGCGTTTGCAGCGAATGTCTTCTTCGACGGGCTGCATCGCAGCATCTTAAAGGCAGGACTAAGGTCCGGAAAGGGCCGGTTAGTCTTGATAGTTATTTATCCGAGCTGCAGAAGCTGCAGCCGCCAATGGCCTCAAGTTCCAAATGCTCTCGGGTTTTAGCAATTATAAGATTGGTCATTCTGTTTCTGACGACCGAGCCCACAAATTGATATCTTCTTCCGAACTGATTGCATCGATCCTTGCCAACTCTTCATCACTGAAGGCGAGGTTATCGACTACGCCTGCGCAATCTACGATCTGACCCGGCCGGGACGCACCAATAAGCGCGGTCGTTACGCGTCCGCCTCTTAACACCCAGGCCAGGGCCATTTGCGCCAGAGTTTGCCCGCGTGCCTCAGCCATGTCGTTCAGAGCACGCACACTTGCCAGAGATCGCTCGTTGATCATGCCATCAAGTAGCGACTTCCCTTGTGTAGCACGGCTGCCATCCGGAATATCGCGCAGGTACTTTGACGTTAGAATGCCTTGTGCCAGCGGCGTGAACGCAATCGATCCTACCCCAAGATCGTTCAGGGTATCGAGCAAACCGTCCCGCTCCACCCAACGGTTGAGCAGATTGTAAGAAGGCTGGTGAATCAGGCAAGGTGTGCCAAGGTCGTTGAGAATCTTCACCGCCTCGCGTGTGCGTTGGGAGTTGTAGCTCGAGATACCTGCGTAGAGCGCGCGACCCGACCGTACGATATGATCCAACGCGCCCATCGTCTCTTCGAGCGGCGTGTCGGGGTCAAAGCGGTGGGAATAAAAGATGTCGACGTAATCAAGCCCCATGCGCGCGAGTGATTGGTCACAGGACGCGATCATGTACTTGCGCGACCCCCATTCTCCGTAGGGTCCCGGCCACATGTCGTAGCCTGCTTTGGAGGAAATGATCAATTCATCCCTGTAGCCCGCGAAATCAGTTCTTAGGATTTCGCCAAATGCCTCTTCTGCCGATCCGGGTGGTGGACCGTAGTTGTTCGCCAGATCAAAATGAGTGATCCCATGGTCAAATGCGGTCCGACACATTGCTCGCTTGTTTTCGTGCGTCGAGTCCGCACCGAAATTATGCCACAGGCCCAAGCTGACAACAGGAAGCTTCACACCCGACCGCCCACATCGCCGATAAACCATTCGCTCATAGCGGTTCGGCTCCGGGGTGTAAGGATTGGGTTTTGGCTTTGGTGGTCGTTGAGCTTTGGTCATGCGCTTATAATCAATGGAATGTTGGGCCTGTCAAACGGATCAACTCCGGTAAGATCGACACGAGATTCTGCGCGTCCTAGATGGGTGTTTATGGTTAGTCTTACTCCAGCACCAATGTCTTACGGTTTAATCGATTGCGTTCGGTACCGCCGCATAGACGCCGCGAAAGTCTGCAATGCGGGCTGCAACCGCAGCATCAATATGGCGGGTTGGATGTCGGCTCTGGGCCGAGTAACTCACGGAAGAAAGGGTAGGGACCCATACTGCGGGGCTTCCGAGGTCTGCTAGTTGCCCTTGAGTACTTCACCAATCAAATGGTTCATAACCTCCTTGTAGACCTCCGGATCGCCCCCATAGGCGATCTCAAGAGCGGCGCGATCAAACGCGGCCGACAACAAATTAGTCAAAGCATCGATCTGTTTTGGTGAATGCTTAGGAAGAGCCCGCGAAAGCCCTTCACGAAGTTCCTCTGTTCCATTGGCCCGGGTCAACGCGACAGCGGTGCTGTGCCCTAATACCGCTGGGGCCTCTTCCATCAGGAGGCGCACCCGACCTGGAACCAACATCGCATCAAAAAAGGCATTCGATCCTGTCACCATGGCCCGTTCGGGATCGGCCACATTGCGCGTTTCCTGGTCAATATGGTGTGAGATTGCTTTGGCCTCCTCTTCTGCGACGGCGCGGAAAAGGTCAGCCTTGTCCTTGAAATGATGATACAGCGCGCCGCGGGTTACGCTGGCCCTACGCACGATGTCTGGGGTTGCAGTATCGGCAAATCCCGAATTCACAAACAGTTCTCGGGCAGCTTCTACGAGTTTGGCACGCGTTTCGGCGCGTCGGTCTGCCTGGCTGCGTCGGGCGGGTTTTTCTGTGGGCAAATCTAGCGGCTCCGAATATCACTACAAGCACCTTACATACATCTTGCATGTATTTGCAAATCTATGATACATACAAAGTGCATGTAAGTTAGGGAGATCGAAAATGCGTGTCACTCAATATTATCCGGTCATTCAGTCTGAAACGGTTTCTGAGACGGCAGAGTTCTACAAACGTCACTTTGGCTTCCGCTCGGCATTCGAGGCGGATTGGTATGTGCATCTACAAAGTGAAGTGGATTCGTCGGTCAACCTCGCGATCGTCCAGTCGGACCACGAGACGATCCCGGAGATTTCCCGCGGTGCGTCTACGGGCATGATCCTTAATTTTGAAGTCGAGGATGTCGACAAAGTGGATGAACGACTTCGGTCGGAAGGAGTTCCGGTGGCAAAGTCACTTGTGAGCGAGCCGTTTGGCCAACGCCATGCGATATATCGCGATCCAAACGGGGTACTGATTGATGTTATCACTCAGATCCCACCCTCAGAGGAATTCCTGTCTCAATATGCAGCCGACGCGGTACCGTCGTAATTCGTGGTGCCGTATGGCCAGGTTGGTTCGAAGCAGTTGGAACGATTTGCCCGCGTGTAAAGCGACCAATTCTGGACAGATCAGTGACCCTTGCCGAGTTGGCCACCTTTGATACTGGGGCGGCCTTGTTATCTGTGCCCTTGTTCGAACGCTACACCGAACACGGCCGCCTGATACAACCCTTCAGTGAAGCCGTTAACGCTGGTAAATACTGATTCGCCTAGCCTTCGGATCGCCCCGCAACGGATGCTATGGGTAAATTTGCAGAATGGCTGACCGCCAACGGAGCCACTGAATTGAGTGACTTCACGGACCAGAACCGCGCAAATTGATCTGCATCAATATTTGGACCGCAAACGAGAGTTATGGCGAACGGAAACAGTTTGGATGAAGTCGCGGTGACAAAAGAAAAAGTTGGCCGAGTTGTCTGGCACGATCTTTTCACGCCTGATGTGGAAGCTTCCAGGTCATTTTACGAAAGCGTGGCAGGTTGGAGCTATATTGTCGAACACGCCACAGATTTCGCATGGGGCGGCGGCCATCGAGATTTTGTCCTCGCAACTCTCGATGGAGAGGCAGGGGCCGGGGTCGTTTCTCAAAATCAGGTGCTCTTTGAAGGGTGGATTCCTTATGTTGAAGTCGAAGATGTAGATCAGGCCGCCAAACTCGCCGTCAAGCTTGAAGGATCAGTAGTGAAACCTCCCTTTGAAGTTCCGGGGGTTGGCCGGAACTGCCTCTTACGTGATCCGCTTGGCGCATTCTTCGGTATATCAGTTTTGCGTCACGACTATCCTGTCCCCGCTCGCCAGTTTACGCACGAACACTACCTATCTCGCGGCGGCGCATTCCCGGACAACTTCTACCACCAAATGTTCGGATGGAATCTCTCACCTGCTAGAAACGTACCTTCGTCACAGAGACCAATTAGTCTAAAAGACGAAGTGTTGGCGATATGTGCAGCGGAACCTGCAGTTCCCAACAACAACGTGGCGTGGGCGCCGGGTGTTCGCGTCGACTTTCTCGAAAACGCGCTCAGCAAGATCAACTCAGGCTCAGGTTCCGTGCTTGCTCGTCATCAGAAAAATAAAAATACTTTTGAGAAGGGTCTGGTATGCGATGCAACTGGGGCATTGTGCTGTGTCGTCCAGAATTGATGCTCGGTCGCAAGGTTCGCAGTCTATTGTCTATAACGGCATCCTCAAGTGGGTCAAAAATCTCAAATCTGACTTTAGTACAAGTGTAACCCAATTCCACTTTGCCCCGTTAGAGATAATACATTTAGCGCCAGTTTTCACAATCGCAGCGAAGGCAGGAAAGCGCGCTGCTAGCGAAGTGTGCGAGAACCATACTTGAGGTTCGGGTCGGGGCGATTGCACTTGATAGTTGTCAGA
>NZ_JBQFRW010000010.1:0-71494 GCF_056537625.1 Ruegeria sp. C6 | reverse complement strand
CGAGTTGAACAATCTCGACTCCATTGATCAGCGGGTTTTCGATGACACGCTGGAAGTCGATATCGATGGTGCCATCGGACACCTCTCCGATCCACTCGAACATACCGCCATTGCCCTTGCCCAGAGTACCTGCAAGATCAAGGTCATCAAGGAAGAGCTGATCTTCGACCAGTACATCAAACTGCCGGACACCTGGGTTATAGTAGCTTTCACCCATAAAGAGACGGACTGCATAAGTGCCAGATTCTAGCGTGCCATCGCCAAACTCAAGGCCCATTTCCGAGCCACTTGACGGATCCCAGCGCTCCTGTCTGAACAGGTCCGTCGGAACTTCTGTCGCATCCACTCCGGAATCCAGAGAAGAGACATTGCCGGTGTAGATGTTCGTGGGCCCGCCCACAACGGCTGACGCATCTGCGATCCAATCCCCTCCGCCGTCAACAGCCGTCACATTGGAACTGCCCGCATTCCACCGATACAAAATCGTGCTACCACCCGGTGCCGGGATATCATTGACAGTGATACCAAAATTCGATGTGACATCCGGATTGACCCCGTCAGAGGCAGTGATCGTGGCGGTATAAACGCCGGTTGGCGAGACATCCGGTGTGGACCAGCTGAAATCGCCGGTACCGTCGCCATTGTCAGTAAAGCTGTATCCAGTGACCGGCGTGCCGCTGGAATCCTCCAATGTCACGGACAGCGTGATCACATCACCCGCATCCGCATCCGTTGCCACAACCTGGGCCACCGCCGTCTCAAGCTCGTCGACGACCAGATCGGACACTGCAGTGATCACAGGCGCCTGATTGGGGGGATTCAGCGGATCAACGGTCGCCGTAATTGTAGAGGTAGTCGGAGAACCGCCCTGGCTCCACCACAGAGTATAGCTTCCAGCGCCAAGAGGCGTTGCAAATCCGATCGTGCTAAGCCCACCAGCATTCTCGATAACGCCATCAGCCATATTGGCCAAAAGATCACTTCCGATGCCGAATTCATCGTAAATCACCCCACCCAGCAGATTTGAGGCATCAGGGTTCGCCGGGCTTTCAGTAAACTGCGTGCCCGCCTGCATGCCAAGGAAGGTGGCGTTGGTGATGTTCACATCGTAATCGGCATAGTCACTCAGGGTCAGAGAGGTAAGCACATGGTCCGTTGGGACAACAATCGTGACATAGTCGTAATCCCGCGTCGGATCACCATCCTGAGTAGAGACCAGAACCGTGTCGCCTTGCGTCAGATTGACGACAGTCGGATTCAGACCATCATCCGAGAAATCTCCGACGTCTGTCCCGTTTGCGCTGTCTTCGAGGTCATCGATCGTGACGGTTGCTACGGCCGTTCCGATTGTGGCATTCGCCCCACTGACGCTTGTCACGTGAAGCTCGAACGCCTCCTGGCCTTCTATCTCGGCATCGGGCAGCAGGTCGACGAAAAGGTCGAGCGTGGTCTGACCCTCTGTGATCTGACCGCTGCCGGAATAGAAGCCGGTTACAGCATCATACGCCAGGCCGGCGGATGTGTAGTCCAGTTCTGGAGTTGCGCCGCCTGTGACGGGGCGCAGTTCAAAGTTTACATCGATTATCTGACCGGGTGGAACCGCTGTTGCAGAAGTGATGCTGAGAGAGACAGTTCCATCTGTCTCGGAAAAATTCCCGGCATTGGCCGAGACGACCGGATCAACGGGCACCGTATCCAGCCTGACGATTTCCACGCCATTGATTTGTGGATTTTCAACAACCCGTTGGAAATCGATATCGATGGTTCCGTCGGTAACCTGACCCACCCATTCGAATACACCACCAACACCCGAACCAAGCGTTGAAACAAGATCCAGGTCGTCCAGGAACAACTTATCTTCAATTGATACGTCAAATGTTCGCAAACCGGTTTGGGTGAAATACGCCTCGCCCATCAGCAGTCGTACCGCATAGGCACCGGACTCAAGAGCGCCATTACCAAACTCAAGACTCATTTCGGCACCGCTGGAAGGATCCCAGCGTTCCTGTGTGAAGATGCCGGTTGGGATCGTGTATTGCGATGCGCTGGAATCCAACGTGGAGATGTTTCCGGTATAGATATTTGTGGTTCCACCCACCAGAACCGACGCGTCGGCGATCCAGTCTGGTCCGCCATCGACCGCAACCACGTTTGAGCTGCCAGCATTCCAACGATAGAGAACCGTACCCGTGGTTTCAACGGCGTCCTGACCAGAAACCTCAATCCAATCCCAGGATGCGGCGAAGCTGTCGTCCCCGGTTGGCGCGGATGAGACGAGGCCAACAACGGCACCAGTGATGTTGCCATTGTTGTCATACTGCCCAAGGATTGCATCTCTTACATCGTTAGGCAGTGGCAGTGCGGCTGTGCTCACCCAATCCGTGAATGCGCCATCGTTGACATAGCGTGCGCGCGCCGAGATTGTCTCGGCACCCAGTGTCAGGTCAACGTCAAACGCGACTTGCAGATTGGGGTCTGCGATGCCCCGTATAGGGTTTTCGATGCCGGGAATTTCAACAAATACCGTGTTCGGAACATCGTTCTCTTCAACCACAAGCTGCAAGCCAAATAGTGGCGTGCCACCACTTGCATCCACCGCAATGGTCGCTTCCACAAAGGTGCTCTGATCTCCGGGGCCGACCATCAGCCCGAATTTTTCACCACCATCCCAAGTTTTGGAGGCGTCCGTATTCGGCGTATAGCTGAACACGTTCAGCATTTCGCTCACGATTGAGATACCACTCAGATTATCCTGTATCTCGAACCCAATCCCCAGAACGTCGGCCTGGTCATTCGCGGTACCAACCGCATTGCCGGTATCTGCGACATCAATACTGACGAAGGTGGATGCCCCACCCAGATTCCAAATGCCTGGGTTATAAAGAGCAGGCGAGCCATCGGAAGTGATCTGCGGGTCAGTTCCATTGCGCCAGACCGCGTTAATTCCGATATCGCCGGCGATACTGTCACCGCTGGGAATGGCACCAGGAGGTGTGGTTGGTGTGCTCAGTTCGAATTGCCATGTCAGGGTTTCATTTGCCCCGACCACAACGCCGCGGCCATCCAGCGGATCGCCAACATGGCTGTCATTGGTGTTGTCCTGACCATCAAGGTCAAGATCTGTACTCGGGTCGGATGCCTGCCCTCCGGGAATAAAGAACGTCACGTTGTCAGCGCCATAGGTGCCCGCAACTATCAGCCCTGCAAAATCGTCGACCCCGTCACCGTCACTATCGATGAATGTGCCCAACCCGTTGTCGCCCAGGGCGGCGACTGTCAGCGGTGTCGATCCGAAACCGTTTATTGTCCCGAGACTCTGGACCGCATCCGTCCGCCCGTCACCATCGGTATCAATGGGCTTCTCAAAATAAAGATTTCCATCGAAGGAAGCGGCAACAATTACGCCATTCAAGGCTCCGTTGAAGTTTGTCGCCGTGTATTCCGCCAGACCGTTTGTAGAGGCCGCTACCGTTTTGAGTGAGCCATCAACACTGTCATCAAAAAGCTGAGACTCGGGGGAATAGAGTGTGCCGTCCTGAACGCTTGTGCCGTCATAATAAGCGGTCGGATCGATGATCGAACTTCCCGGGTGAATCCAGTTATAGCCCGAGACAATGTCGTGAAGGTCTGCCGGAAGTCCGGTAGTGCCGGTCACGTCAACCCAATTCCCATCGCCCTGCTCCTCGTAGATTATCAGGAGCGCGGCGAGATAGGCCTGCGCCTCAGTCTCATTGGCAAAGATCACATCGCCATTGGTATTGAGAAGCGGATTGCCCGCACCAGGTATATAGTTTCCATCGGCATCAAATGTCGCTGCCAGAATAGCCGCTGCGGCTCGTATTGGAGAAGCAAATCCGCCATAGGGGCCAAATTCATCCGAGGTGTCCCCAGCATAGTGCAACTGGTCCCCGAAGCCCTGCGATCCTGATTCATTGAACAGGTTTGTCGCAAGCTCTTTTGTCCAATCCTGAACGTAATTTATGGCGTCGCCCGGAGTATCATCCACGAATGGAATCGGCTGGCCACCCCAGCCCGTGTTCGGTCCGTTATCCCAGGTAAAGACCTCACCCGCTTCAGTGACTTCCACATCATACGGATTACGGTATCCCGGAGAATGTATCTGCAGGGGATTGTCCACGAATTGCAGCTGTCCGCCGATGCTGACCAGAACCTTTTCAACAACCTTTGCTGCGTTCAGGCCGTTGTTGCCGCCTGCCCAATCGGGATTGAGCTCACCGTTTGTACCTGTCCCGTTGTCATCCAGAGTGAAGTTAGGAGCATCATTTGGATTCAGAATATTCAAGGTCGAAAGGTCGACATTTGGCCGCGTGGGGTCGTCCAGCGTCGCCAGATCCAGAATGAACGCTTCGCCATTCCCGTCCACCCGGACATCATAGCCTTCAAGGACAGTTAGATCGATCTTCAGGATCGTTCCGCCATAGGGATAATCGACCGTTCCAGCAAAGTTGTTCCCTGGCGCACCGTTGTTGGTGTTGGCACCGACTGCGACCCAGAGGATCTCGTGCCCGGTCACCGGATCAATCGCAATATCAAACCCGTTGACCGAGTGATTTTCTTCGGACCTGGGCAGACCACGCACAATGGCGATATTTGAAAGAACCTCACCCGTATCAGGGTCGAGGGTAATTTTGTGAATCTGGCTGGAGTTGGTGTCTAGGTTGGCATCGTTGCCTACTGCAATGCGCGAGTCGGATGAATTGACGTAAAGAACATCGTTTCCGTTTGCGTCCGTGGTCGTGATCAGCCCGGTCATTTGACGAGTGGTCATCGCGTTGACGGACCCATCATCATCGTAATTTTGGGTGTCTGTCTTTACATCATTGATAAGGGTCGAGTCTGTGACGACAAAGTCGGGCAGAGTATCAGCGTCGGGACCATCGGCCTGTCGCTCAATTTCCAGTCGCCATATACTGCCATCCTGCTGAGCAACGAATAGAACGGGATTCCCGGTTTTACTAAAATCCAGCGCTGTCGGATTGTTAACCGCCTCACCTTGCAAACCAGTAACGCCAAAAGAAATATCTGGATTAGAAAACGCCATCTAACACTCCACACACAAACACGGCAGAACGAAGGGGCGCAGGTCGAAAAATAGACCTGAGTTTGAGGTGGCACTCGCTACCCTTCGAGCCAAATACGTCTAAATTATGGTCTAAAAGAGTCCAAAAGTTAAGGTCTTTCAGCCGTTCTTCCGGCTACATTAGACAATTGTGAACAAAACCTGTAATTAATTCTATCTTGAAGAAAATACCCCGAGTACGACAACATTCTCAAACCGTTTCTCGATAGCTTCGCCCCTGTCGCTCGAATAAACCGGCATAGTGACCCTTAGCGGCGATAAGCTCATCGTGGGTGCCTTGCTCAATGATTCTACCGTTGTCCAGCACATAGGTGTAGTCCGCCATTCGCACGGTAGATAGCCTGTGGCTAATAATTAAAGCAGCACGGTTGCCAATCTTATCGCGAAAATTTTCGAACAGTTCGAATTCTGCATTGGGATCCATAGCACTTGTTGGCTCATCCATAATGATAAAATTCGATGCCGGAAAAAAAGCGCGAGCCAGCGCTATGCGCTGCCATTGCCCCAGACTCAGCTCGCGCCCGTTGTCAAACATCCGGGTGAGCGGGGTGTCATATCCCTGATCCAGTGCGCTTATGAACCTGTCCGCATCTGCGCGACGAGCCGCCTCAAAAATTCCGGGGCTGTCTTCTGGTAAACGGACATCTCCAAAACGAATGTTCTCAGCTACAGTTGTGGCATAACGCGAATAGTCCTGAAATATCACACTGAATAGCCGGCGGTAGGCAACTGGATCAAACTCGCGGATATCCTTGCCGTCGAGTGTTATACGACCACGATTTGGATCATACAGCCTTGCCATCAGCTTAATCAGGGAGGTTTTGCCTGATCCGTTTTCCCCCACAAGGGCGACCACCTGGCCGGGTTTGACAGTCAGGTTGATGCCCTCAAGCGCAGGGACACTGTTGCTGGGATACTGGAACGTCACATTCTCAAAGTGCAGACCTGATGTGATCGGGGCGGGCAAAGATTTGGGTGCTGTTGGCGCTTTGATTTCAGGCTCGACCGACAGAAAACCGAACAACTGCCCCAGAAAAAGCTGATCATCATAAAGTTTGGAAACATGGCGGACGAATTCCTGCCCACTGCTTTCTGCCCGACGAAATAGTAGAACAAAGAGCACCAGATCGCCCACGCTCAAATCCCCCGCCAGCGTCCGCATTACCAGAAACGATACAGCGCCCGCAAAGATGAGCGCGCCCAACCCCGAAACCACAAGCTCGGCAATCGCCTTGCGTTTCTCAATGGCGTATTGCTCCTCCCGCATACGTTTTTTCAGGCTGGAATAAAGCTCTTTGAGATGGGTACCTAAATCGCCAAGCCGTAGTTCCTTCGCGTGGATATCTGAGGTGATCAGCCAATCCAGATAGCTCGCTCGCCTTTCAAACTGGGCGCGATCCTTCTGCCATTGGAAAAGGGCTTTGGTGAACTTCAAGCGGATGAACAATACCGCCAACATGGCTACCAGAATGGCCGGCAGCAACCGCCATTCGATGCCTGCAAGCATCACAAGAATAGCAACCAGATAGAGTACACTTTTGAAAATCAGCAGAACAGTCGAGATCACCTGTGCCGGTCGCTGCGAGCCTGCCGCCCGCGCCCGTTCGAGCAGATCAAAATAGGCCGGACTTTCGTAGAACCCCAGATCGACGCCGATGGCACGGTTGTGAATTTCACGATCGACATAGTCGGACACCAACATGCCCTGTGCTGTCCGCGCGAGGTTCGCCAGTGTCTGGATGGCCACCGCGCCCAAAAGACCTACGCCCGTGAGCACAAGATAAAGAAAGACCGGCCCCGTCTCGACCTCTCCTTCAGCGGCGAACTGGGTTGAAATCACATCTATGAGCAGCTTGATAACATAGAGCACACCGATGCCTACAACCACCTCGATGGCGGTCAGGACAGAGACGATCAAACTCATTTTCATGCTGCTGTAGCGCAGCAAGCGGAACACTTTGGGCCAGACTGTCAGGCCAGCTTTGACTTTCGACTTCACAGACCAGCATCTCGCTTGTGGGAAAATAACAGATGCCGCTTCAAAATGCCGAGCGGTTTGGAAACATAGTAAATCCACTGAAGCCCGCGCGGCAGGGGCCATGCCTCATATTCGTCATAGCCTGGCAAGACACGGGACAGGCGCGTCAGGATGCGCGCCCGCTTGCGTACTTCCGGCGACACCATCCACTTGAACGGCAGCCCTAGAAGCTCCTCACCCTCACGCAAGTCATATTCCAGCTGCAAATCCCCAGGCAGGTTTCTCAGGCAAACGGCGGCCAGCTCGGCACCCCGGCTGCCGCCTTTGGCCAAATTACTGGCATCGCCAGAAACCGCTATCTCATGCAGTTCCAGGCAAGCCTCGGCATTCGAGCGCAGACCCAACTCTGCAGCTCGTGCCAGTACTTTGTTCCGGTCGAAAGAGGGATCTGAAATGATCGCATCAAGATCTGCAATCCAGTGTAGGCGCGACCAGATGTGGCGAGTATTGTGATAGCAGACATAGCAAAAGAGATCGGCGGTCGGCATGACGCCGTAACGCAGTGCTTCGTCAGAGATCATTTCACGACGCTGCAATGTCTCCCCAACTTCAAAGAGTCCGAGCCTTTTGTCGATATTCCAATGTACCTCGATCGTTATATTATTCGGCGTCACAAGCGTCGCCACAGTCTTATAGTTCAGAATGGCCTCGAGATCGCGATTGCTGATCTGACATCCCTTCAGGTCGTTCCCATCGGCGATCTGATAGCCCTTGGACAGCGCCTGGTGCACAAGTTTTCTCTGATCATCGCGCGACATAAGAATGTCTACATCGCGCGCAAAGCGCAGACCCGGATCATCATAATAGCGCGCAGCAAGGCTGGGCCCCTTGAGATAGACATGGGCCAGATCGAGCGGAGCCACGCAATCATTATGAAACTTCCGCTGCGCGGCCAGAACACGCAGCGCGCCAAAAGTAAGGGGCAAAACCTGCGCGCGCATGGCATCAAGCATGGTGCCATAGGTCTCGTCCAGCTTTAAGCTCTGCAAATTGCGGTAGACAAGCGGTAGGCTGAACTTGCGCAGAGCGATATCCGTGAGCTTCGGCCAGTCCTGGACGCGCGCGCAAAGCACGCGCGCGCGGTCCATGTCTTGAGGTGGAATAACAGCCCGGGATAGAAACAGAAGCGCATCGCAAATCGGTGCCGGAATGGACTGCATCTGTTCCATTCAGACCTCGAGTTCCGGCGTGGCCAAATCGCCCTGCGCCTGAGCGAGGTATTTTTTCACAAACGAGCGGAAAAATATTGTCGTCCCTGATCTTCCTGAAGTTCTATATTGTATAATCAAATTCCTGCCCTCAGCGCCCCACATCAATAAACAAATCCTGTAGCTCTCTGGCACACTCATCCCATGAGAAAAGGCCCGCACGTTCCAGGCCTTCCGCAATTTTTGCCTCTCGCTGGGCCGTATCCGTGCAGATGGAATATATGGCCTGTGCAATCTCGGCAACGTTTTCTGGGTCAACAAGCAGACCCGCATCTCCAGCCACTTCCGGCAGGGATGACGTGTTCGATGTGATCACCGGCACGCCCGAGGCCATTGCCTCGAGCACTGTCAGCCCAAAACCCTCATAGAGCGAAGGGTGGATATAGAGCGACGCCCGCCGATATAATGCCCGGAGCTGTTCGTCGGTCACATAATCCAGCAGGTGAACGCGGTTCATCAGGCTACCGTCATCCAGTTCTCTGAGCACGGTTTCGGTTTCCCACCCCGCACCACCAACCAGAACCAGATGATGGTCAATCGTATCTTGCACCTGCTTGAGCGCGCGTAGAACACCCTGTACATTCTTGCGCGGGCTGATCTTGCCTGCCGTCAGAATGACGGGCACATCATCCGGTGGAAGATTCAAACCCGCCAGGCAGGCCATATCGCTTGGCACGAAGAATTCCGGAGAAACCCCCTCTTTGATCACGCGGATGCGATCGGCGACATGAGCACCAAGATAGCCCTCAACCTCGTCTGCTGTGGACTGCGAAACGCAGACGATCGCGTCGGCACGGGCTTCGGCCTGCCGCAGGCTTTTCTCCATGATCCAGGGCTTGGTATTGGTGAAATACTCTGGATGTGTAAGTGGCCCCAGATCATGAACCGTCACCACGTAAGGTTTCCGCGTGGCAATCGCATATCCCAACGAGACCGCATGGACCACATCCACGGGCCCGCCAATCAACCGCTCCAATGTAGGCATATCGAGATAATGCCAGGCCAACGGTGTCAGTCTGCGCCCCAATTTAACCAATTCAAGCCCTGTATCCGCCTGCAGGGCAGACAGTTTTTCGGGCGACAACGAGGACCAAGCCGCCACGGGCCGGATGGCAAGATCATCGAGCTTGCACAACCCCTTATACATTTCATGCGCGTAACGGGTGATGCCATGCCCTTGAGATGTCGCAAACTGGTTTGAAAAATAGGCAACATTTAACACTGCACGCTATGCCTCTGCTGCTGATTTGAAATATCCGGAAAAAATCGCTTTATGATCGTGTCCACCTTCGCCTGCCAGCTGTGTCGGGCGGAAAATGCAGATACTGCGGCTTTCTGATTGTCCGTGTCAGCCATGATAACCTCAATCGCAGGCGCAATGTCTGCTTCTGTTCCGATCTGCGTTACAGGCGGGTGTAGCGCATCGAATTCATCATGGGCGGTTGAGAGCACGGGAAGGCCGGCAGCGGTATACTCATAAAGTTTGAGCGGGTTTTGTCCGCGATAAACCTCTTGCCGCCCGCGGTCATAGAGCATCACGCCGATATCTGCAGCCTTGAGGTATGCGGGTAAATCGGGCGGAGCTTTCGGACCCAAAAGCGAGACCGTGCTGGGCATCTGGTTCGCCAGATCGTGCGCCCATTGCGCCTGTGGACCGATCAGTATCAATGATCCACCTCGTGCCCCCATCTCTTTGGCAAGCGCCCCAAAAAGGCCCGGGTCGCCCTTTGCCAGCACACCGCACCAGACAGCTCGGGGGTGGGGCAGATGCGCGATCTCATCCGGGGCGGCAATTTCAGTGCGATAGATTTCCAGCTCGGCCCCCTGCCCCAAGACCGTCACCTTGGCGGCAGGAATGCCCAGATCTTCTACCAGATAAGTTTGCAGGCTTGTGCCAATAACGTAGACTGCGTCCGCCTGCGCATAATCCCGACGCTCCAGCGGTACAACCGCTGCACCCCGAAAAGCCGGATAGTAATCCACGACATGAAAGATGACCCGTGCTTGGGGAAAAATCTTTTTCAACGCCGCAACGCTGCCCGGCACGGTAGTCCATATGAGGTCGGGTTCAGATCTCCCCTGCCCGGTTACGCAAGTCCGGAGCGACGGCATCATAAGTCTATATTTCAAATAAGACGCGTTGGAGGTGTTCAGGGGCCAGACATCACGAACCGGCACGGGCGTGGCCAAATTCAGGACCCGCACCCTTCTGTCTGTGTACGGAGCCTTCTTCCACTCCTGCACATAGCCCTTTCCGCGCAAGAGGTGCACTGGATCAAGCGGGTTTTCCAGATAGCTCACATCAAACCCGCGCTGCCCAAACAACCGGGCCAGAACCTTGGTCGAGCACTGGATGTCCGAACTCCATAATGTCGGTCGGTGGAACAGGATATGCGGGGCCAAAGTCATTCGGCGGCAGGTTTTTGCGGGTCCGATGCCGCTGTCAAAACAGACGTACCCGCCCACATCTCATTAAGGTCTTTATCAAGTTGCTCCCGTGCGATCGCGTTCTGCCGATCCCAGACAACCGCATTCGCCCTGAAAATTGCTGTGGCTGAATGTGCGGCCGAGATAAAGCCCGGCGTACCATCCAGAAACCCGCGCTTTACCAGATATTTGCGGACAAATTCCGCGAACGGGCGCCCCACTACATCAATCCATTTGACCGGGCGGCCACGACTTTCGACGCCTTTGGTAACCTCTTCCAGATAGGTTGCACTTTTGCGGATGCGCTTTTCAAAATTGTCTTCGTTGAAATGGATCATCAGCCCTTTCAACTGACCAATTCGCTCGGCGGGCGCATCTATCAGGCAACTTTCGTGGAACATGCCACCGAAGCGGAATTTGTCCCGCCGCGCCAGATGGACCAAATTCCAGTCCCGCCAACCACCACCCTTCATGGGACGGTGCATGAAATAGTTCAGCCGCCTATAGCGGTAGCCATCCTTTCCCATATCGGTAATGCCTTCATGGATTTCTTTGGCAAGTTCTGGGCTGACGCGCTCATCAATATCCATATGCAGCAACCAATCGCTGGTGGCTGCATCAATCCCCTTGTTGCGCTGATGACTGAAGTATTCGCCTTCCTCGCGCGGACTTTTGAGGAATTTGACCTTGTTGCCATAGGCGTTCGCAATCTCTTCGGTTCGGTCAGTTGAGCCGTCATCCACGATAACGATCTCATCGACCCAATGGGCGAGATTTTCCAGAAAGCCACCGATGTCCCGTTCTTCGTTATAAGAGATCGAGACAACTCCAAGACTTGGACATTTGGTATTATTCATTTTTTTGTAGCCCGCGGCGCTTTGAGTTTCAGATAAACAGGTCGGACCACCCGGTCGCGCATGCGGACCATGCGTTTTTTGATACGGGTCTTCAGATCGGGCTGCATGGCGGCAATAGTGGCTGCCGTCGGTTTGTGCGGATTGATCAGTTCCAGATCCTGATAGCCGAAGGCCTTGGCAATCTGACTGACCGAGTGGTCAAGCTGCAGCGTGTAATTCTCGTTGGCCATCCATTTCTCCTTCGAGGAGGTATGAACCGCAGAGCCGATCTCGTCCTCGTATTCGACGCCAACAAACTCACACAGATCCGCCAAACCCTGTTTCGGATCCGCGATAATGTCCTCGTAGCGCACCAACTTGAACGTCTCCGGTGGTAACATGGACTGGATGCTCAAAAGGTTGCGCTGGATATTAAGCCAACCGAACTGGCGCCTCTCTGCATTGGTCGAAAACAATTCATGAGCAGAATATTGGACCGCCAGTGGATTGCGCACGAGACCGATGATCTTCACATCCATCTCCGTGCGGTCTACCCATTCCAATAGCAAGCTGAGAGCGCACCATTCTGCAAGGATTTGTGGTGATTTCTCAAAGAAAACCGGCTGGGCAAAGGTCTTGCACAACGCGTCCCAGCCTTCAAAAATCAGTTCCGTGTCATTCTCCGGAGGCTCATAATCAGGCATATTGCCCTTGAGCGTATCGATCAGATAAGTGCGCGCATTCTCGCGTGAGCCATAACCAGCATATGGCTTGAAACCCGAATAGAGCATGTCAGGCCGGTTCAGAACCACGGACGCCTTCAGCCAATGATGGGTCTCAAAATACGTATGGGGCGAATAGTCGACATGACGGATGCCCGAGTGTTTGCACAGCTCATCCTGCAGCATGGTTGAGCCAGAGCGTTTGTCAGACAGTAATATGACGACCGTAGGCATGTCCTGTCTCCTTGTCTGTTGAGGTATTCGAATAAACCGGGAAATGCCTGAGCGCGGCTAGCAAGCCAAAAATAAAATAGAACATCATAGCCCCGCGTGGCTGGGACACCATAGCGTGACCAAAAATTGCCCACGGGGCTATTCCAACCACAGAGGCCAATAAAGCCTGACTGAAATACTGACCAATGCCTGAACGCCTGCCCTTCACATGTTTGAGTGCATAAAAGAACGCACTCGCCAACAGGAACATATGGAGCAGCGCTGCGCCCATTCCGTTTGCATAATAAGACACAGCAAACAGCGCGTGATTGGCTTTACCTGCAACCTCAGGCACGACCGCATTGGACTTCAGGATGGCAATACCCTGCCCCGCTACAAGAAACGAAGGATGTTCAAAGATGTGTTCAAACGGTTCTACATAGGCAAGCAGGCGTTCGGATTCGCGCTCGTCTTCAAGAGGATTTTCAAAGATCGCCGCAGATCGGTTAGTCAGACGGTCAAAAAAGAAAACCTCAGAATTGACGCCGACCATCATGACCAAAAGGATTCCAAATCCGACAGGTCGAAGGATGCCCTTCTTAATTCTATTGAGGCCGAGAAACACTGTGAAAAGAACAATTAGTATGGCTCCCAGGATCGGCCCCCGGGAATAGCTCATCAACACACCCATGGGGGCCAGAAAACACGCGATCATCGCCACGGTTCGCCAGCGCCCAATCGGTTTGGGCCAACTGTAGAGCAGGGCAGCAAGTGGCCACGACAGATTAATGAAACTGGCCCCCAAAATGGAGACCCCCACCAACGTCCGCCCCCGCACCCCGGTGTCACCCGAATCCAGGTAGGATGCGGCTACCTGCCGCCCCGCAGGATCAAGGAAGGTATTTTCCAAGACAAACCGTACTACGAAATTTCGAGTTTGTGGGAGGGAAGTCAAAATCATCAGTGAGGCCGTGACAATCACCCCAAGCGCGGCTGCCTTGATCACAAGCTCAAGATCTTCGGGCGTTCTGATAAGCTGTCCGGTCGCATAAAAGACTAAAAATGCGAGTGTCATACGCGCCGCCTGATAAACATGCTCAAAGATTGAGCCAGTATAAATGAAGCCCACAAATTCCCCGATAATCGTGAAGGAAAACAGGGCCAGAATAATCCACTGGAATGGTCTGCCACCAGGCCCAAAACCGTGTCGCCGGCTGGCGTAATAGACAATCAGAACAATAATAATATCAATGAAATACAGCGGTACAGGACCCACCCGGACATTCATCTTGGGAACGGCAGTCAGCATAAAAACAAAAACCGCCATTGCTATTGTACCGTGGGAATACTGCTTAAGCATGGCCGCTCTACCGCGCTGCGGCATGATAAGCCGCAATATATTTCTCGGACATCAGTCGCTTGTCAAAAGATTCAGCACGACGGAAACCAGCCTCTCCCATGTTCTGCCGTTTCTGCTCATCGTCAATCAGTTCCATCAAGGCCCCTGCAATCGCCCGTGGTTCTGTTGGCGGCACAAGCAGAGCACACTCCCCGTCGGTTCCCACAACCTCGCGCAATCCTGCAATGTCGGACGCAACTACGGGCAATCCGGCATTCATCCCTTCAACTGCAGCCAGACCGAACCCTTCCCAAAGTGACGTCATCAAAAAAATATCCGCCTCCTGCAAAAACGGGCTTACATCGGTGACATGCCCCTCAAAGCGCACTGGCGTTTTTACGGTCGCCGCCCTAGCTTCCAGATCAGCCCTTAGGTCACCATCACCGACAATACTGTAATCGCACTTGTTTTCAGGTATCAACGCAAGGGCCATAATTGCCGCCGAATAATTCTTTGCTTGGCGCAAGCCGCCCACAGAAACGATTTTGACTCGATCTGAGGTGGTCCGCTTAGTGAAATCATCAAATCTCAGATTGGCGCCGTTCAGAATGACCTCTGCTTTGTTCGACAAAGTCGGATAAGCGGCCACCAAGCTTTCCAGCGTACCATCACTGATACAATAAATTTTTTCGAACTGTTTATAAATCAGCGGGTCGACAATCCTCCCCACAAAGGATCCGCGGCGGTTGTTGGATGTACTATGTTCCGTAAAAATCACCGGACAGCGGATTGCACCGCTCTTTCTGAGACCGGCAACCCAAGCGCTGGTTGGAAAGAGGTGTGCATGCACAACATCGGGCTGCGGGGTCATCGCGCGCAGGTATTTGCGCAAAGCCAGAATGCCCCCTGGCTTGTAAGGGCTCGAAACCCCCAAAGATACGGCATTGCGCAGCCCGGCTGTCTCGCAACGTTCCAGCGCGACGAGATGCGCATCGACACCAGATGCAAGCAAATCCAGGTGAAGATCCTTAACAAGCCGCTCTGCTCCCCCCCCATGATAGCCGAAACTATTTATAATCTGCACAACTCTCACGATATCTTCACTGTCTTTCTTGTTTCTTCGTGTCTCTACGTTGTATTGCACCACTCAGACAGATCCTTACCGACAATATTAGATAGCTTCTCGATATCGTCTCGGTAGAATTGCGCTAGAAATGCCTTTGTTTGCGCGTCCATTTCCGGGCGCTCCAGAGTTTTAGAGAAAATCAAAGACCGCACTTTCACTTTGGCCGATTTAGGTATCAGAGCCTTTATTCTCTTCAATCTTGCGTGCTTTGAATTCAGCGCCCGGATCATCCACTTTGCTTTTGCAGCGCCGCCTTTTTGTGCATGAATTTCACGAACGACAAAGCTGTCATCGATCTTCAGCCAACCAAAAATATCCATCATTGTTTCCGCGGGAGCGCGGTTTAGATCATCAAACAACACCAGCTTGATCCGACCCCGCCCGAATTGAGCGATCCAAGGTGCAAGCAACTCGGCTTGAAGCCCCTTGTTCAGTTTTGGAACGTTGATCTTACTCAGGATCTTTTTGTCCAAATAATCCGACGCATAACGTGCAACGTAATCAGCAAAATTGCCGGTCTCAGTTCCATCGCGCAAAAACAGAAGATACTCGGAGAAAAGGCGATCCACTGGGTTGCGCAGACAGATCAGAATGCGCGCCTCAGGACAATCTTTGAAAATTTCAGCCGCGGTATCAGGATGGTAGATATAATGTGAGGCTTCGCCCACAATTTTTGCCCCCCTCACATTCTGAAACAGGCTTTGATAGGTCTCACCTGTCCGGTATTTTCCCTTTTTCAAGAATGTCTCCAGGAAATCCCTGTCTTCGGGTGACGGGTCTTTAATATTGCGAAATGCTTCAGCCAGATAGTATTCTGGTTCCTTGATTGGGGACATGTAGATATCCGGATGCTGTTCGAGCATCAGGTTCAGACTTGTAGACCCGCATCGCATGCCGCCGATGACGAAAAAGTTTGGCTGTGTGAACATCAATAAACCTCTGAAAAAACCGAATATATGTCATCACCTGAATTTCCGCAAAAAATCCTTCAGCCCCGTCGGTATTCGGTGTCGCCAGTAACCAGGAAAATTGGGGTCGGGCCTGAACGCGCACCACGGGCGGGGTGTCCAGTCCGGTGCGGATTCCGACATCACATCATGGATCAGGGCGGCATAAGCATCGGCAGCAACCTCATTTGTATACCGCGCCCGCGCTTCAGCACCCACAGCCCGGCTAAGCGCCGCGAGCTTCGCTCGATCACGGTGCAGGGCCACGATGGCGCTGGCAAAACCCTCCGCGTCCCCCAGTTCCTCGATAAACCCCGTGCGTCCTGTCTCAACCAGGAAATCGGTAATGCCTACGATCCGACCACAAACCGGCACGCATCCGGCCATCATCGCTTCTAGAAGAGCGTTCGGACAGCCTTCAAAATGCGAGGTGAAGAGATAGATATCAGTCTTGCCCAAAAATTGCGGTATCTCCGCAGGGGTGAGCGCTCCCATAAATTCAACGCGGCCCTCGGCCAGATGTGAGGCCATCGCCTCTTGCAGCCGCGCCCGGTCCACGCCTTTGCCCGCAATCCGCAATCGGAACGGCACCCCTCCCGCTCTGAGCGCATCAGCAATGGCGGGCAGATACATCACCCCCTTCTGGTTATGCTCGAGACGACCCAGAAACCCCAGTTCCAGTTGCGCGCCAGTGCCACGCTCAGATTGAGCTGCGGCCTCGAACTTGGCCGCATCGATGCCGTTGGGAATAAGCGCAACTTTCGCGGGGTCAGCGTCGTAATCGGCGACGAGGTCATCACGTAATCGCGGAGTTAGGGCTATGATCCGGGCCAAACGCTCCCGGCCTGACATAGTGATGCGATAGCCGTGATCAAACGCATTAGCGCAACGCGAAAAAACCCGCATATGTGTGGGTAAATGCGGGATTGCAGACAATATACCTTCGGAGTTTATCGCCATGACACAGTCTATATCGTTGTCTGCGCACCACTTCGTGAAAACCTGCGCCTGCCGTTTCATACTCAGAGAAGCCGGGGCCAATTGAACACAGCCGTCATCCACATAGGCGTCTTCCCAGAGCTGTGCTTGCGGCTTTCCTACGGTCACACAATAAAGCGAAACCCCCCGCGCCGCGAGAGCGGGGCGCATATTGCGGTAAAACGTGAAGGTCCCACTGTCTTTAGGCACGGAGCCGAAAGCGACTCTGATGGGCCTATCAAAACAAGCTGACGTCTCCGATTGAAAATCTGTCATCATGTATGACTAAAGCCCGAAACACCGTACCGAGCCACGACATCTGAAGGGTCGCATGCCTGCTGCTGACGCTTGCCATAAAAATATGTACAAGATGCTGCATCCAGGGCTTTTCGATTATGCTTAAAGATATGGTCCGCATACTTGACCCAGAAAAAAAGTGTTCGTGCAATCAAAGCCAGCCCGCTGGAGATTCGGGCATTCTGTGAGAGCATTCTGACGAAATCAACAATTTGCCAATTGAGATTTGTACCTGGCCCAGCGACCATCCCGGTCTCGATCTCTGCAAATTTTTCATAAAGCCGTCGATGACCAGATAAAGTATAACGTGTAAAATCATAGGCCCCTTCATGAACACCTTGCAGAAACGGTATCTCTGAGTAGATAAACCCATCATCTTTGAGCACACGATGCATTTCTTCAGCGACTTGGTCCGGGCGGATTACATGCTCCATGACTGCTGTTGTAATGATTCCATCAAAGCTTCCGGATTTAAACGGGAGCTCGTGAGCATCGCAGAAGATATCCGCACTTGCGCCCTTGTCGACATCGCAGAAAACGAAAACCGTGTCATCATCCAAAAAATGCTTTTTTAGTTGTGCTTCCTGATTGCCGCAGCCGACAACCAAAACCACCCTACCTGATTGGCCATAATCTTTGGCAATCGTTCCGAACATCCGTTCACGCGCCAAGTTAAGTGAGCGTGATGGAACGATATTCTTGATCCTTGTTCGCAAAGTCTTTTTCTGGGCCGTTGGACCCCTTCCTCCGGTTTCCGTTTTATAGGCGGATCGTGGAAAAAGATCGTTGGTATTACTCATCAGAACCGGGATTGAATTGCAGTTGATGCTCTCGTTCCCACAATCGCCACACACCAATACCCCGCTGGCAGAAAGCGTTAATTCTCCGCCGCACTCCAAGCATAGAAGGCTGGGTTGAAGTTCATTTATGGATAGTCTTTTCAAACCTATATCTTTCCGATTCTAAAAATGACTGATATCTGGTGGGCCAGAGCTTTTGTGCTGTAATGCCCTTCTATCTTGGCCCTACCATGCGTACCAAAGTTTCGTCTCTCGCCCTCATCCGCTATCAGCCGGGACAGGCTAGCGGTCCATTCCTTGTCTGAGGAAACCAAAAAACCATCCAATCCATCGGTGATCACATCACCATTGGCCCCTACCCTGCTTGCCACTACAGGAATGGATGTGGCCATATATTCCAGAGCCTTGAACGCGCATTTATAGATGTTGAACGGGTTATCAATAAGCGGATAGAGGCCAATGTCGAAATCGGCCACTGCAGCTGCTACCGCCTCGGGATCAGACCAGTTCACTTCATCCACTAGATCGAGTACCAGCCCGTCAATATCACCAAAGACCTCAGCCAGTTTTGGTTCGCCGCAGGCACCGACAATTTTAAGGCGGATGTCGTGTTTCGCGGCAAGACTGCGCAGCGGTGCTTCAAGAATCGAGGTCAGATCTTCGACATAATGGGCGCCGTTGCCGATCCAGCCCAGACACACTTGTCCCGCGTCACCTGCAGTGCGTGCCCTGTACTGATCCAGGCGAATGCCCGAGGGGACGAAATGCGCCCTACCACCCGCCTCTTGAACCAAAGTTTCCAGATTGCGGCTGCCGGCAAAAACACCGTGCGCATCGCGCATCATGGTTGCCGCATTGCGTTGCGACACCTTACGCTCTGCCCGCGAGGGCGCATCATCGATATCGAAAAACACTCGCTTGCCCATAAGCTTAGCCATGCGCAACAAGGCAATATCATAGCGAGAATACTGCTTCTGGAAAATTAGGACATCGTGCTGCATCGTAACCGCCAACATCCGCAGGTAGTCTCGCCGGCGCGGCGCGTGATGGTAGGAAACACGATAGCCCAACGTCTCGAGTTCTTCGCCGATCCAATAGCCACGCACACGCGAGCTGGCCTTGTTGCGATCTCCCAGCAGAATAAACGCAACCCTGAGGTTTTGAGGGTCTGGAACGGAAGGTGTCGTCATGGGAGGGCCGGACCTTTTCCTTCGCCGGTATCAGTAAAAGTCGGCCTGAAGGTTGCTCTAGGCATGGCGCGCGCGCCAGCACCGTTTCGACCCTCCCAAAACATAATCCAACCTTTTACAAAACCGCCAACAAACCGCAGTCTGAACAAAAATTTGTACGAAGCACACCGAAAAATTTTGACACTCCAAACTTATTATCGAAAGCCGTGGCAAATGACACCAGGTATCCGGCTAAAACAAATACGCACCGCACAGAGCCTTGGGAAACCATAGCTCAGATAAATCACAGGACTGTCATGCGCTCGCTATCAAACCGGACCAGTCGGACTAGGTTACCCGGAATTGCAGCGTGACCAAACGAGAATCTATGTTAAGGCGGTGAAACAACACTTTTCCCAGGGCGACCGCTTATGAGTGATACAAGTATTAGCAATCCTACTTCCAAACGCATCATGGTTACCGGCGGTGCTGGATTTCTGGGCAGCCATCTGTGTGATCGCCTGGTCAAGGCCGGTCATGAGGTCCTGTGTGTCGACAACTATTTCACCGGACGGCGCGGCAATGTCAGCCATCTCATGAACGCACCCAATTTCGAGTTGATGCGCCACGACGTGACCTTTCCGCTTTATGTGGAGGTGGATGAGATTTACAATCTGGCATGCCCTGCTTCACCGATCCATTATCAGCACGATCCGGTCCAGACGACCAAGACGTCGGTGCATGGTGCGATCAACATGCTAGGCTTGGCCAAGCGTGTGGGGGCGAAGATCATGCAGGCCTCCACATCCGAAGTGTATGGCGATCCCGATATCCACCCCCAGCCTGAAAGCTATTGGGGCAATGTGAACCCGATAGGCGTCCGCTCGTGTTATGACGAAGGCAAACGCTGCGCCGAGACCCTGTTCTTTGATTACTACCGACAGCACAAATTGCGCATCAAGGTCGCCCGGATTTTTAACACCTACGGGCCGCGTATGCATCCTCATGACGGGCGTGTGGTCTCGAACTTCATCATGCAGGCGCTCAAGAACGAAGATATTACCATTTTCGGAGACGGTCAGCAGACACGCTCGTTCTGCTATTGCGATGATCTGATCGAGGCCTTTATCCGCCTGATGGCCACGCCAGACGATGTGACGGGCCCAATCAATACCGGCAATCCAGGCGAGTTCTCAATGCTGGAACTGGCAGAAGCGATTATTGAGCTGACGGGCACCAAGTCCAAAATCGTTCACAAACCCCTGCCGCAAGACGATCCCAAACAGCGCCAACCCGATATCACGCTGGCCAAAAAACACCTCGACTGGGAACCTAAAGTCCCCCTTCGCGAAGGCCTTGTCCCCACGATCGATTATTTTGAGCACCTCGTGAAAGCGGGCATCGCATGAGGCTGGGGTAAGGAGCGCCTAGTTCATTTTTCTGGCAACCCACCCCAGAAACGCCTTGTCGGCGTTTCGCGGAGGGGTGCGAGCGGCGAAGGCCTGCCATTCGGCTTCCAGCGCGTAGATGTCCGCACCGGGGGCCAGCCTGCGGGCTTCATCCAGCGTCTCGGGGGTCAGCGACAGCCTGCCGCCTTCATCCACCACCGTATCGCGACGCGTGACAGAGATGATGTCGCCGGGTTCTTCTTCCAGCTTGTAGTCCGGCAGATTGTCGGTGGCGATGATATCGCGCACCATAGCGCGGAAGACGCGCCGCGGGCTGGCGGAACCCGACTTCTTCAGCAGCACCTCCAATGAGACGCGCCAGCCTGATTGCTGACCGCAGTGTTTGCGCGCTAGCGCGTACAACCGCCTCTCCAACGGACGGCGGAGCGTAAAATACGCCCGGCTCAGCGTCAGAACCGAACGCGCCAGCACCGCCTCATAGATCCACTCGCTTAACGTGACAGATACCGAAACCATGCGCCCTGCCCGGGTTTTGCGTACGATTTCCCAGCGTTCAATCAGGCCAAAACCTGTCGTGATCTCGCGCTCACCTGTGACTATATTGGTCGTGATGCGAGTTCCCGCGAGCCGCTCAAAGGCCTCTTTCAAGCGGCGGTAGGCATCTCCGCTGGTTTCACGACCGGTGGCAAGCAGCAAGTCATGCGCTGTAAGCGTGAGCTGCCGCGATACAGCACGACCCGCGTTCAGCGCCGCCATCAGTTGGCTGATACAAAAGATCAGAATGTCGGCATCAAAGATCGTGGCCCGCCCTTTCACCGAGGGTGTCACAGTCACTGCCACATCATTGTGAGTATAGTTCAGAATGCGCCTATCTGGGCGCGTAGCCAGTGAAAAGAGCGGATGCTCCAGTGAAGCCAGATCATGTTTTGGACTAGCCGCAAAGAAGTCACATACAAAGAAATCGCCCGGGCCTGCCGCCGGTATGCCTGTCGTCATCTGCCTCTCCATCCGCCGGCTTGCCGGACTATGCATTACTTACATTTTTTGGTCGGGGAAGGACTGCTCGGCTCCCCTAAAATGGATTCGTCGTTTCATTGACACCCAAGTTATCCACAGGGTGAGCTCAGGTATAGTCTTTTACCCGCACAAATCGGGGGTTCAGAGTCAGCCCTTCGGGGGTTCAGAGTCGTTTTATCGGGGTTTTAGAGTCATTCTGAATACAAAAAACCATAAATAAATGTTTTTATTCAATACCTTATAAAGGTAGTTTTTTACCTTAACTACAAATAACAAAATTTTAACACCATAAGCAGGCAAGAAACTGACCAAAACCGCGATTTGGCAAGGGATGTCCCTATTTTCATAGAAAAAATAAGGGAGTGTACAAAAAATCATCCATGCTACATATTTTGTGTAATCAGGCAGAAAACATGATACATGGAGGCATTGATGGGCAATAACGGCCAAGTCCCCTATCTAGGCATTTCATCAGATGATGCGCTGGCAAGTATGGATGCGCCGATCAGCACAGAAGATCTCGCAGGAATTGCAAAAACATGCCGGAATGGTCGGGATATTCTTACTGCCTACAGGCAGAATACAACCGATCAGAAAACCCTGCGCCGCTTCTCGACATGGGAGATCACCAAATATCTCATCCCCGTGGCCCCGGCCCATTTCCGCCGGGTGCTGCGCCAGAACCCCGAGTTGCCACAAGGTCTGACGGAAACCGAAGGCGGTGCCAAATGGTTCACGCTCGATGAGGTGCTACATTTGCGAAATCACTTCGCGGCGGAAGGCAGCAAGCATCGCGACTACCTACCCTATCGCCCCCCCGGTTTGCCTGCCAAGATCGTGACCGTAGCCAATTTCAAAGGTGGTGTGGGCAAAACCTCAATGGCGGCTCATTTGGCGATGTCAGCTGCTCTGGATGGTTACAAGGTGTTGATCATTGATCTTGATAGTCAGGGATCAATGTCTTCGATCTTCGGCGGGCAAATCAAAGACAAATGGGAAACCGTCTTTCCTCTGTTTGCTCGCCATTACGGTGATCACTTGCGGCGGGACAACCAGTCGCGTCTGGATCGGGGTGAACCTCCCCTTCCCCTTGATGGCACCGTTGCCCAAGCCATAGAAATGACAGCCCAAGATGTGGTGCAGCGCACCCACTGGCCAAACATTGATCTTTTGGGCGCACAGTTGGATTTGTATTGGGTTGAATTCCAGGCACCAATCTGGCGCACCCAGGCGCGGACATGGAAGCTGTGGGATGCGCTGTCCGATCGGTTGGACGCAGATGGGATACTGCAGGAGTACGATCTTGTAGTCCTGGATACGCCCTCCTCTCTGGGGAATCTGACGATTAGCGCGCTGGCCGCCGGCGACATCCTGCTGGTACCCACGGGTGCCTCGTTCCTTGAGTTTGAAGCCACCGGTCGATTTTTTGACATGCTGCATACGACTTTTGCTTCGATTGAAGAGACCGAGAATATCGCCGCCCAGGCGCTGGGACATACGGGCCTGAGATTTAACTGGGACGCCGTGCGCGCAGTGATCACTCGTTTTGACAGCAGCAGACAAGCGGAAACCGCCGCCCTCATGCAGGGCCATCTCGGGACGGTGCTTTCCCCTTACCGTCAGGATTTCACGCCGCTTATTGGGCAGACAGACGAACAAGTCACGAGCGTCTACGAGACTGACTACCGGGATTTCAACCGCGAGGCTTACGCGCAGGGACGTCAGGCCTTTGATGCGACTTACGCTGGTTTCAAACGCCTGCTCCTTGGAGCCTGGCGCCGGGATGAGTTGGCCGCCGCCGAGAGAGCCCGTGACGGTGTATAAGCATCTCGCTTCCTTTCCGAATTGAGCCGGACCAGCCTTTAAGTTGACAGCTGTCAACTCGAACCGGTTGCCTCTGGTAGACTCTGAAAAAACTATCGTCTGACACGAAAACATTCAGGCTGCAGCACGGTTCACACCGTTCAGCAGGGCCATCACCATCGGTCCGGGAGAGAACTCTCCGACCACCGCCTTTCCCGTCAGGGCCCGCAGATACCCGCCGGGGCTGTTGATGTTGCCAAACCTTTGCAGAATGCAGACGACGGTTACAGCGGCGGTTTCCGGGCCCATCACCTCTTGAGCTTCCTGCCAGGCCGAGGGACTGATCCCCATCATTCCGCGCACATAGCTGGCGGCTATCACCAGATCACACCATTCGCGCGGTTCGCGTTCGCAATAAGGTAGGATATCAGGGCATGCCTTCAGGATCAGTGGCAGGGGCACCCTTGGCAGTTCCCGATCCGGTTCAGAAGAACCAACCGGGCCGCCTTCGCCGTTATCCCTTTCAGGGCAATGTTCAGATTCAAGGTTATCTGGTTTTGAATTATGATAGTGCCGCCCGGAATCGTCGTCATTGCCGCTCATTTTTTCTGTTTCCAAGGTAAGCAAGGCGCGGATGTTTCCGAGGATGTCCGAGGTCCGGCGTTCCAACTCGGACAGCGCTTCAAGGCCCAGCTTGCGGCGCATCTGCTTGTGAACCTCCAGCAGATCGGCCAGAAGTGCGTCCCAGTCGCCAGGAAGGGCGATTTCCTGTCCATAGAGCGCCAGTTTTAGAGCGTCGCGCTTAAGTAAGGACAGCTTCTCTCGAGCAGCCTCCAATTGCGCCTGAGCGGCGCGGGCTTCTTGGGCGGCAACGTTAATCTGCACAGCGTGCTGGAGCAACGGCCGCAGATCAAAGCCAAACGCGCAGGTAATCTCTCCGTCGACGTCACGCCGGGCGTAACGCTTGCCGTTGGGGCTGTCGTGGCGTGCAATCAGCCCTGCACGCACCAGTGCTACCAAATGACGACGCAGCGTGCTTTCGGCCATGCCATGCGCACGGTTTGACAAGGCTGCATTTGATGGAAAGACAATCAGGCTGTCGTCATCTGACAGCGCCATGTTCGGGTGAAAAGAAACCAGCGCGTTTAGCACCGCCAGATCCCGATCGGTCACGCCAAAGGCGCGGCGGGCGGTGCAAAGATTGCGCAGCAGTTCCCATTTGTCGATATGCGATATCTCGGGTGCGGTCTGCATAGCCGCCACCTGTTTGATCAGTCCAGCCGTTACCGGCCGCCCAAAAGGCGTTGTTGTAATGTGTTCCATTTGCTGTCACGAGACAAAACTTTTTCACCCGCCGGGCTCGACGCCAGTTGACAGCTGTCAACTCAAAGCCATAAAATCGGAGGTGCTAAATCACCAATTCAGGCCTCTTGGAACTTCGGTTCTGAGGGGTCTTTTCTTTTCGTCCTGCCTGTTCGTGCCTCCTTGTCGCTGCTCCACGATTATCCCGCGGTTGCGGGGTTATTCATCCTTGTCGGTTTTCCACCGGTGGTGAATATCTGCGATGTTTTCGACCAGCCAGTTCTCGAATCCTCTGGTCGCTTTGGTATCAAGCGTCAGCACGGCTTTGGCACCATTGCGGCGCATCTGACCTAATGCAGTACCATCTGCGCATCTCAGCAGCACATCGGTGCGCGGAGCAGGGGGCTTGTGTGGGGTGAGGGCGGTCAGAACTGCCTCGAAACGGTCATCGGATGTGTCGCCCTGTGCAGCATCGATCACGTTTTGCATCTGATCTTGCGGCAGTAGGTCAGCCAGCTTCAGCCAACGATCCCTACCTATCGACGGGGCGGCCCCGATGGCCTGGATCACTGGCTCGGGGATGCGATCGGATACGGACAGCATTCTTGATATCAATGTTTTGTCCACATGAAGCGCGTCGCAAATCACCTTGCGCTCATAACCCATATCCTGCATCTGGCGGGCGAAGTTGACCTTTTCGATAAAACTCAGATCACGCCGCGCGCTGTTTTCCTGACCCTGAGCCAAAATGACGGCACGGTCGTCCAATACCCTGATTAAGGCTTTGACCGGCAGCCCCAACTCGCGCAGTGCGGCCACCCGACGGCGACCATAAACGACCTGAAACCGTTCCCCATCATTCGGATTGGGCCGCAGCAGCACTGGCACCTGCTGACCGTACTCCCGGATTGACTCGGCCAGCTCAGCCAAACCGGTGGTTTCCTCCAGACGGTCGCGCAGGCCACCGTCATCAATCATCCGCGGGTCGATTTCCTGAACCGAACGTGATTTCAGGTCCGAGATCGACTGGCTGACTGCCCCGATCGCACCCGAGCCATAGCGCGGTTTGGCCACATCAACCCGTGAAGGTGCGTCATCGGATACGGGGGCAGGGGGGGCTTCCATCAACCCCTTGAGCAGGTTCTTACGCGCCATTGCCACGCCCCCATGCAGATTGGACCAGGGATGCAATCTCGCCGTTCACGGCGTCCAAGCTTTCCATCGCGCGTTCATAGGTCGCGCGAGTGAACTGACTTTTTTCGACCTCATAGAGGGTCTGCTTGGTTATCCCGGCGTCAGAGATTGCGGTGGATTTCAGCACCGGATGGTTTAGTACATGGTCACCAAACATCGAGCGCATGAAGCTGACCATCTGGTTCTGAGGGCCATCGCCGGGCTCATACCTCGTAATCACGTAGCGCATCCAGTCATAAGACATGTTGCCGCCGGCCTCGGCCACCACGCCCAACAGGTTCGAGGTCATCAACAGGAACTGACACATCGACATCACGTCGAGCATCTGCGGGTGTACCGTGACCAGAACGGCTGTCGCCGCGGACAGGGCCGCCATGGTGAGGAATCCAAGTTGTGGGGGGCAATCGACGACAACGATATCGTACTCCTGTTCTACGGTGGACAGCACGTCGCCGATCCTCGTGAAAAACAGGTTACCGTCCCGTTGCGTGAGCGCACGGGGGGTGTCGTGCTCGAACTCCATCAGGTCCAGATTGCCCGGTACGATGTCGAGATTGGTGAAGTAGGTCTTTTGGATCACGTCGCGCAGCGGTATCGGATCATCATAGCGGATCGCGTCGTGCAGCGTGCCTCCGTCCAGCAGGTCAAATTCCGGCTGAAATCCGTGCAGCGCCGACAGGCTGGCCTGCGGATCCAGATCGATCGCTAGCACCTTATAACCATCCAGCGCCATTTTTTGCGCCAGATGGGCGGCGGTGGTGGTCTTGCCAGAGCCACCCTTGAAATTGATGACAGTGATTACCTGCAGATGATCTCCTTCGCGCCGTCCGGGCAGGTAGTTGCCGGGCGCTTTGGCTCCGACTTCAAGCAATTCGCGCAAGGCCTGAATGTCTTCGGGTGAGTAATAGCGCCGCCCCCCAGCACGGGTTTCGGGTGACGGGCCGCGCCCGTCCAGATGCAGTTTGCGCAGGTAAGCGTCCTTAACGCCGAGCAAGTCTGCCGCTTCTCCCGACGTGAACTT
The DNA here is from genome assembly GCF_056537625.1 of Ruegeria sp. C6. Lineage (NCBI taxonomy): Bacteria > Pseudomonadati > Pseudomonadota > Alphaproteobacteria > Rhodobacterales > Roseobacteraceae > Ruegeria > Ruegeria sp. C6. Next base: position 44,547 of record NZ_JBQFRW010000010.1, on the reverse strand, counting down.
GCGCAGGGATCGCCTGGCATCCGGCGGGAACAACTGAGCGCGATGCGCCTGCAGCCGTTCTGACAAACGCTGGGCGTGATCTCCGACCAGCTGGTCAATCCGTTCCCTATTATAGCTAGATTGCTGGGCCTCCGGTATGGGGACCCCTGCAGTTGCTTGCTCCATCTCTGCCCTCATTCGGCTCCGCGTTATTACGCTTTAGGCCGTTTTATTCACTTATTTCCGTAATTAATGCCGTGCTTGTGGCGATTCTTGCAAGCGTTTTTTCCATATCCTGTAGCAAACAGAGCAGTGGGTACGAGATTGCGCGGTTTAACTTGTTTGCGGGAATGATCGGGTGCTCCCGTGAAGGTATGCCTCAACAATCATCAAATCCACGCCCAGATTTCCCGGTCGGCATCACCAGTTCCTGAGGGACAGGGTGGGCGAGGGGGCTATGCCTCGGCCGTCACGGCCTGGATCTTCGTCTAGGCTGCCGGTCTGTGCCACATCTATCCGCAGGTCTAGATCACATGGGTTTTCACCTGGAACGCAGGCCACAATATCACGCGCCTCGACGAATTTGTGCCGTGGCATTACGTTGCTTAGACAGTCTGGTAGGCAGTATCCGCAAAGCGCCAGGATACCTTCATAGGTTGGACATGGCGGCAAGAATCGATTTTTAGTTGAACTTGGGCCGAACTTATCATGATGCACCAAGAAAACACCTCCGACGTTCCGGCTACGCTCGACGTAGACTTGTGCATAGTCGGTGCAGGTGCTGCTGGTCTGACTGTGGCACATGAACTGGCTGACGTGGGCTTGACGGTTGCGATTCTCGATACTGGTGACCTTGATCGAAACCACGCTGCACAGGTATTTTCCGACGTTGAAAGCCTTGAATGCGAGGTGCCGCGTTATGCGCGAATTCGCCAGTTCGGAGGGTCAACTACGGCTTGGTCTGGGAAGTGGTTGCCAGTAACGCCGGAAGATTTGCAAGGACCAAGTTGGGTAAAAGACGGTGGTTGGCCCATCGGTCCCGAAGACCTACAGCCATACTATGCGCGCGCCTCCATAATTCATAAAGGACCTGCTCTTGAAGATTATGCGCAATGGACAACCATACCCAAGATAAATGCGTCGGATACGCGTTTGAAGCCAGCCTCGGTCTATTGGCTTGACACTGGGCAGTTGGACTTTGGCCAAACGATAGGTAAGGCCATCGCAAAAAGCGAGACGATAACCGTGTTTCTGCAATGCACAGCAACCAACATCGTCCTGACAGATGACTTGTCCCGGGTGGCGTATCTCGAAGCTCAGTCCAAACCGGGCCATAAGACGATGCGAGTGGCCGCGCGAGAATATGTTCTGGCTTCGGGGGGCATCGAAAACGCGCGTCTTATGCTGGCGTCAAATGGGCAGATGAAGAACGGGATTGGAAACACATACGATGTCGTTGGTCGCTATTATATGGATCACCCCAGCGGAAGTGTCGCGACGGTGACACTCAATCGCGGGAAGACCTTCCCGGACGATCTTGGCATGACTATTCCGTCGAATGGCCAAAACAGGATGGATACCGGGTCATACATGACCCCTCAAACGCGCGAGAATGGGCGCTTCGTCAATTCGTACTTTGTTTGGCGGGCCGCGCTGGACGTGGTGCCGACCGCTGAGATACGCAAGCTCTTTTCAACACTTGTGTTGATCAAACACCGCCCGAACCATTTCAAATTATACGTCGAACTATTGCGCGATCTGTTTAAGGTGCAGAAGATCCTAGCTGTCCGATACCTGTGGTTTCTTGTGTCTAAGAAAGCGGGGCTTCGGGGGCCTGACCGCAAGTTCCGGATCAATTACCATATCGAAATGGTGCCGGACCCTGAAAACAGGGTGACCCTGTCGGATAGGTTGGACCCTCTCGGAAAGCCATTGTCAAAGGTGCGCTGGAAGGCGTCAGAGGCTGAATTGCAGTCAGTCCTAAAACTGCATGATGAAATCCGGACCCTTCTGGATGACACTGGTTCTGGAACTCTTTTCTGGGACACAGGTCGGCCTCCGAAAACCGATGAGTTGCCGTATTCCAGCTCCTCACACCATATGGGTACGACCCGAATGGGCGAAGACCCAGCGAGTTCCGTTGTTGATGTACAGTGTCAGGTACATGGCATCGACAATTTACACATTGCCGGTTCTTCGGTCTTTCCCTTCGGCGGCTTTGCCAACCCAACTTTCACCATTGTTGCATTGGCTATTCGCCTTGCGGACCGACTTAAGGTTAAGCTTCTATGACACCAAAAATTGCTATCGTGGGTGCTGGAAAACGCGTCAGGTTCACAGTTCTACCGGCCATTCTGGCCTTAGGAAACCAGGTCGTGCTCTCTGGTATCCACAGCCGCAATCCTCGTTCTGTGGCGCTACCAGATGGCAGCGAGCTGTCCACGATCACATCCTTGGATGCCAAGCACTTCGAAGACATCGATATAGTTATCGTTGCTGTGCGTACGAACGCGATCCGGGGCGTTCTTAAGGCGCTCAACGATATCCCGCACAAGAAAGACATTTCTATTGTTATGGATACGCCTCCTCTTCAGCTTTCTGATTTTGTAAAAAGACGTGCATTCTCAGGGTTCAAGTCGGTCATCGTAGGGGAGGACTGGTTCAAGCTCTCCCCAATACTGCTCATCAAAGATCTCATTGCAGGTGGTGCGATCGGTGCGCCGCGACAGATCATGTTGGACCGCATGAGCTATCGCTACCACGGGCTTGCGACCTTGCGATCCATCGCCGATACGCGTTGGCTCCGCTCGATAAAGGCAACGATGTCGGAATATGGCAAACCGTCATATGTGATTGTCACCGGGAACGGCATTTCCTGTCGGACGATCATGCCAAGAGACTACGCACGTGGTACCTTATTTGTAACCGGAACCCGCGGCTGGATATCAAACCATGCACCTGATGGTGACGCAGGCAGTGGTCATCTTATTGGATTTCCGCAGGAGGCGTCTGGCTGGTATCAGCCGATATCACTCAATGGAGATATGTTGCCCGCCGATGCAGTTGATCGATATATGACAGCTCTCCCAGTAGAGTATCTCGAAGACAAAACTGCAATCAACCGGCTGAAAATCCGGGGATATGCAAGGTTGATCGAAGACCTAATATCCGACACCGTGGAGTATGACATTATTGACGGCCTATACGATTACGTTGCCACCGCAGCCGTAGAGCGCTTAAAATATTTTCACGATCTGCGAGTGCCCAATTCACAGCAAAGTGTCCTACGCACCGCGTTGTCCATTCACCGGTAAGAACGGTAAGCTAACGGGCGTGACTTATAAAAGTCCGCATTGCAGAGGCGCAGTGTTGGGCGGGGCAGTGGGTTGCTAGGTTCGGATCAACGCTGCACTTAGTTGTTTGATCCCAAAGTTTGGTAGTGAGATCCATTTGATGGAATGGAAAGACGCCTAATCCAGCGGTTAAAGGATGTCGACAAAGGCACCGTGGTCGCATTTTGTGCCTGTTCTTTTGAGAAAACACGAGACCCAACCCGATCAGCAGGAACAAAGAGTAGCCTGATTTACGCGGAAGTCTGTCCAAACATTGGGGAGTAGCTCACTAATCTGGGAAGCCAATCCGTGCAACAAGGTCAGCCCAAACATGGCTTGGGAATAAGCGATTGGCCAAATCCGCCTGAGTTTCTGCTCAAATTGGATTTCTCAACGCGAAACAATCGTCAAACTGTGACATTTTTCCATCCATTCTGAAAATAGTGGAATTAAACATGATTTCCGCCCGGGAAGAATTAATTCTTGTTTTTCCTAAAGATTTCACCGCTGGCGAGAATCTCAGACGCCACATCTCACGCGACGGCTCTGGAAATGCGCCAAGAGAAAGGTGTATTTATGACCAAACTGTGGCGTGGTTCATACAACGCATGGTTCTGATCGTGCATATGGTCGGTGTAGTTCGTAATGAGTATATAGGAGTATAACTATGGGCATTCGGTCCTATGGAATATCCGCAATAGCCGCTGCGGTTTTGTTTCAGTTTAGTGTAGCAAGCCCAGCCGAGGCATCTGCCTGTACCGTCTCAACCGCCCGACAAGCTTCGAGTTCACCAGAGATACTGTGTGAATGCGATGCCGTCACATCGGATATGATCAAGTACATCCAAAGACGTGCTGACTTCAGCAACTACCTTACTAGGACCGGTGCAGAGTGCCCCAAGTTGGCTGCACTTCTGTCGGATTTACCAACAGCGTCTATTGGGCTTTCCGAACAACGCTCCGGTGAAGGACCTCCAGATGAGCGGCCGAACGATCCAGAACCTGATGATCAACCTGATCCGAATGACGATCCAGACCCCAAACCAGATCCAAAAGAAAATGAGAATGAAGCTTGTGAGTGTAGTATACCCGATGACTATGCTGACAAACTTAGAGACATAGTTGAGCAGAACACTGTTGGTGAAATCGACGAAGAAGCATTCAATAAGCTACTTGAACAAATCGAAAAGAAAAAAGGGCTGCAACGCAACAAGCGCACTAAGAATTCGACACAGTCGCAGCAGCGGGTGGACAACTACGACAATGAACAAAGGTCTAGCGCAAAAGAGCGCAAAGCCGAACGCTTGAGAGAAGACGATATTGGTCGTTAAAGCGTAATGCGCCCCGTAGGTCTTATTGCATAGACAAGCAGTTTGGCTTGTTCAAAACTAGGTAGTTGGGAAGGGTTCTGTCCCAACTACCTTTGACAGCAGCATCAGCGGATTTGGCATTATTCGTTACCCTGCCAGTTGGGTAAACTGCTGAAACGGAGAGAGTCCAGGTGTGAATTGACCTTTCCGTATCATGTTTATCAGTTCGATGCTGGCTAGGGCCGATGCAGCTGAAGCGAATGGCTTGAAATCCAGCATGGGCCCGATCCGACGTTTGATGAAACGATGATCTTGTTCATTGATGTAATTGAGATATTTCCGCCTCACCATCTCTGTCGGGATCGTGCAACCAAAGCTTTTGGGCATCTCGTTGATCGCTTTGATCCTAGCTGTGTTCACCCCGCTTTTGTCGATGAGGATATTACGTGGCAGCACGTTGACTACGAGCGCGCTGGCAAAAATTTTGTTGCCGCAGCTTTGTTCCGGCGCATGCACAGCATGAAACCAAGCGTTCTACCGAACTTGTCGATGGCCCGATAAAGGTAAACCCATTCGCTCTTCACTTTCACATAAGTCTCATCCATGCGCCAAGAACGACCCACGGCGCGCTTTCGACATCGCGCGGCTGCAGCCACGAGCCCGGTATATTTGCTTACCCAACAGCTCAGCGTCGCATGATCCAGGCCAGCGCCGCGTTCGGCCATGATCTCCTCGAAATCCCAGTGCGAAATACCGTAGCGCAATTAGAAAAAGACCGCGTGCGAGATCACGTCTTTTGGAAAATGTGCCCCTTTGAATGAGATCGTCACAGTCTGCTCCTGTCATATCCGAACGCGCGCCATCAGATACGCAGGCGGAATGACAGTTGGGAATAGAGTTTGCGAAAGAACCACATTTCACCCCAACAAGTCCGCCGCTGGATTTTCAGTGATGTCGACATCGTCATAATATTTCTGCGCCTGCGCCATGGAGCGGTGCAGCGACAGGCGCATGGCGGCCTGGATCGGGGCACCGTCGAGGGCGGCTTGGGTCAGAAAGCCGGAGCGCAGCCCGTGGGGCGAGGCAAAACCCTCCGGCAACCCGGCCAACCGGAGGCGATGTTTGACGATCTGATAGATCGCCTCCGGGGACAGGCGGCGCTTGAGCACACGATCCGCTTTGGAGATCGGGCGGAACAGCGGCCCATCTCTGATCTCGCCAACCTCGATCCAATGCACCAATGCCTGCGCCGGGCGGCCCTTTAACACCAGCCGCGGGGTCTCGCCCTTTCCTGTGGTTTTGGTCTCCAGCAACGAGATCCAAACGATCCCACTTTTGTCGAACTCTTTCATAGACACATCTTCGCGCATCAATCCGGTGATCTCAGACCGGCGGCGACCCCCGGAAGCCCAACCCAGCATCAGGAGCGCCCGGTCACGGCAATCCCGGCGGCTGCCGCGACATGTGGCGAGCAACTGTTCCAACACCTCCCGGGTGATCGGGTGCTGCGATTTCGGGGCAGGGGGTCGGGCGGCGGCCCGACGGGCCTTGGCGCGGGCCTGTTTCACTTGTGGCGTGCCAAAGGGGCTGGTCAGGTTCTTCATCCGATGAAAGGTCAACCAGGAGGCGATGCGCCGGTCCAGCGTCGACGGTGCCGGGCAGGCGAGGGACTTGCGCAGCCCTTGCGCGATGAGTGTCTCCGCCGTTTGAAGTGCGATGTCTGTGTCCGGGGCATCTCCGAGATCGCGGGCATGATCGAGAATGAAAGCCAGGGCTGTGGCCTCACTCTCAGGCCAATCCAGCGCCGCGCTGAAGCGCGCTGACTTCCAGGCGGTGACATAGAGCAGGTCGCGCTCATAAGCGCGCAGCGTATTGGCCGGCGTGCCGCGGATATAGAGGTCCGTCAGCGCCTCTTGATCGGCTTGAGACAGGGCAGGGAAGGCGGCCGGGAGATATGGGGCAGGGGGCTTCATGTGGTCCATTCTGCGTCTTCATTCCAATAGATGTCCGAGAGGCCGTCATTGTAAGGCGGATTCACTTTATGTTGATAAGAGATACTTATCAGGTGTAATAGAAAGTTAGCGGTGTGGCAAAAGTAACGTGCAAAAGGGCGTAGTCTTGCGCGTAACGAAGGTAGGGAGTTTGCCAGAAAAGAGGATTAGCGATGCCGCTGAAAGTTGTTCTTTGCTAGATTCTGATCGATCATGCTTATCTCCGCCATTCAGGCTGTTTGCTAACCCACAATGGCACACCGAGGCCAACGGGAGCGTTCACACCTTCACAGCCTAAGGGTCAATCCACGCTTGGAGCCTCTCGGTTCCAGCAACTCGCCGAACTTTCCACTTAACCCCGACACTGGTCCTGAGTTGGTTGCTATCGACTTCAATCTTCGTAAAAGAAACTTAAATCGTTTGGGGGCGATAGTAGGTATCGGGCTTGTTCAGATCATGAAAAAGGATACGATTCCAATCGATTGATCTTGTCGCAGCAAACGTTTTAGCACAGGCGCTGCCTTATTTGGCGAGCGAAATCTGAGCACTGCCGTTGCGATGGATTGGAGCAAAAGATGTTGAAAGCCTGGGCCGCCAAGCGGCGAGAGAAATATCAAGTATTTCAGCCGATAGAGCCTGAACAACCGTTCTATGCAATCGGTGATATCCACGGTCGTTCTGATCTGTTGGAGCGTGCGCTGTTGCAACTGCCAGAGGCCGCCCAGATTGTTTTTGTTGGAGACTATATCGACCGCGGCGAAGATAGCGCAGGCGTTTTGCGCAGACTTATTGGTCGCCCCAACTCTCATTTTCTCATGGGAAACCACGAGGAGATGCTGTTGGCATTTCTAGAAAATCCACGTGCGAATGGGTCTAGATGGCTGCGCTATGGTGGTTTGCAAACACTGGCTAGCTTTGGTGTTTCGAACGTTACGGAAACCTGCGATCCAAACAGGCTGGAAGCTGTACGGGACGCCCTTCGCCAAGCGATGGGGCCAGAGCAAATCTTCTGGTTGCATAATCTACTTTACCAGCACCGAAACGGCAATGTCATCGTCGTACATGCCGGAGCTGACCCAAAGCAAAAAATCGACCTACAAGACAAACATAGCTTTATCTGGGGCCACCATGACTTCGGAAAGGTCATGCGAGAGGATGGTTTGTGGATCGTTCACGGTCATACCATCGTTAGCAACCCAGTTGCGGAGAAAGGTATTATCTCGATCGATACCGGCGCTTACGCGACCGGACAGCTTTGCGTTGCTAATATTTTTCACGGCGGTGTTAGTTTTAATGTTGTCGGCTGAGCAATAAAGATTGTGAAGGTGAGGCGTCGAAGCTGCATAGCTTGGCTGTGGCTACAGATTTAGGTACGCCTTTCGGCACGGGGCGGCTTTCCACGATCAAAAACCGTGCGAGACCCTAGCAGGCCGGGCGTTTGTAAGCTCAGTTTTAAGTTAAACGATTTACCGACTGCGGGTCCATTGGAGTGTCGATAGCACAATCTATATTATCCCGCAAAGGAAGCATAGGATGTAGACGGCCCGGGCCGGGAGGAACAGCAGGTTAAAACCTGCAAGCGTTACGGACTGTTTTGGGAAACAATAGCGACGCTATCAGTGTGCTACAGCTGGGCGCAGACCCGGAGATCAAGCCGGAAATCCATACCCCTGTATCCGCTTCCAGAAATTAAAGGCATAGTGACAGCCGGTATGTTGGTCTCGTAGCTGATGCTTCGCTGTACCGAAAGCGTCCCACCAACCGTTCATGACGTATGTATGAGATAGAGATCGGTGGCAAGAAGATTGAGCGGCTTCTTTTACAGTTTTGGAAAACTCTGTGAAGCAATTGACTAAATCAAACTTGAAGGGCTTATTGATGCTATAGAGAAGACTAGATAAAATTATACTGGCGGCTTTGGAGGAGAGAGGCAATTAAGATACTTAATTCTCTGTTTACTGAAGGCGTTCCGTTTTTGTTAAGGTAAAACAATCCTATGATTTCACTCTATGAGCCGTTTCAACCGTACTTTCTATTAGGGTTAATTCAACGATCGCAGTCAGACGTATATATCGACGTTGGGGCGCACCGCGGAGTCTACTTAAGGTTGGTTGCAGAAGCCAGTCAAGTATCGCGGATCGAGGCATTTGAGCCCGACCAATACTCGTTTGAAGTGGTTCGCGGATGTCTAAGTAAGTGGCAGCCATCCGTTGAAATCAGGCTCCATAATCTTGCTGCATCAAGCAAAAATGGAGAGATAGAGTTCGGTTTCTTATCGCCTGGTAGCCCTATGAACCACGCCATGGCAACCTCTATCCATAGGGATAAATCAGTACCTATTGTAGAGCGGATTAGTTGTGTATCTTTGGACGCCCATCTGGGGCTACAGAATAAACGAGTTTGCCTCAAAATCGATACAGAAGGGCACGAAGTAGAGGTTCTTAAGGGTGCGGAAGAAATACTCTCGTCATGCAGTGTCGTTATGCAAGTCGAAACATTCGATGAAGTTAGCGCTTTGGAGTTTCTGGAGGCTCGAGGATATCAAAAGATTGCAAAAATTGGGCCTGATACTTTTTTTTCAAATATTCCAGAGATGTGCGCACCGAGTGAGTTGAAGAATTGTTTCGAAATTGCTGCAAACATGCTGGTGGAAGACGGGATGAAACAAGTCGCCGAAGGGTTTAAGATAGCCGACGGTCGTAAGAAGCCACAAAGGGGCTCGAGGCTTCCAAGGAAGCTATTGAAGAGGCTTAGGCGCGCTATTCGGATAAGATAAGCAAAGGTGTTGCGCGTGACACTGTGCAAATGGATGCAGGCAGACGGAATCTGGCTATCTCGCAAACAGCGCAGGAACTTCCACCAACCGCGCTCGCACCGGGAATGCTTTGGCGAGCTCATCCAGATCGACGGTTCTGACCACCGCTGGTTCGAGGATCGCGCTCCGGCCTTTACGTTGCTTGTCTTTATCGACGATGCGACCAGTACATTGATGCAGCTGCGGCTGATGAAATCGGAAAGCACATTCTGTCATTTCAAACAATTTGTCGAACTGGTCACCTAAGCTCAATCTAATCGCCGAAATGACGCCCCGTGTTCAAAACTTTGCAGCAAATCGTCAGGACGTGATACATTTTTATCCCCGAAAAGTATGAGCTCGATTTACAAGAAAGTTGATAAAAGCTTTGGCGTTGCCGGAACAGGTATGACATGGTCCCGGAAGGCGGCAACATCGCATTGTGGAGTGAGATTTGTAACTATGGAATTGGTACCACTTGAAGTCCCGGAGGTGATCCTGATCACCCCTAGGCGATTTGGTGATCATCGCGGGTTTTTCGAAGAAACTTACAACGTGAACAGTTTTGCCGCCGAAGGAATTGAAACGGTCTTTGTGCAGGACAACCACTCGCTTTCCAGCGCTGTCGGCACGGTGCGGGGGCTGCATTTTCAAGCTCCTCCTAGGGCTCAAGCCAAACTGGTACGCTGTGGGCGGGGGCGGCTTTTTGACGTCGCAGTGGACATACGAAAGGGTTCGCCCACATTTGGTCAGTGGGTTGGTGAAGAGCTCAGTTTTGAAAATGGCCGGATGTTGCTTGTTCCGGCTGGCTTTGCCCATGGCTTCATGACATTGGAGGCGGATACCGAGATCATCTACAAATGTTCCGACACCTATGCGCCGGAAGCAGAAGGTGCAGTTCGATGGGATGATCCCGATATTGGAATTAATTGGCCGCAGGACGTGGCCGAGCCGCTATTGTCAGAAAAAGACAAAGCTGCACCATGCTTGCGGGATATCGAAACTCCTTTTGAGATTGAGGGCATGCAATGAAAATTCTGGTGACAGGTGGTGCGGGATTCATTGGCTCTGCCGTGATCCGGCGCGCCGTTACCGCAGGCCATGCCGTCATCAATGTCGATGCGCTGACTTATGCAGCCTGTCTGGACAATGTTGCCTCGGTGGTAGATGCGCCGGGCTATACCTTTGAGCATGCCGACATCCGTGATGCGACTGCGATGGCCACGATCCTGAACACACATCGACCCGACGCGATCATGCATCTGGCGGCCGAAAGCCATGTCGACCGTTCGATAGATGGGCCTGCGGCCTTTATCGACACTAACATCACCGGCACTTATGTTCTCTTGGAAGCCGCGCGCGCGTATTGGGCAAAATCTGATCGCCCGGAAAGTTTCCGCTTTCACCACATCTCGACTGACGAAGTTTTCGGATCTTTGGGCAAGACCGGGTTTTTCACCGAAGATAGCCCCTATCAGCCCAACTCGCCCTATTCGGCCTCGAAGGCCGGGTCCGACCACCTTGTCCGGGCCTGGCGCGAAACCTATGGCCTGCCGGTGGTTCTGACCAATTGCTCGAACAATTACGGCCCCTATCAGTTTCCGGAAAAACTCATCCCGGTGGTGATCCTGAACGCGCTGGCTGGCAAACCCATCCCGATCTATGGGGCAGGGGACAACATCCGCGACTGGCTGCACGTCGAAGACCATGCCGAGGCACTGCTGTTGGTGCTGGAAAAAGGTGAGCTGGGCCGCAGCTACAATATTGGCGGTGAGAACGAGATGACCAATCTCGATTTGGTCAAAATGCTCTGCGCGATACTCGATCGGTTGAAGCCGGGCAAAACGCCGTACGCCGATCTGATCACCTTTGTCACTGACCGCCCCGGTCATGATCGTCGCTATGCCATCGACCCAGCCCGTATTCGGAACGAGTTGAGCTGGCGCCCCTCTTACACGCCTGAAACCGGGTTGGAGCAGACGGTTCAGTGGTATCTGGACAACGGGGAATGGTTTGCAGCTTTGAGGGACCGCAGCGGTGTTGGAGCGCGCTTGGGGATTTCTGGATGAAGGCGCTGGTCTTTGGTCATAGTGGGCAGGTGGCCACGGAATTGCGCAGACGTGCGCAGCCGCGCGGCATAACAGTCGAGGCGCTTAGCCGTTCTCGGGCGGACTTGTCCGATCCGCAAGGCTGTGCTGCGATCGTCAGGCGGACGGATGCAGAGGTGATCATCAATGCTGCCGCCTATACGGCGGTCGACAAAGCCGAGGATGAGGCGGAACTGGCCCGATTGATCAATTCGGAAGCTCCGGGTGCCATAGCGCGCGCCGCTGCCGAGCGCAATCTCCCTTTCCTGCATATCTCAACTGATTATGTGTTCGACGGGTCGGGAGACGCATCCCGCACCACAGAAGATCCGCCCGGCCCTCTGAGTGTCTATGGCAGGAGCAAGTTGGAAGGAGAGCGCCAGATCGCCCAAGCAGGGGGATGGCATGCGATCCTGCGGACAAGTTGGGTGTTTTCGGCGCATGGAGATAACTTCGTCAAATCCATTCTCAGGCTCACCGAAACCCGCGACAAATTGGCTATCGTGTCGGATCAGATTGGCGGGCCGACGCCGGCCGCCGATGTTTCCGATGCTTTGCTGACCATTGCCGAGACGGGACAGCGCCTTAACGGCGGGTTATTTCATTATTCCGGCGCGCCAAATGTTAGCCGAGCAGATTTCGCTCGCGAAATCGCAGCACAAGCTGGTTTGTCAATTCAGATTTCTGGCGTTCCGACAAAGCACTACCCGACCCCGGCGCCCAGACCCCTGAATTCGCGTCTGGAATGTTCGCGTCTGAGTGATATTTACGGGCTCCGGCAGCCTGACTGGAAAGCTGGTCTGATGCATGTGCTGGCCGAACTGAAGGCCCCAGGCGGGTCCGCTGTGAAAGAGGGATAGAGCATGCAACGTAAAGGCATCATTCTGGCTGGTGGATCCGGCACACGGCTGTATCCGATCACCATGGCGGTCTCGAAGCAGCTACTGCCGATCTACGATAAACCGATGATCTTCTATCCGCTGAGCGTGCTGATGCTTTCCAACATCCGCGAGATCGCGATCATCACTACACCGCAGGATCAGGATCAGTTTCAGCGCTTGCTGGGTGATGGCGGCCAATATGGCCTATCGCTGACCTGGATCACGCAGCCGTCTCCTGACGGTCTGGCTCAGGCCTACCTGTTGGCAGAGGATTTTCTAGCGGGCGCACCATCCGCAATGATCCTTGGCGATAACATATTCTTTGGCCACGGTCTTCCGGATTTGCTGTGCGAGGCCGACGTACAGGAGAGCGGCGGAACCGTATTTGCCTATCGGGTTGCGGACCCCGAACGCTATGGCGTGGTCGATTTCGAAGGCAAGAAAGCCCGCGGCATCATCGAAAAACCTCAAATTCCGCCGTCAAACTACGCAGTGACCGGATTGTATTTTCTGGATGGCGACGCGCCAGCCCGCGCGCGCCAGGTTCAACCGTCCGAACGCGGTGAGCTGGAAATCACCACATTGCTTGAGATGTACCTCAAAGAAGGACTTTTGAATGTTCAAACCATGGGCCGTGGTTTTGCCTGGCTGGATACCGGCACCCATGGTTCCCTGCTGGATGCTGGAAACTTTGTCAGAACCCTGACGGATCGGCAGGGCATGCAGACTGGAAGCCTTGATGAAATCGCATGGCAAAACGGCTGGATTGACGCCGCCGCGCTTGCCGAACGTGCGCAACTGTTCGCTAAGTCCACATATGGTACTTATTTGAAGCAGCTACAGGAGTGATTTTGATAGTTGCGCTGAGCCTCCGGGGTGTGCATCACCGAAGCGCTCAATCAGATAGTGTATTGAAGCCGGCATACGCTCGACGGACCAGGGTCGGCTAAATCTGAAGGTCTCAATTTCGCTCGCGATATCTGCTGCGTTTTGCATGGTTGCCGGCAAGTCTCCGAAGAGACGCGCGAGGTCGGGTCTATAAATCGTGTTCATGACTTGGGCAAATGCTTCGGATGGCCCCAATAGATCCAACTTTGGTTCATCTGCAACATCTAGGATCACAAGCTTATGCAAGTGACGTGGTTCAGTGACGAAAAACTCCGGCGAAAAGACGTGGAATTTTTCAGCGCGGGTTGTATCGCGTGTAAGGGTATCAGGCTGCAATCCGGCGCGTTCGACTGTATCTTTCCACAGCTTTTGACGGAAAATACCACAATGGAGCAGCGTCTTGCTTTCAGTCGGGTCGATGACCGCAACATCGTCAGATAACAAGCGCCAACCGGTTTCCTTAAGGATTTCGTAGGCAGTTGTCGACTTTCCTGCGCCACTTTGGCCGGTAAAGGCCAAAATACCATTTGGGGTCTCAACGGCGCTCACATGTAGCGGAAGAAGCTTTCGTTGATGCAGGAGGGCTCCGAATATCGTGCCGAACAGGTAATACCTGATATCAATCAACGAGGCATCGGTGTCGGGCTGAATGACAATCCTTCTTCCTTCAGATATCAGGTACTTTCCAACGTCTTTCACAAAATACATGCATTCGGTTCTGTTGAACTCCAGGAAATCCTCTACTTTATGACTGTCTTCCAAGCTGTTCGGGACAGAGCCTCTTGTGATGTGAACAACCTGATCTGATGGCGGCGTGTGAACATCCATCGCTTTGGGTGCGGCGAGTTCCGGAAGTTCAAAATCAGACACAACAGGAAATCCGAATACGTGGTACAAGTAACGTGCTGTCTTGGTCATGAGTTGTGTTTAAACCAGTTCTGTTTTTAATTAACTAATTCGAAGCAATGCAGAAAGATAGTGGCCGATTGTGTTGAAAAACTCAAAAAATTGGCTCTGGTATTTTTCTTCCGAAACTCCATTTGTCGGAAAAGAGGGATATGTTTGCCCAGAAGAGTCCGTGAGCGCTTCTGGGCAAACCATTAATTTGTCCGACCCCTTCGCCCAATCATCCGATTGGCACTTTTTGTGCCGGGTTTCGGAAAATTCGGAGTTTCTCAAGAATATCGGCTCAGCCCCTTAATCCTGGCCATTTGGATGTAAATCTGTTCCTGTTTCTTTCTCGTGATTAGGTTGTGGTCAAGATCTGTTGAGCGAAGCAAGCCGGGTGGTCCGGTTGAGAATTGGTGTAGGCGGCAGGAGCTAGTTCACCAATTGATATGTATGGCGTTGTGTGTTGAGGACGGTTCTTCAATCGCCGAAGATGTGTTTGTCCAGACATTCGTCCGGCAAACGTTCATTGAATGAATCGACGATGGCATTCTGCATAGGTTTCCCCTGCACGATGTAGACACAACTGTCTTGCAACATTTTAGAATGGGATGAAAAGTCATTCCGCCCCGTTGTCTGAGACAATCATGTCCGGCTGGCCACGGCGGCAGATCAGTTCGTCCAATTCACGGGTCATGCGGGCATCAAACAGAGAGTAGATCCACGACGGGGTTAGTGCCTCCCGCGAGCAATCTCCACGATTCACAACACGTGGAACTGCTGACCATCTTTGAGGGGCAGGGACACAAAATCCAGAGGTGGCACTAGATTTTTGACCAGTTTGCAGCCCGGTTTAAGGTGGATTTTGGTTTCACTTCAGGTTGCTTTTTCTGCTCCAAGCTGACTCAGTATGCGTCGTCGGGTGGGGATCACGCAATAAGCGTGTCGGTAACGACCTGTCGCTCTATCGTCTTCGCAACTTGGTGGAGCGCTGATTCAATAAGCTGAAGAATGCCCGCCGTGTCACCACTCGTAATGAGAAGACAGCCTAATGCTTCATTGAAGACACATAAATCCACCTTTGGTTGGGTCATTTTCAATATGGCTTAGCCAATCCATACTGGTAATCATAATTGGACCGAAGTCGGAGCAGCCTATTCAACGATGTCATGTGAGCTTTTTTATGATCGCCTTAGCTTGCCTCCTTATGGCCTTAGCTTGCTTCCTTAGGCCAAAGCTAGAGGATGCGGTGACCGACCATGCCTCTTGGTCAACAAAGAAAGGTGTGGTTGATTGCGAAACTAGAAATTGCTTGGTGTCATGGCTTACGCTTTCCTCCCACCCTGCTGGCTGTGCATCTCCGAGTGAAATAACTTCATCCAATGTCATCTTATTCAGAAGATCGCGACGAATTAGACTTGCACACGTACCAAAGAATTTTGCGGGATGGGCAAAACTATTTGAGGGATCTCGGCTGTAATCTAGTTTTGGTTTCCATTGTTTCTGACTCTCGTCGGGCTTATCAAGCGTAAGCAGGTTAATGCCTAGTAAGTTTCTGTCGTTATCCATTAGTTCGACGGCCTGTTGGATGGTTTGAAGGAGTTTTTGCCTAGACCCTCGCACTTTCACATCATCATCAAGATGAAGTATGTATGGTGCATCAGCGATATCGAAGCTGTAGACAATACCGAAATTGGAGTGAGGTGGGTGGCAAAAGGGCGTATAACGAATGTCATCGAATTTCGACGATACGCTTGTCATTAAGAGAGCATTGGTAGCGGAACAACTGGGGCTTCTGTCATCCACAAAAAAACGGCGACAAAACCCTAAGTCTAGCAGTCCATCCCATGTCTCAAGAGCTTCCTTCACGATGCGGGCACGAGGGCTTCGCGTTGACGTAAGATATGAGCATGTTGAGAAAGCCACTTGCGCGATACAATTTTGAGCCATTAGCTGATGCCTTGTTTATTTTGCATTTGGTTTTAACGTCTACGTTTTTGTGCCATTTAAAATTTTGATATGTAACTATAAAAATACTGCTCTAATTTTTTTGATTAAAGCGGTTTGAGCTTCGAAGTCCAAGATCATTCCCATACCGAGGGTGATTGTTCGTGGCATCTGAGACAAAGCGGTCAATAAAATAGTTTGGCATTGATGGTCTGGAAAAGAGTTTTAATGGCAGCAGAAGCGTAGCTTTTTTGCCTCGCTCATCACCATCTAGTATTTGAGTGATTTTCCGTTCTCTTTCCTTCCCAGCAAGATAAGGGATTTGTAGCAATTCAGTTTAGAATGGGCCGCGGATGGGGCTCCCGTTGCAACCAAACAAAAATGTCACGCGGTCCACAAAGCAGAAGTGTCACTAGGAGGCATGATAGTAGCAATGTTTGGCAGCCCGCAGGTTTCAAATATCGCAGGGCCGGACATCACGGGCAAGATCCATCTCCGCGTGAACGTGCATGGTCTACCCATGAGAACAGAAATCAGGTCAGGCCAGACCTCCGACCGTCTCGGCTTTAATCTGGTCATGGCAGACAATCTGCCCCGTTGCGCGTTCTTTTGGTAGACCTTGGTTATGAGGCTGACGGCATTCGCAAAACTATGGACAACCGCGATATGCTGCCAGTCATCCCCATGTGGAAATCACGCAAGAATCGTGTTGGTGTCGTCAGGCCGCTCTATTGCCTTCGTGACTTGGTGGAGAGTTGCTTCAACAAGCTGAAGAATGCGCGCCGTGTCGCTACCCGATATGACAAGACCGCCGAAAGCTACCTCGGCTTCATCAACATCACATCGATCCGCCTCTGGCTGCGCCATTTGTCAACATGACCTAGACGTCGATAGGGATTGCTATCCTCGAGATGCTTACCTGTCTCCCTGGGGTGGGCTCGACCGGCATTGCCGGCTCCATCCGATTAGGTCGTGATCTGGCGCCTGTTGATGTAGCATTGAACCAATGTTCTGCTGAAGGAATGTCGTCCTCTGAGGCAAACAGTTAGCGCGCGGCGCTCATCGCAGCGAGGCCCTCATCCACCCCTAACGGATTAATCCCCAAGACTTTCTGAATTTTTTCATTTGTAAATGACGTATCTTTTGGCCGGTTCGCAATGTCGCCAAAGTAAGAACTCGGGACCGCTTTGACCTTCTGAAGATCGAAGCCAAAGTTCCGTGCAACGGCACTCGCTAGCCCATGCAAAGTAACGCGTTCCCCGCCACAGACGTTAAACGTACCCTCAAACCTGCCGTTCAGCACAGCCCAGCACGTCTTTGATGCGTCGTCCACCCAGAGAGGCTTGCTCCATACATCGTTGACTGCAACGATTTCCTCTCCTGCTTCGAGCTTAGACAACCAAAAGGTTACGAGGTTGCCGCGACGCCCCTCATTCGGCCAACCATACATGAGGATTGGGCGGACGATGGATGTCAACCCGCCAAACTCTCTGGTCACTTCCTCCCCCAAGACTTTAAGCTCGCCATAATAGTTTACTGGCGAAACTGGGTCATCCTCTGAATATGGTGGCTTCTCACCGTTGAAAACAGCGTTGCTCGAGAGGAAAATCATGTGGGCGCCAAGGCGTTCGGCAGATTCAGCAACAATGCGGGTTGCATCCACATTAATTCTGTAGGAAATCTCGCGGTTTTTTTCTGCGAAATCGACGCTGCCAATAGTGCCTGCATGCACGATCGCGTCGGGCTGGATCGTATCAATCAGAGACTTGAGGGCGTCCTCGTCGGCGAGATCTACTTTATGCCAATGAGTGTTTGGATTCGGTTTTGAGAATGCTGAATGATACGTTGCGTGGATATCCAGCTTGCCTGGATTCAACCTAATCATGCTATTGCCAAGCAGACCAGATCCCCCTGTTATCAAAACCTTCTTCATCTTATTTCCTTTTCCCGCAGACCTCTCCAACAGGCCTTAAACGGACATTAATGCTGTTCACTGATTGCAGGATCGTTTGGCTGTGTCAAACAATTAAACAAAAGAGTATGGGAGTACTTGCGACGACAACGACACTTAGTATGACGCGCAATGAAACGAGGGGTGGGATGGATCGTCACCCTATCGCTTTCAACGTTTGTACAAGGTCGTATGTGGCCCTGGAGTGCCCCATTTGATTTGGATTGCCGTTATTGTTTGAGAAACGGAGGACACACCTGTTATCAACGGGAGGCTTGCCATGGGGTTTCGGGAAATAGGGCGCTAGTCGGCAATTTTCTCATCGCTCAACCAAAAAAGATCAGACATTGTCACCGCTTGTTTTGGGCGAGATGAAGCATGCCGAAAAACAGAAATCAATGGGTCCTGCCCCCATGATTCACCGCACTAATTCAGCATCTGATGCGTTCTGATAGGTTACGTTCACTTCTATGGCTGAAGCCTCTTCCGGGCTAAGCTTCCGAATAGTCAGTCGATCTTGTTTTTTTGTTCCGTTTTCAATGTGCTCAGTTATCTGCTTGCGAAGCTCACTTTCAGATCGATGCGAACTCCTGATTATCCCGTGATATACTGCTCCGCAGGCGGCGCTCAAAAAAACAAAACACGGCCACCACCACCCATCTTCTACAATCTCGATTACTACACGGGGCTTCCATTCCATTATATGAAAAAGAGCACCCCCATGGTCCGCTATTACGATATCTGCTTCATCTGCAATCTTTTGATAGTACTTTCTGTCCTTCCCATTGGTATCAATGACCCTACCGCCGAGCTCTTCAACAATTTTACCTATAATCTCACTAGGGTAGTTGCGGCCCGCCATTTCGAAAAGGCGAGAGAATGACCCTCGTGATAGATAAACTATGCTGCCGGGTTTAGGTGTAACATCGGGGGAATTGTATGCGGCTTTATACGCTTGAACATCATCTTCGAATAACAGGTTGCACCTGCTCTTTTTTTGAAGAACATAAGCCTTGCGAATGAAGATGTCGCTATCTGCCAAGATATACTCAACTCCGAGGTCTGAAAGGTCCTTTTTTACATACGGACGATTTCCAATCCACGAAGGTAGTATCAGGGGGGTAGGAAACTTCTTAGCAGAAACTATCGAGTTTCGTTGATCGCCAGCCCAATCTCCATATGTGAATGGTGTGGTAGACTGTACGATGGTACCCTCCTTTATCCGACGAGATGGTCGGATGGATATTTCTTTAAAGAATCGTAGCGGGGATCTTATGTTGGCAGATGAAGCGCTACGGTCCAAACAACGTCCCACCCAGGCATAGCCTCTTGATGTGTATGTGACGTTTGAAGCGAAATAATTAGCTGGTGTCGCATATAGATCGCGTGAAGCTACGAAAGAACGTTCAAGTCTGCTGCTCCCAGAACACTTAGTGTCGTCTCGGCCAACGATGTAATCACGTAGCTTAACTCTTTTCTTTTGTTGTTCCGGTTGGTCTCCCCAAAAGTGAGCATGATACACTAACTCTTGCGATTGGCCGTCAGTCCGCGCATTCATAAGCCGCAACCTTCGAAGGATTCGCAAAGTTAGAGACGAAAATTTGTTTTTCTGTAATAAATTCACCTCATGGTAAATTTCCTGATAAGTACTAGTTGACTTGTCATTTGACACTAAACAACTCCTTAAAACCATTTTTGCACTTAGAATTCTTGACTGTCTCGTGCCTGCCCGATGAACTCGCTCTTTTGAGCATGATGAGTTCGAGTTATGCTGCGTCGGAAGCGTAGCGGTATGGCATTATGTCGTCCAGCCGAGTGATTTTATGGCTGGCGATTATCTGACGTCTGGGATTTTCTGATAGGTTTAGGGGTTTGAGTTACGAAAGATTTCTGGTTCATCGAAGCCTATATGGAGTGCAGATTAATAAGAAACCCGGACCATCGAAGCGCGCTGCTGACAAGTTGGTTATTCTCGACGATTACAGCCGCTAATCGTCGATTGGGAGATTTGCACCACGATGAAGGCACGCGATGCAACAGATACACGTGGATGCTTCAGGCCGCGATAACGCGACCGTCGCGCACAAACCGCGACTGCTCAGTGAAAATGGCTTATCTTACGTGGCCACTGATCTGGTCAAATACCTCGACGACAATGGTATGGATCGTGTTCATGGTGCAGCGTATCACACTCCGACCCAGAGCAAGATCAAGCGTTGGCCCCAGATCATGAAGATCCGGGTTTTGCTGGAAAACTACTTCCTGCTCGGTGACCTCGAACAGCGGATTGGCACCTTCGTCAACCACTACAACAACCATCGCTACCACGAGAGTCTGACTAACTTGACCCCGGTCGATATCTATCGCGGCCGCAACGCGAAAGTCCTGAAAATGTAAGCAGAGATCAAAAAAACGGACAATCCGAAAACGCCGGTTGCAGCACCAAGCCGCTGCCGCTTAGATGGAGAAGAAATCAAACCAGAGCCTCGGCTAAGAAATGGCCTCAGCTTTCGGAGAAACTTTGACGATGAACACCTTACTCTGGGGTTAAAGGAATTAATGTGACAGCAACAATGCCATTCATGCGGATATCAACAGGCATGTGTTCAGAAACCGATTTGAGATATTGAACGTCGGCAATCAAATACAACCAAACAACCTCGTTATCGCGCCCCGTGAGAAGTAAGGATAACGCGTGCTGTCAAAAGAAGTACTTTGAGATCAAGCCACCAATTCATATTGCGCACATAGAATACATCATGTTTTGTCTTCTCGCGCACCATTTCCTCAGAATCCGTATAGCCCTGCGTCACCTGCGCGTAACCCGTGATGCCTGGCCGCACGGTTCCCCGCACGTGGTAGTCAGGCATCGCCTTGTAATAGGTTTGAGCAAATTCAAACATTTCGGGACGCGGCCCGATCAGACTCATTTGCCCCATGATAACGTTCAGGAGCTGTGGGACTTCGTCCAAACGCGTCATTCGCATAAAGCGACCGAATGGTGTTATCCGCCACTCCTCCAGCCCATCAAATGGGCCGCGCTTGACGGAGCTTTCTTCGGGCAGCATCGTGCGAAATTTGACCATCTTGAACTTGCACTGATCCTTACCCATACGCGTTTGACAATAGAACAGGGGCCCTGGGTTCCAGAAGATATTCAATACGGAAACAACAATACAAAGGGCCGCAAAGATCGGCATTGCCGCAATGCTCACGATGATGTCGGCAACGCGCTTAGACGCAAAGTAAACGGCTTTGCCTCTATTTGTGGTGTTATTAATTGTTGATTTAAAATGCCAGCTTCCACTGGCAGCAGTGTCATCAGTCAAACCGGTCATACTCAAAACCTCGTACTAACTTAACCCAAGATACGCTGAAAATCAGCGAAGCAACTCACTATTTTACGGCTGAAAGCCCCCAGTACCCTTATAGCTCAAATACCATCAAGAATGTATCCATTTTTACTCGTAATGTGCAAACGGCACTCACACGAGAATCTGTATACCACACTCTCACTACACTGTCGTTAGGTAAAGTATTGTTAGAATTATGAGCAACATATTTTTGACAAATTTCGACCAGACCGCCCGTAAGGCAGAACAATACGGCAAAATTTACTCGATTGATGACCTCAAGGTCCATTCATTGAGCGCTTGGTTAAGTTGAAAGACGGCATTTCTCATTGCGATATTGTGTCGGATGACTGAGGTGCTCGCGCGACCATACTTACAGGTTCGGCGATACAGAGATGCGCTGGCACTCACCACAAAAAAGAGCCAAAGCTGCCGTGCTATTGCTCTGGCCCGAACGGCCAATCTACACCGCTTTGACGAGCTTGAGTGGAAAATGGGCAGGCTCGCGCTGAAATTATCATTGTCATAAGCGAAATTTCTCCGGTTTTTGATTGCCTGCCCTAGGGTCATGTTGTGCTGACCTTGCCTCATATTTAAGACTTCTTTTCGCCACCGAAAAACCGGAGTTTCGCCCACCAAGGGCCAATAACAACCGGCATACATTTGAATATGAGTAAGAGAGCAGGGAGCAGACGTAAGAAACATTGCAGAGCCGAGGCTCCGCGCTTCCGGGCGGATCTATATTCGCGCGCATTTGAAGCGAGTCCTTCTGTTCAAACGCGATGTCGATCAAATCCCTGGCGGTACATAGTTCGTCAAGACAGCGCGGTTGGCGCTAATCCACAAATGCCACTCACATGAACACCAAGGGGCCCTGACTAAGATCATTCGAAACTCTTTTGCATCGCA
This sequence comes from Ruegeria sp. C6, assembly GCF_056537625.1. Classification (NCBI taxonomy): domain Bacteria; kingdom Pseudomonadati; phylum Pseudomonadota; class Alphaproteobacteria; order Rhodobacterales; family Roseobacteraceae; genus Ruegeria; species Ruegeria sp. C6. Next base: position 22,238 of record NZ_JBQFRW010000010.1, on the reverse strand, counting down.
TGATCGCTGCCCACAAATGTAGACAGGTTACCAGAATGACGATAATCCACTCATCCGACCTAGGCTGGACCGAAGGCCAGGACATCTCCAAAGAGTTTGCTGCACTGGCGAAAACGTTCAAGCCAGGCGATACATTTGTCTTCGACCACATGTATGACATCTCCGGAAACGGCATACAGCTGCCCGACAATTTCACGCTTGCCGGGGGAGCGCCGGGGGCGGGTATCAATGTGATCGATACCGCCTCAAATTCGAACCCGCTGATCGAATTGGGGAATGCTAATACCCTTGTTGATTTAACCGTTACGCACAGCAATGCCCCTCAAACAAGGACAGATTCGACTAATCCGAAGTCAGGTGTCGACTATCATAACAAAGTCACTATTGTTGCTGAAAACAAAGACGACGTAAAAGTTCTGAACAGTTACTTCGAAGGTAACGTCGGGATTCAGCTCGACATCCGGGGGGGCGATAACCTTCTGGTCGAGAATACAGAATTTAATGGTGGTTTCTACCAATTGCGGCTTGGAGGAGACCTCAGCGGCCCCACTATCCAAAACTCATTGTTTCAGAATTCCCTGGGGGATGGCATCAAAACTGTCCCAGGTGGTAACGGAACTGGTGTCTCCGAAGCGACAGTTATTGGTTCTGTTTTTCTCAATAATGGCAGAGATGGAATCGACACCACCGGAGGGTTTGCAGACTCGCTTGTTACGGGCACTTACTTCGTCGGCAACGGCGTGTCCGGAATGGACATCAAATCAATCTATGATTCATCTGATGACCTTATGGGAAACCGGAATGACGGCATCCTCATTACGGATTCTGAGTTTATTAACAACACCAATGCCGTTGTTGTCACAACTGAGGATAGAGGTTCGTATCTGAATACGAGTAATGCTCAACAATACGCCGCTCAGAATATTGCCATAGAAAACTCCGTCATTGAGAATACTTCGTCGAATTACTCTAGTCGCATGCTGTTGGTGAAAGACGGATATAATGTACATTGGAGTGATGTAAGCCTTCTGGGTTTGGTGCATGAATCCAGAGAAATTTCAAACCTTAATATAGGGTTACCTCAGAACGTCTCCGGTACGGGCGTAACAGAAGGTGAAACCCGCGGACAGGCTGGCGACGCCTACTATCAGAACTTGGCGGGGCCAGATTGGTCGAACATCTCTTATCCGGTTGATGGGACGCCAACACCACCGGAAACTACTCAGCCTGGTCCGGGTGAGGTCGAATCGGGTGTCGATGAACCGGTTGTAGAGGAGCCGATCAAGAGCGATCCTGTTGAGGACGATCCGGCACCTGTCGAAGCGAGCAACTATCTCGATATCTTCCTCGCTTACACTGACACCGATCAAACGGTATCGCAGCTTGGTGACGGTTCGAGTGTTGATGGCAGCCTCACGGATGGCCGTCCGCTGACCATCGTTGCCACCTCGCAGGACGGCGCGCCGCAGATCGGCAGCGTGAAGCTTACAGTAGATGGCGTTGGTTCCCGTGTGGAAAATGTGGAACCTTATGCCCTCTTCGGAGACGACGGCAAAGGCGACTTCTTTGGTGGACAGAAACTAACCGAGGGAACTTATAGCGCTGAACTCGTCGTGTTTGATGGTCAAAAGGGCTCGGGCAGCGTGCTTGAAACTGTTACATTCGAATTCACTGTTGGTGACACAGGCTCGGCACCGGTTGTAGAAGATCCCATCGTTGAGGATCCGGTGGTAGAAGATCCTATCGCTGAGGATCCGGTGGTAGAAGATCCGGTTGAAGTGGTTGCACCTGAGGAAAATCTAGCGCCGGACGCAACCCCACAGGAACCCTACAGCCAACTTCTGGATCTCCAGTTGATTGACACCAGCACAGACACGTTTCTGACAGACCTCTACCAGGGTGCCAAGCTCTCCAGCAGCGACCTCTCTGGTAAAACAGTTACGCTGTCGGCCGAGGCACTCAACCCAAACGTCAACATTGGCAGCGTAAGGCTTGAATTGGACGGACAGTATAGTCGGGTAGAGAACGTTGAGCCCTATGCCTTGTTCGGGGACAACGGCAAAGGTAATTTCTTTGGTGGAAAGCAGCTCTCTGACGGGGCCCATTCCATTACTCTTACCGTGTACTCAGACAAAAACGGCAAGGGGTCGGTCCTTGAGAAGGTAACGGTGGAATTCGAAGTCGGAGATTATGACAGCGTTCTCATTGACGGAAGCGCACATATTGTTTCGAGCTACTCCGAGGCGCAGGATGAAGGAGTCGCGACGGTTTCCATAGATCAAAGCGCAATCGAGCTTGAAGGTAGTGCTTGGAAATCATTGGCTATCAATGAGGATATCACGGAGGCGACAGTTCTTGAGTTTGATTTCAAGAGCGATGCTGAAGGTGAAATTCAAGGTATTGGATTCGTCAACGAGGATGGCGAACTGGAAACCACGTTTTTCCAACTCGACGGGTCGCAGACCCTTGGCATTCAGGACTTCAATGATGGCTATGAGACAGGATCGGGCTATACTTCCTATTCAATTCCCGTAGGTCAGTATTTCACCGGCTCTGTGCAACAGCTTGTTTTGGTAAACGATGACGATGCCAACCTCGCCGCGATGAGCACATTCGACAACATCAGCTTGATAGATGCTATTGTCTAAGGCATTGGGGCTGGATTAATTTCCAGCCCCTGCTATCACTGGCGCAGTAAACGCGGACCATTCTGGAGCGCGCGATCCGGAGCATGTAACTTTCTCATTCGACAAACACTTTTCAAAGCCCGTTGCCCGCTAACCAGTTCCGGGAGGGGCAGCTTCCAGAATTGTCCTGTTGGGAAGGCGTTTAGTACGAGGTATGAAATTATGACCATCACAATAGAAAGTGTCATTACGATGGACAGAACTTTGGCAACGACGAAAGTCGGGGACGAGACGGTTATTTTCGACGACGAAAGTGGGACGTATGTTGGCCTGAATGAGGTCGGAACAGTCATTATTGAGGAACTCAGCGAGCCTAAATCAGTATCCTCGCTGGTTGATACCCTAATATCTACATATGACGTTGATCAGAATATTTGCCTGGAAAACGTTATCTCATTCCTTGACGACATGCTTGAAGCGAAGCTTATCTCGATCAAAGCAGCTTGACTCTCTTTTACGATGTCAGTTCCTCAGAGAACGTGTTGTCGGCCAGAAGTTCATCATATGTAACCTTTCTGGCCAATCGACCCTTCTCCAGAACGAGAACATAATCGCAATCTTTCAAAGTGCTGATCCGATGCGCAATCATGATGATTGTTTTGTCACCTGAAAGCGCATTTATCTCTTTCATCAACTCTCGCTCTGTGGCGTTGTCCAGAGCGCTGGTCGCCTCATCAAATACGAGTATCTCGGGATTGTGATAGAGGGCGCGGGCAATCCCTATTCTTTGCCGCTGGCCCCCGGAAATGCGGACGCCGCGTTCACCCACATGCGTGTCGAATCCTTCGGGCATCTGTGTCTCGATAAATTCGAGCAGCTGGGCCGACGTTGCCGCTTTGCGCACAGCCTCATTGTCAATTTCATCCTTGGGGATGCCCAGTGCGATATTCTCGCTAACTGAAGCATCCACCAGAAACACTTCTTGGGGGACATATCCGACACTTGCTTGCCACTGACGCACACGACTAGGAGTCAGGTCTTTGTCATCTATGACAATACGACCGTCCGTCGCCGGCAGTAGGCCAAGAAAAACGTCTACGAGTGTCGTCTTACCAGCGCCGGTGGTTCCAACCACGCCGACCGTCTGGCCACGGTCTATACCGAATGTCAGATCTTTGAGTCCACCTTCGTCTGAGCCTGGGTACTGATAGTTTAGGCTTATGAAGTTGACACTTTTTGTAAGACCTAAAGGTGTCACGTGGGATTTTGGAAAGTCGGTCGACTCGGTGGGTAGGTTTAGGTCATCGTAGATAGCGTTCACGGCCGCCTCTCCGAACCTAAGGGAAGAAATAGATGAGTACATAGTTTGCATGGTTGGAAGCATTCGATACCCGGCAAACGCATAAAGGCCCAATATCGGCAGGATATCTGCAACTGTTTCACTTCCTGGACCGCCATTGCGTGCTACTAAAACCAATGTCAGGATAATAATTCCGCCGAACGCTAGGGCTTCAAGTCCAAATTTGGGCACTTGCCGAAGAGTTAAACTTAGAGCACGAATTTTTGCCTGTCGTGCGGCGGCATTTGCAAATTCTGCTACGTAGCTTTGTTCCCGCCCGAGAAGCTTAATCTGTTTTACTCCATTGAACGCCTCAACAACTATCTTAAAGCGTGCTTGGTTTGCCTGGAGAACGTCGTCCCCCATACGCGAAATCATAGCTTTGAGGCTATAATAAAGTAAAAAATAACATCCTCCGAAAGCCAATACAGAAATAATTGTTGTAGTTGGTTCTGCCCACAGAAGAAATGAGGCGATCAAAAAAAATGTCATTAGGCTGTTTATTATTTCAGTGGCTGGTCTGAAAGCGTTGGCTACTACTTGAGCACTTTCGTTGAGTATATATGTGCCGAGCTGACCTGTATGCCGGTTCAAAAAAAACTCGTAAGGCTGGCGCAGATAAACGGATAAGAGCCGAAGAGAGAGGCTGTATTCTCTCATGGATATCCAGCGGTTTAAGGCATATGCTGTGACGCTCCTCAAAATACCCACTGCTATCAGCATGCACACAAATGCGACACCAACCATCGTGATAAACGAGTCTACGGTCCGAAAGTCAAAGAGGACGTAAAAGTAATTTGCGATCGGGTTTGTCTTGACTAGGTCTGGGTTGCCCAGCAACGATAGGAATGGCATGATTGTCGCAACACCGATCATGTCGCCAACACCCTTTACAATGATCAAGCACAGCAAGAGCAAACCGGATTTGCGTTCTCTTGGCGTCAGCATCCGGAGAGCTTTTTGAAATGTTGTTAATTTTTGGGACATAACTTCCAGCTTAGTAAATGAATTTAGCTAGCCTAGTCTGGCGATCAACTCCACCTGAGTGGTTCGACCTAATTGTTAGTTCATGACCGACTTTAGGTCTATAGGGGTAATGACCTCTAGAGAACAACGGGTGCTGGATTAGGGTCCTAAGAAGCCACTTTGTAGCGCGTATAGCGCCAATAGAACGCCATCGCAGGGCACTGATCGTGCACGCTTCAGTGGCTCAACTGGATGGCAGTGTTCGTATGATACCATGCAAGTCAAATCTGACAGGCCGCTGTCTCAGCACGACACAGTTACGGTTTTTTAGAGATCGAGCGGTTTCTTTGTTCAAGGTACCAGATTCTAATAGACAACGAGAGGCGCCTGAATAGCAGTGTCTCCTCTTTGCCGAGAGGGCCTTGGGATTTTCGGATTACTTCTCTAACTTTTGGCATATCAAGCCATGAACTCTCTCCATCAAACATCCCGACGCGCTCATACTCCAATAGAGCCTTCCAATAGTCCAACCGGCGTTTGGAGCGCAGCGCTTCATTGGCGACGTCATATTTCTGCAAATCGTCGGGAAGCACGTCCTTAGTCGCGTGCCGGGCTAAAAACCGGGGCTTCCCATCCGCAAAAAGAAGTTCATTGGGAACACCCAGGATAAACTCCATAATGCGGCGATCCATCAGAGGATATCGATATTGGATACCGAACCTGGATGACCACGCGGCCCATGTATCCGCCCTTTCGGCCAAATGACCGTAAAGCTGGAGATGCGCCAAATACACTTTAGGGTTCGCTGGTTCGGGCAGTTCCTGACCATACCACCAGGTCTTCAAACTGGGGTCGCTTTTCAGAAATATTGGATGGATAAAGGATGCGGGCTCACCAAAATTCGGGTCCTGCGTCAATCGTCGCTTCAACCATTCAGGCATCAGCGGCAGCAGACCGTGATAGTAAAGACTGCGCAGAAGGATTTTGGGCTTTCTACGGCCACCGGATACGATTCTTAGAACCCGAAAAGCCTCAGCAAACCTGAACCGTTTCAAGCAATATGGTAGATAAAATCTCCCCATCGTAGAAAACGCCTCATCTCCGCCCCAGCCGGAAAGAAGGATGCGAACGCCATCGTGGGATGCCTGAGAGAGAATGCCGGCCTCTTGAGTTAGGTCTGCGAATCCCTCAATTTCGAATTCCCGCTGATGGAACGCTTCCAGTTCTTTGTAATCCTGACTGCCGAAACGTATCGAAATACCTGAGCTCTCGCATATGCGATTGATATTATGACGTTCGTCAACCTTACCCTTGTCTGGAAAATCGTCTGAAAAATCAGGTGCCCAAGCGTAAGCTGACACCAAAGATCGATCTTGCGATCTGAGCGCTCTTGCCGACAACGCTGTTACTGCCCCAGAATCTATTCCACCGCTCAAATGCGCACCCACGGGCAGTTTGGTATCAATATTATCTTCCATCACTTCAGTAAGAAGATCGGTCAGTTCTTGAACACAATCTTGTGCCGAACGCCCGTGGGCCGTCTTGACATCATGTGGATTCCACCAGCGTTTTTGTTTTTGCCCAGATTGGTCAACAGTCATGTAACAGCCGGGATCAACGAAATTTATTCCTTTAATGAGCGTCTTTGTCGGCAGCCAGGCAACTTCGCGCACCATAAACCGCAGCAGGATGTCCTGATCAATCTCACGACTTATGTCATCAAACTCCAAAAGGGCGGCAATGTCCGTGGAAAATGTAAAGCTGTTGTCTCTGCGGGCCCAATAAAGCGGGCGTTTACCAATATGGTCCCGCGCCAGAAACAGCTCTTGGGTCTCGGGATTAAACACCGCAAAGGCATAGTCACCGAACAGGAAATCCGGACTGCGTTGCCCCCATTTCAGATAGGCGCTTCTGATCAGTTCAAAATCGGTTAGGCCGTTCTCTGACGATGGTAGCGGCTCCAATTCGGCCGCCAAATCTTCGCCCGCATCGATGATAGCATCTGCCGTCAGAATACAGCCATTGCGTTCCAGTTCTAAACCATCAGACTGCCCGGCCTTGACGCCGAAATACTGAAGGCCAAATGCAAAATTTTCTCCGTAAACGGTGGATTTACCATCGGGCCCATAGTCGGATAATGTCTTGAAGGCCCTGTCGAATTGGGACCTGTCAAGCGATCGTCCGCTGTATTCAATTCGACCAAGGATTGCGCTCATAGTTTTCTCAATAACTACAGATCATCTCAAACTGGACGCTAGCGACAAATTTGGGATGACTGAACCCACCATCTGTGCGAAGTACTGAAAATGTCGCGATTTTCCCAGTTCATATCTTTACCTGCTCAAAAGAAACGCATCGTTTTCGAGGCATTTTTTCGACTTTGCCAAGCCTGGATTTTGGTGAGGTGTTTTCCGTTTAAAAAATGGAAAGGGCGTCTGGGGACATCCTCACCTGGCGAAGTGTTTCCCGCAGAGATTGAAATAACGTTGGAAATCAGGTTGGTCCGTAAGGCTATCAATCAACTGAACCGCATATTTGGCGGCGTATTCACGTGTTTGATGGTCGGGATGGCAGGACAAGATATGTTGCGGCGAAGGGGGGTCAGCTCATCTCTGGTATTTGGCGTGAACACAGGTCGTTCCGAAGCCAAAGAAGACATGCACGCGCATGCCTGGCTTTGCGTGGGACATGAAGTGTTGCTAGGGGAAGATCAGCGAAAAAGATATTCACCTGTTGTTAGCTACAAAAGCTGACAACAGGCTACCTGTTAATTCCAAGGCAGAAATGTCTTGGAATTTTTTTTTAAAGTCGCTCAGGAGCCTTGGGGGCCGCCAATGCCAAAGCAGTACAATTCAATTTCCCGGCGAAGAGTAAGAGGGCCGCTAAGTGTCTTTTCAACGTCAAGCGTTTTCAGCTTAGGGGCTTCCCAGGTTTTAAGTTTTTTGGCCACTATTCCGTTCCTTTAAATCGTTAACCTTCCCCTTTTTACCAGCAAATTTGAACCGAAGCAATACAGTTGGTACAGGCACAGGACCGATGTGCGCGAAGCGCTACAGTCTTGCGTTTCAAGCCTTTTTTGCGCAAAATCGGAAACAATCTTATGCGCTCGATCGGGTTTTGTTTCCTTGGGAGATGGGCCCATCATAAGCGTGTAAAGCGGAGATACCTACTTATTCACCCAGCGCTCAAGAATCGGCGCCATATTTCACAAACCGCGTTCAATGAGCCTTGAATCAGGTAAATTTCTCACTGTGGTTCTGTGTGTTGTTCATATCCCGAAACGCCCATTGCAAAACAGCGAGCACAAATATGGTGGCGGCACCGATCAGTGTGCCCCACATTAGACCTGATATGAAACCGAACGACAAACCAAACCACATGGCAAAAGTGGCTGCCCATCCCACCACAACGCCAATGAGAAATGTGGCCATTTTTTAGCTTGTCCTTTTTTGAACGTTATTGCACCACTCGCCTTAATAACAAGTTAACAGCCTTTTAGACGCTTATGCTACAATAATTGTCCCGAACGGTGGAGTTCTGCCTATCTATGTTGAGATGGATCATAACACGTAAAAGGAAACCAGGCATCAGTCACTTTTACTTGAAGATGTATTCAATCACACCGATAGGTATACCCGATTTGTCCCTGACTGGTTTGAACTCTCTGAAAACGCTCAACCAGAAGGTAGTGGTATCCTTCTCCGTGACAGATCCATGGTCCAAAATGTCGCCAAATTTCACATACGCTCGGCTTAACTACTGGAGTGTATAATTCCGAAATCACCTAGTAACGAGCGAACCGGGTCGCCATCGGGCATCAGGCGCTCAAAATGGATCGGAGATTGCGCGTTCAGCACCTTGCCATCTCGATAGGCTGATGCAATCTCCTGATCGGACAGGATCGTCACTTGTTCAGGCAAGTGAAGATTGGCGTAATATACCTGCATCACAAGCTGCAGCCGCAATGGCGCAAGCTGCACGTTATAGGGGGCAAGCTCCCACGACCGCTCCAGACTGTCACGCATGGCATCGATATCACCAGCGCGGGCTTGGGCCTGTGCCAGATACGTCCAGCCAGAGGCGTTTGCGGGGTCAAGACGAAGAGACCGATTGATTAGGTCCAGCGCTTTCCGGGTTCGCGCCCCTTGTTCCTCTATACTAATGACCATCGCATCACCGGTGGCCGGATCATAAGTCAGGTCAAGCTCGTTGAGAAAGCTGTACGCAAGTTCGAGCAGGTATTCCGATTTGTCGTAATGGGCGGCGGCGTTGGGCACTCTCCAATTACCTCCCACGTTTTTATCTCGTGCGTTGCTATTGAAGGCAGGACTGGTTTCGAACACCATCGCAAAATTCATAATCGCGCCAATCAGGACAGCGACACAAAAAATGCGCACCAAAATTTTTCCCATTGTCACACCTGGCACATTAAAGATCGCAATACTTAGTGTAGGCGCCAGTTCTCCTGCCTGTCTATTGGGCTGCAGCTCTGTTTTGCGATTTGGGGTCAATCGGTGCAGATGTATCCTCGCCGCAACGTTTGCCCGCATAGCGTATCGCCGGGGCTTTTGTCACAGATCTGCTGAGATAGTCTCGCAATTCCGAGGAAACGTGGTGCTATGAAAACACGTGAACGATTCTCTATTTTTCAATGGGCTATCCTATGGGCGCTTATGGGGTGCGTATTACTTGCAGCTGTGCCCCTGGGAGCGAACCGGCCGGTATCATGGTCGCTGTTGTCCCTTGCCATCCTGGTGATTTTCGTAATGCAGGTGCTTGTTGACAGCATCCAGCGCCTGCCCAAACAAGTTAGGGGGCTGTGGTTGCCTGCCGCTCTGTTCCTGGGCGCGGTTATTTGGGGCTGTATCCAGCTTCTTCCCGGGCTTCCGGCCCCTCAAACACATCCAGTCTGGACTGCCTTGGGCGATATACCCGGCTACATCTCGGCTGATCCCGGACAGGGGCGGCAGATTATCATGCGTTATCTGTGTTACACGATGATCTTCTGGATCGCATTCCGTGCCTCTGTGGCCACGGCTCGCGTGGAAATGATGCTCAGGATTATTGCCATCACTTCAACCGCATTCGCGATCTACGGCCTTTATACAATGGCAACCGGGTATAATCCTGTTTTGGGCGACGGCGAGCAGGTGCTGGTTGTGACCTCAACGTTTGTCAACCGCAATAACTATGCCACCTATGCGGTTTTTGGGTTTCTGGCAAATATTGCAGCCTATCTGCACTTCGTTAGCCGTGCGCCGGTCAACAACGATAGTTGGCAAAGCTTTCTGCGTGATATGCTGGAGGGGTTCTTTAGCGGTGCATGGATCTATGCCCTTGGCGCCCTTTTGTGTCTAGGGGCGTTGACTCTGACACAGTCCCGCGCAGGAGGGCTTGCAGGACTTGTGGGGCTGTGCGTGTTTTTGGTGTCATGGAAAGGTGGAGGACGGCGGTGGAACCCGTGGCTCTTAGTGGTTGTGGTGGCCGTGGTCGGGTTTGTCATTCTTACAAGCGCGACAGGCATGATTGACAGAATCCTAACGACAGAGGCAGGAAACGCTCGCTTTCTGATTTATCCTGAAGTCGTCAGGGCAATCATGGATCGCCCGGCTTTGGGCCATGGGCTAGGGTCGTTTCATGATGTTTTTCGCCAATATGTACCCGCGGAAGCGGCCATTGGCGAATGGGTCAGAGCGCACAACTCATACCTGGAGAACATGTTCGAGTTTGGCATTCCCGCCGCGATTGCCTTTTATCTGGCGCTTCTGATCATCGCCCTGCGCATTTACCGCGGAACCGTAAACCGCCACCGAAACCGAGTGTTCCCCTGCTTTGCGCTCGCCGTCATTGCAACGGCAGCCACTCATTCTCTCTTTGATTTCAGCTTGCAGATCCCCGCCGTTGCAGCATTGTTTGCAGTCATCCTTGCAATGGGGTGGGCCCAGAGTTTTTCGACACGGAATCCGCGGACAGGCAGAGCCACACAAAAACCCGCCACTCCGTCACAGACATCCACAGACCAAATGGCCACGTCTACAGTCGAATAGTCCGTTTGAAATTCAGCAAAACCCTGAAAAAGACCCAGGCCAATCCCACGCCGATCAAATTTCCGGCAAGATCTAGCACGGAAAAAGTACGCCCGGGCAAGGCAATCTGGACGACCTCAAGTGCCACTGCAAGGATGACCATCAAAACAGCCACGCGGGCGGCGGCTTCCACCCAGCCTAAATGGCAGGCCGAACCGAGGAAGAAGAAGGCCACCAAATGCACAAGGAAGCTTGAAATCGGCGTCGGGGCCACAAGCACTGTTTCCCCGCCCAAACACACCCACACCAATGCCAGAAAAACGACAATGGTGAAGACACGGACAACGCTCTCGATAAATTCAATTTTCACAATCCGCACTCTCTAACACCCAAATTCGAACAGGAAAGCCTGGGCATCGCCTTCTTTTAGACAACGTCTGCACATTATTTCAACGTGATATGAATACAATATTCAGACGCTTGTCAGTCTCGGCAAGTAAAAAAGCTGATGCCTTAAGGTGGATATAGGCTGTAGAAAATGCATATAAGTGGGCCAATATAGTACAGATAACCGGTTTCCGGCGCATTTTGGTGCGCGCTGGTGAAGGCGCGTGTTTAGAGTTTTTTACGGTTGTAAATTGGTTCTAGTTCAGGTGTGTATAAAGTGAATAAGTCAGCTCAGCCATTAGTCCTGTCGAACCCGGTGAACACGGCCAAACCACGGAACAACCCCTTGGACAACATCGACGACACGATTGATATTCGCGGGCTTGTTTCAAAGTTTTGGCATGGCAAGTGGATCATAGCGATCTGCCTGCTGATTGCCTATGTGCTTGGCTATCTCTCGATATCCCAGATCGTACCCACATACCGGGCAACAGCAACGGTAATGTTTGATGTCCAGCAAAGCAACGTCATCGAAAGTATCCTGAACGAAGAAGGTATTGATCGGGGCAATTTGGAAGATCAGATAATGATCCTGTCCTCAACCAACCTGATCGAACGCGTAGTGGATGACTTAAATCTGGACAACAATCCCGAATTCAACCCGACTTTGAGTGAACCAATACCCAGCTTGCTGGAACGTGTTGGAAGCTATATTTCGCTCCCCCCCGAGATTACCGATATCATGAAGGATCTCGGTCTGATCGCCCCCCCTCCGCCCCCGATCACCGATCCCGAAGCGCGTCAACTCGCGCGGGAAGAACGCCTGCGTGTGTTAATTGTGCGCAATGTGTTGAGGGGCTTAGACTTGGCTCCCTTGGGCAATTCCAATGTTCTGGGCATTTCCTATGTTTCGACCAACCGGAACACCGCAGCAGATATCGCCAATGCCATAGCAAATCAGTATATTGTCGACCAGCTTGAGGCAAAGCTTGAAGCAACACAGGCTGCTACAGGCTGGCTCAGTGTCCGAGTCGATGAACTGCAGGCCAATGTGGAAACTGCAGAAAACAAAGTCGAAGCCGCCCGTGCAGCCCTTGCCGCCGAACAGGGTCAGAGCCTTGACATCACCCAACAGCAGCTGGCTGCGCTCAACGCCGCGTTGGTAGGGGCGCAAAGTGACACCACGCGCATTCTAGCGGAGTATAACCGGCTGGAAGCCGCATTGGCAGACCCGGATGGTTTGGACACGATTTCGACATTTCGAGCGTCACCAATGATCTCGCAGATCAGACGGCAGGAATCTGAACTTGCTGCACAGGTTCTCACACTGAATGCATCTGTCTCACAGGACAACCCATCCTTGCAGCTCGCCAAGCGGCAACTCGCAGATGTACGCGAACAAATCCGCGAACAAGTCCTCGAGGAAGCTACCAAAATCGTGGCAGCCACTCAAAACGACCTTATCGCAGCACAGGAGCGGGAAGCTGTCCTCATAGCGCAGGTGCGTGAGTTGGAGCAGAAAGCCTTCAGCCAGGCTGCGGATGAGGTGGCACTGCGCCAACTGGAGCGGGAGGCGCAGGCTAGCAGGGTTCTCTATGATAACTTTCTGGCTCGGCTACAGCAATCAGACGTGCAAGAAGATTTGCAAACCGCAGATGCCCGCATTCTGTCCCCAGCAGAGGTCCCCCTCTTTGCACAATCACAACAGCAGCGCCGCACGATGCTACTAACCCTGTTTCTGGGCGGGGCGATCGGAGTTGGTATCGTTTTCTTGCTTGACTTCCTGAACAACACCTTCCGTTCGCCGGCACAGTTGGAGGAGATGTCTGGAATAACAGTTCTTGGCACATTGCCATCGATCGGCTCACGGATGAAACGCCAAGCCCTATTGGATAATTTACGGAACAAACCCAATTCCTCGCTGGCGGAATCCGTCCGAAACCTTCGAACCAGCATCCTCCTGTCAAATGTGGATAATCCGCCAAAAGTGTTAATGTTCACCTCCAGCGTCCCGCAAGAAGGTAAGACCTCAAGCGCAATGCTAACGGCAATGACCAGCCGCCAGATGGGAAAAACGTCAATTATAGTTGATTGCGATCTGCGCATGCCCGCTTTGGCGCACATGCTCCAAGACACCGATGAACGTCCCGGATTATTATCGGTAGTCGATGGGACAACCCCGATCAATGAAGCGATTTACACCGAACCTACCTCAGGCGTCCACGTACTCACAGTCCGAGAAGGCGAACGTCTTGGAACAGTCAATGCCGCTGATGTTCTGTCCTCTAAACGCTTTGAGAAACTTATCGAAGTCCTGAGTTCGAACTATGATATGGTGATCCTTGATGCGCCACCGGCCTTGATCGTAGCTGACGCGCGGATTCTGTCAAAGCTGGTGGATACGATTATTTATGCGGTGCGATGGGACAAAACCCCACGCGGTGCTGTGCTGGAGGGCTTAAAGGAAATGCGATCTGTAGATGCCCCGATTGCTGGTGTTGTAATGACGATGGTAAACGAGGCACGGGCCTCGAAATACGCATATGACGGGTATAATTATTACAAAGGAAAATACCGAGATTACTATATCTCGTGACAAAATGTACGCTTGCCTTTCCGGTCTGTAAGGGCGCTCCTGGTACGGTGGCGACCTCGACAAAACCTACCCCTGTACAGCCTATCATTATAGTCATATTGCTCAGGCTACTAACCCAGCCCCCTGAAATCAGGCCGACGAGATATTAGTGATCCTTCTAAACAATGGGTACAATATGCAACGTAGATTTTCAAACGAACAGATCAAATTCTCCAGACCCCACAAGATCAACAAACTGCAAAGTAGCTGATGATGAAGCCGATGAAACGACAAGGATTTATCCCCAAGGAGCTCATCACAAACAAGCTTCGGTCTTACGGCGGCGCCAAGCGCGAAATTGCACTGGCCTTGACTGCTAATTGCATGAAAGGTTGAATAACTGCGCTGAAAATAACCGCCTGCCGTATCGAAAGCAGGAACGAACGATACAGGGCCAGATCAGGTAACCCCCAGTTCCCAAATACGTTGAAGAAGCGGAACATCGTCGTGGGCAGGTTCCAGAAATACTCATAGGAATGACCCGTGCTGTCATTAGTATTTTCGTTGCGGCATAGATAACAAGCGGTGTGTCGGCCTTATGGGCTTCGACAAAGAGTATGTCCTTATTGGCTCCATAACATGAGCCGGCTGAGGCCATCAACAAATGCCTCACCTCATGCTGGCGCACTGCATCCATAACGTTGAAAGCGCCTACGACATTATCGTCGAAACAAGAGTTAGGATTTTCGAGGGTGTAGCACCCTTCGGCACGTCTGGCCCATCGCGGTTTGTTCAGAATAAGGCATGCTCAAAATAATTCGTAGGTCTGCGCTATACTGAATCCATCGTCTACTTTGATCGGACGGCACGCGGGCTACCTTGGCAATGCCTTCGCGGGATGGGGAATGGCTCGAAACCCATAACCATAAGCAGCTCAAATCCGCCCTTGGCGACGAGCTACTAGCCATGGTCTATTGACCGAGAAGAAACGAAGCCTGCCCCGCTCATCAGATGCAAAGAGTAGCTTAAAGTACATCGAAACTCATCTAAAGACTGGGGAGTAGCTCAACATAATTGAGCGGAAAAGAGTTGGATGAAAAAGCCAGTAATTTCTATTGTCTACAACAGTTCCAGACATATTGCTCAGTCACGTATGCGTCTTATCGCTGAAATTCAGACTGCTGGGTATGATGTCTGTGTCTTGTCTCCAAAAGATGAAAGCACTGATTACTTAACAGATCATGGAATAAGGCACTATCCAATAGGTATGAGCCAATATGGATTAAACCCTCTTTCCGAGATACGATGTGCGTTGCAAATCGAAAAACTATTGAAAGAAATCAAACCCGTCGCCTCTCTGCACTACACCGTAAAGCCAAATATCTTCGGAAATTTTGCCGCCAAGCGGGCCGGGCTTCCGGTCATAAACAACGTAGCAGGTGCAGGGCAGGTATTTTCTGGCAAGAGTACGATGTTGAGGTCGCTTGTACTTTGGCTATACCGAAGAGGACTGCGGCACTCGTCTCGAGTTTTCTTTCAAAACTTCGACGACATGAAAATGTTTGTTAACAAAAAGGTCGTTGCAAAGGAACTCGCGCAGAGAATCCCCGGAAGCGGGGTCGATTTGGAACGGTTCTCGGTCAAACCTTTCCGAAACGGAGCAATCAGATTTATTTTTGTTGGACGCATGCTGAAGGAAAAAGGCGTACGAGAACTTCTAGAGGCTATTCAAAGCTTTTTGGGGCAACCCGATCGAAAAAATCGAGCTGAGTTTCATTTTGTTGGCGAGCATCTTAATCATAGCTCATATGTGGATTTTTCTATTTTAAATAAAATGGTAAAAAAAGGTCAGGTGGTGTACCATGGCGCTGTTAAGCCTGAAGAAATAGATCAATTGCTGGCGAGTTCGCACTGTTTAGTTTTGCCTTCATATTATGGTGAAGGTGTACCTCGGGTTTTGTTGGAAGCCTGCGCGGTAGGGCGCCCAATCATCACAACCGACAATGTAGGTTGTCGTGATGTTGTTGATGATGATGTCAATGGATTTATGGTAGAGCCCCGTGATGTAAACTCTTTGCTCATTGCTTTAGAAAGATTTTGCGATTTAGATGACGAAAAATTTATGCAGATGTCCGTTCAAGCAAGGGCAAAAGTAGAACGGGAGTTCGACGAAAATATTGTCCTAAGAGAGTATTTAGATGCAATTTCCGCAGTCGTGGGAGAACAAAAAAACCGATAGCTACCGCCGCGCTCGCCCCCTATCCTCCACCGTTGACCAAAACAGACAAAGAGCAACGTTGGGACGAGTCTTTCTGCATCGCTGACTCTAACTGGGGCTTACATCATCCTTGCATCTGTTGCGCTTCTTCTTGTGGTGTCCAGTATTTTTCGACTGTTCTAGATTGTATTCGGCATCCATGAGCTTGTTCTGCATCGTGTAGTAATACGGGTGATGTCTTTTATGCTTTGACAGCCATATTTTCAGGTCGGCGGTGATTTTCTCCCAATCGGATGATCTATAGGAATCGTATATTTCGTCTTTGTAGTGGTAGCATCCAACGGTGTCCGCATGAGCGGTTGAAATAATCGACGCGGGCCATACAAAAATGCCAGCTAATGCAACGGCTTTAAAGGTTGGCATGAACAATCCTCACTAATTACAAGCTAAATAATAGCGGCTTCACCTTTGGAAGTCTATTTGAAGGAGGTGTCCTCGAGCTTTGTATTCAAAGCTGTCAGCACACAGTCAGATGTAACCCATGCCTCCGCTAGCCTCCTGATCCGACAAAAGTAAGTAAGGTCGATCAGGGCGAAAAGCTGAAGGATCTTTCCAACCCGACAAAGAGGGTTGTACGGGATCGGTTTTCCTCATTGTCTTCGGTCTCGAAAGTATGCGCAATCCCGCTCTCAAGCGCCCAATCCCGGGTCAGGTCATGGCGGTACACCAATTCAACATCAAGTCGCTGACCATCGTTGTTACCGTCACCCAGTTCGTTGCGGTCGAAAAAATCGACGCTGATCCCAAAGCTGGAAAGGCTGTTGATCTCCTGATCGTATGCGGCACGCAGAGAGGTATTGATATCTTCGTTGTCATCTTCGTCGACCACAACTCGTTGACTTAAACCAAAGCTCAGTTGGGCGGCCGGTAACTCATATATGTAGTCAATCTCTACTAACGGATCTGATCCAACCGCATCGGTGCCTGTCACCCCTAGTGACACGGCTAGAGCACCGCGGGGCAGGTCCATGTCCCGACTTACGCTCAGGAAAGACCGCCGACCGTCGACGTTCGCAAAGACCTCTGATGCATAGCGCAACCCAATGGTGCCGTTGGGTAGCGCTCGCGTGAACTCGATCTCGCCACTAATGCCATCGTCGTCCCGCTCTGTCCCGCCGGTCCGTTCAATTCGGTCGTGGCTCAGCTCGGCATCCACTGTCAGGACGGAACTCAACTCAAGTTCGGTCGCCAACCCAAGGCGTCTGGTTTTGCGGTTTGTACCGTCTACGGCTTCAGTGGTGAAGTTATTGTAGCCGGCTGTCAAACCCAATGTTATACGCGGGTTGATCCGGAAATCGACCTGACCAGAGATATCATTCTGTGTGCTGTCACTGAGGCCGGGGTCGTCGGTATCCCTAAATCTGATCTCGTTATAATCCCAGTCGAAACTGGCCCCCAGCGGCCCCTCCTCGCCGACGGCCCCGCCCAAAGCGAAACCATAGCTGACCCGTGTACCGCTATCCTGATTGATGATACTACTGTCCTGATCGAAATCCTCGTCAGAGAACGTCGAGTCGGTATCAGATTCGCGATACCGTGCATCCGCTCCGAAAAAGGCATTACGAGTTGTCCTGTCGTAGGAAAGCGTCGCAAATGTGTTCGTGAAGTCGAAGCTGTTCGGATTATCCTCGCGAAATTCTTCAATATCAGTTCCAAGATTTAGCGAAAAGCGCTGGATGTTCGTGACACTTTCCAAACCAAAGTCCAGAACGGTGCGCCCATAAAAATCAGAAGTGCCATCGACATCCAGATCTGGATTGTCGCTGTACTCCAAGCGCTGCGAAACATCGAAGGTCGCAAGGAGTCCTGAAGGGGATTCCTCTGCAGAAGGCACACCCTGTGCGTGAACTACAACTCCGGCACAGCAAATGAGGGTGACAGCCACCGCCCCTCGCTGCACGGTAAAACTTTTTTTCTTTTGCGCGGGTCGGTTATTCGAACAAACGCCGTTCCGGGACCAGAATAACATCACCATCCTTAAGCTCGATATCTGTTGTTACAGCTCCGTTTGCCAGAGCCTTATAGTTAAGAATTGTTACTCGCTGGACACGCGTGCGCGGATCGGTTCGGCGCAACTGGATACGCTTGATTGCTGCAAAACGCGAAACACCACCGCTGACAGCCACTGCCTGCAGTAGGGTCGTGCCCCTTTCAACCTGGATCACTCCAGGGTTGTTCACTTCTCCAACAAAATAGACATCAATTGTCGGGCCGGTTGTAGTTTGTGTCGTTGCGTTGAGGTCCAGAAACGGTTGCACACCGACAAAAACTGTTGGAGGGGAAGTGAAATTGGAGCTGAGCCCCTGGCGCAATGAGGTCTGCACCTGACTTACGGTCTGTCTGCCCGCTCGGACGGTACCTACAAATGGGAAGGTGATCTGCCCATTGGGTAAAACAGTAACCGCCCGGTTAAGGCTAGGATCTTCCAGCACTTCGATTTGTAGCACATCGCCCGGTCTGATGCGGTAGTCACCCTGCGCATTGGCCGTCACTGCACTGATCAACAAAACCACAACAAAGGAGATCAGATTAAAAAATTTCATAGTAGACGCCTCCATCGCCTTTAACGGAAGTTGTCGCAAAATTGCTTCGGCAAAACAATCCGCAAGGCAATGAGGCGCCAAAATCAACGTATCAATGTATTGATTTCATCACGGTTTTGGTGTTTGATCAGTTTTCTGACGCTTTTGGGAACAATCAATTCCGACGGCCTCATATTGAATGCATCTCCGCGCGCTCATCATTTCAAGCTATCCCGCAGAGAGAACCTCAAGTTGGTTGCACGTAAACTCAATTGTTTCTTCATAGAGGCTTTTCAGTTGTGGGTCGCTAAGCCAATCTTTCATCAGTTTGTTTTTATGTGTCACATAGCGAAGCACAGACCGGTCTTCTTCGTGATTCAGATTCAGGCGGTTGAAGTATGAATCGGTCCCATAGGTAGCCTGGTTCCTGTTTACATCGCCCTTATAACGTTTCAGTTGGCACAGTTCTCGTGTGCGGACCGAATAATGGTTGATTTGAGCTGTTTTGCTTTGTGCGCCATGATGCCGAACGGACTCTATTACGCTGTCAAAGGAAGCATTTTGGGGAAATACTAGAATTTTACCATCGCAGTAGTATTTCAGCTTCTGTAAGCGATACGGACCAAAGCGAGCGCGTGGCCTCCGCACCCTCGTTAGCGCAACACTCATTTCAAAGTTATGGTGTTCCCTGACAAGGGCCTTGAAGTAAGAGTTCTGAGGGTCTTCTCGCTGAGCGGATTGAAAGAGCTTTTCGGTAATCGGCGGATCAACAAACCCAGAAATGCCACTATCGCCGAAGATGCGCCAGCGCACCGGAATCCGGTGGCAACCTTTGCCTGCTTCAACTAGCGCCTTCACAGTACCATCACCGATATTGACTACCAAAAACTCATCGGCGTCGAGCGGCATAAGCCACTCGCATTGCCGCATGACCGGGAGATTCTGCAGCGCAAAATAGGCATCCATCTGGATTGTACGCTGATATGGACCCGGATTATCAATATGGACCAAGAGACCCAAGTCTTGCATGCGGTCCAAAATCTGGTCAGTTCCGTCGGAGCAATCGTTACTGGCCACAGCGATTTCGTCAAAACCCAGTACCTTGTTATGCGCGACCCATTCGATCAACCACGGGCCTTCATCTTTGACAGTACCAATCAATCCAACAGTCCCGGATCGAACGGGCGGAGGAAATGGATCAAAGAAATTCATTGTGTCCGGTCTCAAAAGAAAACGCTAGTTTTTAGTTCTGCGCTTGATTGGTGCCCTAGTGGCGCGATGGTGGGCAGGATTTGAATGCTTCGCCCGACCCTTGGTTTGGGCGAAGGTGACTTTCGCTGGTTAGAAACCCTGTGCCGCGCGACAGTGGCCCAGATGGAGTAATGTGTTTATCATAGCCAAAACGTTATTGTTAAAATGCCTTTAGATCAACACAATGCACATGCATTACTACTACTCATGGAAGTTTTTGTTAAAGCCCGGATGATTGGTTCAGATACATCGGGCGAGCCTTTGACCGACGCTGGGTTCCGCAGCTCGGCGGATCGTCGAGATGGAGGCTGTTGGAATGACTATCTTAAGAGAACCCTTCGTTCAGTGGTCGTTTACCGTCGTACGTGCACATTTTGCGCCCGAATATCGATGGATATGGATATCTTACCCCTTTTTATGAGTTATTATGCATTCCAAAGCTTTGAAGCTCGGATCAACGTTTATGACAAATTTTAAGTCTCCTCTGGCGCTGATGCGCCAAACAATGCCAACCCGATACAGACAGCTGAAACGACTGAAGTTAACAGCTGATGGCATCTTCACTGATGCCTGGATGATGGATCAGCAAATTCCAATGCAGTCGCTCAATCGAACGCTGTTTGATTACGATGTGGTGTTTTTCGGCGACCACCAGATTTATGCCCCGGTCTTGCCTGAGAACAATCCATGTAGCAACTACAGGCAACTGAGCTTGCATTACACACCGCAGGCCATACCCCGCCCGTACTATTTTCATATCGAGAGCGCGGGCGTGAACCTGCCTCATATCGTGGACCCCGTCAGACCCAACCGAGTCATCATGGAAACTTTAGCCGACCCAACACCGACAGTTGAGGGCAAACACTGGCGGTTCAATTCTGCTGGCCGACGAAGAGCGTTTAAACACGCGCGCGAAGGCGAGTGTGACTTTGAAGAGGCTTACATCTTTTCAATGCAATGGTGGAGAAATTACTATCATTTTCTAGTGGATTGCTGCGCCACATATCTTCAACTAAGAGGCTGCGGAGCGATTACACCCAACACCAAAATTCTAACCTATGGCGTCCCCTGGGACTGGCAACGGGAGTATCTTAAAATTCTAGGGGTCAACCCGGATGACTTTATCGATATTACGGATCGGTGCGTCAAAGTCCGGCGGCTATTGATCGGATCGCCAACGCGATATCGTTTTGCCCTTTCAAGAAACGCAATTGAAAATTTGAGGAATTTTGTTCTGGATGCAGTTGCGCCCGACCGCTCAGAGCCGTTCAAAAAAATCTACGTCACAAGGCGTTTGGCAGACCAGCGCCGGATATTGAACAACGACGAAGTCTCCGCATTTCTACAGGACCGCGGCTTTGAGATTGTCGAGGCAGAGAAACTCTCTGTACATGAACAAATTAAGCTGTTCTCCGAAGTCAAAACTATTGTTGCGCCCCATGGTGCCGGCCTGACCAACATGATCTTTTGCGACAGGCCCGACGTTATAGAATTTTTTGCCGAAGACGTGTTTGATCGGGGATATTTCATAACACTGACAAACATTCTTGGCGGCAAACACACGCCGCTGGTGTTTGAGCCGCAAAACGCTTTGAACGATTACTATGTCGACGTCAATCAGTTGAAAGCTCAGATCTAGCCAGCCTTTCCGCACCTTGTCGCCATTGGCTCACCGGGACGACAGTTGCCGACATCGGCGGGAAGTAATCCGGGCTCTATGACTGACGCGCCAGTTTATACAAATGCAAATTCATCAGCGCCGGTATCGAGTTGAACAATCTCGACTCCATTGATCAGCGGGTTTTCGATGACACGCTGGAAGTCGATATCGATGGTGCCATCGGACACCTCTCCGATCCACTCGAACATACCGCCATTGCCCTTGCCCAGAGTACCTGCAAGATCAAGGTCATCAAGGAAGAGCTGATCTTCGACCAGTACATCAAACTGCCGGACACCTGGGTTATAGTAGCTTTCACCCATAAAGAGACGGACTGCATAAGTGCCAGATTCTAGCGTGCCATCGCCAAACTCAAGGCCCATTTCCGAGCCACTTGACGGATCCCAGCGCTCCTGTCTGAACAGGTCCGTCGGAACTTCTGTCGCATCCACTCCGGAATCCAGAGAAGAGACATTGCCGGTGTAGATGTTCGTGGGCCCGCCCACAACGGCTGACGCATCTGCGATCCAATCCCCTCCGCCGTCAACAGCCGTCACATTGGAACTGCCCGCATTCCACCGATACAAAATCGTGCTACCACCCGGTG
>NZ_JBQFRW010000009.1:0-106335 GCF_056537625.1 Ruegeria sp. C6 | reverse complement strand
CTTGAAGCGCGGATGCTAACGAAACAGGTGGGTCAATTTTAATCGCTCATAACCCACCCAAGTGGGTCAATTTCGCATGCCGATTCACAGGGATGGACTCCAACCGACGTCCAAAGGTCTCTTCATCGGAAAGCTCATCACTCATCGAAGGGATTCCAATCGCCTTGCTCCTGACAGCGCGCGCACAGGGCAGTTGCCTTGTTCTTCTTCCGTACAATATCCCCGACATGACCACATCTTGCACATGTGCGCTTGCTATCCAGTACGAGACGTTTGAGCGGGAGATCCAGGCATTGATCGTACCGAAGGAAGTTGATCTGGATTGGACCGTCTGAGCCCGTCGTCACATCCGACATCTACACTTGAATCGGTGTCTCACAGGTCTCTCGAACCAGATGCTCCGCCTCTGCGAGGAACCGGCCAAGCAAGACCAGCCTGTCCGGACCAATGCTTGGCCACAATGACGCCGTATCAGCGCTCACCAGGTCTGGAAAGCGATTTGCTACGTTGAGCTCAAGATCTGTTGGCCACCTCGCCTCAGCGCCTTCAAACCGACTTTGAAGGTAGTCGTTGTAGCACCAGCAACAAAGCGTCGTGAGATAGCCCTGGATACTTTGGATTCCGGCAGAATTTATGCGCCGTTTTTTGCCTGGTGATGCGAACCACTTCACATAGAATCAATCTACGTGCGTAAAAATATTACTTTTCGCGCGATATGACGATTTTGTGATAGTTTTTGGGCGGTAAAAGACGGTTTGAGTCCACGTACGGCGCAACTCGACCTGCTTTCTCGATACGGGTCATGACCAGCAGACGCGCGGCTCCGCTAAAACCAACCTGGACAGCAGGGCGGTTTACTGAGCAGTCCTGTTCGCAGCGATCATAGCGCACATTTTTGAGATCGTGGCACAACGCGACACATCTCTTGGTGCTTTAAAAGCGTTCTATTCCACGCTTACGCGATCAATTTTCTAAATCGCTAGCATCCAAGGAGAAACCCAAAAGGCTTCACTGGTTTCAAATTTTGCGAACAGAACGACCCAGCCCAACCAACCGTTCTCGAAAACTCTGGAACGCTGCATAGAGTACAGGAATCATAATCAGCCCAAGAGTGCTGTCGAGGATCATTCCGAACAATACCGGATAGCCCACTGATATTCTTGCAGCTGCTCCTGCTCCGCTGGACAATACCAGAGGTAAAACACCAACTATGAAACACAGACCTGTCATTGTAACCGGCCGGAACCGGATCTCTGCTGCTTTTAGGGCCGCATCTTGAATGCTTACACCATTAGATCGCTGCTGATTGGCGAATTCGACAACCATGATTGCTTTCTTGGCTGCCAAACCGATCAATAAAACCATCCCAACCTGAGCAAAAATATTGCTGGTGAGGAAAGGCAATAGCGCTAGTGGGATCAATGCACCCAAAAGTGCGAAAACAACAGATGAGATTATCGATAGGGGTAAAATCCAGCTTTCATATAAAACCACAAGAAAAAGGTAGGCCAGCACCATGGCTGAAAGCATGATGTACGGCACAAGACCCTTTGCCTTCACTTCTTGCTGGGTCACACCCGACCACTCGATCTGAAATCCATCGGGAAGGGTTTCGTCGGCAATCGTTTGAATAGCAGCGATCCCATCGCCTGAACTGACTCCATCAGCCAGCTGAGCGCTGACGGAGGCTGCTGTAAAAAGATTGTAACGCGGGACAGTATCCGGTGCGAGAACCGGTTCACTACTGACGAAGTTTCGAACCGGCAGAGAGTCTCCAGCACTGTTTTTTACGTAGATATTGTCGACGTCATCCAATGTCTGCCGGAATTGAGCGTCTGCGGATATTACAACCCAATAAACCCGCTCATTCAGAACAAAGTTGTCGACGAAGTACGAGCTTAGGTTGGATTGCAAAGCCGAAAAGATATCGGCCACATTTACGCCGAGGGTCTCTGCTCGGTCGCGGTCAATCGACAGTTTATACTGAGGACTTTGGGCTGAAAAATTGCCATGTGCCCGCGAAAACTGAGGAGCCGCATTCAGCGCAGTTACAAAACCATTCATCACCGAGTCAAGCTTTGCCCCGTCGCCGTTTTCGATATCTAACAATTCCAGAGAAATTCCCCCGGTTGAACCAAGCCCGTGAATGGTCGGGAAAGGAAAGACGTATGAAACCCCCTCAGGCAGTGTCGCGAGTTGGCGTTCCAATCGATGCATGATCGCGAACCATTGCAAGTCCCTGCTGGTTCGCTGATCCCATGGTGCTAAAGTGACTATTGCCATCCCTGCATTCGAGCGACCTCCGGCCAGCATCGAGTGGCCAGAAACAATTGTGACTGACTCAACTCCAGGTGTCTGCTCAATCAGCGCACCTGCTTTATCCATAAACGCTTGTGTGCGTTGCAATGAGGCACCGTCGGGCAACTCCATTGATGCCATCAAAACGCCGTTGTCTTCTTGCGGGATCAGGCCAGTCGGAACAGAAACAAAGAAGTAAATAGTCAAACCTACGGCTCCTGCGAAAGCCAGTAGCGACATCGCCATGTAACGAAGCATGAAAGCGACAAGGCGCAGATACTGACGCCGCAACCAATAAAGCCCAGCCGGTACTAAAGCCAGAGGTCCAAACGGCTTTCTGCCTGTCTTCAGCATTATTGCACACAATACCGGCGACAGAGTTAGCGCATTAACTGCGGATAAGACAAAAGCGAAAATGATAGTGAGCGCGAACTGGAAATAGATTGTGCCGGTTACACCAGGGAAGAAGCAAACCGGCACAAAAACAGCCGCCAAAACAAATGTGGTCGCAATGATTGGGCGGTTCACTTGAGACATCGCTTTTAACGTCGCTTCACGAGGATCCAATTCCTCCTCACACAGGATTCGCTCTGCGTTCTCGACAATGATGATTGCATCGTCCACAACCAACGTGATTGCCAGCACGAGAGCAAATAGCGTTATCATGTTTGCGCTGAAACCGATGCCATAGATCAGCGCTACCGTCCCCAAAAGCGAAACGGGAATAGCAATGGCTGGTACGATGGTGCCGCGCACGCTGGCCAGAAACAAGAAGGTCACCGTGACAACAAGTCCGGCTGTCAAAGCCAAAGTTTTCAAGATATCCCGGATTGAAACACGCACTGCATCCGTGACGTCATACGTAATTTCATAGGACACGCCCGGCGGAAACTTTTTTGACAAGTCCTTCATCAATGCGTGCAGGTTGTTCGAGATTTCTAGCGCATTGGCTGAGCTTTCTTGATATACGGCGACGGTTGCAGAGTCTTTTCCGTTCAATTTAGTCGAACCGGAATAGGTTGCGGAACCTAACTCGACCCGAGCGATATCCTCTAGTCGAGTTACTGACCCATTTGCGTTCGAAGCGACGATAATTCGCCCGAATTCCTCTGCATCCCGCAGCAAGCCCTCCGCCCGCAGCTTGAACTGAAAGTCCGTTTGGCCATCTGCGAACGGTGGTGCTCCAACTT
This sequence comes from Ruegeria sp. C6, assembly GCF_056537625.1. Classification (NCBI taxonomy): domain Bacteria; kingdom Pseudomonadati; phylum Pseudomonadota; class Alphaproteobacteria; order Rhodobacterales; family Roseobacteraceae; genus Ruegeria; species Ruegeria sp. C6. The sequence goes on along the minus strand of NZ_JBQFRW010000009.1, from coordinate 102,847 downwards.
GTCCAGCGGCCGCGATGACGTTCTGATCCTTGATCGCGTCGGCCACCTCGGCCGCAGTAATACCTAGCGCAGCCATACGCACCGGATTGATCCAGACCCGCATGCTATATTCCAGCTGGCCGAACTGCCGAACTGCGCCTACCCCTGGCAACCTTTGCAAAGGATCGTGAAGGAAATCAGCGGCATAGTTGCTAAGATACAATTCATCTCGCGATCCGTTTGGCGAGGTCAGGTTAATAACAACGATCATATTCCCAGACCGCTTGGTTACCTCAATTCCCTGCTGCAAAACGGCCGATGGCAGTTCGGAGCTGGCTAGCGCGATTCGGTTTTGAACCTCAACAGCGGCTACGTCGGGATCAGTGCCCAGTTCAAAGGACACATTCAGCATGTAGGTGCCGTCGTTCGCGCTTTTGGAGGCCAAAGACAACATACCCGGTATACCGTTTACGCGTTCTTCAATGGGAGTAGCCACAGATTCCAAAATGACTTGTGCATCGGCGCCCGGATAAGAGGTATCAACATAGATCTGTGGAGGCGTGATATGCGGATATTCGGTGATCGGGATGAGACGGACACAGACCGCTCCGAATATAACCATCAATATCGCTATAACTGCTGCAAAATGCGGCCTGTTGATGAAGTAGCGCGCGATCAAGCCGGACCCTAACCTTGACTTTCGACCGCTTTCACGACCAAACCATCATGAATTTTTTGAAGACCCTGGACTACCACACGGTCACCTTGGGTCAGACCATTTGTGACCTCGGTTTTGGTAGACGTTTGGGTGCCGATCTCAATATTCCGTCGGTTCGCTTTACTCAGATCATCGACTAAAAACACAAAGTATCCCTGCTTATCAAATTGCACAGCGTTACGCGGCACGGTCAGCACCTTCAGGTCGTCGGATCCAGTCAGACCAACACTCACGAATTGACCTGGAATCAAAACTCCATCCGGGTTGTCAAAGCTAGCGCGTAGTTCAATGGTGTCAGTATCCTGATTGACGCTGTCGCCGACGAAAATGACCTTACCCTCCGCTGGATAGGTCTCTCCATCTGCCAATCTAATTTGGGTCGTCAGCTTGATATTGCCTTTGTCAATGAGCCCTTTCCGACGCTCCTGCTGTAGAATAGGCTCAGAGATAAAAAAGCTAACTAGCATCGGATCAATACTGTTTACAGTCGCCAGAACACCAGTGTCCGAACTCACGAGATTGCCTGCATCAACAACAGACAACCCGATGCGTCCATCAATCGGGCTGACGATTTCGGTATAATTCAGATCGATCTGCGCAATCTTTAGATTTGCCTTTGCTTCATCTACCGCCGCTTGCTCTGATGCGTAATCTGCTAACGCAGTGTCCAGCACCGACTGCGGTATATCTCCCTTATCGAACAAGGCCTTCTGCCGATCCAATTCGGTCTTACCCGCCTGAGCGCTGGCTTCTGCGCTTTTTAGCGCGGCCGAAGCCCTATCTACGCTGGCAGCATATTTATTCTTTTCTATGCGGAATAGAACATCGCCTTTCGACACCGTTCCACCCTCGACAAAATTGACCTCCTCTAAAAAACCTTCCACCCGTGCTTGCAGATCGACGCTTTGATCTGCAACTACGCGACCGACGAACTGATCTTGTTTTTGCAAATCCTCTAGCGTCGCTGATGCCACCATCACGCTGGGAACAGTCGCTTCGGACTGAGCCACTGCCATTGCCGGCAGAAACAAGTAAAAGAGTATTGAACCAAGCAGATCAGAAGGTTTCAAAAGGCCGCCCTTTTGCTAGATTCATTCGACTATCTCCGCATCAGAACGGCGGCGCAACGGTTTTCTCCTGCGGCGAGGCTAGCCCAGTTTTAAGTGCTCTACTCATCCCCTTACGGGAACTCTCGCTATCGCAAACGACTTGGTCTCAAGGGATCTGCCTAACGAAAATCAGACGACGCTTTAGGTGATATCACGCTGTTTTTGCAATCGTTGCTCTGTTCAAAGCCTGCGCAAGAAGCTTGATAGGACACTTTGAAAATCTACTCGATATTGGTCTACATCATCAAACTTTGGGGTAATAACTGCCAATTCTGCGTTAGGGATCATTTTTGAAAGCGACGACGCATAATCAAGCGGGTGAATGATGTCATTGTCAGTTCCAACCACCAGCGTCGGCACATTTATCGAAGCGACATCGTCGACACTCAAACTTGGTCCGTCCATGGAAATCCGCGTAAGCAGTTCCGCAGTGATATCGAGCGGTTGTCTGTCGAAAAGCTCGAGAAGTGCACTCAAATTGTGAGAAAAATGCTCCGACAACATGCTATGGAGTTCACTTCTCCGAAATTTGCTCAGTGCTTTTTGGTGATCCTGACGAAGAGACCGTCCGATAAGCAGTAGTGGAAGCAAGTTTGATGGTGCTTGAGACAGCAGCCAGGCTGGTCGACCCACGACCAAGGCTCTGATAAGCTCAGGTCGCTGAACGGCCACACGCAGAGCAACGGCGGAACCCATGGAAATACCACCGATTACGACAGGCCGGGAAGCTTTTGCCTCTATGAGCGCAATCACGTCGTCTGTGAATTGTCTGATCGAGAAGTCATCAGCAGGCCCGGCTTCTGAGTTGCCATGTCCGCGAAACTCCATCGCTACAACACTTGTATCTGTATCTTGCGGAAAAGCCTCAATTGGATATTCAGCGGTGTCGCACAAGCCGTGTTGAAACACCATGGTGTCATCTGTGAACTCGCCGTGCACATCTAGTTTTATACCATCGCAATCAAATTTCGATTTCACAACCATCTGACATTCCTAAATGAGCTATCGGTCGATAGCCAAAGCTTAGACAACAATTCGTTCTTTTCGTGGAGCCGTATCGCTCCCTTGAACCAGGATTGCGCTGTCAGTTCGAAAAGCAAAGAGACCCACTTTCAGTGGATTTGGTCCACACTTGTGTCAAGCAGATATCTTTCCTGTTGAAATCGCGGCGGCAAAAACAGCGATCCAAGCAAAAAGCCAGATTGCAAAAAGGATTTTCTTGGGCTGATTTTGTACTCGGACAGCAACGGATGACGCGAGAACAGCGATTATCGGTATCAAGGCGACCCAAGGCACAATTACGAAAAACAGCGGCAAAAAGAGGGGTGCCGAAAGGACAAACACTAGGGCTGTGAATAAAGCAAAAAGCAACCCTGAAATCGAATAGTCTTCCAACTCAACCACAGTGGTGAAAGCGCCAAACAAAGCAAGCAAGCCCATCGCAAACGGGAAAGCAAGCAAGGCTGAGATCAAAACGATTTTCCAAAGGCCCATCGCTCTTTCTCGTCTTCAGATTGATGCATTGTCCAAAAAACATGCACGTTGTTTATTTTGGAACAAATGAATTTGGCATTTCGATGGACGTCTCCACAACTGCCAAAGGCAGTGTCTCTTTGAGCAGACGTTTGTTAGCTTGGGCGATGTGAGGCGAAGGTGTTGGGTTCCATGAAACTGATTTTGCGAATAGCTGGACATGCCGCCCTGCTCATTGTTGTCGTCATTGCGCTTTTCTGGACTGCCTTAGCGTTGCCTGTTTTCTCCGGCTTTCGAACGCCGGTTCTCGAAAAGATGCTTTCAGAACAAATCGGACAGACAGTGAAAATAAGAGGAGATGTGAGCGTCGTTTTGGGACCAACAACCCACGTCCGCGCAACCAAAGTGGAAGTGCCCAGCGAGACAATAGAAAACGTGAGTTTGGCAGCACTAGAAGTTCTGGAGCTTGAACTAAACCTGCCAGCGTTGATTTCAGGTCAGATCAGCATCGACAACTTGATCATCGATGGACTGAAAGTTCGACTACTGACCGATGCAGACGGGATGCAAAGCTGGATTGCGACCAATCGGCCTCAGGTTAGTACGACAGCATTAGGAATACAGGATGATACGGGTGGTATTCTAGATTTCCTGAGCGACAAGACAGCAGCTTTCACGTCTGTTTCTCTGATCGCGGACAATGAGACAACTGGTTTCGAATTCGATTTCGAATTGGAAAATCTGCATTTGGATCAACTCGGTGACAATTCCGGTGCAACAGTCACAAGCCACGGAACCGTAAACGGGCAGAGCTTTCAGATCAAAGGTGACTATCCACGAGGCCAGCCATTCAGGACAAACGCGAATTTCGGAGCGATGCAGCTTGACCTCAACGGCAGCCCTATCTCGGAGGAGAATGGTGGCGGTTTCAAAGGCAAACTGACGTTGGATACTGGTGAAATCGGCGATCTTCTGGCACTTCTCCGACTGGATCGCGATATTGAAGGTCGGGCAAATCTAGCGGCCGACATAGAAAGCCAGAACCCAAAGCTGAAAGTCTCAGATCTCAGCACGGCCTTAAACCTTTCAAAAGGTCAATTGCTGACAGTGGAAGGCTCTATCGAAAATCTGATCGGCTTTGAAGGTATCGATCTTGCAGTTGACGGACGCCTCTATCCGCAGGGAGATCCACCTGAAACGGCCACGGATCTAAAGGACTTAAAGCTCACCGACCTTTCAACCCACGTTGTTGGCACTGAAAACGCGCTGGAGTTTCAGGATCTGACTCTGACGACCAATGCGTTTGACAATGAATTAAAACAGATAGGTCCGGTTCGCTTTGGCCGCCTGTTTCGCGCTGGCAATGGTAATCTGATGCTGGAAAATATTAGCTTGCAGGCGGGACCACAGGATCGACCCTACTTTTTGGCCAAAGGCAACATTAAAGACCTGTTACGCCTAAAAGAGGTCGACTTTAGCGGTACGATGTCGATACCGTCATCGCTGTTTTTCCGAGGCCTAAGCGCAAAATCGCTTGGCATCGTCGAAGGCAGTTTTTCGGTGGACGATCTAAAGGGGTTCTTAAGCCTCAACAAATTCGATGCGCAGACCGTTGATACCGAAATGTGGGAGCTTAAAACCCAGGCTAAGCTCGGGAACGTAAACGAATTTGAAAACCTGTCTTTCGATTTCAATCTAGATGTCAAAGACAGCGCCCGTTTCCTAGCGGCCATCGGGCAGAAAACAATCAAAGCCGGACAATTAAAGGTCAGCCTGTCCGCAAACGGAAAACAAGACAACTACTCAAGCGTACTCGCACTAACATCTGGAAAGTCGCAACTGAGTGCCAAACTTGAGACATCCACGTCTGGCGCGCGTCCACTGACGCAAGGCATGGTTTCCAGTCAGAGTATCGAACTTCAAGACGTTAAAAACGCTTTTGCTTTTGTCTCACGCATTGCAACAAGCTTTCGCCAACCCGGAACCAGTGGCGTAAAGCACAAGGTGTCGAAAGGCAAAGTCAGTGATCTTGTCGAGGTAGAAGACTTTCTGCTCGATCAGGATGTCGATGTGTCCATTGACATCAAAAAAATCGAGGGCGAACAGGGAATAACCAGCCTGTCCAGCCATCTCAAGGCAATGAACGGCATTGCCCAGCTTGGGCCGGTCGAAGTCGCATATGATGGAGGTCATTTCTCCGCTACGGCAAAACTGAATATGGTGAAGAGCCCGCAGTTGCTTTCACTTCAAGGCACAATAAAGGATTGGAATCTGGCAACCTTGTTCAACGAGTTTAATACCAAATACTCGGCAGTAGGCCAGCTTCATGGGAATTTTGAGTTTACCGGAAACAGGCGCTCGGTTGAGACCTTTTTTAACTCGATGAGAGGCTCTGCATCTATCTTGATGACAAATGGTGGAATATCAACCAGTCTTCTCGAACTGTCCGGACTTGGCATTTTTCCTTGGCTAATTTCTGAAGAACTGAGAAAAGGTTACAGCAAGATCACGTGCCTCGCCGCTCCCATTAAAATCGATGCTGGCGACGTTTCATTCAGCTCGTTTGTCGCGGAAGCCAAAAAGGTACAGCTAGTTGCTCGCGGCGATCTGGATTGGATAAAAAACACGATTTCAATTCAGGCCGAGGCCCGAAAACTCGGCAGGCCCTTGTCGCGGAGCGCGTGGCCGTTCGAGGTCGTTGGGACGCTGACGCATCCGAAAATCAAGCTTCTTCACCACAACGTTTTCCAGAAACGCGCGGACGGAGCGACAGAGTTACCCGAAAACCGAAGATCCTGTGTTCCGGATATAGATCAACTGAGGCAATAGGATAAGATTGACGTTTCGACCCCCGCTGTATCCAAGCGATCTTTCGGAATCTGGGTGCCTTGAAAATTGCTCTTTCTGTGTTTGCCTTCAAATAAAAAAGCGTGAGATGAATGAAGACGGCAGCTTTGTCCGCTTTGGGCAGTGAGAACCGCTGGAAATTGAAGTTGAGGTGTCCTTGAAGTGAAATAGACTGGGAGCTAACTGTTGAGACAACCCGTTGTGAGGTCATCATGGCAGCTCCATTAGTCCAAAACTGGGAACTGACCGCCGCCGTTAAGGACATAGCCGATTGGCTGGTTCAACAGGGCTTGGAGAATGCGCCTGTGGAGCTCTGGCTTGAAGCATTCTGCAACCGTCTTGTTTCGGCAGGAATTCCACTTCAAAGAGCAAACATCACTGTTCGCGCTCATCATCCCGAGATTGGAACCGTCGCTTTTCGCTGGCACAGGGATGGCGGCAACGAGCGAGAGAACTTTGTCCGAAGAACGGATGCGCCTGAGGAATACGTACTAAGCCCGATTTACTATCTTTTGGCAAACAACGTTGAAGAGATCAGGCAAGATCTGACAGTCGAAGAACCCGCGCTCAACTTTCCGATCTTCGACGAACTTCGCGAGCGCGGTGCCACAGACTACTTCGCTGTCAAACGGTTCTTCCTTCTTCCAAATAATGCTACACCTGTCGATCCAATGCAGGCCGAGGAAGGTGCCATTATTTCATTGGCAACCGACGCGAGCGGGGGTTTCACAAGCCAGCAACTTGACGGTTTGCGTCAACTGATATCTCCACTTTGCCTGACGCTGAAATGTGGGGCAAACAGGCTGATGGCTGAAGACATAACCGCCGCGTACTTGGGAAAAGACGCCAGCAGGCGGGTTCTTTCCGGGGACATCACCCGAGGTTCATCCGAAACGATTTCAGCGGTGATTTGGTACTTTGATCTACAAGGATTTACCAAATTGTCAGAGGCGCTTCCGGGACATTCAATAATAGAATTGCTAAACGATTACTTTGCGGAAGCTGTTGACGTTGTTGAACGTCATGGCGGCAATGTTCTGAAGTTCATGGGAGATGGAATGCTTGCCATCTTCGATATCAATCAAGTTCCGGATGCGCGCCGCGTTGCAATTCACGCAGCAGCGGAGTTGCGAGATACCTTTGACGAACTCAACCAACGACGGCAAGCGGACGGTTTACCAACGACCGGCTTCACTCTTGCGCTGCACGCCGGCGATGTTCTTTATGGAAACATTGGCGGCAGAACCCGCTTGGACTTCACAGTGGTCGGCCCGGCAGTCAACACATCGTCGCGCATTCTTGGCATGTGCAGCGCACTAGATCAGAACATTATCGTCTCCAACAAGGTGGCCGGCGACTTGGTGAACTCCATTCCAAGTCTTGTTTCCCTGGGGCAATACAGATTGCGCGGTGTTGCTGAAAGGCAGGAGCTGTTCACGATAGACTAAACGCGAATTGAAAGGCACCGCCTAACCCGTAGGGCCGCCGAACAGTCTCCGATCTTTAGCTCGTACTGAGTGCTGGACTATTACGATGATTAGTCAGCCTTCGCCATAAACGCTTCGAAAGCTTTCTTATAGTCTGGATGCCATCGGCTTAGTGGGGGGCGATTTTCGATGACGTCTCCCACGCTCCAGGCAATGCGTTTCTCATCGATATCACGTGAGACATCATTGTCTGGGCAGAGGATGTAAAAGTCCCCGCGGTTCACGCTGTCGACAAAGAAGTCGACCGTCTGCTCTGCGGTCCAAGCGGAGGCAGGTTTTTCAGGCAGGGAGATCATACCAGTATAAACAAAGCCAGGCACAAGGAGATGCGCTGTGATCTGATGGCCGGGACCGTTTCTCAGCTCATGTGATAGCGCCTCGGTGAATGCTTTCAGAGCTGCCTTTGAGACGTTGTAAGCCGGGTTGCCCGGAGGTGTGGTGATACCTTGCTTGGACCCTGTATTGATTATTGCACCTGGCCTGTTTCGCGCGATCATATTTGGCGCGAATACCTGAGTGCCATGGATCGGACCCCAAAGGTTTACGCCCAGCATCTTATCCCAAGCCGTGGCGTCCCCAATGGTCGATGATTTGCCGCCGACACCAGCGTTGTTCATTAAGATGTCTGCCCCGCGGTAACGGTCTGCTACCCTCCGTTCCAACGCTTCTAACTGTGCTCGATCACTGACATCTGTCTCAGACGTCATCACATCGGCCGCACCGGCGGCAGACACCGTGTTTGCCGCAGTAGCCAGTTTCTCGGTGTCTTGATCAACAATAACAATGCGCATGCCCATCTGAGCGAACTTCACTGCTGCGGCGAGGCCAATGCCGGAAGCACCCCCGGTGATCACGGCCACAGAGTCTGAGGTAAATGCGGGGTGTGTCATCGGCTAGGCTCCTCTTTTCCCGTGTTGGATAGACAGGCCCAGAAAACCCCAGACCTGCTATTATTGTTAGGCCACGTTGGCGACGTTGGTCTTGAGCTTCATCATACCTTCCATACCGTAGGCGGTGAAGAGCGCCTGGGTTGCCTTTTCCGCTTGCCGGTTCATCGGAATGATAGGGTCTGCCATGCCGCTCTTGTGCACTTCATTTTGGATTTTTTGGTGCCCAAGCATGGTTTGGGTTGAGTTTGCCAACTAGAATGCGCTTTTGATTGAGTTTTGGTGCGTTCACGTAGATCGAGCTACGCTAAGACAATCGAAAATTGAGCGCGTATAGTGAACCGTGCAAACTTTTAGGCGAATCGTGCAAACTTATGCGCAATTGCTGTGAAAAATTATGGGCGAAGACACCCAGATTTTTTGAATAAAATCAATGATAGGAATGCAGTGTTATGTGCGTACCTACAACCGCTCAAAAATCCAAATTCTCCACGCTCAGAGCATTCTTTTGAATGAATTCACGGCGTGGCTCTACCACATCACCCATAAGCTTGGTGAACAGATCATCGGCCTCGACCATATCATCCACGCGTACTTGCAAAAGGGTCCGTGCGTCCGGGTCCAGCGTTGTTTCCCAGAGTTGATCGGGGTTCATCTCTCCCAAACCTTTGTAGCGTTGCAGCGACAAGCCCTTTTCGCCTTCTTCCAGAATCGCGCGCAGCAGGTCGAGCGGGCCGTGTATGACTTGACCCCGATCGCGACGCACCAACGTTGCGGGGGTGTTGTAGACCTCTTGCAGGCTTTGGGTGAAACTGCCGGTTTTGCGGGCCTCACCCGAACGCAACATGGGGCCGTCCAGTGTGCGTACTTCTTCCACACCGCGCAGGATGCGCGCGAGGCGGATGCCGTGATCCTGTGTGATGCGGCCTTGCCACCCGCGTTCGTATTCCAGTGCAATCAAGTCAAGGCGCGCCGCGACCTTGTCGGCCACGCCCTGCAAATCGGCATCAACAGCGCCGGGCACGAAAGCACCGGCTACAGCAGCCTGCTCCAGAATATGGCGCGGATAATGCGTTGGGAAGGCGTCCAGCACACGCTTCAGCTGGCGCGCTTCATCCACTACGCGGGTCAGGTCCTGGCCGATGATTTCCTCGCCCGAGCCTAATTTAAGTACTGCGCCTTCGACGCCCTGATTGATCAAATAATCATCCAGCGCGGCCTGGTCCTTCAAGTAAACCTCTGATTTACCGCGAGAAACCTTGTATAGTGGTGGTTGAGCGATGTAGAGATACCCGCCCTCGATCAACTCTGGCATTTGCCGGTAGAAGAAGGTCAACAAGAGGGTGCGGATATGCGCGCCGTCAACATCTGCGTCCGTCATAATGACGATTTTGTGGTAACGCAGTTTTTCGATGTTGAATTCGTCGCGGCCAATGCCGGTGCCCAACGCCATCACGAGGTTACCGATCTCTTGGCTCGACAACATCCGGTCAAACCGCGCCCGTTCCACGTTCAAGATTTTGCCACGCAAAGGCAGAACAGCCTGAGTCAGCCGATCCCGACCGGTCTGGGCAGAACCACCAGCCGAGTCCCCCTCGACCAGGAAAACTTCAGTCTTGGACGGATCTTTTTCAGAGCAATCCTTCAGCTTACCAGCCAGATAGTTCACATCCATCGCAGTCTTGCGGCGGGTCAGTTCGCGGGCTTTACGGGCGGCCTCGCGCGCTAAAGCTGCCTCGATGATCTTACCGACAATCCCCTTAGCCTCATTCGGGTTCTCTTCGAACCATTCAGCCAGCTTCTCGTTCATCAGACCTTCGACCGCCGGGCGCACCTCAGAGCTGACCAACTTGTCCTTGGTCTGGGACGAGAATTTCGGATCGGGCACTTTCACAGACAACACGCAGGTCAGGCCTTCGCGTGCATCGTCACCGGTGAAGCTGACCTTTTCCTTCTTTGCGATGCCGCTGGACTGCGCATAGTTGTTGATCGTCCGGGTCAGCGCGCCGCGGAACCCAGCCACATGGGTGCCGCCATCGCGCTGCGGGATGTTATTGGTGAAGGGCAGTACGGTCTCATGATAACTGTCGTTCCACCACATGGCGATTTCCACGCCGATATCGTCACGCTCGCCCTTGATATAAATCGGTTCGGGCATCGCCGGGGTCTTGGACCGGTCGAGATATTTGACAAACTCTTTGACGCCGCCCTCGTAGAACAGCTCGGTTTCCAGCCGCTCAGCAGGGCGCTCGTCGATCAGGATGATCCGCACGCCCGAGTTCAGGAAAGCCAGCTCGCGCAAGCGCTTTTCCAGCGTCTCAAACGAGTATTCGAGGTTCGAAAACGTGTTGGTCGAGGCCAAAAATCGTACCTCGGTTCCCGTGCGATCGCCGCACTCGCCGACGACTTTCAGATGTTCCGCCGTCTCACCGCCCTCAAAACGCGCCACATGTTCCTTGCCGGCCCGCCAAATGCGCAGTTCCAGCCAATCGGATAGCGCATTCACCACCGAGACGCCCACTCCATGCAGACCGCCTGACACCTTGTACGAGTTGCTGTCGAATTTACCGCCAGCGTGCAGTTGGGTCATGATGACTTCAGCCGCTGAAACGCCTTCCTCGGGGTGGATATCCACCGGGATTCCACGTCCATTGTCACTGACCGAAACGCTGGAATCAGCGTGAATTTTTACAGTCACATGGTCGGCATGACCGGCCAGTGCCTCGTCAATTCCGTTATCGACAACCTCGTACACCATATGGTGCAGACCCGAACCATCATCCGTATCCCCGATATACATACCGGGACGTTTGCGAACTGCCTCTAAGCCTTTGAGAACTTTAATGGAATCAGCGCCGTATTCTTGGGGTGCCTGTGCGTCTTCGGACATGCCGTTAGTACCTATATTATTTTGGTAACTTATACGTTTTCTGGTGGGGATTGTCACGTGCTCCCCCCATATTTTGTGGTTCTGATCCGCTTAATTTGCGGATCAAAGCCGATCAAGGTCTGCTGCAATATCCTCGGCAATTTCTGCCGCGTTCACATCGTCCCGTTCGGCTGACAATCGCAACCCCAGAAGGTCGGATTGATAGCGCGCCGCCAAGCGATCCGGGTCATGACTTGGCGCGATTTCTCCGGCCTTCTGCGCGCTGCGAAAGAGGTCCGCAAAACAAGCTTTCATGTCAGCCATATGGGTTTGCGCCTGATCAGCCAAATCATGGTCTTTGGCTTGCAATTCCGCATAAGTCTTCGCCAACATGCAGGCTTTTGTTGGCAGTTCCGACGCCTCGATCACACGACGAGGTTGCACCTTAAGAGCACCAAGCGGGCCCAATTCCTGCGCCAAAGCCTTCATATTGGCAACCCCTTCCCGAGTATACCGCTCTAACGCCAGGGCGTAGAGCGCATCTTTCGACCCGAACGCCGCGTAGAAGCTGCCCGGTTTAAGCTTCAGCTCTCGCTCGAGATCCTTAAGCGATGTCCCCGCCCAGCCGTGACGCCAAAAAATGTCTCGCGCCTGCGCGATAAGCGCGTCTCGGTCATATGAGGGTTTGCGGGGCATCGTTTCACCAATTCTTGAACGTTCGCTCAAATATATACTTGAGTGATCGCTCAAGAAACCCTAAATACGACTCATCGCGCCAGAAACAGGAGTTTTGACATGGCCAATTTCCCGTCTCACGACCTAGAAACCGCCCCGGAAGGGTCCAAGCCGCTGCTTGAGAAATCTCAGGCTGCATTCGGCCGCCTGCCCGGTCTTCATAAAGTAATGGCTGAAAGCCCCCAGCATCTGGAAGGCTATCAGGTTCTGCACGGCCTGTTTCTGCAGACCGATTTCAACAACGACGAAAAAACCGTTGTCTGGCAAACCATCAATGTCGAAAACGAATGCCATTACTGCGTGCCTGCGCATACCGGCATCGCAAAGATGATGAAGGTCTCTGACGAGATCACCGAGGCGCTGCGCAACGAAACGCCGCTGCCCACGGCCAAGCTGGAAGCGCTACGCACTTTTACCCTGCAAGTGATGGAAACCCGTGGAAACCCGACTGAAGAACAGTTGCAGGCCTTCTTTGACGCTGGCTATTCCCACCGTGCGGTCCTGGATGTCGTGCTGGGTCTGGCACAAAAAACCATGTCGAACTACGTCAACCACATGGCCAAAACCCCGGTCGACGAAGTGATGCGCGGCTTCCTTTGGGAACGCAAAGTCGGCGAGCCTGCCTAAACGCGGACGACCGAGCCCTCGTCGCCTTCGGTAACGACCAGCGTTTGGGCTCGATCCCCCAATTCCGCAAATAGCTCAGGCCCGGTGCCCGTCATCCAGGCCTGTGCGCCCAGCGCACAAATCTCATCATACAACGCAGCGCGCCGACCCGCATCCAGATGCGCGGCCACCTCATCCAGCAATACAATAGGAGGTGCTCCAACCATCTCCGCCAACGCTCGCGCGTTTGATAGGATCAGCGACACCAGCAATGCTTTCTGCTCACCGGTCGAGCAATCTTTGGCAGGAACGCCCTTGGCGGAATATACACCATACAGGTCTGATCGATGCGGGCCGACCAAAGTCCGCCCGGCGGCCAGATCGCGAAACCGGCTTTCATCCAAAGCTTCTCGCAAGTCTTCCGCCGTCTCAGGCATTGCACCTTCGGTTTGGACCAATTCAAGATCCGCTGACGGAAAGGCCGTCTCAGCTTTGTCCTGTGCTGCGCGCAGATACTCCAACGTACTCAACCGCGCGGCGTGGATGCGATGCCCCATCTCGGCCATCTGCCCTTCCAGCGCCGCGTACCAATGGGCATCGCGAACTTGTTCTTTCAGCAACCGGTTCCGCTCGCGCATCGCTTTTTCATAGGTCAGAGATGCCTCGGCATGTGCCGGATCAAAACTCAGCGCGATCCGGTCGAGGAACCGCCGCCGCCCTTCAGCCCCTTCGATCCAGAGACGGTCCATCGATGGGATTAACCAAACTACCCGCGCCAGCTTTCCCAATTCAATCTGGCTTGAGGTTTTCTCATCAATCCGCACTTGCCGCGCCGCACCACCTTCGGACCAGGTTTCAATCTCGAAATTCTGTCCTTGCGCATTCAATAGCCCAATCAGCTTCCACCCCAGCGCCTCGGGGCGCCGTGTCATCTCAGCGGCGCTTGCCCGCCGCATCCCGCGCCCGGGTGAAAACAGAGAAACCGCTTCCAGGATGTTGGTCTTACCGGCACCGTTTGGCCCATGGATCGCGACTGGCCGCCCGTCCAACGACAGGCGCGCCAGCTTATGAGACCGAAAATGCGAGACCGTAAGCTCGGTCAGGGCCAATCCCATGACCCCTCTCTTTCGTTAGAGATCACCCAGTCGAGGCAATCAGACGCGCATCGGCATTACGACATATACCGCGCTTTGGTCGTTGCCTTCGCGCATCAGCGTCGGATCACCTGCCGAGTTGAACATAAACACCGCATTTTCACGATCCACCTGAGACGCGATTTCGAGCAGATACTTAGCGTTGAACCCGATCTCCAGGCGCTCATCCCCGTAAGCAACTGCCAGCTCTTCCTCAGCCGCACCACTGTCGGGTGCATTCACTGACAGAACCAGCTTATCCGCATCCAATTGCAGTTTGACGGCCCGCGACCGCTCGGACGAAACTGTCGCCACACGATCCACAGCCTGCGCGAATTCAGCCGCGTCCACTTCTAACTTGCGCGTGTTGCCTTGCGGGATGACGCGTGTGTAATCCGGGAACGTTCCGTCGATCACTTTCGAGGTGAGCGTGATGTCAGGTGTTGCAAACCGCACCTTGGTTTCGCTGACCGAGACGGCGATGTCCATCTCGTCATCATCCAGCAGCTTGCGCAGTTCGCCCACGGTTTTGCGGGGCACGATCACGCCCGGCATATCCGCTGCACCATCCGGCAGATCCGCATCGATCCGTGCCAAGCGGTGACCATCAGTCGCCACGCAACGCAATACCTTGCCGCCCTCGGAACCATCCGCAACGTGCATGTAAACGCCGTTCAAATAATATCTCGTCTCTTCCGTGGAAATGGCAAACTTCGATTTATCGAACAGCCGGCGCAACAATGCCGCCGACGCCGTAAAGTTCGATTGGTATTCTGAAGACGCCATAACCGGGAAATCTTCTTTCGGCAGCGTCGCCAGAGAAAAATTCGAGCGCCCCGCTTCCACGGTCAACCGCCCAGCTGCACTATCTGCGGTCAGGGTCACCAGCGCCCCATCGGGCAGCTTGCGTACGATCTCATGTAGCGTTGTGGCCGCAACAGTCGTAGCGCCCGCTTTCTCGACTTGCGCGGGGGCCTTGTCGACCACTTCGATGTCCAGATCGGTGGCACGAAACAGCGCCTGATCGCCTTCGGCCTCGATCAGCACGTTGGCAAGTATGGGAATCGTGTTGCGACGTTCGACAACTGACTGGGCCTGCGAAACGGCCTTGAGAAGGGTGCCGCGTTCGATGCTGATCTTCATACCCTCTGTTCCTTTGACTTGCGTGCCGAAATAGGCGGGACTGGCACGTTAGCGTCTCAGCCCTGAGGCACAAGGATTTTTTACGGATTTCTGGGTCGGATTGCCTCGGTGGTCAAGAGCAGCGCGCGTGAAACACTCCAGATCATTCTCAACCGTGGACAATAGCGCACAAGAAAACACCCCGAACGCAATAGTCCGGGGTGTTTTTCAAGGATTCAGTGCGGTTTAGGCTTCCAAGGCCCGGCGCAGCATCTCAACATCTTCGGCAATCTGGCCATCGGTCAACTTCAGCTCTTCGATGCGCTTCACGCCATGCATGACCGTGGTGTGGTCGCGCCCGCCAAATCGACGGCCAATCTCAGGCAGCGACCGACTGGTCAGTTGCTTGCACAGATACATCGCCACCTGACGCGGACGCGCATAGGACCGCAGGCGTTTAGGGCCGATGATATCGCTGAGGCGGATGTTGTAATAATCCGAGACCTTGCGCTGGATCTCTTCGACGGTGATCTTGCGCTCGGAGGCGCGCAGTACATCGGCCAGACAATCCTGCGTCAGCTCCATATCGATCTCGCGCCCGACCAGCGAGGCAAAGGCAAAAAGGCGGGTCAGCGCCCCTTCCAGCACGCGCACATTGGTCGAGATGCGGTGTGCAAGGAACTCCAATACACCATCAGCAATGGTCAGATCGGGATAAGTGCTGCTGTACTGCTGCACTTTGTTCTGCAGGATTCCCAGACGCAATTCGTAGTCTGTGGGATGAAGATCGACGACAAGGCCACATTGCAGGCGTGACTTTACGCGGTCTTCAAGGTCCTTGATCTCGCCCGGCGCGCGGTCGGCCGAGATGATGATCTGCTTGTTCTGATCCACCAGCGCGTTGAACGTGTGGAAAAACTCTTCCTGCGTCGAATCCTTGCCAGCGATGAACTGCACGTCATCGACCATCAGCACATCGACCGAACGGAACAAGTGCTTGAAATCCATCATGCGGCGTTCACGCAAAGCCTGCACAAAGCGATACATGAACTGTTCTGCTGACAGATAAAGCACATTCAACTCGGGGTGCTTGGTTTTCAACTCCCACGCAATCGCGTGCATAAGGTGGGTTTTACCCAGTCCAACACCGCCGTAGAGCACGAGCGGATTGAAAGTTACCGGGCCGCCCTCGGATACGCGGCGAGCTGCGGCATGTGCAAGTTCGTTGGGTTTGCCAACAACAAAGCTATCAAAGGTAAACCGTGCATCCAGTGGCGCAGCCTGTAGTGCTTCAAGTGCATCATTGGCTGTATCTGTAACAGCGGGCCGGGTTTCTGGCGCGGGAGATGGCTTGGACTCTTCCACCAATGTGGGACGGGCTGACGAATTGGCCGCTGTGCGAAACGCCAAGCGCTGAACCTTTTCGCCCGAGGTATTCAGCTCATAGAGAATAAGGTCCGCAAAATTCTGACTGACATAGTTGCCCATGAAGTTGGTCGGCACCGAGAACACCGCTACACCATCCTGCAACTCCTGAAACTCCAAGGGTTCAATCCAGGTGGTAAAATTGTTCTTCCCAACCGCCTTCATCAATTTGCTACGCAGTTGTCCCCATTTCTCTTGTGTCATTCGGCGCCTCACGCATCCCATTCATTATTGGCCTTAAGGCCTTTTTTAATGTGTCCCGAATTACGGGCCTTTATGGCGCTCACACACAAGGGAACGTTTCGCCAAACCTGATGGTCTGGCGGGTACGCTCGAATATCATCGCAGTCCAATACAGCACGGCCCCAAAATGGGGGCACACCCGGAATCCGGGATGCGCATGATATTCCAATTTATCGACAGGGCCAGGATCTTCGGCTAACCCGAGACCCAGAGCAGATCGTCCAACTGACCGAAGCCAGCTTTCGAATATTCGTTCCTAAATCTTCCCGATGCCCGTCGGTCAGATCCTTGGAACAGCCTGTCCCCCCAAGCGAGTGAATCGCTGACTAAGTCGTAGCAAGAGCCCAAGGGTCCGGGCAACGAAACTCTGATATTGACTCGGGGTTCTGGGCGAAAGAATCTCTCGGCTTCGTGAAGACGCGGCTTTCCGGCAACAATGAAAAAGGCGTCGCAATCAGCGACGCCTTTTTCGTAAATCAACGCTTGACGCGTTTTCCCAAAGAATCAGCCCAGCGCTTTGACGCGCGCCGACAGGCGCGACATTTTGCGGGCTGCGGTGTTCTTGTGGAAGACGCCTTTGGTGACGCCACGCATCAACTCGGGTTGAGCGGCGCGCAGGGCTGCGGTAGCTGCGTCCTTGTCGCCGGATGCGATCGCTTCCTCAACTTTGCGCAGGTGGGTACGGATGCGCGAACGACGCGCTTTGTTGACGGCGAAGCGCTTTTCGTTCTGACGGGCGCGTTTCTTTGCCTGGGGCGAATTTGCCATGTGTCTCTGACCTTTTGTTCGGTACGTTTATCTTGGGTTGCGCGCCACGGACATATCCGCACCCGATCAGAAATCACGAGTGTGAGTCGGGCCAAGCGGGCCGCACGCGCATGTATGACGGCGGTCTCTAACCAAGTTTGGCAGGTTTGCCAAGCTGATTCTTCCAGTATGTGATGAGGGAAAAAGGCGGGGTCTGCCCGCCTAATATCACTAAGCGACGATTATGATCACTTGTCGCGGAACTGAGCCGCACGTTTTTCCAGAAACGCGGCCATGCCTTCTTTCTGGTCCTCTGTCGCGAACATCGAATGGAACACCCGACGCTCAAACAGCATGCCTTCGCTCAGCGGCAGCTCATAGCTGCGGTTCACAGCCTCTTTGGCCGCGATGGCCGTGATCTGCGATTTCTCTGCAATCTTCTGCGCCGCACCGGTTGCCTCTTCGATCAGCTTTTTGGCGGGCACGACACGACTGACCAATCCGGCGCGCTCGGCCTCTTCAGCGTCCATGAAGCGGCCTGTCAGGTTCATGTCCATCGATTTGGACTTTCCTACAAAGCGGGTCAGACGCTGACTGCCACCAAGCCCCGCGATGACTCCCAGATTGATCTCGGGCTGGCCGAACTTGGCGGTGTCGGCAGCGATGATGAAATCGCACAGCATCGCCAGTTCACACCCGCCGCCCAGCGCGTAACCGGCAACGGCGGCGATAATAGGTTTACGGATCGCGGAAACCCTATCGTTGGCGTCTGCAAACAGATTGACGTCGAATACATCGACAAAACTCATCTCGGACATTTCCTTGATGTCCGCACCGGCGGCAAAGGCCTTGTCCGAGCCGGTGATGACGATGCAGCGCACCTTGTCATTGCTATCCGCATCTTCCAGCGCCTCGCACAGCTCACCCAGCAACTGGGTGTTCAGCGCGTTCATCGCATCGGGACGGTTGAGCTTGATAAGGGCGACGTGGTCTTCGATTTCGACGATGATCGTCTCAAAAGCCATGAGGTGTAAGCTTCCGGTTGTTCCGTTCAGGTACGATTCCTTATCACGCGATTTCGCTGGATCAAGTTATCTTTGGCATTGCGCGCAATAGAATGATGAGCGACCGGACTGGGTGATTCTCTTGATTTCAGCGCCACAACCCTCAGTTCGACAAGGCTCTCCTTCGCGGCCGTAGACGTCGAAACTGTGTTGAAAATATCCAAGTTCTCCATCGGCTTGGCGGAAATCGCGCAGCGATGACCCACCCGCTTCAATCGCGTCCTGCAACACTTTTCTGATGATCGGCACAAGGGCCGCAACGCGTGGCGCAGAAATCTGTCCCGCTTTGCGACGTGGCGACACCTTGCCGCGATAAAGCGCTTCGCAGACGTAAATATTACCCAAACCGGCAACGATTCCCTGATCCAACAACGCCGATTTGACCGGGCTGTTCTTGCCTTTGAAGGCGTCTATCAGGTGCTGTTCGTGAAAATCATTACCCAACGGTTCAGGTCCCAGAACCGATAGCAGCTTGTGCTGCTCCGCCGTTGCCGTCGGCAGCAGGTCCATTGCCCCGAACCGGCGCGGATCGTTGAAGGTGATGCGTGCGCCATTAGCCATATGTAACACCACGTGATCATGTTTCTGCGCCATCGGATGCTCATGCGCATACTGTCCGAGCGGATCGCCAGAGACCGTCATCCGCCCCGACATGCCCAGATGGATCAACAATGTCTCGCCACTGCTGAGATCCGCCAGAATGTACTTCGACCGTCGCCGCAGCCGATCCACCCGTTGCCCCGTCAGCCGCTCGGCCATGCGAGCCGGGAAAGGCCAACGCAAATCGGGGCGATTCACATCCGCCCTTTCGATCACTGCGCCCTCCATTGCAGGGCTCAGGCCGCGTCTTACTGTCTCGACCTCGGGCAATTCGGGCATTACAGGGCTCCTATTCCAAAGGGCCGCATTGTGCCCGCCTCTTATCGCCCTATAACAGAGGCGAAATTCGACAAACGGCAAGGCAAATGTCCGACACAAACGACAAGACCACCCATTTCGGGTTCGAAACCGTGCGCGAGGCTGAAAAAGCCGGCCGCGTACAGGGCGTGTTCAATTCGGTCGCCTCGAAATACGACGTGATGAACGACGTGATGTCGATGGGCATCCACCGGGTCTGGAAAGACGCGATGATGGACTGGCTTGCCCCGCGCGCCGGTCAGCGGCTTCTGGATGTGGCGGGCGGCACCGGCGATATCTCGTTCCGCTTTCTTAAGCGCGCAGGCCACGGCCATGCTACCGTGCTGGACCTGACCGAGCCGATGCTGGTCGAAGGCCGCCAGCGCGCCGAGGCCGACCAGATGTCCGACAGCCTGAATTGGGTGGTGGGCGATGCGATGGCGCTGCCCTTCGAGGATAACACCTTCGATGTCTACACCATCTCCTTCGGCATCCGGAATGTCACCCGCCCGCAAGAGGCGCTGAACGAGGCCTATCGCGTTCTGAAGCCCGGTGGTCGTCTGATAGTGCTTGAGTTCAGCCAGTTACCCAATGACGGGCTGCAGAAGCTTTACGACCTCTACAGTTTCAATGTCATCCCGCGTATGGGCAAGCTGATCGCCAACGACTACGACAGCTATCAGTACCTTGTGGAATCGATCCGCAAGTTCCCAGACCAGGAGACATTCCTGAACATGGTCCGCACCGCCGGGTTCGAAAACGCCAAATACCGCAACCTGAGCATGGGCATTGCCGCACTGCATTCTGGCTGGAAGATCTAGATGCGCGGCCCCCACAACATCATTCGCCTGGTCCGGACGGGCGCCACGCTGGAACGCACCGGTGCCATGAATGTGGTGCTGGACGCGTTTGAAGCGCCGCGCGCCGTACGTATTCTGGCGCATACGCTGGGCAAACCGTTCCAATGGCTGGGCTACAAGGGCGACCCCGAGATGCCGCCCGCCACCCGTGCCCTGACCGCATTGGGTCCGGCTTACATCAAATTCGGGCAGGTGCTTTCGACCCGCCCCGACGTGGTGGGAAATGAACTGGCCGAGCAACTGCGTGTTCTGCAAGACAAGCTGCCGCCCTTTTCCAAAGCTGAAGCAATGGCAGAGGTCGAGAAAGAGTTAGGCCAACCGACGTCAGAGATATTCAGCGAGTTCAGTGAACCCATCGCCGCTGCCTCGATTGCTCAGGTTCACAAGGCCAAGCTGACCAGCACAGGCGAAGACGTTGCTGTCAAAGTCCTGAGACCGGGTATCGAGCGCGCCTTCCGCAAGGATGTAGACGCGTTCTATTTCGCCGCGCGTATGGTACAACTTTGCGCCCCCGGAGCGCGCCGACTACGCCCGATGGAAGTGATCGAGCATTTCGACGGCGTAGTACGCGGCGAGTTGGACCTGCGTCTGGAAAGTGCCGCCGCCTCGGAATACGCTGCCAATACCAAGGATGATGCCGGATTCTGGCTGCCTCCGGTGGTCTGGTCGCTATCCGCTCGTCGCGTCATGACACTCAGCTGGGCTGATGGCATTCCCTTGGGAGATAACAACGCGCTGGACGCTGCCGGACATAATCGCCGCGATCTGGCTGAGCGCGTGCTCCGCCTGTTCCTGTTGCACGCGCTACGCGACGGCTATTTTCACGCCGACATGCACCAAGGCAACCTCAAGGTCGCTGCGAACGGGGACATCATCGCCTACGACTACGGCATCATGGGCCATATCGATGAATACACTCGCCGGGTCTATGCCGAGATTCTCTTTGGTTTCATCCGCCGCGACTATAAACGCGTGGCTGAAGTCCATTTCGAAGCAGGCTATGTGCCTGCCAATCAGGACGTCGACGAATTCGCCCGCGCCTTGCGCGCGGTAGGTGAGCCGATCTTCGGCATGGACGCCACCCATATCTCGATGGGTCGGCTGCTAAGCTACCTGTTCGAAGTCACTGAACGCTTTGGCATGGAAACCCGCACCGAGCTGATCCTGCTGCAACGCACCATGGTGGTGGTCGAAGGCGTCGCCCGCTCGCTTGATGATCACATGAACATCTGGGAGGTCGCCCGACCGGTGGTCGAGGATTACATCAAACAATCCATCGGCCCCCGCGCCGCCCTGCGCGATTTCGGCAAAACCGCCCTGGTGCTTGCCCGTTTCGGCCCCCGCTTGCCCGGTCTGGTGGAAAATGCCCTTATTGCCCAGACTCAAAAAGACGACCCAAAGACCCCGGGTTTGATCGCAAACCTTCTGCCAGCAACGATCGGCGCGGCCGCAGGCATAGCCGCGACGCTGGTGATCTTCGCACTCAGCTAAACCAACCCGACCGCTTCATCTGGCTAAAAATACATTCGGGGGGAATCGCGCCCCGGCGCGATGGGGGGCAGACAGCCCCCTTGCCCCGACCCAACTCAGAGCCGCTCGATGGCGAGGGCAATCCCCTGCCCTCCGCCGATGCACATGGTGATCAGACCTTTTGATCCACCAATACGCTCCAACTCATACAACGCCTTAAGCGTGATAATCGCCCCTGTGGCGCCCACCGGATGGCCCAGTGCAATAGCCCCACCGTTCGGATTCACCTTTGCAGCGTCCAGACCCAATTCCTGATTGACGGCCAGAGCTTGCGCCGCAAACGCCTCGTTGCTTTCGATCACGTCGAAATCATCCGCAGACAAACCCGTCTTTGCGAACAGGTTCTGCACAGCTGGAACCGGGCCGATGCCCATCACCTCGGGTCGCACGCCGGCATGCGCATAGCCAATCACGCGCGCTTTGGGTTTCAAGCCCGCCTTTTCTGCAGCATCCGCTGTCGCCAACACCATCGCCGCCGCGCCGTCATTGATGCCCGAGGCGTTGCCCGCCGTCACCCGCCCATCTTTCTGGAATACCGGGCGCAATCCGGCCAACGCCTCGGCAGTGGTGGCCTTGGGATGTTCATCGACCTTGAAGTCGACCATGTCGCGCTTGACCTTGACCTGCACCGGCGCGATCTGGCTGTCGAAATACCCGGCCTCAATCGCCGCAGCCGCACGGGTCTGGCTGGTCAGCGCAAACGCGTCCATCTGTTCGCGGCTGATTTGGTGTTCATCTGCCACATTCTCGGCGGTCACCCCCATATGCCCGGTGCCGAATGGGCAGTTCAGCGCACCTAGCATCATGTCGAGCGATTTGACATCGCCCATCTTCGCCCCCCAACGGGCCTGCGGTACGACATAAGGGCTGCGCGACATGCTTTCCGCACCGCCCGCCACGGCAAACTCGGCATCGCCTAGCATCAGCGCCTGCACCGCCGACACTACTGCCTGCGCCCCTGAACCGCACAGCCGGTTCACGTTCATCGCCGGAGTCCCGTTCGGAATACCCGCCTGCATTGCGGCGACTCGCGATAGATACATGTCGCGCGGTTCGGTGTTGATCACATGACCAAAGACAACATGATCAATCTGCGCGCCTTCAACGCCCGAACGCTCCATTGCCGCCTCGGTCGCCACGGTCGCCAGATCAATCGGAGCGGTCGAGGCCAACGCACCGCCAAAGGTCCCGATGGCTGTGCGCGCACCGTCCAGTATTACTATGTCCGTCATGTTTTCTCCTCCAAGTCTCGCGCCCATTATGCACCTGCAGCATGATCTTCATATTAGACTCACTGTCACGCCGGAATTGACATTACGTTGCGCAACACCCATGGATTCCGTCATGACGGAAAACACAGACGATATTCTGACGCGCCTGCCCGCCCGATTGAAAGAGGCACGCCGCGCCAAAGGCCTGTCGCTTGAGGCGGTCGCCAACCTCAGCGGCGTCTCGCGTTCCATGGTCAGCCAGATCGAGCGTGGCGAAAGCAGCCCCACAATTTCGACTCTGTGGAACCTGACACGCGCTCTGCAGGTGGATTTCGCCGGACTTTTGGAAGACGCCAAAACGACCGACCAGATCGAAGTGCTGCGTCAAGCAGAAGTGCCCAGTATCGACAATATGGGCGAGAAATGCCGGATTCGCATCCTCTCTCCCCCCGAAGAGGCCGGAGGACACGAGGTCTATGATATTCAGTTTCAGGCCAATGGGAGCCTGAACAGCCAGCCTCATGCGCGCGGCGCACGAGAGCAACTGACTGTGCTGGAAGGCGCCGTCCGTGTCACTTCGGGAACGGCATCCAGCGATCTGAAACAAGGGGATACCGCCCGGTATGCCGCCGATATTACGCATTCGATAAGCGCTGAAAACCCGGCCCGCGTTTTCCTGATCGTAAAAAACGCCTGAACGGGCAAGATTCCGCCTTCACGGATATTTTTCCCAAATACTGTAATTCTCCTATTTGGGAATTTCATCCGCTATGTTAGACGTGCGACTCAGATTAACGGAGGTCGCCATGGCTGATGCATTCCTGTCCCATATTTCGGATACACTCGCGCAGATTGAGGCAGAGGGTCTGTACAAGCGCGAACGAATGATCACCTCGCCTCAGGGCGGTGAGATTACGGTGGGCGACAAGCAGGTGATCAACTTGTGCGCCAACAACTATCTGGGTTTGGCCGATCACCCCGCGCTGATCAACGCCGCCAAAAGCGTCATGGAGCCCAAGGGGTTCGGCATGGCCTCGGTCCGGTTCATCTGCGGTACGCAGGACATTCATCGCGAACTTGAGCAGAAGCTGGCAAAGTTCCTGAACAAGGACGATTCAATTCTGTTCGCTGCCTGCTTCGACGCCAATGGCGGGTTGTTTGAGCCTTTGTTAGGGCCCGAAGACGCCATCATCTCTGACAGTCTAAATCATGCCTCGATCATCGACGGGGTACGGCTGTGCAAGGCAAAACGCTATCGCTACATGAACAACGACATGAACGACCTCGAAGCGTGGCTGAAACAAGCGCGCGAGGACGGGGCGCGGCATATCATGATCGCAACCGATGGCGTGTTCTCAATGGATGGCTATCTGGCCAATCTGCCGAAGATTCGCGAGCTGGCCGACAAATACGACGCCATCGTGATGGTCGATGACTGCCACGCCACCGGCTTTATGGGGCCAAACGGAGCGGGCACGCCGGACCACTTCGGCGTCGACGTGGATATTCTGACGGGAACTCTGGGCAAGGCACTTGGGGGGGCAATCGGCGGTTATATCGCCGGGCCGCAGCCAGTGATCGACCTGCTGCGGCAGCGGGCGCGGCCCTATCTGTTCTCAAACTCGCTGCCGCCGTCCATCGTTGCCGCAGGGCTTGAGGCAATCCGTCTGGTTGAAGAAGGTGACATGCTGCGCGCCCAATTGTTCGGCAATGCCAAGTACTGGCGCGCCGGGTTAGAGAATCTCGGCTTCGACCTACTTCCCGGCGAACACCCGATCATCCCGGTCATGCTGGGTGAAGCGACCCTGGCGCAGGATATGGCATCGCGATTGTTTGACGAAGGCGTCTATGTTTCGGGCTTTTTCTTCCCTGTCGTGCCGCGTGGTCAGGCCCGAATCAGAACGCAGATGAATGCAGCTCTAACACGCGACGAATTAGACCGGGCGCTCGCGGCATTTGGCAGGGTCGGCAAAGAATTGGGGATAATCTGATGCGGCCCAACACGATGAAAGCCCTTGAGAAATCCAAGCCCCAGGAAGGTCTGTGGATGGTGCAGGCCCCGGTACCCGAGATCGGCCCAGACGAGGTTCTGATCCGCATCAACAAGACCGGGATTTGCGGCACGGATATTCATATCTGGAACTGGGATGAATGGGCTGCGGCCACCGTGCCGATCCCGATGATCACCGGCCACGAGTTCGCGGGTGAAATTGTTGAATTGGGTCGCAACGTGACAGGGATGACGGTCGGCCAGCGCTGTTCAGGCGAGGGCCATCTGATCACCCCTGACAGCCGCCAGAGCCGTGCGGGCAAGTTCCACCTTGATCCCGGCACGCGCGGTATCGGTGTGAATGAACAGGGTGCCTTTGCGCAATACCTGAAACTGCCTGCCTTTAACGTGGTGCCCCTGCCTGACGACGTACCGGATGAGATCGGGGCGATCCTCGACCCGCTGGGCAATGCCGTGCACACTGCACTCAGCTTCGATCTGCTGGGCGAGGATGTATTGATTACTGGCGCAGGCCCTATCGGCATCATGGCCGCCGCCGTTGCCCGTCACGCCGGTGCCCGGCATGTAGTGATCACCGATATCAACCCCGACCGCCTGAAACTGGCCGAACACGTGGTACCTACGGTACGCACCGTTGATGTGTCCAAAGAGGATCTGCAGGATGTCATCGCGGAACTGGGCATGACTCAGGGCTTTGATGTCGGGCTTGAAATGTCGGGCTCGCAAGCCGCGCTGGACCAGATGGTCGAAGCGCTGGTTATGGGGGGCAAGATCGCGCTGTTGGGGATTCCGCCCGGAAAATCTCCGGTGGACTGGTCGCGTATCGTGTTCAAAGCTATCACCATCAAGGGTGTCTATGGGCGCGAGATGTTCGAGACCTGGTACAAGATGATCGCCATGTTGCAGAACGGGCTGGATGTCAGCCGCGTAATCACCCACCAGTTTGCGGTCGATGACTTTGCTCAGGGATTCAAGGCCATGAAATCCGGTCAATCAGGCAAGGTGGTTCTGGACTGGACCTAACGCTCTGGAACCGTGCGGGTTTTGTCCCTAAACATGGATAAACCCGCGCGTCTGGAGGAGCACATGGGCGACAAAGACAGGTATACAGAACGGGGAATCGAAGAGTCTCTGGTCACCGATTTCACAGAAACTCACCGCAAAAGCTATGGGGATTTTCTGCAACTTAAGACTCTGCTGAACCTGCAAAAGACCTTTCAGGACCCGGCCCAACCTGATGAGATGTTGTTCATCATCATTCATCAGGTCAGCGAACTGTGGCTGAAACTGATGCACCATCAACTTGTCGAAGTCCGCCGGTTCTTGCAGCAGGACGATTTCGGTCCCGCGATGAAGAACCTCGACCGGATCAAGGCGATCCAACGGCAGTTGATCGCCGCGTGGGAGACGCTACTGACTATGACTCCCGCGGACTACATGACGTTTCGGGACGCATTAGGCAGTTCGTCAGGCTTTCAAAGCTATGGCTATCGCCAAATCGAGTTCATTCTGGGCAACAAAGATCCCGCGACCCTGAAAGTGCATGCGCATGACCCAGAAGTGATGGAGATGCTGAACGCGGCTCTTACCAAACCCTCGCTCTATGACGAAGTGCTGCGGATGCTGGCCCGGCAAGGGTTTGACGTGCCGCATGATCTGATCGAGCGGGATTACGCAAAGCCCTATTCCGGCGATCCGCGTATCGTCAAAATCTGGGTCGAAGTGTTCTGCAACACGGAACAATACTGGGATCTTTACGCGCTGGCCGAAAAACTGATGGATGTGGAATCTCTGTTCCAGAGGTGGCGATTCGATCATGCAACCGCGGTTGAGCGCGTGATCGGAATGCAGCCCGGAACGGGTGGATCTAGCGGCGTGGCCTTCCTGCGCAAGGCGCTGGAGTTGCGGTTCTTCCACGACCTCTACGACGTGCGGACCCAGCTGATGTATACTGGGGAATAGGCCATGCTATATCGCGGATTCACCCAAGAAGAGCTTGAGCAGGAGTATTCCCCTAGCTCAATGATTGGCGGTGATCTGACGCCATATCTAGCCAGCTATTCTGCCCTCAGCGCACAGGCACGGTCTGAAATTAGGATGCAGGAAAACCGTTCCTATGGCGACAGCCCGACGCAAGTTCTGGATTTCTTCCCCGCACCTGGCGCCAACGCGCCTTTGCATGTCTTTATTCATGGTGGCTATTGGCAGGCGCTTAGCCAGCGTGAGTCGGCCCCTATGGCACCGGTATTGCATGAGAACGGGCAAGCCTTTGCCACGCTG
The DNA here is from genome assembly GCF_056537625.1 of Ruegeria sp. C6. NCBI lineage: Bacteria > Pseudomonadati > Pseudomonadota > Alphaproteobacteria > Rhodobacterales > Roseobacteraceae > Ruegeria > Ruegeria sp. C6. The sequence goes on along the minus strand of NZ_JBQFRW010000009.1, from coordinate 75,614 downwards.
AATTATACGCTCGCCCCCGATGCCAGATTGGGGCAGATGGTCGAAGAATGCCGTACCGCCTTGTTGTGGCTTGCGTCACAGGCCGAAACACTGGGTTTTGATCCATCAAACATCACGCTATCGGGTCACAGTGCAGGTGCCCATCTGGTTGCGATGGTGATGGCGACGTCTTCGAAGGCATTTGCGCAGGCTGGCCTGCGGGTGCGCAATGTGATCCTGATTAGCGGGATCTATGACCTTGTTCCGATCAGCCTGACCTCGGTGAATGATCCGCTGCAACTGACCAAGGTCGAGATTCACGATTTCTCACCCTGCCTCAACCTGCCCGCGCCAGGACCCCGTTACAGGGTGACAGTCGCCGAGCGGGATACGCCCGAGTTTATCCGCCAAAGCCGTGACTATGCTGAACTACTGCGCAAGGCCGGACATTCGGTCAGTTTCGATCTGCAGAAGGGCAAGCATCATTTTGACATCATCATGCCGTCGGGCACGTTTCTGTCGTCGCGCAGCGAGTAACCGGCAAACGAAAACAGCGGCCTCGTGGGGCCGCTGCTTCAAGCTTTTTTCTAAAACCGGATCAGTCCAGCGTGCGCGTGACTTCTTCGCGCTCGAAGATTTCGATCACGTCGCCAGCGCGGATATCGTCGTAGTTCTCGAACGCCATACCGCATTCCTGACCCGACTGAACTTCGGCCACTTCATCCTTGAAGCGCTTGAGGGTCTTCAGCGTACCTTCGTGGATCACCACGTTGTCGCGCAGCAGGCGTACGCCAGCCGAGCGGCGGGCAACACCTTCGGTGACCAGACAGCCAGCAACTTTGCCGACGCCGGTAACCTTGAAGACCTCTTTGATCTCGGCGTAACCGATGAACTTTTCGCGAATCTCGGCGCTCAGCAGGCCGGATGCGGCTGCTTTCACGTCATCCACCAGATCGTAAATCACCGAGTAATACCGGATCTCGACGCCCTTCTGGTTCGCAGTGTTACGCGCCGATGCGTTCGCACGCACGTTGAAACCAAAGATCGGAGCGCCGGAGGCTTCGGCCAGGCCGACATCCGTCTCGGTGATCGCACCAACACCCGAGTGCAGAACGCGTACGCGCACTTCGTCATTGCCGATCTTCTCCATCGCCTGAACGATGGCTTCGGCAGAGCCCTGCACATCCGCTTTCATCAGAATTGGCAGCTCGGTGACGTTTTCGTCTTCCTTGGCCTTCTGCATCAGCTGTTCAAGGGTGGTCGCGGCACCGGCGGCGGCGCGTTTGTCCTTGGCGGCTTGCTCACGATAAGCAGCGATCTCACGGGCCTGCGCTTCGGTCTCGGTCACGTTCAGAACGTCACCTGCTTCGGGCGTGCCGTTGAGCCCCAGAACCTCAACCGGAACCGAAGGACCTGCTTCTTTGACGCGGTCGCCCTTGTCGTTGATCAGCGCACGGACCTTACCGTACTGCTCACCCACAACGAAGATATCGCCCTGACGCAGCGTGCCGTTCTGAACCAGAACGGTGGCGACGGGACCACGGCCCACATCCAGCTGCGCCTCGATCACGGCACCTTGGGCGGCGCGATCTGGGTTGGCTTTCAGTTCCAGAATCTCGGCCTGCAGTGCAATGGCTTCCAGCAATTCGTCCAGACCCTGACCAGTCATGGCCGAGACCTCAACGTCCTGAACCTCACCCGACATCTTCTCGACGATCACTTCGTGCTGCAGCAAGTCAGTGCGGACTTTGTCGGGGTTCGCGTCGGGCTTGTCGATCTTGTTGATCGCCACGATCATTGGCACTTCGGCCGCTTTGGCGTGGTTGATCGCCTCGATCGTCTGCGGCATCACCGCGTCGTCGGCGGCAACAACAAGAACCACGATATCCGTGACCTGAGCCCCGCGCGAGCGCATCGAGGTAAAGGCCGCGTGTCCCGGTGTATCCAGGAAGGTCAGCGTGGTGCCACCATCGGTTTTCACCTGATAGGCGCCGATATGCTGGGTGATGCCACCAGCTTCGCCGGCAACAACACGCGCGTCGCGGATCGCATCCAGCAACGAGGTTTTGCCGTGGTCAACGTGACCCATGATGGTGATGACCGGCGGACGGGGCTGCAGATCGTCATCGCTGTCTTCGACCTCTTTGATGACGTCTTCAACATCCGAATCAGAGACACGCGTGACCTTGTGGCCAAATTCTTCGATGATCAGTTCAGCGGTGTCAGCGTCGATGGTCTGGTTCTGCGTGACCATCATGCCCATCTGCATCAGCGATTTGACAACGTCAGCGACACGCTCGGCCATACGGTTGGCCAATTCCGAGACCATGATCGCCTCGGGCAGCTGAACGTCGCGGATCACCTTTTCCCGCTCGACCGTGCCGCCCATGGCCTTCTGGCGCGCCCGCTCTTGCTTGCGTTTCATCGCGGCCATCGAGCGTTGGCGATTGCCTTCGCCGCCAGTGGCCTGACCCAGTGTCAGCTTGCCCGAGCGGCGGTTGTCGTCACGGCCCTTGCCACGGCCACGCTGCTCACGCTCGCGATCCTGCTTGCGCGGTGCCGCAGCAGGTGCAGGCTTGCTGGATGGGCTGCGTGCGGCCTTGGGCTCGGCGGGTGCCGGGGCTGCGGCAGCACGCTGGGCTGCTTCCTCGGCCTCTTTACGCTTGCGTTCTTCCTCTTCGGCCTTGGCACGGGCACGCTCTTCAGCTTCACGCTGCTCGCGTTCCTTGGCCTCTTGTTCGGCCCGGCGGCGTGCGCGTTCTTCTTCGCGCGCCTTTTCCTGCGCCTCACGGGCAGCGGCCTCTTCAGCCTCGCGCGCTTTGGCGGCTTGCAACGCCTTCATACGACGCGCCATTTCCGCATCGGAAATACCCGCTGGGCGACGCGAAGGATCACCCGAAGGTGTCGCACCACCACTTGGTTTGGTCGCGCCCGGCTTGGGTACGACCACGCGTTTGCGTTTGGTCTCCACCACGACATTCTTGGTGCGTCCGTGGCTGAAACTCTGTTTCACATTTCCGGGGCGTGCCCCGCCACGAAGACCCAATGTCTTTTTGCCGTCACTATCGCTCATAAAGCTTCTTACCCTTCCGAGCGGCCCTTGCCGCCGTCATCCTTTTCGCGCAAGCCACGCAGGCGCTGCGCTTCCTCTACAACACGTTTGGCGAGTCCGCCAGAGGCCAAGGCCGCATGAATCACGGTTTGGCGCCCAAATGCCGCCCCAAGCTCGTCTGCGGTCAGCCAGCCGATGTATTTCCCGAAGTGCGGCGTGCTGAGTTTCGACTTGCCGCGCCCCGATCCATCTGAGGCCTGAATCAGCACCTGGGCCTCTTCCCGGTCCAGCCACGACTTGACCTTTTCATACCCGGCGACCGCGTCACCGGACTTGCGCGCCAGACTGATCAGCTCGATCACACGACGCGCCACCTGTTTCTCGACCTCATCGGTCAGGTCCTTGGCGGCACTCACCTGTGCCTTAAACCCGCGCGAGAACAGTTTCTTGTTCACCGCCTTGTCCAGCGCCGCACGATCCGCCGCCACGTAAACCCCACGCCCCGGCAATTTCGCCGCGACATCGGGAAAGACCTGACCATCCGGCCCCGTCACAAAGCGGATCAAGCCATATTTGGGCTGAACCTCGCCCGTGGCGATGCACTTGCGTTCAGGGCCTTCCGACCGATCCTTATGGACGCCACCGCGACCCATGTCAGCCACCCGAGGCCTGAGATCAGGCCTCGACCTCCTCATCTGTTGCTTCACCTTCTTCTTCGGCCTGCTCCAGCTCGGCCGGATCGACCCAACCCAGCATGATGCGCGCGGTCATGACCAGATCCTGCGCCTCTTCCAGCGTCACGCCGAAGGGCTCCAGTACACCATCATCCTTGATGCGTTCGCCATCGACCGTAGTCCAGCCACCGGCCAGTTCCCAGTCGGCGCAGGTTGCGAAGTCTTCCAGAGTCTTCACATCATCCTTGGCCAGCGCCTCTACCATCTGGGGTGTCAGGCCCTCGAATTCAATAAGACTGTCCTCGGCACCCAGTGCACGGGCTGCATCCAGCGCCGCCTTGGCCTGAGCTTCCAGGAATTCGCGTGCACGTGTCTGAAGTTCTTGCGCGGTTCCTTCATCCACACCGTCGATGACCAGCAGTTCGTCGATTTCAACGTATGCCACTTCTTCGAGGTTGGTGAAGCCTTCAGAAACCAGCAGCTGAGCGAAGAATTCGTCCAGATCCAGCGTTTCCATGAACAACTGGGTACGGGCCTCGAATTCTTTCTGACGGCGCGCCGATTCTTCGGCTTCGGTCATGATGTCGATGTCCAGATTGGTCAGCTGGCTGGCCAGACGCACGTTCTGACCACGACGGCCAATGGCGAGGCTCAGTTGCTCCTCGGGAACCACAACTTCGATCTTGCCGGCTTCTTCGTCCAGAACCACCTTTGAAACTTCGGCGGGCTGCAGAGCGTTGACAAGGAAAGTCGGCTGATCTTCGTTCCACGGAATGATGTCGATCTTTTCGCCCTGCAGCTCGTTCACAACGGCCTGCACGCGGCTGCCGCGCATACCAACACAAGCGCCGACGGGGTCAATCGAGCCGTCATAAGAAATCACGGCAATCTTGGCGCGCGAGCCGGGATCACGAGCAACGGCCTTGACCTCGATGATGCCGTCATAGATTTCCGGTACTTCCATCTTGAACAGCTCGGCCATGAATTCCGGCGCAGTGCGCGACAGGAATATCTGGTGGCCACGAACCTCGCGGCGGACTTCCTTGATGTAGGCACGCACACGGTCGTTTGGGCGATAACTTTCGCGACCGATCTTGTCATTGCGGCGCAGAACAGCCTCGGCACCGCCCAGATCGACGATCACATTGCCGAACTCTTCACGCTTGACCGCACCGTTGATGATGGTGCCTGCACGATCCTTGAATTCTTCGTACTGACGATCACGCTCGGCTTCGCGAACCTTTTGCAAGATGACCTGCTTGGCGGACTGAGCAGCGATACGGCCCATTTCCACGGGCGGGACTTCTTCAACGAAGACGTCACCAACCTCGGGCGCCTCCATGTACTGCTTGGCCTGCTCGACGGTCATCTCGGCCTGATAGTTCTCAAGCTCTTCATCCTCGACCACGGTGCGGACACGGGTAAAGGTCGCCTTGCCGGTCTTGCGGTCGATGCTGACGCGGATGTCCATCTCGGCGCCGTAACGGCTCTTGGCGGCACGGGCGAGCGATTCTTCCATCGCTTCGACAACCAGACCGGGGTCGATCATCTTTTCGCGGGCCACGGCCTCGGCGGTCTGCAGCAGCTCCAGCTGGTTGGCTGAGGTGATTGCCATCAGTTCGTCTCCTCTTCGGACCCTTCGGTCTCAATCTCGTCGAAAGCGTTTTCGTTCAGGGCACCAGCGTCTTTGCGCTGGCGCAGCATTTCCTTGATCAGATCATCGGTCAGGACCAGCTTGGCATCGCTCAGCCAGTCGAATTGCAAACCGATGGTGATCGTCTCGTCTCCCTCGGGGATGTTGATCAGAACCTCATCCCCTTCGATCCCGGCCAATTCGCCCTTGAAGCGGCGGCGACCGTCGATCAGTTCTGCGGTTTCGATCTTGGCCTCATACCCTTCGAACGTCTCAAAATCTTTGAGACGGGTCAGAGGGCGGTCAATTCCAGGGCTGGAAACTTCAAGCGTGTAGGCGTCCAAAATGGGGTCTTCGACGTCCAGCGTGGCGCTGACCGCATTGGAAATCTCGGCGCAGTCATCCACTTCGATGCCGCCATTGGGCTTGTCTGCCATGATCTGCATCGTGGTGGTCTTGCCGCTCATCAGCCGAATGCGGACAAGCTCATACCCCAGATCCTCGATCACAGGAGTGATGATCTCGGCCAGTCGCCGGTCGATGGCAGCTTTGGCTATCAGGTCGTTTGTCATTCAGGTTCTCTACCCTGCTATCGGGCACAAAAAAACGGGCGCGCGGCCCGTCGAATTTTCCGGTGGAGCCCCGGACCAGAAGTCCGACGCGCCGCTGTTGCAACTGCATATACGCAGGAGTTCCTGAGTCTGCAACCCCCGGCGCAAATCGTGATCAAATTTACGCCAGCCACCACCGTTCGGCGATGCGCCCATCATCCAGCGCAGCCCGGCTGATCTGGCGCGGCATACCGACATGAGAGGCCATTGCCAACGCCATCTCGGTCTCAGACGGATGATATCGCAGCCCGCGTTGCGCGGTCAGCTCCTCACCAGCCGGGAGCGCTGCGATATCTACATATCCATCGCGCAATGCTTCGGCCCGCACCCCGGCGTCCGGGATCACGATAATCTCAAGCGTATCAACCCATCCTGCCGTTCCGCTTTTGTAGTGATTGGACACCCTGCGTGCGCGGAAATGGCGTTCATCCTCGGCCCGCTCAACCCGGTAGCATCCTGTGCCGTTGGCCTGAGCCAGTGGCGTCACGCCCCCTCGCGCAATGACAAACCGTGACCCAGCCAGCAAGAATGGTAGTCCCGGGTTACCCTCGGCCAATTGCAGCTGCACACGATCAGGTGCAATGGCCTCGGCCTGTCCAATATCTTCCAGAACAGCCAGTACATCGTTCACGTCCAGCTTGGTGCCATCGTGGAACACAGCATCGTCGCGCAGATCAAAGTTCCAGACCCGCGCATCAGCATCGGTCTGCCAATTTGTAGCCAGCTCTCCGCGCAGGGTACCATCGGGCGCGATCTCGGTCAGGCTGTCAAAGACTGCGCCCCGAGCCACCTGTTCCAAACTATTGTCGCGTGGCACCGCCAGCCGTAAGGTGCCGCCCTGTTTCGGCGTATCGGCCAGAGACGCTCCTGTCGCCGCCAGCAAAGCGGCGGCGGCGCCCGAGGCAAATAATGCGCGACGGTCGATGCGAGTCATACCGTTTCCTCCGACACGCGATCCATGATCCGAACCAGTTCCGCGCTGATGCCCGGTTCTGACAGGGCGTGACCGGCTTGCCGCACCATCTTCAGTTCGGCATTGGGCCAGCGCTCGGACAGGTTCCATGCAGCCTGCGGTGGGCAGATCATGTCATAGCGTCCCTGAACGATGTGACCGGGAATATGGGCAATCCGGTCCATCTGATCCAGAATTTGCCCGTCATACTCAAGAAACGCCTTGTTCGTGAAATAGTGATTCTCAAGCCGCGCAAAAGTTCGCGCGTATTCGCCGGGGCTTTCCCCGACCGACCCGTTGGTGTGGATCGAGGCCAAAGCGTTTTCCCAATGTGACCAGGCGCGAGCATATAGGATCTCGGTCGCGCGGTCGCCCGAAAACAGGCGCTTGTTGTAGGCCGCAATTGCGTCATTTACTTCATGTTCGGGCAAGAGAGAGGTGAACTTGGCCCATTGTTCAGGCCAGAATTTGCCCGCACCACCGCCATAAAACCAGTCCAGCTCGGCCTGTGTGGCCAGAAACACGCCGCGCAATACCAGCCGATTTACCCGATCTGGATGTGTTTGGGCATAGATCAATGCCAGTGTCGCGCCCCAGCTGCCGCCAAAGACGATCCAATCTTCGATGTCGAACAATTTGCGCAGACGCTCGATATCCGCCACCAGATGCCATGTCGTGTTGTTTTCGACCGACGCGGTTGGCCGCGACCGGCCACATCCGCGCTGATCAAAGAGAATCACCCGATAGGCATCCGGATTGAAATACCGTCGCATCGCCGGGCTGCAGCCGCCGCCCGGCCCGCCATGCAGGATCACCACTGGTATCCCATTGGGATTACCGCATTGTTCCACATAAATACGGTGCCCATCGCCCATATCGACCACGCGCTGATCGAACGGATCGATCGGCGGGTAAAGATATTGAACTGCGCGCTTTTGGTCCGGGTACTTATCCATTACGGCCCTATATAGTCCTTAAGCGTAAAAGAGCACACGGAGACAGGAATGCAAGCGCATCCGAACACGGTTGACCCGTCCGAGATCGCAAAATTCGAGGCGATGGCCGCAGAATGGTGGGACCCGCATGGGAAATTCAAACCTCTGCACATGCTGAATCCGTGTCGCCTGGATTATATCACACAGCAGATCGCAGGCGAGTTCGACCGTGATCTGAAAGCTCCGCGTCCCTTCGAAGGCTTGCGCCTGCTGGATATCGGCTGCGGCGGCGGGTTATTGAGCGAACCGATGGCGCGTTTGGGCGCCACGGTCGTGGGCGCCGACGCCGCCGAAGGCAACCTGCCGGTCGCTCGCATCCATGCCGAGCAATCGGGGCTGCAGATCGACTACCGCCACACTACCGCCGAAGACATGGCCGCCGCAGGCGAACAGTTCGATGTGGTGCTGAATATGGAAGTGGTCGAACACGTCGCTGATCCGTTGGGTTTCCTGACCGCATCGCAGCAATTGCTGAAACCGGGCGGGTTACTGATCTGCTCAACCATCAATCGCAACCCGAAATCCTACGCGATGGCCATCATCGGGGCCGAGGTCGTCATGCGTTGGCTGCCGCGCGGCACGCACGAGTGGAACAAGTTCATCACCCCGGATGAGCTGTTCGACCTGCTGCGCCAGGCCGGGCTGGAACCGGTGGACCGCAAGGGGTTCGTCTTCAACCCGATCCTGTGGAGCTGGTCGATCTCGGACCGGGATTTGAGTGTGAACTATGTGACGGCGAGTGTGAAGCCGAGGTAGGATGGGCGATTGCACCCATCTTACAATTGCCTATTTGACGGCCAAACGGTGAAAACTGAATGCTGGAGCAAACCCAGCTTCGTCTAACGCTTGTTTAAGAAGCCCATTTAGAAAAACACGATGTGGTACGCCCTGGTCGCGCCAAATGTCGATCCCGGACGCAGCATCCGCATTGCAGAAAACATCCCCGGGCTTGGCATCCTTCCATTCAGGAAGTCGGAAAAGGTCATCCCGATCGGGTCGGCGACGCAGAAGGCCTTTTGACTCATCAATGTTCAGCGTGCCTGATTTGTTTGCGATCCACAGGATCGAGTAGTTCTGCTCAATCGGTGTGATCTTGTCTTTTTCGAATAGGTTGACGGGATAAAGCCCCCCTTGCCCCAAGTCGAAGTTCTTGAGGACATCGGCAACATCTGATCGAACCGCGAGAATTCCAAACAACGTGATTACAGCAGAATACTTGCCGTAGTGAGGCTCAAAATCATGATCTTCAGGTGCAACCTCTTGAAAGAAATCCGGCAAGATATCCTGCTGCTCCAGCGGCTCCCCGTGGCGCTGCCAACGATACAGATTCGCATGATAACCTGATCCGGGTTGCCACCTGAAGGCCTTGAAGCGTTCACTTGGTTCTTCAGGAAAATCATCGGGGACAAGCGCCCGGAATGGCCTCTGCAGGTCCATCCCGACGGTAATGTCTGAAACCCAAATTTCATCCGTCATCTTTTAAGATCCTTTGGCGCAGTTGGCGTAAAGCCCCTACTCCCCCTCCAACTGCAACCGCAAATCCCGTAGCACGGGCAGCGTGCTGCGCACCCGCTCCAGCCCCAGCTCTCCGACCACGCGGTTGATCAGCGGGGCAATCGAGGAAATCGCCTGATCGCGTGCGCGTCGGCCTGCGGGGCTGATGGCGACCATCTTGCGGCGGGCGTCGTCCCAGTCGGGGCGGATGTGGATATAACCGGCCCATTCCAGCTTGGCCAAAGTGTTGGTCATCGCCCCGCGCGTCACATGGAACGTGTTGGCAAGTTGCGCCGGGGTGCGCTCGTCGCCGACAAACACCAGATGGTTCAGCACCGAGAAATGCGAGATTTCCATGCCCTTGGGCAGCACCCGGCTCAGCCGGTTGCGCAATAGCTGATCGGCGGTCAGGATCTCGCTGAACAGCGTGACCGCAAGGGCATTTTTTTCGTCAGTCATGGTCCGGTTCTGAATCAGGGTGCGTCAAAGGGGCGGACATGTGTTAGTGAAGGCACGCGTCGTCGCGCCTCTGTAACAGACCTATCATCCAAATCAAAAAAGTGAATGCCCGGATCGGTGCCTGCGTCGATCAGCACCTCTCCCCACGGGGCGACAATCATACTGTGGCCGTGTGTATATCGCGTCTTGCCGCGAGTTTTAGGGTGCTCACCCGTTTGTGCCGGAGCCAGCACCCAGCAGCCGGTCTCAATGGCCCGCGCGCGCAGCAGTGCTTCCCAATGGGCAGCACCGGTGACCGGCGAAAACGCCGCCGGGACGGTGAGAATCCGCGCGCCCGCCTGCGCCAAAGCGGCATACAGGTAGGGAAATCGAATATCATAGCAGATGGTCAGGCCGACTTTACCGAAATCGGTGTCGGCAATCACCGCTTTCTGACCGGGGCGATAGTTCTTCGATTCGCGGAAGGTCTCGGATTCCGTGACCTGCACGTCGAACATGTGAATCTTGTCGTACCGCGCCACGATCTGCCCCTGCGGGTTGACCATGAAGCTACGGTTGGCAAAGCGCCCGTCCGAGTCATGCGTTTTGATCGCAAGTGACCCGATCAGCAGCCAGACACCCAATTTGGCGGCCTGTTCGCACAGACCCGCCAAAGTAATGTCATCTTCTTCGTGCTGCAGAACCTCGTGCTGGCGTGTGGTGCTGGTGGAGACGCAATTCGTGACCTCGGGCGTCAGAATGAACTGCGCACCCTGCGCTGCCGCGTGGGCCATCATGGCACGCACCATCTCGAGATTCTCAGCCGGATCATCCGACGCGGTGATCTGCAGCAAAGCGGTTTTCATCAAGCCGCCAGCAGGCGGTCCAGCTTGCCCTGACGTTCAAGCTCGTAAAGATCGTCGCACCCACCAACATGGGTGGTGCCCACAAAAATCTGCGGCACAGTGCGTTTTCCTGCCGCGCGCTGGATCATTTCAGGTTTGCGTTTCGGATGCATCAGCACGTCGATTTCCTTGAATTCGACGCCTTTCTGTTTCAACAACCGCTTGGCCGCATGACAAAAGCCGCACAGCGGCGAGGTGTAGATTTCTACCGGCTTCATATTCCGTCCCTTTGGGTTTCGCACATTCTTGGGCGAATTAGGCATCCTTGGCAACGCGCGCCAGTACCAACACGAAAATATGATTTGCCCCTGACGCGCGACAGACACGCGCGCAGGCGTCCAACGTCGCACCCGAGGTCATAACATCATCGACCAGAAGAATATCCCGGCCTCTGATCATGGGTGCACGTTTTCGATGCAGAGATATGGCGTTGGACAGCGCAAGGGATCGCTCAACCGCAGTTTTTCCATCCAGAACAGGGGTGCGTACCGTGCGTACCAGAAGATCGGGGCAGACGCTCAACTCCGCTTCCCGGCCCAGATGCCCCGCCAGCAGCACCGATTGATTGTAGCGACGCTTGATCAGCCGGGTCCAGTGCAGCGGAACCGGCGCGATCAGCATGTTCGGGTGCAACAGCTCTTGCCCGGCTTGAGCCATCCAGCGTGCGGCAGGGCGGGCCAACTCAGGCCGATCCCCGTGCTTAAAGGCAAGTATGAGTGCCTTCGCGCGCCCCTGATACAGCAACGCTGCCCGACCATGCTGCCACGCGCGTGGTGCCCTGAGGCAGTCATCACATTCAATCCGGTGTCCGTCCCGCGCGCCGGGAAGTGGCATGCCGCAGCTTTCGCAGACGGTGCCACCGATGAACGGCGTGTCGCGCCAGCATGCGCCGCAGAGGCCGAAATCGGATTCGGTCAGTGCTCCGCAGGACAGGCAACGCGGTGGGTAGATCATCTCGACAGCGGTTTGAATCCCCTGACGAATGCGATACTTGCGGCTTATGAAGCTTCCGTCCGACACTACACCCTCTCTGTTTGACCGCGCCGTCCTTGCGCTTCACCGCAGCCGCGCGCGGGACGACGCGCTTTTCCTGCACCATGTCGCTGTCGACGAAGTGCAGGATCGTCTGTCCATGGTTAACAAAACCTTTAAGGCCCCCGCCGTCGTGACCCCCTTCCCTCATATCTGGGAGGGGTTGTGGCCCGAGGCCCGGGTGATCAGGGATGAAGATGTTCTCGACCTAACTCCAGGAGCGCATGATCTCTTGATACATGCGATGGCACTGCATTGGGCAAACGACCCGGTCGGCCAACTGATCCAATGCCATCGCGCCCTAAAATCCGACGGATTGCTGTTAGCGGTATGTTTAGGGGGCGACACCCTTAAGGAATTACGCGCGGCTTTGGGTCAAGCCGAGATCGAGGTGACTGGCGGTCTCAGCCCCCGTATTGCTCCTATGGCCGAGCTTCGTGATCTGGGGGGGCTGCTGCAGCGGGCCGGGCTGGCTTTACCCGTCGCCGACAAGGCGACACTGTCTGCGGAATACCGCGATCTGCTGCATTTGATGCGTGATCTGCGTGCAATGGGAGAAACCAACGCATTGGCCGATCGCCTGAAACACGCGACCCGACGTGCTGTTTTTGACAAAGCGCAAGACATCTATGCCGGACATTACAAATCGCCACAGGGCCGCCTGACGGCAACATTTGAATTGATCTGTCTGACGGGCTGGACCCCCGATGACAGCCAACTCAAACCATTGCGTCCGGGATCCGCCAAGATGCGGCTGGCTGATGCGCTAGGTACGGATGAGGGCAAACTGCCCGATTGACGACCGGCCTTTTCCCTATATCTCAGGCCAGACACCACAAATCAGGAAGCTTTCAATGTTTGATGCCACTCGTCCAACCCATGCCCCTGCAGACCATCCCAAGGTCAAGATGGGCCGCGTCGGCATCCTGCTGGCTAATCTGGGAACTCCAGATGACTACAGTTATTGGCCTATGCGGCGGTATCTGAACGAGTTCCTGTCGGACAAGCGCGTGATCGACTACCCGGCGTGGAAGTGGCAGCCGATTCTGCAAAGCATCATTCTGACCAAGCGGCCTTTCAGTTCGGGTGAGGCGTACAAGTCAATCTGGAATCACGATAAGGGCGAAAGCCCGTTGATGACGATCACCAAAGATCAGACTGCCAAGCTGCGCGCAGCGATGCAGCAGCGGTATGGCGATCGGGTGATGCTGGATTTTTGCATGCGTTACGGCAATCCTTCAACTCCGTCGAAGGTCCGAGAGATGGTAGAAGAAGGCTGTGATCGCATCCTGTTCTTCCCGCTCTACCCGCAATACGCCGGTGCCACGACTGCTACAGCAAATGATCAGTTCTTCCGCGCGTTGATGAAAGAGACATGGCAGCCTGCCAGCCGAACTGTTCCGGCCTATTTCGACGAACCTGCCTATATCGATGCGTTGGCGAGCTCTGTCGAGCGCGCCTATGCAGATATGGAGACAAAACCGGATGTCCTGGTCTGCTCGTATCACGGGATGCCCCAGCGCTATTTGCAGCAAGGGGACCCCTACCACTGCCAATGCGTGAAAACATCAAGGCTACTGAAAGAGCGTCTGGGATGGACGGATGATCAGCTGATCTCGACCTTTCAATCGCGCTTTGGACCTGAAGAATGGCTGAAGCCCTACACCGTTGATCACGTGGCTGATCTGGCGCGTCAGGGTAAGAAGAACATCGCCGTCATCGCACCTGCCTTCTCTGCCGATTGCATTGAGACGCTGGAAGAGATCAACGAAGAGATCAAAGAGAGCTTCGAAGAGGCAGGTGGTGAATCGTTCACCTATATCCCTTGCCTTAACGACGATGATTCGCATATCGCCGCGCTGAGTAAGGTGATCGAAGACAATCTGCGTGGTTGGTTAGACTAATCGCGCTTTCACCAGACACGAAAAAAGGCGGTGGTTTGCACCACCGCCTTTTAAGTGCATAAAGTCTCGTCGACTTAGCTTGCTGCAACAGCTGCGGCAACAACAACCAGCAGGATCAGCGGCAGGATGATGCCCTGCGACGAACCTTGGGTCTCTTCGACAACAACAGGTGCTTCAACAACCGGCTCTTCCAGATTGCCAGCATATGCGGTCGAAGCAGCAGCAGTCAGAGCAGCAGCGAGAACGAGTTTCTTCATATTAACCTCCAGAATTTGCGCGATTCCCAATAGCGAAACCACGCATCTAAGACTTACCTCGTGAGTTTTTCTAATCAGCAATGCAGGCGGATTGCAATTGCAACTTGTCCCGCAAGCGGGTTCGTGCGCGAAAATGTCGTCAAATTAGCAACACTTGCGTGCCGACCTTAGCCATAGAAAACAGTTCGGCGATGTCATCGTTGAACAAGCCAATGCACCCGTTCGACGACCGGCGTCCAATTTTACGCGTATCGTGGGTGCCATGGATGCGATAATACTTCCAGCTCAGATATAAAGCGTGTGTTCCCAGCGGGTTATCAGGACCCGGCGGAATATAATCCGGCCATTCAGGGTTGCGCTTCTTCATCGATGGCGTCGGTGACCAGCTTGGGCCTTCCACCTTGCGAATGACACTGGTGCGTCCGCGACGGGTCAATTCCTCGGTCAGAGGCACCGAAGAGGGGTACAGTTTGTATACGGATTGATCATCTGACCAATAATGCAGCGCTCTGGATACGGTATCCACCAGAATAGCACCGTTTCGAGTGTTCGAAAAATAGGGCTGCCAGTCCAGCGCACGGAATCCCGACACATTGCGGCGTACCGGAGCTTCCGGTTCCGGGGCGGGGCGTAGCGGGTCGCCCGGAATATACTGAGCCAACGCAGGCGAGGCCAAGCTGGCGGTTGCACCGGCCAGGAATCCCCGGCGCGTCGATGTAAGAATATGTTTCTTGACCATGGAGATCGGTCCTCTGCTAACAGCAAATGCAAAATCTAAGGCATTTTATGGCCAGAATGCTTCAGTCGCAAATCAAACCGGCAGAATCACGCAAGGTTGGGGCATTGTAGGTTTGCTCCGGGCGGTCAAGCAGGCTATTTCCCTTCTCGACACAATATTTAGGCCGATCATGACACGTATTCTTTCTCTACTAGCGATTTGTTTTGTCGCACTTGCGGCATGTACCGATTCGGGCACATCCGCTATTGGCGCCGATGGCAGACCGCTGCCATCTGTGTACAAAATTCGTGGCAACCCTGAAAAGCTGCAGTTCAGAATGCTGGATTCGGTGAATGCCTTGCGGCAAGCATCTGGCCTGCAACAGGTCCAATTGAACTCGCAACTGAATGCAGCTGCCGCCACTCATGCGAAAGACATGGCGCGACAGAATCGGCCATGGCATTTCGGTTCGGACGGTTCGTCTCCGTTGGATCGCGCGGCGCGCGCCGGTTACTTCGGTACATTCCTGGGTGAAGCGATCTCGGAAACCTTTGAGACCGAGACCGAAACGCTGGCCGCATGGATGCAGGAACCCGGTCCTCGTGCTGTGATCATGGACCCGCGCGCCACCCAGATGGGATTCGCCTGGCACCAAGAAGGCGGTGGCAAGATCTGGTGGACGCTGGAGATGGGATCCGGCGGCTGATCACGCCAGCTAAAGAAACAAAAAAAGCCCCCGACAAATCGGGGGCTTTTTTTGTTGATAAGTGGGCCAATCAGGCAGCTTGCATCGATTGCGCTTCAGTCAGAATGGCATACAGCTTTACCGGGTCAGGGTTGGCCCGCAGCTTGGCGCAGACCGATTGCTCGCGCAGCGTGCGCGAGACCAACGCCAGCGCCTTAAGGTGTTCAACCCCCGCCTCTTCTGGCGCAAACAGGGAAAACGCCAAATCGACCGGCTGACGATCGACCGAGCCGAAGTCGATGGGCTTTTCCAGCATGACAAACACACCCGAAACCGATTCTAGTTCGGAAAGCCGTGCGTGCGGAAGTGCAACACCATGTCCAACACCAGTTGGGCCAAGGCTCTCCCTCTCAAGCAGGCTGTCTACGATCGTCTGAGCATCCAGCCCAAGCGTCGCGGCGCCCACATCGCCAATTTCCTGAAACAAACGCTTCTTGCTGGAAGCAGCGGACAGTACACGCACCGCTTCTGGCTTTAGAATGCTCGAAAGCTCCATCATTTTGCTCCTAAGCCGTGCCCCCGGCTATTCGGGGGCAGGCCGATTTGTCTTGCCTGTTACGGATCGATCCAACCGATATTGCCGTCCTCGCGGCGATAAACGACATTCAATCCGTCCTTGTTCTCATTTCGGAACACCAGTACCGGAGCACCAGCGAGTTCCATCTGCATGACGGCTTCACCAACACTGAGCGATGGG
This sequence comes from Ruegeria sp. C6, assembly GCF_056537625.1. Taxonomy (NCBI): domain Bacteria; kingdom Pseudomonadati; phylum Pseudomonadota; class Alphaproteobacteria; order Rhodobacterales; family Roseobacteraceae; genus Ruegeria; species Ruegeria sp. C6. The sequence goes on along the minus strand of NZ_JBQFRW010000009.1, from coordinate 59,528 downwards.
ATCTTGGTTTCCATCTCAGCCACGATCATAGGCTGCAGCGATTCGGGTTCGTCTGCCGTCTCCGATTCGTCAGAGGCGAGGATATAAGAGGACGCGCCAAAGAGTTCAACCGGCTCGGACCGATCCTTATGGTGGTCTTTCAGGCGGCGCTTATAGCGTCGCAGTTGTGTCTCCATCTTGTCGCAGCAGCCTTCGAATGCCGCGTAGATCTCGGTCGCGTGCGCCTTGGCCTGTGCGGTCAGGCCGGTCGACAGATGCACGGTGGTTTCGCATACATATTCATGCGCCGAACGGGAAAAGACGACGTTGGCGTCTGTAGGCCGCTGGGCATATTTGCCCACGACCTCGCCCAGTTCGGTCTGCACATGGGTCTGCAGGGCCGCACCGATGTCGATCTGTTTTCCGCTGATTTGGTAACGCATGTGATCTCCTTCACAATTCACACCCATTCTGACGTCGCGTAACGCGACTGACTTGTTTTTATCGGGTGGGGGGTATCGGCATGTTCTGCGGTTGCCGTTGGCCCGGCCCTTCAACGAAGGGAGATCGAGATCCAGTTTGGAACCGAAGAAATGCCATATGCCAATTGAGCCAAGAGGTGAGGGAAGAGTCAATCAAAACAGGTGTGTATATACGTGATTTCCGTCATGCGTCAGGCGCATCTCCGCACAACCTTATGAAATACGGAAGTTTTCACCCAGATAGACCCGGCGAACATTTTCGTTTTCGACAACTTCGTCGGGCGTGCCTGACATCAAAACCTGGCCGTCATGCAAGATATAGGCCCGATCCACAATCTCCAGCGTTTCCCGGACGTTATGATCCGTGATCAGCACTCCGATGCCACGCTTTTTCAGATCGGCCACCAGATGCCGGATATCACCGACACTGATCGGGTCGACACCCGCAAATGGTTCGTCCAACAGCAGATATTTCGGATCGGCGGCCAGACAGCGCGCTATTTCGACCCGGCGGCGTTCTCCGCCGGACAATGCCAATGCAGGCGCTCGGCGCAGGTGTTCGATGGAAAAGTCCGATAGCAGCTCTTCCAGCCGCTCCTTGCGGCGATGGGCATGTTTAACCGTGATATCTAGAACCGAAGCGATGTTGTCTTCAACGCTCATCCCGCGGAAAATCGACATCTCCTGCGGCAGATATCCGATCCCCATCCGGGCACGACGATACATCGGCAGGGTCGTGACGCTCTGCCCATCAATCGTGACCGTGCCTGCTTCGGGGAAAACCAGACCCGCGACAGAATAAAAAGTGGTGGTCTTGCCCGATCCGTTCGGGCCTAGCAACGCCACGACCTCGGAGCGGTTCAATTCCATGGACACATCGCGAATGACGGTCTTCTTGCGATAAGACTTTCGTAGCTTTTCGATCTTCAGACCGGAAGAACCTTCAGCGATGGAGAGTTCGGGCCGGTTCATCAGTTGCCACCTTGTTGCAGAATGGTTTTGACACGCCCTGACATCGTCGCGGTTCCCGTCGTCAGATTTGCAATCATCTCGTCGCCGCTGATGATACTTGGGCCCTGCGTCAGCAACACGTTGCCCTTCATCTCAATCACGCCGGAGTCGATGGTGTATTCTGCCCAATCGCCCTCGGCTGCGTCGGGCGGACTGACCAGAACCACGTTTTCGGTGGCCTCCATCCGTTCGATGGCCGAGCGTTCTTCGTTATAGATGACAAGAACCCGGTCTGCCGTCAGGCGCATCTCACCCTGGATGACAATGACGTTGCCGATAAACTCGGCCGATCCATCTTCCTGATTCACGTTCAATGTCTCGGACGTCACTTCGACCGGCAGCGTCGGGTCGGCATTGACCGAGCCGAACGCCACCTGAGCCTCTTGTGCAGAAACAGGTGTGGCTCCGACAGCCACGGCTAGACACAAAAAGGCGACACGTAAATCGAACACAAGTTATCTTTCTGCTTTTTGCGGCTCATATATCAACTTCACGCCGCCTGTAAAAAGAATATGAACCGGACCGTCCTTTTTTTCGGTTCCGAAAGTCATTCGCCCCGCAGTAAAGTCGCCAATCGGACCGGTTCCGTCAATCTGGCCGGGACTATCACCACGTATTTCATCCAGCGATGTATTCAACAGCTCGGTGGTGACCTGGATGCCGTCCCGGGTGGTGATGACCACATCCCCAACAAAGGTTGCGGTCCCTTTGTCTGGCCTGATGATCCCTGTATTGGATTCGAGCGTAATCTCACCCCCATCGCTTAGTCCAAAGCGGCCCTGCACTTCGGCAGCGGTCGGCGTGTCGCCATCGCCACCCTGACTGGCCCGTCGGGCTTCGACGCGGATTTCCTCGCCCTTGCGAGTGACACCTTTGTAGTCGGGTCGCGTGACCACCTGATCTGTCAGCCGGTCGCCAATATCCTGATCGCCGAACGGCACCGAGACATTGGTGTCGATGCTGCGGGAAAGAAGAAAGACGGAAGACAGCAACAAAATCGCCACCAGCGGCAACAGCACCTTCAGGAACTGTACCCATCGGGAATGGCGATCAACCTCAGCCATCGTCTTAACCCAATCCTACACGCAGACAGTCATGTATGTGCAGCAGACCCAAGGCTGGGCCATTTGTGTCAGGATCAACCACAAAGAGTGACGTGATCTTGCGATCGTTCATGATTGCAACCGCCTCCTCCGCCATAGCACTTGGCGCAATGGTCATTGGATTTTCGGTCATCACCTCTTCGGTGTTTTTGCTCAATAGCCCGTCCATGTTCCTGCGCAGGTCGCCATCGGTCACAATACCCAGCAAACGACCTGCCTGATCAGTGACTCCCACAACACCAAAGCTCTTCTGACTCATGACCAGCAGCGCCTCGCTCATCGGGGTGCCAGCGGTCACCAAGGGCAAATCTTCATGCATCAGATCACGCACAGTTGACAGTTGCGCCCCCAACTTTCCACCGGGGTGGTAAGCGCGGAAATCTTCGGGTTTGAAATCCCGGTACTTCATCAGCGCAATCGCCAGCGCGTCGCCCATCGCAAGGGTCAGCGTCGTCGAAATTGAAGGCACCATCCCAAAGCCGCAGGCCTCTCCCAGTGACGGGATAAGCAGGTGCACATCCGCCTGTTTCATCAAGGTGCTTTCCGGCTTGCTCGACAACCCGATCAGCGGAATTCCAAAGCGACGCGTAAAGGCCAACAAGTTCGCCAGTTCCGGCGCTTCACCTGAGTTCGAGATCGCAAGGACCACATCGCCTTTCGAGACCATGCCCAAATCACCATGGCTGGCTTCGGCGGGATGAACAAAATAGGCGGGCGTACCAGTGCTGGCCAGAGTCGCCGCGATCTTGTGGCCAATATGGCCGGATTTGCCGATACCGCTGATAATGATGCGGCCAGTGGCCTGCAGGATCAGTTGCACGGCTTCGGCGAAATGCTCGTCCAAGCTTTCGGCAAGGACCTCCAATGCGCGGGCTTCGTCGGTAACGACCTGCCGGGCGGTTCTGAGGAATGCTTCGGTGTCAGTCATGAGTGCGCAAAAATATCAGTTTCGGGCCAGCCTGCGAGGTCAAGCTTCGCACGCATCGGCAGGAAGTCAAAACACGCCTGCGCCATTTCGGTGCGGCCTTCGCGGGCCAGACGTCCGTCCAGTGCATCCCGCAGTTGGTGCAGGTACAAAACATCCGATGCCGCATAGTCCAACTGGGCATCAGTCAGCGTTTCAGCGCCCCAATCGCTCATCTGCTGCTGCTTCGAGATATCGACGCCAATCAGTTCCTGACACAGGTTCTTAAGACCATGACGATCAGTATAGGTGCGCACCAAACGGCTGGCGATCTTGGTGCAATAGACCGGGGCGGCCAAAGCGCCGAAGGTGTGATACATCGCAGCAATATCGAAGCGGCCAAAGTGGAACAGCTTCAAAACATTCGGGTTTTCCAGCATCGCACAGAGGTTCGGCGCCTGCGTCTGCCCAATCTCGACCTGAACGATATGGCTGTTGCCGTCCCCTCCTGACATCTGGATCACGCACAGGCGATCTCGATGCGGGTTCAACCCCATGGTTTCACAGTCAATGGCCACAACCGGGCCCAGATCCAGCCCGTCCGGCAGGTCATTTTTATACAAGTGGTTCGCCACGGAAATGTCCTTTGTGCGCTTTCGGCCCCGAGATAGGCGGTTTGGCCCGCAAACTCAACGCCGTCCTTGGAAAAGCGGCACCCTTGACCTTATGGCCAACACGAGAACTATGGATGCGACACCGCGATTGAGAAATTCCGACAATGCTCAGCATCCTGAAAAACCGTACCTACAGACATCTGCTGGCCGCGCAGATCGTGGCGCTGACCGGAACAGGGCTGGCGACGGTTGCCTTGGGGCTGTTAGCCTTTGATCTGGCCGGAGAGGCCGCCGGGATGGTCCTTGGTACCGCTCTTACGATCAAAATGATCGCCTATGTCACCGTTGCCCCGCTTGCTGCTGCCTTTGCCGAGCGGCTGGATCGTCGTCGGATGCTGGTCGCAATGGATTTGGTGCGCGCTGTGGTTGCGCTCTGCCTGCCTTTCGTGTCCGAAATCTGGCAGGTCTACGTGCTGATCTTTGTGCTGCAATCCGCCTCAGCCGGATTTACACCCGCGTTTCAGGCCACCATCCCGGATGTGCTGACCAACGAACAGGACTATACCAAAGCCTTGTCCCTGTCGCGGCTGGCTTACGATCTGGAAAGCCTGCTGAGCCCGATGCTGGCCGCCACCTTGCTGCTGTTCGTCAGTTTCGACAGCCTGTTTCTGGGCACCTGTGTCGGTTTTGTCGCCTCGGCCCTGCTTGTGGTGTCTGCAACTTTGCCCTCACCCAAACCATCCCAGCCGCGTGGCATCTATGACCGCACAACGCGCGGCATTCGAATTTACCTTAAAACCCCGCGCCTGCGCGGCCTGCTGGCGCTGAGTTGGAGCGCGGCCGCGCTCAGTTCGATGGTCATCGTCAACACGGTCGTGATCGTGCGCGGCGATCTTGGTCTTTCTGAAAGCGCCGTTGCCGTCGCGCTGGCCGGGTTCGGTGGCGGTTCGATGCTCGCAGCATTTGCACTGCCACGCCTTCTGGATCACATTCCAGAGCGTCGCGTCATGCTGGGAGGTGCATCATTGGCGACGGGCACCATGGCAGCAGCGGCGCTGCTATCTGCCACCCTACCGATGACGCTGGGCTTACTGACAACGACCTGGCTATTGGTCGGCTTTGGATACTCCAGCACGTTGACGCCCTCGGGCCGCCTGCTGACCCGATCCGCCCACCCCGAAGATCGACCCGCTGTGTTTGCCGCACAGTTCACTCTGTCTCATGCTTGCTGGCTGGTGCTTTATCCCCTGGCCGGGTGGCTGATGACCCGCTTTGGCGTAACTGTGGCCATGGCCGGAATGGCGACCGCAGCGATTCTGGGTCTGGTTCTTGTGCTCATTGCCTGGCCACGGCGCGAAGACAATGCGGTGGTTCACGGCCACCCTGACCTCCCACAGGATCACCCCCACCTGTCTGGGCCAAAACCTCATGCGCATCCGATCATCATTGATGAACTGCATCCCCGTTATCCGCACCAGCCTTGAGCCCGAACACCAAACTACCCTAAACCGAGGCGAAGTTGCCTGAACCCGGAGCCGCAATGGACCAGCTTGACCGACGCATCATCGCCGCTTTGCAACACAATGCACGCGATTCGACGACCCTCATCGCCTCTAAGCTTGGCGTCGCCCGAACAACGGTGCATGAACGCATCAATCGCATGGAGGAGCGAGGCGTTATAGCAGGGTACTCGGTTGTCTTGCGCGAAACCGAAGATACGCCACGCGTTCAGATCATCGTTCTGCTTGAAGTGCAGCAGAAAGAAACCACACGGATCATCAAGCGGCTTGAAGCTTATCCCGAGGTCAAACTGTGTTTATCAATCAATGGCGAATTTGACCTGCTGCTTTCCGCCGAAGCGCCACGGATCGAAGATCTCGACATTCTGGTCGACGAACTTGCGCGCATCCCCGGCGTATTGCGTACCAACACCAGTGTGGTTTTTGGCCGAAAGATTGATCGAAACTAAGGCGCGCTAACTCTCTGTAAACAGATGATTGGATAGCTTGGCCCGGACTGATTAGAATTCCGGACCGGCAGAATGCCAACTCAAAACCTACTAGTTTCCGCGCTCTTGGCGCAGGCCCTTCTGGCGCAGGCCGGATACGCATCGCCAACATCGGCGCTGTGTGATCAAGCGGCCCGGCGGGCTGCGCAGGCCGAAGGCGTCCCGCTCGATGTTCTCAAGGCAATTGCCCGCGTAGAAACAGGCCGCACGCAGAACGGATTACTGGAACCCTGGCCATGGACCGTCAATCGTGAAGGACAGGGATATTGGTTTGCCTCCGAGGTTGAGGCAAAGTCTTACGTGTTCGACATCTTCAAATCCGGTGTACGCAGCTTTGATGTCGGTTGCTTTCAGATCAATTATCGTTGGCATGGTAAGGCTTTTCGCTCGATCGACGCGATGTTCGATCCGGATGAAAACGCAACCTATGCAGCACGGTTTCTGGCCCAGCTTTATGCGGAACTTGGATCATGGCCTGCCGCTGCCGGGGCCTACCACTCGCGCACGCAGCACCTTGCGGCCTCATATTCTGACCGTTTTCAGACCGTCCTGGCGCAGCTGGATGGCTCGGGCACAGCCCACGAACGCGATCCATTCACCGCATCTGCCAGCCCACTCATCCCGCTGAACGCTCATCCGGTCGGCCAGAACGCGCTGGGGTCACTGGTTCCCGAAACCTCTACAGCCACCGCCTTTATCGCTTTCAATTAGGAGCAGATAGTGCCCCGTATCGATCCCCGCACCTTGTTCACTCCGACCATATTGCTGGCGCTGGCGCTGATGGCGGTCATCGTGATGATGATCCTGCCCATGCCAGCCTGGGTCCTGGATGTGGGGCTGGCGGCGTCCTTTGCGCTGGCGATCCTGATCTTCACCTTGACGCTGTTCATTGAGCGGCCTCTGGATTTTTCATCTTTCCCGACGATCCTGCTGGCCTCACTGATGTTGCGCTTGTCGCTGAACGTGTCCTCAACCAAGCTGATCATCGGTCAGGGGCACACCGGCACCAACGCCGCTGGTGACGTGATCGAAGGTTTCGCCCAGTTTGTCATGGGCGGCAGCATCTTTCTGGGCCTTGTGGTGTTTGGCGTTCTGCTGATCGTGAACTTCATGGTCATCACAAAGGGTGCGGCCCGCATGGCCGAAGTGGGTGCCCGGTTCGCGCTGGACGGGATGCCGGGCAAACAGTTGGCCATCGACAGTGACATGTCGGCTGGAGCCATCGATCACCAGCAAGCCAAAGAACGACGCGAGCGCGAGCAGCAGGAAACCACCTTTTTTGGTTCGCTCGACGGCGCGTCGAAATTCGTCAAAGGCGATGCGATTGCCGGGTTGCTCATCACACTTCTCAACCTCGTGATGGGATTGGTCATGGGGGTCATCGTGCATGGGATGCCGGTATCGTCCGCCTTCGAAACCTATGCAATCCTGACCGTTGGGGACGGGTTGGTATCGCAGATACCAGCAGTGATCATCTCGATTGCGTCTGCCTTGCTGTTGGCGCGTGGCGGTACGCAGGGTGCAACTGACAATGCGATCTTCTCGCAGCTTGGACGCCACCCGGCGGCGTTGGGCACCGTAGCGGTTCTAATGGTGCTGTTCGCCCTGGTGCCCGGTTTGCCGTTCTTACCGTTCATTCTTGGGGCCGGGGTGCTGGGCTATGCGGCTTATTCAGGCCTCAGAAAACGCAACGCCAGCGAGGCAGAGGCTCAGACCCCCGAGGCCGAGTCTGACACTCCGGTTTCACAGGCCATCGGTGATATCCTTGACCTCGACGACGTTCACTTGGAATTCGCCCCCGATCTGGTCAGCATGGTGCTGAATCCCGGTACCGGCCTTGACGCGCGGATCGCCAACATGCGGACCTATGTCGCCTCAAGCTTTGGGCTTATCCTGCCCGAAATTCGATTGACTGACCGCGCCGATCTTCCGACCGGAACTTATGTGATCAAAGTACAAGGGGTCGAACAGGCGCGTGGTGTTCTGAATTCTGAACTCGTGCTCGCACTGGTACAGGACGGGCACGACTTTCTACCTGATGGCACCGATGTGACCGAACCCGTCTACGGTGCCCCGGCGCGCTGGATATTGCCCAAGGACCAGGAGGTCGCCGCACTGAATGGGGCCACCATCGTCACCCCTCCTGAAATTCTGGCGACCCATCTGCTAGAGATCATCAAACAGAATTTCTCGCGCCTTATGACCCTGAAATCCCTTCGCCGCCTGCTGTCCGAGATGACGCGGCTCAGCGATCCGACCCGAGCTGAAGCCAACCGCAAAATGCTGGACGAATTGATCCCGGACAAGGTGCCGATCGACACACTGCATGCTGTTCTGCGGCTGTTGCTAGACGAACGGGTCTCGATCCGAAACATGGCGCTGATCCTTGAAAGCGTGGCCGAAGCACGATTGACCACCACCCAGCCCGAAGGGATCTGCGAACTGGTCCGCCAGCGGCTGGGCTTTCAACTGGTTGCCGACATGAAGCGCGAGGACGGCTCGATCCCTCTGATCCAACTCGCGCCGGAATGGGAGGACACATTTGCCACCTACCAGATCGACGCCGCGAACGCCGGTATCGACGTGGCACTACCGCCCAACCTGTTCAATAAGCTGGCCGATGGAGTTGTCGATAGCGTCGCAAAATCAGCAGATCACGGGTTGTTCCCGGCGGTCGTAACCACGACCCGCCGACGCAGATTGCTCAGGACCATTATGCACGCGCGCGGCGTCGCCAACCCCGTCCTGTCTTTTGAAGAGATCGGGCTTGAGGCGCGCCCCGCCTTGGTCGGAACGGTGCCCGCGTGATCTCAGTCCCGTCAGAGCTTTGGCCACATCTGGGGCAAAACCTGTGGCATCTGTTTGCCGTATTTCTTCGTGTGTCCGCATTGGTTTCGCTACTACCGGCCTTTGGTGAACGCAGCGTCCCTGTGCGGGTCAAACTGGGCGTGTCAGTTGCTTTCACAATGATTGTCATTCCCGCCATACCCGCATCGGGTGTTATGCCGGGCTTTCACAAAATGATTGGATTAATCACCATCGAAGTCTTGATCGGTCTTATGCTCGGCATCGGGTTGCGCCTGTTTGTCCTTGCACTACAAACTGCAGGTTCAATCGCGGCGCAAGCGACATCCTTGTCTCAGATCCTTGGCGGAGCGGCCGCAGAACCTGTCCCGGCGATGGGGTATCTGCTGACGCTGGCCGGCTTGGCGCTGGCGGTATTGCTTGGCCTTCATATCCGTGCAGCGCAGTTCATGATCCACAGCTATATGCTGTTTCCGATGGGCGCGCTACCAACTGCGCCTGATCTATCGCAATGGGGCGTTGCGCAAGTCGCCCGCAGCTTTGGACTGGCCTTTGCGCTGGCGATGCCCTTTGTCATCGCATCGCTGATCTACAACCTCGCACTGGGCGTAATTAACCGCGCCATGCCGCAGCTCATGGTCGCTTTTGTCGGTGCCCCAGCAATCACTTTCGCAGGCCTTTTCCTGCTTTTCGCCGGGGCACCATTGATCCTGGCAACCTGGTCTGACGCTTTGTTCACCTTTTTCCAAAACCCGCTTGGAGGGCTGCGATGAGCGCATCAGACGACGACAGTGATAAGTCATTTGAGGCGACCCCGCAAAAGCTGGAAAAAGCCCGCAAAAAAGGCGAGGTGGCGAAGTCCAATGATCTGTCGGTGGTGGCTGCATACATGGGACTGCTCGTCGCACTTTTGCTCACGGGGCAATTCACGGCAGAGCATCTGGGGACTGTGTTCGTGGTCTTGATCGACCAATCAGATCAATTCGCAAGCTTGCTGACCGTCGGACCCGCGACATGCACCGTCGCTGGGATTCTGAGATCAACTCTGGCACCAATCGCCGCATTGTTTATCGTTCCGGCAGTCGCGGTGTTGCTCAGCCTGATCGCCCAGCGCGCACTGATCTTCGCGCCGGAAAAGCTGAAACCACGCGGTTCACGCATCTCGATCGTCTCAAACGCAAAGAACAAGTTTGGCCGGGGCGGGTTGTTCGAATTCGCCAAGAGCTTTGTTAAATTGTTGATCTATGGAACATGCCTGACCCTATTTTTGCACGCCCACCTGCCCGAGATTCTGACAGCCAGTGCAGCCGCCCCGAGATCCTCAATTCTGTTGATGATGAACTTACTCAGCCAATTTCTGTTTATCGTCATAATGATCGCGCTGGCGATCGGCGTGATAGACTATCTGTGGCAACATGCCGAACACCTTCGCAAAAACAGAATGTCACGCAAAGAAATTCAGGATGAAACCAAGGATTCCGAGGGTGATCCGCACGTCAAACAGCAGCGTCGCCAACGCGCGCAGGACATAGCAACCAAGCAGATGATGGCGGATGTGCCCAAGGCCGATGTGGTGATCGTCAACCCGACGCATTATGCGGTGGCGCTGAAATGGTCGCGAGCAAATGGCAGCGCTCCGGTTTGCGTCGCCAAAGGGGTAGATGAAATCGCGGCAACAATCAGGGCCACGGCCGGAGACGCAGGCATTCCTATTCATTCCGATCCACCAACAGCACGCGCATTGCACGCGACCGTCGGGATCGGACAGGAAATTACCGAAGAATACTACCGACCCGTTGCAGCAGCTATTCGGTTTGCCGAAGCCATGCGCAAACGAGCGAAGGGTCAGGTCGGATGACGCAAGATCGCATGGGCAACCTTTTGACCGTCGCCGAAGCTGTTTATCAACGGGAACACCAAAAATTGCACCCTTTGTTGCAGCGCGAAGCCCAGTTGCTTCAGCAATTGACGCGTCTGGATTCTCAATTAGCCGAAGTAAAATCGACGAGTTCACAGTCGGATGGCTATCAGGTCACCGGCGCAGACCTGTTGTGGCACGGCTGGGAATCTTTGACACGGCGCAACCTGAACACCGAGTTGGCGCGCCTGCGATCACAAAAGCTTGCGGCAATGGAAGAATTGCGTGGGGCATTTGGGCGCAAACTGGCCGTTGCCGATCTGTCGCGCCGCCTGCAGGAACACAAGCGACGCGTGCGACAATCTAAAGCTCAGGAATCGTAACCCCAACCCGTTCAGGTATCCTGTCGGCTGACACTCATGATCAGAACTTGCGAGACATCTTCGCCCAGATCCTTTCTCGCAACCTCCAGCAACGCATTGCGCAAAGCCGTCAGGTTGTCTGACCGCGTGAATGCGCCGTCAAACCCGCCGATATTGGCGTGATCAAACAGAACTTGCAGAAACCGGTCCCTTAATTTTGGCTCGATCTCATAAAACGCTTCGGCAATCCCCGGCCTCACCTCAAGGCTGAGGGACATGGTGACGAGCGCCGATATCTCGTCCTCGGAAACCACGGGGACCACGAACTGTTTGGTGAGTTTCAAATACTCATGTGTTTCTGATTGATCATCTTTGCCGGGTTTAGTTTTGTTTTTCTTGTCTTCATTGGGTTTTTGCCCAGCCTCCGCAAGATCTTCAGCTTCCCCGGAAGGGGACAATAGGATCCGGGCGCCCGCACCGGCAGCCAGGCCGAAAACCAGAAAAACGATCGGTAGTAGTTTTCCCATCAGCGCAGCCCTCAGAAAGGTAGCAAGGTATCAAGTATCTGTTGTCCATAGCGTGGTTGCTGCACATCCGTGATCTGCCCGCGGCCACCATAAGACACCCGCGCTGACGCGATCTTGTCATAGGTGATTTCATTCTGGCGCGAGATATCTTCGGGGCGGACATAGCCCGAGACCAGCAGTTCCCGAAGTTCGAAATTCACCCGCAGTTCTTGCGATCCAGAAATCGAAAGCACACCGTTAGGCAGCACGTCGACGACCGTTGCCGCCACGCGCAAGGTCAGTTTCTCTTTGCGTTTGACCGATCCCTTCCCTTTGCTGACCGAAGCCGAGTCAATTGAAACGGCATCATCAAGTGAGGCGCCTTCCGGCAGGCGTTCACCCGCACGCTGCGGCAGGCCGAAGAGTTCCGGCACTGCAAGGCTTTCCGACCCCGCGCGCGATCGATTGGTATCGTTGGAAATTTCGGCCTTTTCATCCAGCTCGATCACGACCGTTAGAATGTCGCCTTTTTTCATCGCGCGCTGATCCCCAAGCAAGGAATGCTGACCGCCACTCCACAAAGAGGACTGGTCGACCGTTCGCTGCGGCTGGCTGTGCAGCGGAAGCCCGGGCCACAGCATGGCAACATGTTCGGGCGATTCCGTGTTTGGTGTCAGGCTGGGCGGCTTGCCAAGGTGGTCCAATCGTCCACACGCCGCAACACTCAGAACGACAAATAGCAGGGGTTTCGAAAGGCTCGGCATCATTTAACCTCAATTTGTCCATCGGGACGGATTACGCCCGTTACTGTTGTGCGAGACGCCAGATTCATGACACGGATACGCTCGCCTGCTGCGCCCCGGCCCAACGCGCGGCCTTCGGCAGTGATCGATAGCGCGACGTGATCGAACACCAGCGTCACCAGATCGTTTCGGTCCACGATCGCAGGCGGACCGACATCGGCAGGGCGGATTGGCCGACCTGGATAAAGCGCAACACGTGCCTCCTGACCGATAAGATCCTCTGGCCTACGAACCGCCCCATTGACCTCAGTGGTTTTGATTTCGAGGTCGGATGAGACAATGACCTCTTTGGCGCGGATCGTGCGGGTCGGCACAACGATCTCGGCCAAGCTTGGCATCGGCATCATGCATAGTATGAGGGTTAACAGGCGCATCACCGGACCTGCGTGGTCGCGCCCATCATCTGGTCGACGGCGGAAATAACTTTGGCGTTCATTTCATAGCCACGCTGCGCTTCGATCAGTTCCGTGACCTCGCGCACCGCATCGACTGAGCTGTCCTCAAGATAGCCCTGCCGCAATGTGCCCAGCCCATCTTCGCCCGGGGTGCCGACCACCGGTGCACCCGAGGCTTCGGTTTCCTTGAAGAGGTTGCTACCAATGGCCTCAAGACCCTTGGCGTTCGAGAAGCTGGCCAGCGTAAACTCGCCCAGCAACTGCCCCTCGGCCGTATCATCGAAATAGGCATAGACCTCACCCGCCGCATTGATCGAGATCGATCTGGCATCGTCTGGAATGGTAATTTCAGGGGCAACGGCAAACCCATCAGAAGTTACGATCAGACCTTCGGCCGAACGTTTCAGGCTTCCGTCTCGGGTAAAGGCGGATTGGCCATTCGGCATGGTGATCTCAAGGTAACCCCGCCCTTCGATGGCGACATCCAGATCACTGCCTGTTGCCGAAAGCCCGCCCTGTTCCAGCTGTACGGTGACGGCGGCAGGGCGCACGCCCAACCCCAACTGAATACCTGTCGGAAGGACCGTTCCATCCGAGGCATTGACCGCCCCGGCGCGCGCCATCTGTTGATAGTGCAGATCGGCAAACTCGGCCCGGCGGGTGTTGTAGCCGGTTGTATTCATATTCGCGAGGTTGTTTGAAATTGTCTCAACCCGCATCTGCTGTGCGGTCATGCCCGTAGCCGCGATCTTCAATGCTCGCATGTCGTATTCTCCTTCCGGTAATCAGCGCATCAATGCCTTAAGCGCCCCGCGAACCCGTTCGTCTTCGGCCTCAAGAAAACTTTGCCCGAGCTCGTAGGCCCGCTGAATTTCAATCATCCGGGTCACCTGACCAATGGCATTGACATTCGATCCTTCGAGGAACCGATGCAGCACGACCGGCTCGCCCACCGGTTCCACCTGCCCGCCTGCACGAAAATGTGTGCTTCCTTCGCGCACCAGGTTTTCGGGATCGGCGACGTTGTAGACACCGATCTGGCTCAGAAGTTGTCCATCGACGCTCATCGTGCCGTCGCTGCCAACATCGATCGTTGCGGCGTCGGGCGGGACAAAGACCGGCGCGCCATTGCTGTCCAGAACCCGGTGCCCGTCCATCGTCACCAGATCGCCCTCAGCATTGGGTGAAAAACTACCGGAACGCGTCAGGCGGTTCCCTGCGGGCGTTTCGATCATAAAGAACCCGTCCCCTTCGATTGCAAAGTCGAAGGACCCGCCTGTCTCGGTCAGCACACCTTGTTGCAGAGAAGTGTTTCGAACCTGCGCACGGCTGAGCGATAGTGAAGGATTGCCCGGCATATCCCGGACGAATTCGGAGAAAACCAACCCCTGCTGACGATACCCGGTCGTGTTGGCATTGGCGATATTGTTGGCCACCATTCGCATCTCATCCATGAGACCGGATTGGCGGGACAAGGTGACATAAGTGGTGTCCATCAGCGACCTTCGGCAATAAGCGGGACCAATGTCCCGGTAAAAAACGTAACAAGGGTCTGGGTCATGAAGCCCATCGACATCCAGAACACGACCACGATTGCAATCAGCTTAGGCACGAAGGTCAGAGTCATCTCCTGAACCGAGGTCAGGGCCTGAAACAAACCAACTGTAAGGCCCGAGATCAGCGCCACCGCCAGAATCGGAACCGACGTGATGACTGCAGCCCAAAGCGCCTGGCGCACAATGTCGTAGAACAGACCTTCGCTCAGCATCGTTCAGACCGGCATCCGCAAGATTTCCTGATAGGCTTCAACGACTTTGTTCCGAACAATCACAGCCGTTTCCACTGCCAACTCTGTCTGCGCCAGCGCCTGAACCAAAGCGTGCGGGTCGGCCTGCCCAACCATCGAAGATTGCGTGACTTGCTCGCTTTGTTTCAGCGTCGCCACGAAATCCTGAAACGAGGATCGCAGCCCTTGCGCTGTCCCCTGATGTTCGGGGTCGGCCTGCGTTGCAGGGCGCGCACCCGTATAGTTCTGTGCGGCGGTAAGTGAGCGAACATCCATTCTGGTATTCCTTTATTTTCGGAGTAGATCCATCAGACTTGATGACATCTGCCGGGTCTGGTCGAACATCTTGAGGTTGGCTTCATAGCTGCGCTGCGCCTCTCGGGCGTCTGCTATTTCGATCATCAGATCGACGTTTGATCCTCTGTAATGGCCAGTCTCATCAGCCATAGGGTGGCCAGGATCATAAATTCGGCTCAGGTCGCGACGATCGAGTTTGACGCGCCCCGCCTGAACCATCTCTTTTCCGTCCCGTTCGACTGTCTCAAACGGGACTGTCTTACGCCGGTATCCCGGCGTATCGGCGTTCGAGATGTTCTCGGACACATGACGCAACCGCGCTGCTTGCGCACGCAGTGCGCTAGCCGACGCGTCCAACGAGTAGGAAAAATCGCTCATCGTGAATTCCCCTATGCCCGGCCCAGGCTCGTGCGCAGCACACCGATTGAAGACTTGTAGATCGCTAATGCCCGGTCATGTTGTCGCTTGACCTCGACAGCTTTCAGCATCTCTTCCTCCAATGAAACACCATTGCCATTCGGATCGCTCGAAGCCGCGAACGTGAATTCAGCCCAAGGCTGAGCGCGCACATCACCATTCAGATGACCCGTCCGAGTCGCGGTCATCGCGACCTCTCGGTTCGTGTTTTCAAACGCTGTCTGGAAGGCTTCAATATCGCGGGGCTTGTATCCCGGCGTATCCGCGTTGGCCATGTTGCGCGCGACAACCGCTTGCCGTTGTCCGGCATGGGTTGCCATTGCGTACGCAGTCTTAAAGACGTTCAGGTCATTGAACATCGGGGCTTCTCCCTCGATCAATTTCAATCAAGGCTTAACCCCGATTCCTTTAGAAACCGTTTTCAACAAATCTATTTGGAGGACCTGCGATGGCCGATCTCGATCCGATGCGTCTGAAATGCGAATTCGATAGGATGTCGGCGGTACACCATATCGGGCGTGTAACCAGTGTAGCGCGCGGCGTGGTTGAAATTGACGGTTTGGCCGCGCAAGCCCGGATCGGGGATCATCTGACCCTACACCGACGATGCGGTCCAGAGTTGCCGGGCGAAGTTCTGAATGTCGAAACGAGCGCTATTTATATGCTTCCTGCCACTGCGCCCGATGGCGTGAGCCTAGGGGATCAGGTCTCTCTCGACCAGATGCCTGCCTTTGCGCCCGGAATGCACTGGCTTGGGCGGGTAATCGATCCGTTTGGCAAACCTCTGGACGGCAAGCCCCTGCTGCCTGGCACGCTTGAACGTGAACTTATGCAGGCCCCGCCATCTGCGGTATCGCGCAAGCCGCTGGGCTGTCGTATGGAAACCGGGTTGGCCATCCTCAATACGATGCTGCCCATTGTCCAAGGTCAGCGAATCGGCCTGTTCGCTGGTTCAGGCGTTGGCAAATCAACACTTCTGGCGACGCTTGCCCGTTCAGTCCAGGCGGATGCTGTGGTCGTTGCATTGGTGGGCGAACGCGGGCGCGAAGTGAATGAGTTTGTCGAGAACGCCCTGGGTGCCGAAGGTCTGAAACGATCCGTCGTCGTGGCCGCAACCTCGGATCAATCGGCCCTGATACGCAGACGGTGCGCATGGTCGGCCATGTCGGTGGCGGAATACCTGCGGGATCAAGGGTTAAACGTTCTGTTTCTGGCCGATTCAGTTACTCGTTTTGCCGAAGCGCATCGCGAGATTGCCGCCGCAATGGGTGAGGCCCCATCGCTACGTGGCTACCCGCCATCGGTCAAGCCGCTGATTGCAAACCTGTGCGAACGGGCGGGTCCCGGAACTGCCGATCAAGGTGACATCACCGCAGTCTTCAGTGTTCTTGTCGCGGGTTCTGACATGGACGAGCCCATTACGGACATTCTGCGCGGCGTCTTGGACGGACATGTCGTGCTGAGCCGAGACATCGCCGAACGCGGGCGCTTCCCAGCGATTGACCTCAGCCGATCCGTATCACGCAGCCTACCAGGTGCGGCGACCGCAGATGAGAACCAGTTGATTACAGAAACCCGCAAGCTGGTCGGCAGTTATGAGCAATCTGAGGTGATGATCAAAGCCGGTCTCTATGCCGAAGGAACAGATCCTTTGTTGGATCGCGCCGTCCGGGTCCACGAAGAGCTAGATAGCTTTTTTGCGAAGGCTGATCCCGATGGTATCGAAAACAGCTTTAATCGATTATCTCTGATTTTAAGGCGCGCTGGTGTAAACCCGGTGTCGCAGTCTTAGAATTCAGAACAGTTTTAAGTGTTAAGCCCACCTTAACACCTGCCCTGCTAGGCCAGTAAGCGGGTGAATAGAAGGTGGTGGAGATGGGTGCGCAATCCAATGTGGCGCCAATCATCATCAAGAAGAAACGTGTATCGGGTGGCGATGCTCACCACGGTGGTGCGTGGAAGGTCGCGTATGCGGACTTTGTCACTGCCATGATGGCGTTCTTCATGTTGATGTGGCTGCTGAATGCAACGACCGAGACGCAACGCAAGGGTCTGGCGGATTATTTTTCGCCCACGATTCCGGTCAATCCGGTCTCGGGCGGCGGCGATGGTGCCTTCGGCGGTGACAACATGTTTTCGGAAAAAACCATGGTTATGGATGGATCAGGTGCCAGCAATCGGAACCCCACCGAGGCGAAACAGGCGCGCGGATCAACCGGCGTGGATGCGAAAGGCGGCGGTAAGGGTGCGTTCGAAGATTTCTCGTCGCTCGAGGCGCAGTTGCTGGGGCGCGCTGGGGAAAGCCTGGTGTCCGATAAGATGCGCAAGCACATCGTGACCCGCGTCACCGACGAAGGGCTGGTGGTCGAGCTGTTCGCCACTGAGGATCAACCGTTGTTCGAATCGGGGACAGACACGCCAACCCAAATGATGCGCGCGCTGACCCTTTTGGTAGCGCGGTCTTCTGACCTGGTGACAAACGCAATCGCGGTTGAAGGGCATGTGCGGTCTGCGCCCGTCGTGTTGGCGAATAACCCGGTCTGGGATCTGTCGACCGCGCGGGCGCAAAGCACCCGCCAACTGCTGCAGAACAAAGGCATCCAGCCACAGCGGTTGGACCGCGTGACTGGGCACGCGGACCGAGAGCTTTCGGATAAAAACCCCATGGCGGTACGCAATAATCGGATTGAGATCATCTTTTTACGCAACCCTTAGGGGGTAAAGGATAGACAGCATTTTAGCTGTTAGCCGGCTGTTAAGGGCCAGTGCGGTACGTGTTGCATCAACGAATGACGCAACAAAAGGGCGTACCGATGACCATATCCTCTTCGCTGAATGCCGGTGTGGCAGCGTTGAAGGCCAACGCCAACAGGCTGGCCACGATCTCTGACAACATCGCCAATTCATCGACATTTGGCTATAAAAGGGTCGAGACCGACTTTCACTCCATGGTCACATCTGGTCAGGGCGGCAGCTATTCGGCAGGCGGGGTCAGAACCACCAGCCAACGCCTGATAGATCAGCGCGGATCGCTGGTAACCACCAACAATTCAACCGATCTGGCCGTGCGCGGTAGAGGCATGCTGCCTGTCCATCCCAGTTCGCAGATCGCGTCAGGTTCAAATGAGATGCTGCTGACCACGACAGGCTCATTCCGCACCAATGAGGAGGGGTATCTGGTCACACAATCCGGCCTTGTACTTCTTGGCTGGCGTGCCAATCCAGATGGCTCGATCCCCAGCGTCCCGAGGGATACGCCCGCCGCTCTGGAACCCATTCAGCTAAGCGTTAATCAACTTTCGGGCGCCCCCACAACATCCATGAACCTGCGGATGAACCTGCCTGCAACAGCGACCGACGCCGGTGCTCCGGGTGACACGCAGCCCTTGTCGGTCGAGTATTTTGACAATTTGGGCAAGTCTGAAAGCGTCGATATCGAATTGGTCCCCACCGTTCCTGCAACCGGCAGCAGCAATGAATGGACCATGACATTGCGCGATTCAGCCTCGGGCGGCGCTGTCATCGGAGAATATACCCTGACCTTCACCGATAGCCGTACAGCCGGTGGTACACTAGCCAGCGTCACCGCCGTGACCGGCGGTGCCTATGACCCGGCAAACGGCAGCGTTGTCGTCAACGTCGCCGGCGGACCGATGGAGATCAACATCGGCCAGATCGGCGATGCGGACGGCATTACACAGCTTTCCGATACCTTTGCTCCGGTTTCGATCACACGCGATGGTTCGGCCGTTGGCACGATGACAAGCGTACAGGTTGATGAGAACGGCTATGTCTATGCTTTCTATGATACTGGGGTCAGCCGCCGGATGTTCCAGATTCCACTGGCCGATGTACCGAATCCAAACGGTCTGACGGCGTTGGACAGTCAGACCTATGCCCCCTCGCGTGACAGCGGCACCTTTTTCTTATGGAACGCGGGTGAAGGTCCAACAGGAGATCTTGTTTCTTTTGCACGCGAGGAATCGACCACCGATGTCGCCACCGAGTTGACCTCAATGATCCAGACCCAGCGGGCCTATTCCTCAAGCGCCAAGGTCATTCAGACTGTGGATGAGATGCTGCAGGAAACCACTAATATCAAACGCTGATCTGATGATTGATCAACGAAAGGGATGCGTCCGATGAATATGTCGACAGCACTGAACAACGCTCTGGGCGGGCTGAGCGCAGCCAGCCGTGGTGCGGCGGTGGTTTCAGGAAACATCGCCAACGCGTTGACCCCGGGATATGCCCGCAGATCGCTTGAACTGGCGACCAGCACAGTTTCCGGTAATGGCGTTCGTGTCGTTGGTATCACTCGGCACCAGGATCCGGTACTGATCGCAAACCGCCGTGCGACCGATGCAGACCTGATGGCAGCCAAAACCGTGGCGCAATTTCATTCAGGTTACGAGAAACTGTTGGGGGCAGCCGACGATGCCACTTCGATCTCGGCCAGACTGGCCCAATTCGAAAGCAGCCTGATTACAGCTGCAAGCCTGCCCGGCTCAGCCCAACGGTTGGATCATGCCGCCCGTGCAGGCGGTACATTGAGCACAGCGCTCAATACAGCGTCCGAAGGGGTGCGGCAAATGCGATCCGATGCGGATCGCACGATAGGCAAACAGGTCGATACGCTGAATCAGACTCTGAAAGACATCGAGAAACTGAATGCTCGTATCCCCGCTGTCCGCAATTCGGGCGGTGATATTGGCGCGCTGTTGGATCATCGTCAGATTCTGGTCGATCAAGTCAACGAGTTGGTGCCTGTCAACGCGATCGCGCGCGATAATGATCAGATTTCCCTCTATTCCGATGGCGGGTTGATCCTGCTGGAAGGAACCGCGGCCGAGTTTTCGTTCTCGACCACAGGCGATACCATGCCGCATATGACCGTTGGCAACGGGTTGCTGTCCGGGCTTGAGATCAACGGCCGACCCGTTCGCGTGAGCGGAGAGTTCGCCCAAATCCGAGGCGGCGCATTGATGGCCCAGTTCTCGGTCCGCGACGAACTAACCGTCGAAGCGCAAGCCGATCTGGACGCCGTCGCCCGCGACCTAATCGAGCGGTTTGAAACCACCGGGTTGGACCCGACCGCTGCCGCGACCGATCCGGGCGTCTTCACGGATGACGGCAGCCGCTTTGATCCGGTTTCTGAAACCGGTCTTGCGTCGCGCATCTCACTAAATGTTGTGGTCGACCCGGATGCAGGGGGTGACAGCTGGAAACTGCGCGCGGGTCTGGAGGCTTTGACCCCCGGTGCGCCGGGTGATGCCAGCCAGTTGCAAGCATTTGGGGCCGTTCTGACCGACTCACGCCCGGCCCCCAGCGTGGGATTTGGGACAGGCACGATGCGCGCGGCCGAGATCGCCGAGGCGTTGCTTTCCAAAGCCGGGGCAAACGCACACACAGCTGACCAGCGCAGCAGTTTTGCAGCAAACGCGCAGCTGGAAATGCAAAAAGTCGTCGCGGAGCAAGGTGTTGACAGTGACGCGGAACTGCAGCGCTTGATGCAGATCGAGCAGGCCTATGCCGCAAACGCACGCATCGTCGCTGTCGTGGATGAACTGATGGATACCCTGTTGAGGTTATGAACATGACACTGAATTCGATCGGGGATCTGGCCCGCGGCCTTACCCTCAGAACTCGCAGCGCCGAGATCAAATCACAAATCGAAACACTGTCGTATGAGATGTCCACCGGCAAGGTACAGGATATCTCGGGTCGTCTTGGTGGTGATTACTCGCACCTACTGGATCTAGATCGCAGCCTGGAACGGTTGGACGCGCTTTCCATCGCCACCGCCGAGGCGCAGCTATTCACGGACGCAATGCAATTGAGCTTGACAACGCTAAGCGGCTCGGTCGCCGAGATGTCAGCGTCGCTGCTATCATTCGGCACGGCGAACCAGACCGTGACACATGAACAAGCATCGGTTCAGGCACGAAATGAGCTCGACACAATGATCTCAGCCCTGAATACGCGGGCGGGAGGGCGCAGCCTGTATTCTGGAACATCGACTGACGTCTCACCTCTGACCTCCGCTGAAACATTATTGACAGCGCTGCAGGCCGAATTGATAGGGCTGACCTCCCTAACAGATATCCAACAGGCCGCTGAGGATTGGTTCAACGACCCCGCCGGATTTGATGCGGTGATATATCAAGGTGGTACGGGCACCTTGGCTCCGATGCAGATTTCCGAGAACGAGCGGATCACGCTTCCGATCATTGCGACAGACCCCGCGCTCAAGGACGCTTTGCGCGATGTTGCGGTTGCGGCTCTGGCCACAAATGATGCGCTTGGATGGACGCCTGATCTACGAACCGCAATGTTCACGCAGCTTGGTGTTGAGCTGGCCAATACACAGGATGCGACGGTCAATTTGCGCGCCCAGGTCGGCGCGGCTGAGGCGCGTGTGGAGCAAGCCGCAACGCGCAACGCCGCCGCAAAGACCAGCGCTGAGCATGCGCGCAATGCGTTGATCGCTGCAGATCCCTATGAGACTGCGGCACAGTTGCAAACCGTGCAGTTCCAACTGGAGAGTCTGTATTCCGTGACCGTTCGCAATGCCAACCTGTCACTGGTGAATTTCTTAAGATGAAGATACTCGCATTCCTTTTGATAGTCTTACCGTGCATTGCCAATGCCGGGGCAATACGCCTGAAAGATCTGGTGGATTTCGACGGTGTCCGCGGCAATGATCTGGTTGGCTACGGCCTTGTGGTTGGCCTGAATGGCACCGGCGACGGCTTGCGCAATTCTCCGTTCACCGAAGAGATTATGTCCAACATTCTCGAACGGCTGGGTGTAAACGTGAATGGCGAAGATTTTCGCCCCAAAAACGTCGCCGCCGTTTTGGTCACCGCCACCCTACCACCCTTCGCGCGCGTCGGCGGTCAGATTGACGTCACCGTCTCTGCCATTGGAGATTCCAAAGGACTTCTTGGGGGGACATTGATCATGACACCCCTGAATGCAGCAGATGGTCAGATTTATGCCGTGGCGCAAGGGACAGTGCTAGCCGGAGGCGCTGCGGTTGAAGGCGAAGCAGCGTCGGTTGTAAGCGGGGTGCCGACATCGGGCGTCATACCCTCGGGCGCGCGTGTGGAGCGCGAGATCGATTTTCAGCTTGCTGATTTGACTCAATTCAGACTGGCGCTGAGAGAACCGGATTTCACGACCGCAAGCCGCATTGAGGCCGCCATCAACAGAGAATTCAACCGCGCCGTCGCACTCATGCGCGATTCCGGCACTGTGGAGTTGAGCATTGAGGCGACGCGGGCCGTATCAACCGCGCATGCGATTGGACGTATTGAAAACATACTGGTCGAACCCGAAAGCAAGGCCCGCGTCGTGGTGGATCAGAGATCCGGCACAATTGTTATGGGTCGGGACGTCAGGATTTCACGCGTCGCGGTATCGCAGGGCAACTTGACCCTCACAGTCGAGGAAGCCCCGATTGCTGTTCAGCCAAATCCGTTTGCGCGAGGCGAAACAGTCGTTGTTCCGCGCACCTACGCTGGGATCGAAGAGGAAGAAGGAACGGGGCTTGCAGAAATCCCCGAGGCAACCACCTTGTCCGAAGTGGTCGCCGGGTTGAACGCCTTGGGCGTGTCGCCACGCGATATGATCGACATCCTGAAAACCATCAAAGCTGCCGGGGCACTTCATGCAGAGTTCATCGTGAGATGAGCAGTCAGACCACAGCGCACGCCTTTTGGTGTACCACTTTACTTGGATTTCCAACTGTCCAGCCAGCGGCGAAAGCCCTTGCGCTTTTCATCTATTGCATCACCAGCGGCGTAAAGACCATCTTCCATGTTCTCCAAAACAGGATCGATCTTCTTTTGCCGAAACCGCCGCCATCGAACCCAGATGGCCCAAACCAGCGCAGCAAACACAGTTAGGAAGACGATATTGAACCACGGGATGATGCGGACATCCGGCCCCTCGACATGCCGGATGAAAATTGCGTTGGGAAAAATCGACATGAACTCATTGCGCCAGCCGTAATGCGTTACGACCACCCAATCGGGGTTATCTTTGGTCGACTTGGCATCGTTGGCCTCGGTGTAAAGATTCGCAGTGTCGAACTTGAAATAAGGCGGCCAGCCCCAACCGGTGTCTTCGTTGCGATAGACAATGGGCTTCCCGTTGGCGCGTACGGCCTGAATGAACTGTACATCGCGGTTTGACAGGCTGGTGGATTGATCTTCAGGCTCGGACCAGAAAATTCGCGTCCAGTCCGTCAGGTCCTGACGTTCCTCATAGGTGTTGACGATCCGCACCACATCGTGCTGCGGTAGGGAATACTGCAAGATCACGGCGATCGTGCCCCAGAAGATGATAATGAACGCCCATTTCACATAGGCCATGCCTTAACCCTCACATGTAATTCACGATGTAGATCAGCGCGCCAATCGCCACCCAAGGTACAATATAGACACCCAAAATCAGTTTGCGCCGGAATGAGTTGTCGTAGACGTGCAAACCACGCGCAACAAACGCTTCTTTGTTACCGGTTTTGCCCTTTTCGTCCCACCACGTCTCCAACTTTCGCCGCCTAACTCCTCGCGAATAAAAGGACAGCGCGAAATAGGCAATCGTCTGGATCACCAGCAGGATCAGAAACAGGCGCATCGCTCCGAACATCTTAATCTCTCCTGACCGCGCCCCAAGGGCCGACCCGTGCGATCACTGTTTCGCTGACCCGGTCATTGCCGGTCATGTCCGGTTCATGACCAAATAGAGCCGCCCGCGCGCCTGCCTTGTCCACCTGATACTCGCGGGCAAGGAAGTCGGCAACATAGGCTTTCTTGGTCTCGGGCCAGGTCCTGTAAGTACTATAAAACAATTCCTTGTGGCAGATGAACATCTGCCGCGGATCCAGCGGAGCCAATTCGGTCAACAGCATATTCACCAGATCGCGGTTCGGCGTATCGGCTGCGCGCAATGTGTAGAAATAAGCGGGATGATCCGAGGTGATGCGTGGCCAGCGCCCGCCATCCGTCGCCCAGCGCAACAGTTGCGCGAGGCCGTGATAGGCTTCGGGCAGCCGGTCCGAGTGGTTGCGGGCGAGGCGGCGCATATCGCTGCGATCCAACCCGGTCAGATCGACATCGGCATCTGCTGCGGCAGCAATGGTCAGAAAGTCCATTTTCTGCTGCAGTATCGCAGCAGCATCCACGCCGCGCGCTTTGACAATCGGTTCAACCAGATCGTTGTAGTCCAGAAACTTTGCGATCTGGTTCCGCTGCGACGGGCCAAAGACATATTTGATCGGCATATCGTCAGGCTTTTCGCCCATGCAAATCGCCGCCGGGTGATCCATATCCGAGAACAGGTAGAGCCCGCCAAAGTGTGCCGTCCAGAAATTACGCTGCTCGAATGCGGTATGGCGCAGGCGAACGGGATTGCGAGTGACGTCGCCGGTTTCCTTGGCCGTTTCGATCATCTTGGCGATCAGCACATCGTCGAACCATGCATCCTCTTCGGTTTTGAAACGTTCGACCATGCCCGCTAGCTGCTGGGCCTTGCGTAGGGTGCCGCCTGCGGTGTCGGCCTCGATCTCGATCTTGCTCAGGTTCAACAGGTCGCGCGGCGTGCTGAGTTTGATGACCGAGTTCACCAGCTCTCCGGCCACCGCATCGGCGGCGGTCAAGGCAAACAGTTGCGCCTCGTTCATATCGATGAATTCGCGCAGGATATCGCGCGAGGTCGAGAATTTGACGTTCAGCAAAGGCGCGCGTTTCTGCTCGGTCGTCAGCAGGATGAACTGCCGGTTAACCCCGTTGGGGTTGAGGTAGAGCTCATCCTCCAGCTCAATCCCCACCTCTGGCGAATAGCCCGAGATATCGACATGGAAATCCGTTAACGCCGTAGTCTTGCCCGTCAGATGCTGCAGCGCGCGGTTATACCGCTTGACCAGAGCCGGGCTGGAGATGTGGATGAGATTGCCGAACATCAGGCCTTTTTCGATGAGGCGGATCATAACAATTGCCTTCCCGCGCAACGGTAGCGATGCGCCCGGCCTGAGGGTGGGTGCGGAACGCGCCCGCCCTGGGGGCCGGGTCGGGCGCGTCGCGGCTGCGCCGCGATATCACTCTCAAACAGAAACCTGTACTCCAAGAATTCGAAACTCATGCTCGCAGTCCTTTTGCAAATGCAAAAATGATCGCGAAACCAAGGGGTACTGCAATCAACCAGAACTGTAGCTGAAAATAGACCATTACATCTGCGGGATTTGCGTTGCCAACGTCCACGGCAAATCGGTCGACAAAAAAATCCATCAAAGTGTAGCTGGTAAGAATTGCCAGAACAGCGCAAACCGCGCCATATACGAAGAAAGGAAGAAAACATTTCTTTCCGCTTTCTTTAGCCGCACGAGATGTTCGATAGGCTCGGAACCCTATTGGAATAGCAACCACAGTGCTCAGTAGAAGAGGCAGACCTATAGCGATCAAATAATTCACCCCTTCCCCTCCAGATACCGCCGCTTGGCCTCTTCCATCCGACCCATCTCACGCACTGCGTTTTCGATGGCGACCTCGTCACTCTTGTCGGCATAGCGGAATTCGCTGTCGGCGTAGCGGTTGATCTCCTGGATTACCATTTCCACCGTGATCGGCTGGCGCAGGTCGTCGATCATCGCCTTCTTGGTGTCGTAGTCGCGGAACAGGAACAGGTCGGGGTTTTCCATCCACTCGTCGGGCAGTTCGAAATCCATCGCGCGGACCTTGACCGCGTCGGTGATGTTCTTGATGGCGCGGCCGGTGAACCGCTCATCCGCCTGTTGGATCGCTTTGAGGTAGGTGCCTAGCTTAGCGATCGTGTCCATCTGGCCGATGTCGCCGGACACCCGGTCATAGACCTGCAACAAGGCGTCCTCATGCGGGCGGGAATGACTTTCGAAACTGGCGGCGACGGCCTTTTTGATTTCCTGCGCGGCATAGGCTTCGTGCTCGCCCAGCGGGATGTCGTGGTTGCGGCCCATCAGCAGGTGCAGGATGTCGATGTAATCCTCGCGCGTTTGCGGCCCGTCCACCAGAAACCGCGCGCCCGCCCGCTGGCGTAGGGCGTCATCCACATTCTCGGGGTAGTTCGAGAACATGCCAAAGGTGCAGTTGCCGCGCACGACAGTGTTGGCGCCTGCAAAGCTCTCCATCAGCACGGCGGTGATTTCCAGCTGCCCGGCTGACGACTGCCGATCGCCGCGCTTGCCCGCAAGCTGGTCGATATCGTCGATTGTGCCGAAACCGATGACCGAGGGGTCGATGATCGTATTTATGAATGCCTTGGCGTTCTGGCCGGATTTGCCCTGATAGCTGTCGATGTTGTCGGTGCTCAGGTTCTGGTAGCGGAACGGATAGCCCGCGTTCTGGCAATAGTCGTTGATCAGCCCGGCCATCATCTGGATCAGCGTGGTTTTACCGGTGCCCGGTTTACCGTCACCCATGAAGGTGAAGATGAACCCGCCAAGCTCGGCGAACGGGTTCAGGCGGCGGTCGAAATCATAGGCCATGACCATCTTGGCCAGCTTCATGGCCTGATACTTGGCGATATGGTTGCCCACCACCTCGTTCGGTTTCTTGAACGTCATGGTCAGAGTGGTGGATTTGGCCTTGGAGGCCGGTTCAAACCCTCGGATCGTCAGGTCATCGGCCTCGATATGCCACGCGGCATTCTGGAACGGGGCTAGATGGCCGGCCGATTGCGCGCGCAGGGCGGCTTTCTCCATCAATTGCTCGGCATAGGCGCTGGTGGCCGCGATCAGTTGGGCATCATCGGGGGCGTGTTTGGCAATGGTCTGGTCCAACTCCCACAGCGCGCCGTGCAAGGCGAGTTGGCCGTTGTCGGTCAGGACCTCTTCGATCTCACCGATATCGACAGTGGTCTCTCCCAGATGCGAGGAGATCAAGTACGCCAGCGCATTGCCGAAGGTGTGCGAGGTGATCAGAGCCTCGGCAGTCAGCAGTTCCGAGAATTCGGTCTTGCGGGCGGCAGGTAGATCTCCGGCCAAATTCGCGCGCTTCAGATCCGCCAGCGGAGTCTGTTCCGCATAAGCCTCGGCCACGGCCAGAGCGATTGCGATGGCACGTCGTATCGCCTGTTGCAAAGTCGCCTGTGGCGGCGAGACCAGAGTATCCCCGTCATCTGACGCTTCGATCCGTTCGCCTAGATGCACCCCGTCCCTGCGGGCAGTACGGCGTGTCACCAGACCCGGCGTCGTCGACCGAAACCGCCGCCCGGTAGAGACACCAGGGGATCGTTCGACAGTCGTTTCAACCGCTTTGGCAATACGCGGAGCGTGCTCGAAACCGCTCAGCAAAGCGGTCGCTGCCGGATAGTGCTTACGAATGTCGTCTTCGCGCAATTCCATCTGATCTGACGTCAAACTCATGTTTTTCCTCGCAATGCCGGGCTGAAGCCCGGCCTACTCTTATCACGTAGGGCGGGCTTCAGCCCGCCTCTGGTCTCAATATCTCAACACCTGTCCGGCCTTGCTGACCACGAACTTGCGCACATCGGCAAAACCCAGCGGATTGCGTTCGGCCAGCACCTGAAACGGACGCTGGGGCAGGATGATCGACCGCTGGGTACGGGTAGCGCCGGTTTCGGCCCCCTGCCCGCCGAACGGATCCAAGGCAAAAACCTCGCGTTCGACGGTCGAGAACCATCCGGCCCGCTCTTCGATCACATCTTCGCTTTCCAGCTCTTCCGTGGTCCAGGCCAGCGCCCAATCCTGACCTTGCGGAGATTGCGCATCCTCCAGCACCTGCCGCAGGGGGCCGGATTGTTCGGTATAGGCCGAGGAATACATTGGCCCCACATGAATGCGGCGCAGGTGTTTGGGGTGCAGGTCGTCGAAATCCTGATCGAACCCTTTGGCTATGGTCACCAGTTTCAACCCGCCCAGAGACTGCGCCATCAGATGCGCCTGCACTTCGGGCCAGCGGCGTTGGTCTTTGGGAAGGGCGGTTTTGCCGCTGTCCTCCAACTGCATCAGATAGATGACCGGCAGGTTGATCTGGCTGTCATAGACCGCCCAGTGGATCATGAACTTGCGCCGTTCGCCCTCATTCCCGATCCAGTGACATTCGGGATCATTGCGGGCCCAGAACAGCTGACCCTTCAGCAATTCCTCATAATAGAGCCTTTGGGACAGCGCGAATTGCAGCTTGGTCGGGATCTCCTGATCACCGATGATCGTGCGGACCATGTCGGTTTTCAGATCATCCTCGGAGGGCATATTCGCCAGATGCACCTGCGCCTGCTGCGCGTCATTGGCCATCGTCAACAGCTCGGCCGCAACCGGAAATCCGCTGTCGCGCTTGTCCATGGCGAGGCTGCCAAAGAACCGCCCCGTATCGCGCCCGACCAGCAGGTATTTCATACTGAGCGCCCGGAAGGTGTAGAGCAGCCCCGAGAGGTAGCGCGACACGATCCGCACCTCTTGCTTCGAGATGGCACCCTCAGCCTCCATCGTCGCGGCCACGCGCAGGAGGTGGACGGTGATCACCTCGAATTTGCGGAAATAACGGCGCGAAGCGAAGGTGTCGGTCAGGCCGATATGGTCTTGGGTGGGGTCAGTCATGCGATTCTTTTGGCTCAAATGGTCCCGCTACTTCTCGATGCAAAAAAGGCCAGAATCCTCTTTCGTTACCTTGGATCATTGGATCGCCAATGAGTTGCTTGCCGAACCAAGCCCCAATTCGAATTCCGAAGGCCCATTCGATCAGACAGAAGTATTTCCAAGATACCCAAAGAAGTAGCGGGAAGAATACGTTGACCATCCTAACCCAAAGCCATACGAATATCGGCAGTCCCAACCCAATAGCCGAAACTATCTGAACAAGTTGCCAATTGGGGGAACCTGCAGATTGATAAGTCACGAAACCTACTACCAGGCATGTTAGCGCCGTCAGAAACAGGACCGTCGCAAGCAAAAGAGTCGTTGTTTTCATTGTAACTCCCGACCCTTTCCTCAACCCCCATACAAATTCTTATCATGCTTCTCGACAATCGAGGCGAACCGGCGGGCAAAGCGTTCATCCGCCTTGGCCTTTTTCTCCAGCACGTCGCGGGCAAAGACCATGTGGTCCTCATGTGCCTCAAGCATGTCGGCCATTTTCTGGTTGGTCGCGGTGCCGATGGCGGCCATGGCGGTCTGAGCCTCTTGGTCGGTTTGTACGCCGATCTCGTTGATGCGGTGGGCCACGTCCTGTTGCTGCGCGGTTTTCAAAGACTTGGTCAGGGCATCATACAGCACCACGCGTTGTTGCGTGTCTGTCTGCAGCTTGTTGATCAGCACCATCTGCGTCGCCGCCTGGTTTTGCAGTGAGTCGACCCAGGTTTTGCCCTTTTCGATATAGCGTTCCAGCGTCTGGGATTTGGCCAACTTGACCTGCTCTTCCTGAACCTTGGCGTTGTATTGCTTGTTCAACTCGGCCAGTTCGGTTTCTAGCTGGGTGCGCGCGGCGGCGTCCTGTTCAACGCTGATCTTGTTTTCCAGAGTAATGATCGTTGGGTCCATACCCTGAATCTCGGCGCGCAGTGCTTCCAACTCGGCCACCGTAGCCTCACGGTCATCCAGAGTGACAGTCAGGTTGTCTTCGACCTTGACGCGCTGTTCCTCCAGTACCGACAACTGCCCTTCCAGCAACTTTACGATCACATCGGACTTGGCGATCAGGTCCTGCAGCTTGTCATCAATATTGGCGGTGCGCATGCGTTCCTGCCGCATGGACTCGGATTTGGCCTTGGCGAAGATGCCGACGAACGACTCCCACCCGGTTTTCGAACGCATTTCGTCGAAATCCTTGGAAAACGCGTTGGTCACGTCGTCGAGCCCCATGATCAGCTCAGCGATGTTGGCGTTCATCACCTCGGTATGGGCGTGCACATCTTCCAAAGTGGCATTTTCAATGTCGATATCTGCCTCTGCGGTTCCGATCTTGGCACGCGCCGCTTCGATCCGTGAGGTCAAGCCTTCAATCTGCGACTGGCTTTCGCGGACTTTCTGTTGCGTCTCTTGAATCAATGCTTCGAATTGCTGGTTCGACATCTGCTATCCCTATTCTTCTTATCATCCAATGACATAGAGAATGTTATGGCAATTTACATCCCCTTGGGTCTCCAAATCACCAAGACTGTGACAAACTCGACGCCAAAAAGATAGACGCAGAGACAAGGCCGAGACACATTGCCTGCTGGTTTTCAGAAGGGAAAATAGAAGCGCTTGGTTTTCTTAAGTTGAAGCTGCCGATGGGCAAGCTCAGTAGTTCGAATACCGGAAATTAACCACAGAATCATCTTGAATAGCGCAATGGGCTTTTATGTGGCTCCGCGCATCATTGCTGTCCTTTGAGCGCGCGACCTCCAAATCAATCAGATCGATGCCATCAGAATTCGTCGTATAGGAAAGCGTCCGCTCAAAATCGACGGCATAGTAGCCTTGATTGCTCATGGCGGTGTGGGTCCGATGCATACAAAGCCCGATCGCATTCTCCTCGGGCGAAACGTGCGGGTGCTTCTGGTATTTTGATCCGTGCTTGTGATGGTGTTTGGCGATCGACGCTCCCAGCACACCCAACGCGACCCCAGCGATAAGCGCTCCGGTATCGTTGGCACGGGTTGGTGTCGCGGTCAGTGTGGTCGATGCAACAACGGCACAGACTATAGCGGCAAAAACGGATTTCATTCGCATCTATTTCGTCTCCCTCTGTAGGCAGTGAACAAAATTCAGTTCATTGAAGTGTTCCAGAAGAGACTAGCCTGACGACCTAAACTATTGCCAGATTTTCGTGAAAACGTGTTGCCCACCAAGTCCTTGTTGCGATGGATACAACTTCGCCCCGCGCCTGGAGGAACGCGGGGCGTGTGGTGCGACAATCCAGAGAGGCGGGACTGTCGCTAAGTGATCAACAGCCTCAGTTCACGGCTTTGGCGTCAACCACGTCCTTTTCAATGGCCTTGCCAGACGAAATTTCGATCCGGCGCGGTTTCAGCGCTTCTGGCACTTCGCGCTTCAGATCGATGTTCAGCATGCCGTTTTCATGGCTCGCGCCGGTGACACGAACGTGGTCGGCCAGAGCAAAGCGGCGCTCGAACGCGCGGGTGGCGATGCCACGGTGCAGGTAGCTGCGCTCTTTTTCGTCCGAAGCTTTCTTGCCGGAAACCACCAGAGAATTTTCCTTTACCTCAACCGACAGATCGGCCTCGGAAAACCCTGCAACAGCGACCGAAATGCGGTAGGTATCAGCATCGGTCTTTTCGATGTTGTAAGGGGGATAGCTGGGCTGAGCCACGTCATTGGTCAAAACCCGGTCCATCATGTCTGCAATCTGGTCGAAACCGATGGTTGCGCGGTGAAGTGGTGCGAAGTCAAATGTACGCATGTCGTATCCTCATCTTTGAGCGATTCACGAAATTGCCCTCCGAAATGGACGGGCGGTGATTTATGCCGGACCCCAGCTTTGGCGATCCAGTAAAACTCAGATGGGAAGTAAAAGGACTGGGTTCAAGACCCGCCCGCGCTGAGGAATTTAGCACCCGAACTGGACTTGGCTGAACCCGGCTGCAATCTGCGGATTGTTGCCGTGGGTCGGGGCGCGTCACGACGCAATATCGCCTTGAGTTCCGAGACAATCCCCGACAGCTCCATCCCGTAGCCGATCTTGCGTTGACCATCCGATGCGCCCGCCGAAACAACCGACAGGATCTGCCAACGCGGGCCTTTTTTTGCTAAAATAGCGGAGCCCGACGAACCGAATGTAATATCGCAATCAAAGCTGATCAGCCCCTGCCCGCGTTGCAGGATGCGGCAAGAGCGTTGGCGCGTGATCGCCTCGGCCCGACCGCGACCATACGAGGCGACGCTGATTTCGCTGTCGCTGACGCGGCCGCTGTGCAGGGCGAACGGATCAGCAATCGAATAGGGAACCGGCTCTTCTAGCCGCATTAGAGCCACATCAATTCGAACACGTGACGCCGATACCGGCGCATTGGCAACAAAATCGGGATGGGTCGCAATCTGGATGACCTTGCGATCCGCAAGCGCCTGACCGTCGCTCAAACCGGCGCGAAAGGTCAATTCACCGGGGGCATAGGGTTTTCCAGTGGCCTTGCTCACAGCGCAATGCGCCGCTGTCAGCACGATGTCCTTTGCGATCAAAGTACCGGTGCAAAAGCCCTGTTCGCCGATATCCAGACGTCCGACCGCCTCCCACCCATACAGATCATCGCGATCCGTCAGTCGGCGCTTGCTACTGGTCTGGGCCTGCGCGGCAGTTACGAGAATAGAAACAAGCAAGGTGATACTTAGAAAAACACGCATCATGGCTTAAGGAACTTTGCTCCGAGGTTTTTGGTGTTGTTGTCCAATGTGGCGTTCATACCCCGCCCCTGCGAAAGCTCGGCCCGCAACAATTCCAGCGATTCATCCAAGGCGGTGCCCAGCGCAACGCGTTGACCCTGCAATTCGGCCTTCGCTGCAACGACCGACACAATGCGGGGCCGCTCACCGTCAAACGAAAAGATCGGCGCGCCGGATGCCCCGAAATCCACGTTGCAGGACATAACCAGAATTCCAGCCTGTCGCCCAATGACGGAACAGACTTCCTGCAATGCTGGCGCTTCGGCGCGGTCATGCGCGTACGAGACAACCCCCACCTCTTGACCGCGGGTAGGACGGCGTCCGGTTTCGAAAGGAATGACCGAGGTGTTGCGGATCGGCTGCCACAGCTCGATCAGCGCAATATCATGACGCACCCGCGTTGCTGAAACATTGCCTTCATAAACATAGTCGGGGTGAACCACTGTTCGACGCGCCGGACGATAAGCCGAGGCGGAACCGAGGCGCCAACCGGCCAGAAACTCTATCCGGGCCGGATTAATTCGCTGTTTCGTGGTCTTGTCGTACAGACAATGCGCAGCCGTCAGTACCAGAGTCGGAGATATCAGCGATCCGGTACAAAACCCGGTGCCGTCGATATCCAGCCGACCAACTGCCATCCACTCGCGCCCAGCATCGGTGGTTTCCAGGCTCCTAAGCCCAGTATCCTGCGCCTGTCCTGCCAAGGGCAGCAAGCTGAAGACAATAGCCGTGATCCAGTTGCGCACGCGGGTCTCCGGTCATGGGGTCCGACCAAGATTCGTATGCCGTTGGTGCGGCGAAAATAGGGCAATTGCCCCTTGGATGAAATTCAACCGGACCTGATGCGCGGGTGCAGCAATCGATCAACGCAGTTGGGGTACCCCAGCCATGCCGCCGCGCAATGCGCGCGGTTCCGGCCCTCCGGTGGCCCAGTCCAGCAACTCGACTGTGTGGACAACGGGCGTGTCAGTCCCAGAGCCGATTTGCATCATGCATCCGATGTTACCTGCCGCGATAACATCAGGATTCCTAGCCTCAAGCGTGCGCACTTTTCGTTGTTTCAACTGACCCGAAATCTCAGGCTGCATCAGGTTGTAGGTTCCTGCACTGCCACAGCACAAATGACTATCTTTAGGCTCTAACACTGTGAATCCAGCAGATTTCAGCAGGTTCTTGGGATAAGAGGTAACCTTTTGCCCATGCTGCAATGAACACGCCGCGTGGTAGGCAACAACCAGTTCTTTCTTGTCGCTGTCCGGCATCTCCAGCTGCACCAAAAGCTCACTGATATCCATCGCCAGGGCGGATACACGCCCCGCATCCGCCGCCAGCGGATCACTGCGGAACATGTGCCCATAATCTTTGACCGTGGTACCACACCCCGAGGTGTTGATCACGATCGCGTCCAGACCATCACCATCCATTTCGCGTGTCCAAGCCCGGATATTGGCTGCAGCAGACGCATGGCTTTCACCGGTTTTACCCATGTGATGGGTTAATGCGCCACAACAGCTGGCACCTTCGGCGACAACGACCTCGCAGCCCAATCGGGTCAGCAGGCGAATCGTGGCGTCGTTGATGTCGGTGTTCAGCGCTTTTTGCGCACAGCCCGTCATTAGGGCGACGCGTTTCTTCTTAGCGCCTTTTGCTGCAAAGCTCTGAGGGTCATCATTGCGACTGACTGGTGGAATATATCTCGGCGCCATGTCCAGCATCGCCTTTAGCCGGGCATCCGGCATCAGAAACCGGAACGGACGACCCAGCTTTGCCCCGATTAGAGCCCAGCGAAAGCGAGCCGGATAAGGCAGGATTCTGGTCAATATCCAGCGCAGAGCCCGATCCGAGAACGGGCGTTGGTAGTTGTCTTCGATATATTCCCGTGCGTGGTCCACGAGGTGCATGTAATGCACGCCCGAGGGGCACGTGGTCATGCAGGCGAGGCAGGATAGGCAGCGATCGATATGCTTGACAGTCTTTTCGTCCGGAACACGCTCATTCTCCAACATGTCCTTGATCAGATAGATGCGCCCGCGAGGGCTGTCCAACTCATCGCCTAGCACCTGATAAGTCGGGCAGGTTGCTGTACAGAAACCACAGTGAACACAATTTCGGAGTATCTCGTTGGATCGCTGAATCGCTGGGTCTTGCAACTGCTTTTCGGTAAATTTCGTCTGCATCGCCTACCCCATCAGACCCGGATTGAACACGTTCCGAGGGTCAAATCTCTTCCGAATTGCCTTTGTTAGAGCCTGAATCTGCGTGCTCTCCGGTTGGAACCGCCCAAATTCAACAATGGTGTCAGCCTCTGCACGTACCAGCGTTGCATGTCCTTCAAAGTGACCCAGTCGTGCACGCAGATCGGTGCCCTTTGGCACCAATACCCAGATCAAGCCCCCGCCCCAGTCAAATAGGGTTCGATCCGCGTCTATCCGTTCTGCAAGGCTGGCTGCATCGCCGGGTTTCACCGATAAGCGCCAGACATCACCTTGCAGATCCTTAAACGCACGCAGATCACGCAGATCGACCCAGCGGTTCCTCGAATTCTCTAACTCGGTGCATTCGCCCCCAAGGATTTCGCGCAATCGACCTACCCGATAGGCAACCGAGTCGGCAAATCCTTCGATCCGCAACAGCGCCTGCCCACCCAGTGGATCATAGGCTGCGCTGCTCACCTCGAAGGGGGATTTCAGGGCAGTGGACATGAGATCAACTGCGGTTCCTACATCAGCGGCCCCGACTGCCAGAGTGGTCTCGATCTCAGGTCTAGGCAGCACTTTCAGTGAGACCTCGGACAGCACCCCTAGCGTGCCCCAGGAACCCGCCATGAGCTTGACCAGATCGTAACCGGTGACATTCTTCATCACCCGCCCGCCATTCTTGATCACCTGCCCCAACCCGTCGACATAACGTACGCCCAACAGGAAATCTCGGCACGCGCCAGCCTGAATTCGACGCGGCCCCGAGATGTTGGCCGCGACAACACCGCCGATTGTCGGTTCCCCCGTGGTGCCCAGCAAACCGCGATGATCCATCGGCTCGAACGCCAGTTGCTGGCCCTCGGCCTCCAAAGCCGCTTCGATCTCAGTCACTGGAGTCCCGGCATGCGCGACCAGAGTCAATGCGCCCGGCTCATACTGTGTAATTCCGTGCAGTCCTGACAGGTTCAGCACAGGCTCGGGCCCATCAAGGCCGCGCGTGCCGCCTCCGGCAATATGCACTGGGCCATCCAGGCCGGCAACGATGTCCGCAAGTTCAGCCTCGGTTTCAGGTGTCATGGCACTTCATCTTTTCGCAAATACTCTGGGTATTGATGGGGAAGGCTCATCTATTCCGCGGCCATCCTGCGCGTGGCAGACGCCTTTAGCGGAAACACCTTGGCTGGGTTCAACAGCCAATTCGGGTCAAACACATCTTTCACCGCCATCTGCGCCTCAAGATCCTGTGGTTCATATTGGTGTGTCATCAGATCACGCTTTTCGATGCCGACCCCATGCTCACCAGTCAGGCAGCCCCCCGCATCAACGCAAAGCTTCAGGATGTCCGCCCCGAACGCCTCACATTTCTCAAGATCGCCGGGTTTGTTGGCGTCAAACAGGATCAAGGGGTGCATGTTGCCGTCACCAGCATGGAACACATTGCCGACTGGCAGGCCATAGTCTTTGCTCAGCTCCCCGATCCGGCGCAGGACGAAGGGTAGCGATGAGACCGGGATCGTCCCATCCAGACACATATAATCGTTGATTTGCCCCATCGCGCCGAAGGCCGATTTCCGCCCCAGCCAGATACGGGCGCTTTCATCAGCCGATTGGCTTTCTCGCAGCTCAACCGGATTATGCCGCTTGGCGATCTCGATAATCTTCGACAACTGGCTATCGATCTCTGCCTCTGATCCTTCAACTTCGACAATCAGCAACGCCTCGCAATCAGGATAACCCGCTTGGGCGAAATTCTCGCAGGCTCGAATACAAAGGCGGTCCATGAACTCGATCGCGACAGGCAATATGCCCGATTTGATTATGTCAGAGACGCATTGACCGGCTACTTCATTATCGTCAAAGCCCATCAGAACGGGACGCGCGCCCTCAGGTTTGCGCAGGATGCGCAACGTTGCTTCAGTTACGACACCCAATTGCCCTTCGGATCCGCAGATAACACCCAACAGGTCCAACCCGCCAGCGTCCAGATAGGCACCTCCAATTTCGACCACGCTGCCATCCATCATAACCATAGTCACACCCATCAGATTGTTGGTCGTCACCCCGTATTTCAGGCAATGCGCGCCGCCGGAATTCATCGCGATATTCCCGGCAATGGCGCAGGCAAGCTGGGATGAGGGATCGGGAGCGTAAAAGAAATCCTCTTCTTCAACGGCACCGGTTACACTCAGGTTGGTTCGGCCGGATTGCACTTTGATAAACCTGTTGTCGTAATCGATTTCCAGAACTTCGTTCATCCGTGCAACGCCTAGAATCACACAATCTGCCGTCGGCAGGGCGCCACCGGCCAATGACGTGCCCGCGCCGCGCGGTACAACCGGCACACCCAGTTCATGGCAAATGCGCAAGACATCGGAAACCTGCTGCGTGGTCGAAGGCAGTACAGCCAGCATTGGCGGGCATTTATAGGCGGTCAGCGCATCACATTCATAAGCCCTGGTCTCGGCCTCTTCATGGATAACAGCATACTTCGGCAGCACTTGCTGTAGTCGCGCAACCAATGCCTGCTTGCGTGCTAAGACATCCGGATTTGGCTTGGGCATTTCCATCGCTGATCCTCCATTTGGTAAAATTATATTACCAATTTTATCGACTGGCAAGTTGCCGAATCCAACAATAGTGTCGCGGCATGACCTGGATCGACCGCACATTACTGTTTTCCTCGCTGGACTATGCTGCCGTTTTGCTGTTGTTCGCGACATGGCTAGGGATTGGATGGAGGATCGAAAATCCGTCCTCTCAGAAACCGTCGGTTTCATTGATGATGGATGATTTCCGCAAGGTCTGGATGCGTGAAATGGTGACGCGCCAGCCGCGTGTGTTCGATGCACAAGTGATCTCGGCCATGCGCCAGGGCAGCACGTTCTTCGCTTCGACAATCATGATTGCAATAGGCGGCGGCTTGGCATTGCTTGGCAATACCGAACGCCTTGCTGGGGTTGCTGAAGATCTTGCCATCGGCCGTGCGCCTGCCATGGTTTGGGAAATCAAGATACTGATTATTCTGCTTTTTCTGTCGAACGCTTTTCTGAAATTTGTCTGGTCGCATCGCCTGTTTGGGTATTGCGCAATTCTGATGGCCGCTGTTCCAAATGATCCCGATGATCCACAGGCCTATCCACGCGCCACACAATCTGCTGATATCTGCATCACGGCGGCTCGTAGTTTCAATCGCGCGTTGCGGGCGACATATTTTGCGTTGGCTTCAATCGCATGGATACTTGGACCGGTAGCCCTGATCCTAAGCTCAATCGTCACATTCGGTGTGCTCTATCGTCGCGAATTCGCCTCGCATTCACGCACCGTAATCATGACTGCGCCACCAAACACAGAGTCGTGATCGCGATGCGATGCGCGAGCGCATAGTTTGACCCCATGCGATATCTGATTCTCAGCGCCTTACTGGCCAGCCCCGCATTCGCCGACCCTCCGATGGTCGAACAGGTTTCAGCCCAATCAAATGGGGATACCTGGCGGTTCGACGTCACGATCCGCCACTCCGACACCGGATGGGATGACTATGCCGATGGCTGGCGTGTTCTGGATATGCAGGGGAACGAGCTGGGGATGCGTGTGCTGCATCACCCTCATGTCGATGAGCAGCCCTTTACACGGTCACTTGGCGGGGTGGTGATTCCGGACGGGACCACGCAGGTGCAAATTCAGGCGCGCGACAATGTCGGTGGTTGGAGCGAAGACACGACCGTGGTCGATCTGAACTGACCCTCAGAACACCCCGAGGCTGAGACCTGCGGCCAAGGCCGCTCCAACCTCACGACAGTTTTCAAGTTGTTCTCCAGGAATGATCTTTTCGGCCAAGATCGCTTTGGGTGTTTGCGCATGAGTGCAGATGATCAGGGGCGGTTGCACCTCTTTCAACCGCCACCCCGTTGCGATCCGAGCCATCTGTCGCGCGGCATTCTCACCATCTGATCCGGCGCAGACCATCTGCGCATAGGGTCGACCTTCGATCCTCCCCAGCACAGGATAATAACAGCGGTCGAAAAACTCTTTCATCAGACCCGAAATCGCAGCCAGGTTCTCGGGTGCGCAGAAGATATAGCCATCGGCGGCCAGCAGGTCGTTTGGCCCGGCCTGATCGGCGGTTTTCAGGATGGTGTTCGCTTCATCCCGCGCTGCTTCGGCTGCGGCTTCAGCCATTTGCCGGGTGCCGCCGGTGCGCGAGTGGTAGACGATCAATAGCTGCGCCATGTCAGACCCGGTGATAAGGGCCGCCTGAAAGGATGGTCGCGGCCCGGTAAAGTTGCTCGGCCAGCATCACACGGACCAACATATGGGGCCAGACCATTGACCCAAAGGATAGGGAAAAATCAGCCTCCGCCCGCAGATTAGGGTCTATTCCGTCCGCTCCGCCGATGATCAGCGCCAGATCCTGTCGGCCCGCGTCGCGCCATCCACCCAGCTTTTTTGCAAATTCAGGCGAGGACAACACCCGTCCGCGCTCATCTAGCGTACAGATCACCACACCTTTAGGCAGCGCCTTGCGCAGCAGGGCCGCCTCGGCCCCCATGCCTGCGTTTTTCTTGTCTTCGACCTCGATCACCTTCGCAGGACCAAGGCCCAGCGCGCGGCCGGTCCTGTCAAATCGGGTCAGGTAGTCGTCAAGCAGGGATTTCTCCGGTCCGGCGCGCAATCGCCCGACCGCAACGATGCTGATACGCATGTCTCTCTCGCCTCCGACCCCTCAATACAGGCCGGGATAGCGCCTCAATTCGCCGAGGCGCTGCCGCCCTGAGGCAGCCACATCTTTTCCAGCTGATAGAATTCACGCACTTCGGGGCGGAAGATATGAACGACCACGTCGCCCGTATCGATCAGCACCCAGTCGCCGGCATCCTTGCCTTCGACCTTCGAGGTGAAACCGAATTCCTGCTTGATGCGATCCGTCAGCTTTTCCGCCATGGCCGAGACCTGGCGGGTCGACCGACCCGAGGCAATCACCATGTGATCCGCAACAGAAGACTTACCTTGCAGGTTGATCTGCACGACGTCTTCGGCCTTGTCATCGGAAAGTGAGGAAAGGATACGTTCAAGCAGCTTGTCGCTGATTGACTGAGAGTGGGCCATTACACCGGCCCCATCATCGGCGGGCAAACCCGCCTGTGTATGTAGAGACAGGACATAGTCCTCCTTTGCTGCGCGCCGTGAAACCCCGGCGCCGGGGTACTAATAAGGTAACAAGGGGATTGCAACATTTCAATGAAAGGGCCGACGCTGCGCCCCACATCCAGTCAATCTTTGGCGAGATGTTGCGCCTCGGCGTCGGCCTCCAGGCCGCCCAATACACGGATTTCACGCTGCGGGAACGGAAGCGAGATGTCTTCGACCTTGAACGCATCCCACAGCGCCAGGAAGACATTGCCTCGAATGTTTGTCAGACCCTTGTTCGGATCACTGATCCAGAAGCGCAACACATAGTCCACGCTGCTGTCACCGAAACCAGTGATATGGCAGACAGGTTCATGTTTGCCTCCACTCAGCACTCGACCAACCGTCTTGACGGCACGGATCGCTGTCGCGCGGACTTTGTGCGGGTCGTCGTCGTAGCTGGTGCCGAAATCAAGATCCAACCGCACGAAACGGTCGGAATGCGACCAGTTTACAACCTGATTGGTAATCAGATCTTCGTTTGGAATCAGATATTCCCGACCATCCCGCGTAACCACCGAGACATAGCGCGCGCCCAGCGCGTTAATCCAACCAAATGTGTCCCCGAGTGAAATCACGTCGCCCGGTTTGATCGACCGGTCCATCAGGATGATAATGCCTGAGATCAGGTTCGAAACCACTTTTTGCAGGCCAAACCCGATCCCGACGCCAATGGCCCCGGACAGCAACGCTATGCCAGTCAGATCAAACCCGAGGGTGCGGATCGCCGCCATGAACACCGCCCCGTAGAGCAGCACCTGAATACCCTTGGCCAGAAGAACCTGCATCGATGGGGTTATGTCTTGATTGTTCGTAAGGCCGCGCTCAGCCGCGCGTGTGCCGACACGCGCCAAAGTCAGCAGGACGCCGATCAGCAGTACAGCCTTGATGATGCCCAGCGCCGAGATATGAAGATCACCGATTGAAATGGCGACGCCATCAAGGAAACCGGCTACATCATCCGTCAGGTTCAACGCAATCAGCGTGGCATAGACCCACATAGACCATTTAAATATTTGTCGCAGCGTCCGGTTTCTCACCAATCGCGAAACCAACGCGATGGCCAGCCATGCAACAGCCAGCGTTGCGAAGACACCAAGTATATAGCTCCGCGACGGCCATGTGACCTGTTGCATCACCAGATAAAGCCCACCAGACAGCAACACAAAATAGACCAATGTCAGACGGCGCATCAGTTGTATCAATATCCGCAGACGCCATTTCGGCCATCCCACCCGGGCCCTCGCCCAGGTTTCCCATCGGCCCTGCGTCAGCAGTTTCAGCAAGAATGAGATTGCCCAGAGAAACAGGATGATGATGAGTTGATACTGCCGCCATCCTGGGGTGACGATCAACTCGACCAGACCTTCAATTTGCGAGGAAAACGCCGCCGTCATGTTGGCGTAAAGCTCCGAGAGCGTCTCCGGTAGTAAATCCTGGTTCATTCACCTCTCCTGCAGGTCAGCTTGGACAGCGATGCTGGATGATGCAAGCCCGCAGTGAGACGGTTGGGATTGAACCTTGATTGACACGAATGCCCGTTATATCTGGTGCGTATGAGACTCAATGTGGCCCAAGAACAGAATCTGGAAGATCGCGCGCGTCTGCGTGAACGGTTCTTTGGGGCTGCCCGCACGGTCTTGGCCCGCCTATCGGCGGCCTAAGCCAACTCGCCAGCTATTTCTCATTACATACGGGAGAGGACCGATGTCCCCCAAAACACTCTATGACAAGATCTGGGATGCCCATGTCGCCCACGAGGCCGATGATGGCACCTGCCTGCTGTATATCGACCGCCATCTGGTTCACGAAGTGACCAGCCCACAGGCGTTCGAAGGCCTGCGCATGGCGGGCCGCAAGGTGCGCGCGCCAGAAAAAACCATCGCCGTGCCGGATCACAACGTTCCGACCACGCCGGACCGTGTGAATGGTATCGAAAACCCGGAATCACGCATTCAGGTCGAGGCACTGGACAAGAACGCCAAGGATTTCGGCATTCACTATTACCCTGTGCACGACGTCCGTCAGGGCATTGTGCATATCGTCGGCCCCGAACAGGGCTGGACCCTGCCCGGCATGACCGTTGTTTGCGGCGACAGCCACACGGCGACTCATGGTGCATTCGGCGCTCTGGCGCACGGCATCGGCACATCCGAGGTTGAACACGTTCTGGCCACCCAGACTCTGATCCAGAAGAAGTCCAAGAACATGAAGGTCGAAATCACCGGCAAACTGCAGCCGGGTGTGACCGCCAAAGATATCACTCTGGCTGTGATCGGCGAGACCGGTACTGCTGGCGGCACAGGTTATGTCATCGAGTATTGCGGCGAAGCGATCCGCGATCTTTCGATGGAAGGGCGCATGACCGTCTGTAACATGGCCATCGAAGGCGGTGCCCGCGCTGGCCTGATCGCGCCGGATGAGACCACCTTTGAATATGTCAAAGGCCGCCCGCATGCCCCCAAAGGCGCGCAGTGGGAAGCCGCGATGGACTGGTGGAAGACGCTTTACACCGACGAAGATGCGCATTTCGATAAAGTCATCACGCTGCGTGGTGAAGATATCGCGCCGGTCGTCACTTGGGGCACCAGTCCCGAAGATGTGCTGCCGATCACCGCATCCGTACCGCATCCCGAAGATTTCGAAGGCGGTAAAGTCGACGCGGCCCGCCGTTCGATCGAGTATATGGGCTTGGAAGCCGGTCAAAAGCTGAGCGATGTTGAAATCGACACTGTTTTCATCGGCTCTTGCACCAACGGTCGGATCGAAGACCTGCGCGCTGCGGCGGAAATCCTGAAAGGCAAGAAGATCAAGGACGGCATGCGCGCCATGGTCGTACCAGGCTCGGGCTTGGTGCGTGCACAGGCCGAAGAAGAAGGTTTGGCCGAGATCTTCAAAGATGCCGGTTTCGAGTGGCGTCTTGCGGGCTGTTCAATGTGTCTGGCGATGAACCCCGACCAGCTGCAACCGGGCGAGCGCTGTGCCGCGACTTCGAACCGCAACTTCGAAGGCCGTCAGGGTCGCGGTGGGCGTACCCATCTGCTGAGCCCTGCAATGGCTGCCGCTGCGGCAATCACAGGACGGCTGACAGACGTCCGTGAATTGATGTAAGAGTCTCTCATATCTAGATATTTGATGGAGAGACTAACATGAGTGATTGGGTCAAATGGCTACTGCTTGGACTTTTGTCCATAGCATTCGGGGTGTTCGTATTGGGCGCACCGGTCGTGGCGTCCGTTGCCGTAACAGTAGTAACCGGTGTGTTGCTATTGATTGCGGGCGGAATGCAGATCGTTGGTGGCTTCACGGTTGAAGGCACTGGCAACAAGATCCTGTCACTCATCATGGGTGCGGTCATGCTGTTTCTGGGCTGGTCCTTTCTGGATCACCCGCTGCAGGGCACGCTGACGCTGGCAACTGTGATGCTGATCCTGTTCATGGCAGGCGGCATCGCGCGGGTCATTCTGTCGTTCCAGATGAAAGGAACGCAGTTTTTCTGGCCCACGATGATCTCGGGCATCTTGTCGATCATCCTCGCCGGCATCATCTGGACCTATGTGGGCAAGGAACCGGCTGCTCTGCTGAGCATACTCGGGATCTTCCTGGGCATTGAGATGCTGTTCAACGGATTCGGATTGGTCTTCATGGCGTTCTTCGTCAAGAACGCACCCAAGGACGAAACAACAGAAGCGAAAGAAGCTTAAACGCGGAGCACGGGCGCGGCCCTACCCCGCAGGAGTGTAGAAATGGAAAAGTTCGAAAAAGTCCACGGGGTGGCCGCCCCAATGCCACTGATCAATATCGACACCGATATGATCATTCCCAAAGTGCACCTGAAAACCATCAAACGCTCTGGCCTGGGTGTCGTGCTGTTTGATGAGATGCGCTATCACGATCATGGCGGCGAGAACGAAGATTTCGTTCTGAACAAACCCGCTTATCGCAACACCGAGATTCTGGTGGCCGGCGACAATTTCGGTTGCGGCTCGTCGCGGGAACATGCGCCATGGGCGATCAAGGATTTCGGCATCAAGGTGGTGATCTCGACCAGCTTCGCCGACATCTTTTTCAACAACTGCTTCAAGAACGGCATCCTGCCCATCGTAGTCGAAGAAGAGCATCACGCGATTCTTATGGATGACGCGCACAAGGGTGAAAACGCCCGCATGACCGTGCATCTGGAAGATCAGCAGATTACCACTTCGGATGGCATGGTCATCGAGTTCGACATTGACCCACACTGCAAGCACTGCCTGCTGAACGGTCTGGACGATATCGGCCTGACGATGGAAAAAGACCATCACATCGACAAGTTCGAAGATCATGCGAGTCAGGCCCGCCCCTGGGTATGATTCTGGGGACGAATCTGTTGATACTCAACCTAACAGGGTCGCAAGCGCGGCCCTGTTCGCATTCTTGGGGCAAAAACCCAGAGCACCACAACATGTAGGTATCAATTTGAGATACACGTCGGATTTGCGTCGAAATTGATGCAATCCCGCACCAGTTGCGCCATCATTTTGCCCGAAATTGCGTGTTATTTGCTCATTGGCTTGAGCGAAATACCGCTTATCGGCAAAGTTGGCACCCATGAGGTAGCCGCCAACGAACGAGCGGTGAGCACAAGTTGGACGATAAGTCGGCACAGAATCGACTACGCCGGTTTGAAAAAGGGTTCGGATTGTGATTGCACGCACAACGGGGGCGGCGATACGTGGATTATTGGTAGCACTTATGGTGCTTACCCCTGCGTTGTACCTGCCTACATCGACGTCGAATGGGACTGAGATTGTCGTCTTTCTGGCGATCCTTGCGTTTATCCTGACTTTCTCGGAATACAACTCGGCCTTTCCAAGCTTTATCGAGTTTCGTG
The DNA here is from genome assembly GCF_056537625.1 of Ruegeria sp. C6. Classification (NCBI taxonomy): domain Bacteria; kingdom Pseudomonadati; phylum Pseudomonadota; class Alphaproteobacteria; order Rhodobacterales; family Roseobacteraceae; genus Ruegeria; species Ruegeria sp. C6. The sequence goes on along the minus strand of NZ_JBQFRW010000009.1, from coordinate 14,563 downwards.
ACGCACCACCTGTGAACAGGCTGCGCTTTGTCGGTTTGATGTCGATGGTTACCTTCCTGACGCTGATCTGCAAAAACGCCTATGCCCCCTCGGAACTTACTGGCCTGTTTTATTCAGTTGGCCTGATGGTCGCGAATGTGGTGGATTTCCCCTACTCCCCCGTTCGTCTTGTGGTTTTGATGCTGCCCGCCGATGCCAGCCAGCCCCTCGTAGATTTGGTGCGTATCTCCGCCAGCGTCGCTTATGTCGCGGCCTTGGTTACCATCGCCAGCTTTGCCTATGCAGTGAAGCTTCGGGGATGGCCAACAGGCAACGGCGCGTTCAACGTCTGGACCAATCTACCGCTGTTTGACCCAACCAAGGGTGGTGATGTGGTCACCCGTCTGCAGCGTGACGGGCGGCTCAACATCGCAATTGGGGCTTTGCTGCCTTTCCTGATTCCCGCCCTGATCAAACTGATGGCTGCTTTCATCACGCCGATCGCGCTCAGCAATCCGCAGACATTGATCTGGACCCTTTGCGCATGGGCATTCCTGCCTGCCAGCATGATCATGCGAGGCATGGCGACACTGCGCATTGCCGGCCTGATCGTTGAGAAGCGCCGCGCATACTCAACTTCCGAGTCAACTCAGATCGCATGATCCGACTGCTGGTTCTGTTGCTGTTGCCGTTTACGGCACAGGCAGAGACATTGCGCATCGCAAGTTTCAATACGGAACTCAGTCGCGAAGGTCCCGGCCTGCTGCTGCGTGATATTCGGCGGAACGACCCTCAGGTCGCTGCGGTGATCGAGGTGCTGATGACAACCCGTCCCGATATCGTCGCGCTGCAAGGCATCGATTGGGATTTAGACGGGCTTGCCCTTGCTGCGCTGGTCGAGGCGCTGAAAAGCAACGGCTTGGATTATCGATACAGTTATGCCGAGCAACCCAATTCCGGGATCGAAACCGCGTTGGATCTGGATGGGGACGGCGAGACGGGCGGCCCGGGCGATGCACAAGGCTGGGGGCGGTTCACCGGCCAGAATGGGCTGGCAGTGCTGTCCCGCTATCCTATCGCTAACGATCAAGTGCGGTCATTCACCCAGTTGCGGTGGCGCGACTTGCCGAATGCCCAGCTGCCAGCCGAGGATGGAGAGCCCTTCCCATCACCACAAGCGCAGGCTGTTCAGCGGCTGTCTTCTACATCGCATTGGGTCGTTCCGGTCGACACCCCGAGTGGTCGCCTAAACCTGATGACGTTTCACGCCAGCCCGCCTGTCTTTGATGGACCTGAAGATCGGAACGGACTGCGCAACCGGGATGAAATTCGGCTCTGGTCGCTTTTGCTGAACGGTGATCTGGGTAAGAAACCTATGGAGCGTTTTGTCATCGCAGGTGATGCGAACCAGGATCCTTACAATGGCGAGGGTCGCAAATCGGCAATCCGTGATCTTCTGGCCAATCCGCAACTGCAGGATCCGATGCCTGTTGACCCTGCGGGGTCAACTTCAACAGTTTTGTGGAAGGGCGTTGGCGAGATGAGAGTGGATTATGTCCTGCCTTCCGCGGATTGGCGCGTGCACGATGCGGGCATCTACTGGCCGGAACCTGCATCCCGTGACGCGGCTGTTGCCGCAAGCCGTCACCGGCTTGTCTGGGTCGATCTGATCGACAATTAGACCACGGTCATGACCGCAACGCTGTGCCCATTCGTTGGGGAGATTCAGCAGACACGGGTGCGGGAACGGCGTTCCTCAACGCCTCGCTCAGATCAGTCTGTGTAAATTCCTGCAGCAGCGCATCAAAGAAGTGCTCGTCCAGCCGGTGCGGTGTGTCCCACAGATACCTCATCTCGAGCAAATGCGGTGCCATCCGCCAGAACGGGCGGGCCAGTTGCAGGGGCCACCACGCCATCTGTTTAAGGGTAAGCTCACGCCCCACAACCTGCGAAAGCGCCAATGCCATTTCATTGCCGGTCAAGGTGTATCCAGCATAGGGGACATCGCAGAAACGCGGTAGCAGGTTGCGCATTTCTGCCAATTCCACAGCAGCGCGAGTTAAATCGGGCAGATAGGCCCAAGCATGCTCGATATCCGGATTGCCGGGATACACAAAGCGCCCGCGCCGCAAGTGTTTGATGAGAATCTGATCGAACCAATTGCCAGAAGCCGTGGTATCTATGAAATCACCTGCCCGCAACATGATGGTCCGAACCGACGAGGCACGATAAGCCTCTTCCATCTCGATCCGAATGCGTCCCAGCGGATTTCGCGCAAGATGCGGTGTCCTGGTAGACCAGGGGCCGGGCGTATCCGCACCGAAAACATAAACGTTCCCCGGGACAATGACCGTCAAGTCACGCTCTGATGCAGCGGCGATTACCTGACGATGCAACTCTGGCACCTGCTCCGCCCAGTCGGGGTAAAGCGGGTTCCAGGCGTTCACGATGACGTCTACTCCATGTAGCGCCGCGCGCAATTCCTCCCTGCGTCGATCAAACTTTTGCACAATCCATCCCGCATCCGAAAAAGCTCTTGCAGCGTTGCGTCCAAATCGACCGGTGGCCCCGAGAATAAGTACCGTTTGTGGCATTGATCCCTCCGTTCCGGATCAATCTATTCATTCACGATGTTTTGGAAATTGCGAAAAATCGCAGATTATGTATTCGTTTTTGAATGGCTAAAACACTCCAACTATCCGACTGGTCCTTAGTTCAAAGCTTTCTGGCGGTTGCCGAAACCGGCTCACTATCCGCAGCCGCAAAGCAACTGGGTCGCAGCCAGCCGACGCTTGGTCGTCAGGTGCATGCGCTGGAAGAAGAATTGGGGGTCTCGCTGTTTGATCGTCACGCGCGTGGACTGACGCTCAGCGAGGTGGGGCAGCAAGTGCTGCCAATGGCGCAGCAGATGTACAGCGCAGTCAATGCCCTGGGGCTGACGGCAGCGGGTCAGGCGCAACAGCTGGAAGGGTCGGTCAGGATCACCGCTTCGGTATTTGTATCGCATCACCTGTTGCCGCCGATACTTGCCGCAATCCGTGAGGCAGAACCGGCGATTCAGCTTGATCTGGTCGCCTCGGATGCCAGCGAAAACTTGCTGTTCCGCGAGGCCGATATTGCCGTGCGCATGTATCGGCCCGAACAGGTCGACATCGTGGCAAAGCATATCGGCGAGGTGCCGTTATGTTTCTGCGCCGCCCAAAGCTATCTGGATCGTGCGGGGCGACCAACAACGCCGACAGAGCTGATGCAGCACGACCTTGTGGGATTTGACACCAATGAAGACATTATCACCGCTATGCGGAACAAGGGCTGGCCTGCCAGCCGGGACAGCTTTGCCACGCGATGCGACAACCAGACTGCCTACTGGGAATTGATCCGCGCAGGGTGTGGTGTTGGCTTCAGCCAACTCAGCATCGCGCAGTCCGATCCTCTGGTCGAAGTGCTAGATATTGATGTCGAGATACCGGTGCTGCCGGTCTGGCTGGCTGCCCCTCAGGCGATGCGACAGACCCCGCGCATTCGCAGAGTCTGGGATCTGCTGGCCGACGGGTTGAAGGCCCGGCTTTAAAACCGCCTACAGCGCGCCGGTATAGGTGCCGCGCGCAGGATAGTTATTGGCCAAGGTGAATTTCAAACCGCCGACGATGTCCGACATCGGCGGCCGCGCAAAAGGCGTTGTCTGCTGCCAGACGTAATAGAGGGTCTGATCAGGTTTGATATAGAAATGTCCCGGCTCAGCGAACAACGCTGGCTCGGCACTACCTTCACGAGCCACCGAGATGTTCAGGCCCCAGACATCCCGCGCGTCGGCCATGGACAGGCCGTATCCTACGCGCAGCTTCGACACTCCGGCCTTCTCAACCGTCTCGGCCGCACGTTCGTCGGTATCCGTGGTGATCATGATCACCTCAATCCCCAGCTCGGCGAATTCATCCAGCGCAGCCTCGACCTCACCCATTTGGCGAACGCAGATCGGGCAATGCAGACCGCGATACTGAATCACCAGCGTTCCGTTTTCGCCAGTGTCGCGCTCAAGATCAAAGGTGCCATGGCTTACTGTTTCGATTTTTAGCGATGGGGCCGGATTTCCGGGTGTCAGCATGTGGTTTCCTCGTGATTTGATGGGTTCGTCTCATTGACCCGATGCGCCGCAAACGCTAGGGCCTGTGCGACAAAACGCAAGGAGACTGTCGATGTCCAACCCCTCGCTCCTCATCCTGCCCGGAGACGGAATTGGCCCGGAAGTTATGGCCGAAGTGCGCAAAATCATCGATTGGTTCGGCGCCAATCGCGGTCTTCAATTTGACGTGAGCGAGGATCTGGTCGGCGGCGCTGCCTATGATGCGCACGGGAAGCCCCTATCGGATGAGACCATGGCCAAGGCACAAGAGGTCGACGCTGTGCTGCTGGGGGCTGTTGGCGGCCCTAAGTATGACGATCTGGATTTCAGCCTGAAACCCGAACGCGGACTGCTGCGTTTGCGCAAGGAAATGGACCTGTATTCCAACCTGCGCCCAGCTCAGTGCTTCGACGCGCTGGCGGATTTCTCGTCGCTGAAGAAGGATGTGGTCGCTGGCCTCGATATCATGATTGTGCGCGAGCTGACATCTGGCGTGTACTTCGGTGAACCGCGCGGCATCTTTGAAGAAGGCAATGAGCGCGTTGGCATCAACACCCAGCGCTACACCGAATCCGAGATCGAACGCGCCGCACGTTCCGCGTTTGAGTTGGCGATGCGCCGGAATAAGAAACTGTGCTCGATGGAAAAAGCCAATGTGATGGAATCGGGCATCCTGTGGCGCGAGGTCGTGACACGTGTCGGTCAGGAATACCCCGAGGTCGAGCTGTCACACATGTATGCAGACAACGGCGCGATGCAGCTTGTGCGCGCGCCCAAACAGTTTGACGTGATCGTCACCGACAACCTGTTTGGCGATGTACTATCCGATTGCGCAGCGATGCTGACCGGGTCTTTGGGCATGCTGCCGTCTGCCTCGCTGGGCGCACCGATGGCGAATGGCCGCCCTAAGGCCATGTATGAACCCGTTCATGGCTCGGCCCCGGATATTACAGGTCAAGGCAAGGCCAACCCAATTGCGTGTATCCTCAGCTTCGCCATGGCACTGCGCTACAGCTTTGATCAGGGCGACGAAGCGGATCGTCTGGAAGCGGCGATCGAGAAGGTTCTGGCCGACGGCGTTCGCACAGCTGACCTGCTGGCCGAAGAAGGGGTTGAGCCGGTTTCGACCAGCGAAATGGGTGATGCAATTCTGGCAGCGCTAGACGAAAGCGTCTGATCTTACGATCATTCAGACTAGCAAAGGCGGTGCCCAGCGCACCGCCTTTTTTTGTTCGTCAGTTTCCGAAGATGTTGTTTAGCAGGTTGTTGATCGCACGGTCCAAACCGGTTTGATTCTTACGGCGCTGTTGCTGCGGCTGCGCGGTTCTAACCGGTGGGTCCGGCGCCAACATGGGCAACGGCGTGGGCGTCATCCCTTCTGTCACGCGCAGCATGGTCTCTTTCCATATCTCCGCCGGCAAGCCTCCACCCGTGACACCTGACAACGGCGTATTGTCATCATACCCCATCCAAACGCCCGTAACGTAGTCCGCGGTAAATCCGATAAACCAGGCATCCCGCGCGGCCTGGGTCGTGCCGGTCTTGCCCGCCACCTGCCAGCCCGGCAGCTTCGCGCGCCCACCCGTACCTTCAGAGACCACACGCTCCATCATCCAGGTCAGTTGTTTGGCGGCCTTGTCGTTGATGACGCGTTCACCGATACCGGTTGTCGTGATCATAACTGGATCGGTCTCACCAAGCAGCTTCAACTCGGTCAGACCATAGGGTTCCACCGCTGAACCGCCGTTCAAGATACCGGCGTAAGCGCCCGTCATCTCTATCAGCGTGCTTTCCGATGCGCCGAGCGCCAGCGCGAGTCCCTCGGCCAGATCACTTGAAAGGCCGAAACCACTGGCAACCGTGCGCACGTTGTCCAGCCCCGAGATATCCGCCACTTTCACTGCGGGAATATTCAACGAATTCTTCAACGCATCTGCTAATGTCACCCGGCCATAGAACTTATTGGTGTAGTTCTTCGGGCACCACTGACCTGAACCTGCGATGTTCCAGCAAGTTGGTTCATCCATCACCGTGTCCAGCGGTGAATATCCCAACTCCAAGGCCGTCGCATAGACAAACGGTTTGAACGACGAACCCGTTTGACGCAGAGCCTGCGTAGCCCGGTTGAACGCCCCCGAAACACGGGTCTTGCGCCCACCGACCATACCTCGAACCGCGCCATCCGCTGACATCACCACAATAGCGGCCTGTGCTTTGGAGCCTTCGCGCACTTTCTCCTGGAAGATGAATTTAAGCGCCTCTTCCGCTGACGTTTGAATGCGCTGGTCCAGTGTGGTTCGGATCACCACGTCCTCGGTTGTGTTACGTGTGAAAAACTCAGGCCCGCTGGCCATGACCCAATCGGCAAAGTAACCACCAGCACGCGCGGCAGCGGCCTCGGACAACTGCGCCGGACGGCTGCGGGCCTCGCTGGCCTGCGCGCTGCTCAGATAGCCCTGAGCCTCCATCAGCCCAACCACCAAACGTGCCCGATCTTGTGAACGTTGCAGGTTGTTCGTTGGCGCATAGCGTGTCGGGGCCACCAATAGACCTGCCAGCATTGCTGCCTCGGCCGGAGACACTTCGGCTGCTGAAATACCGAAATACCGCTGGCTGGCGGCCTCGAAGCCGCGGGCTCCCGCACCGAGGAAGGCGCGGTTCAGATAGATCGTCAGAATTTCATCCTTGGAGTATTTGACCTCCATCGCAATGGCATAAACTGCCTCTTTCGCCTTGCGCCATAGCGAACCCTGACGGCAATCGGCTTCATATGCAGCCTCAGACTCCCATTCGCTGGGCTCATAAGGCACACCCAGGCATAGAAGTTTCGCGGTTTGCTGGGTGATCGTTGAACCACCGTGACCAGACAGCGGTCCACGTCCTTCACTCAGGTTGATGCGTACCGCGCTGGCGACACCGCGCGGGCTGACGCCGAAATGGCGGTAGAACCGTTTATCCTCGGTTGCGATCACGGCGTTCTTGAGATGCGGCGAAACTGTATCCGCCGTAATCACGCCGCCAAACTGATCGCCGCGCCAGGCAAAGACCTTGCCGTCGCGATCCAGCAAGGTCACCGAACCACGTGCCCGCCCATCAAGCAGGGCATCGACATCCGGCAATGAGGTGTAAACAACACCCACCGCCAGCGCCAACAGCAACCCCGCCACTGCGCCGACCCTCCAAGTGATCCCCCAAATTATGCGCCAGAGCCAGCGGAACAGCCGGCGGAAAATGCCACCGCCCTTCCCACCAGAACTGCGCCGCGTTTTCTTCCGCGCCGTTTTGCGCGGAGCGGCTTTTCGGGCCGTCGACTTCTTACCAGCGGGTTTTGCAGCCCGCTTGGTCGCCGTAGGTTTTCGACCTTTGGACGGGTACCTTTTATCCGCGACAAGGCGCGATTTGCGACGGTTGGACTCAGTCATGCTCAAACTCTGCCCGGTTATGCTTTTGGGGCACCATACCCCGCCGGAACGGCCATGTAGAGGTGTGAAATACCCGTATTTCCCCTCACAAGTTTGCCTATATTTTCACCAAATAGCGTGTTTTGTGCAAAAATTGTGCATAATTGCTGATTTTTTACCCTCATTTACCCCCCGAAAACGTTCCATCTGAACCTCCGTCGCGCATTTTTCTGCAGATGCAAAATACCGGGCCGCCCGGAGTAGTAGAGGGGAAAGACGTGAAACTGATCATTGCGACAATCAAACCGTTCAAGCTTGAGGAGGTGCGCGAAGCGCTGACCAATGCAGGCGTGCGCGGCATGATGGTGACTGAGATCAAAGGGTTTGGCTCGCAATCGGGTCACACCGAGATTTATCGCGGTGCCGAATACGCCGTGAATTTCGTTCCCAAGATCAAGCTTGAGATCGTGGTGCCCGCCACCATGGCCGACCAGATCGTCGAAACCATCACCACAACCGCCAAGACCGGCAAGATCGGCGACGGCAAGATTTTCGTCCTCGATGTCGAGCAAGCCCTGCGCGTGCGGACCGGGGAAACCAACGAAGAGGCGCTTTAAGCGCGCTTACTCACAATCACTCGAGGACTAACAATGAACCTGATGAAATCTCTCATCCCTGCTGCTGCGATCGTCGCACTGCCGCAGATGGGTCTTGCGCAAGAGGCCGCTACCGGAGAGCCCGCGCAACACACCCAATATATCTTCACCACGCTGCTGTTCCTGATGGGCGGTTTCCTGGTGTTCTTCATGGCTGCAGGCTTTGCCATGCTCGAAGGCGGGCTGGTGCGGTCCAAGAACGTCGCGATGCAGATGACCAAAAACATCGCGCTGTTTTCAATCGCCGCGATCATGTACTGGCTGATCGGCTTCAACCTGATGTACCCCGGTGATGGTTGGACCATTTCTGGCTGGCTGGGCCCGTTCTTCTCGACCACCGTGCTTGACCCAGTGGGTGTCGGTGCAGATGCTGCGGCGCTTGACTACGCCTCAATCGGTTCGGATTTCTTCTTCCAACTGGTCTTTGTCGCAGCGACCGCCTCGATCGTGTCCGGTGCGGTGGCTGAACGGATCAAATTGTGGCCCTTCCTTGCCTTCGTTGTTGTCCTAACCGGCATCATGTACCCGATCTCGGGCTCGTGGCAGTGGGGTGGTGGTTGGCTGTCCGAAGCAGGCTTCTCGGACTTCGCTGGTTCGACCATCGTGCACTCGGTCGGTGGCTGGGCGGCTCTGGCAGGTGCTCTCATCCTTGGGCCGCGTATCGGTAAGTACAAGGACGGTAAAGTGCACCCGATGCCTGGTTCGAACCTGGCTCTGGCCACTCTGGGTACCTTTATCCTGTGGCTGGGTTGGTTCGGCTTCAACGGTGGTTCGCAGCTGGCGATGGGCACTGTAGGAGATGTCTCGGACGTATCGCGCATCTTTGCCAACACCAACATGGCTGCTGCATCTGGAGCCGTTGCCGCCCTTATCATGACACAGCTGCTGTACAAAAAGCCCGACCTGACCATGGTGCTGAACGGCGCGCTGGCGGGACTGGTGTCGATCACTGCTGAGCCGCTGGCCCCAACCCTGTTCGGCGCTCTGTGGATCGGTGCTGTGGGCGGTATCATCGTGGTCTTCGCGGTTCCGATGCTGGACAAGTTCAAGATCGACGACGTAGTCGGCGCCATCCCGGTCCACCTGTTCGCTGGCATCTGGGGCACCATCGCCGTGATCTTCTATGGCGAAGCCAGCCTGATCACTCAGCTGACCGGGATCATTGCTTATGGTGTCTTCACCTTTGGTGCTGCTCTTATCCTTTGGTCGATCCTGAAGGCCACCGTAGGTATCCGTGTTAGCGAAGAGGACGAGATCAACGGCCTCGACATGGCTGAACTGGGTATGGAAGCGTATCCGGAATTCTCCAAGGGCTAATAGCCAACCAAGTAAAAACAAAAAAACCCGGGCGTTCGCGCCCGGGTTTTCCTTCATTCAAAGATATCGCTCAGACGCCGACATCTACAATCGCCTGCGCCAGAATGGGCACAGTATTGGCGTTCAAACCAGCGATGTTCAGGCGGCTGTCACCGACCATGTAAATGCCGTGATCGGCACGCAGCTTTTCAACCAGTTCTGGCGCGGCACCCAGTCGCGAAAACATGCCGCGATGCTGGGCGATAAATCCAAATCGATCCGATCCACTAAGGCTCTGCAGCTCATCAGCCAGTTGCTGACGCAGGCCCAGCATGGAAAGGCGGACATCTTCCAATTCGGTCGCCCAATCTGCCCGCAGAGCATCGTCATTCAGGATCGTCGTCACCACCCGCGCGCCGTGATCAGGCGGGAATGAGTAGTTCTGGCGGTTCAGAAATGCCAGCGTAGACTGGTTCAGTGCAGTCTGTGCCGGATCGTCACTGATCGCCATCAGCAGGCCGGTGCGTTCGCGGTAGACGCCGAAGTTCTTCGAACAAGACGCCGCGATCAGGCAGCGCTTCACTGACGATGCGACCAGACGGGTTGCCTGCGCATCTTCTTCCAGACCGTCGCCAAAGCCCTGATAGGCGATGTCAATCATTGCGACGAGGCCACGCGCGTTGATCAGGCTCACGACCTCTTGCCATTGCACCATATTTAAGTTGGCACCCGTTGGGTTGTGGCAACAGCCGTGCAGAAGAACCACGTCGCCTGCATTGGCAGTTTTCAGGTCCTCGATCATACCGTCGAAATCGACGCCACGCGATTCTCCGTCGAAATAACGGTATTGGACTGTCTCGATCCCTAGATAGTTCAGGATCGACAAATGGTTCGGCCATGTGGGGTTCGACACGAAAACACGCGCGGTGGGGTTGGCCATACGGATCATCTCAAACGCCTGACGGCAGGCTCCGGTACCACCGGGGGTGGCTACGGCTGCAATGTTGCCACGCGGGACAGAATTTCCGAGGATCAAGTCGATCATCGCGTCCGCAAAGGCTGGATCACCAGCCAGACCGGTATAAGCCTTGCTCTCCTGCTCTTCGAGAATACGCTTTTCAGCTGCTTTCACCGCGCGCATCACCGGAGTGACCCCCTCGGCATTCTTGTAGACGCCAACGCCCAGATCGATCTTGTGATCACGTGGGTCGTCGCGGTACATCTGCATCAATGCCAGAATCTTGTCTGCTGGCTGCGGTTTAAGGTTCTCGAACATCAGTTCTCTCCGGTTGCGACGGGCAGGGTTGGGAAGGCACCCCATTCAGCCCAGGAGCCGTCATAAAGCGCGTGGTCTTTCTTGCCCATGCGTTCCAATGCAAGGCTGAGAATTGCGGCAGTCACACCAGAGCCACAGGATGTGATCGCGGGTTTCGATAAGTCGACGCCGGCATCTTCAAAAACCGCGCGGCAGTCTTCGGGCGACTTCATCGTGCCATTCTTGTTCAACAGCATTCCAAAAGGCACGTTGCGCGAGCCTGGGATATGACCCGAGCGCAACCCCTCGCGCGGTTCGGCTTCGGTCCCGAAGAAACGGGCCGCCGAACGGGCATCGATGATCTCGTGATCCGCAAGCTTCGCGGCTGATGAAACTTGCGTCACATCGCGGACAAGGTGGTTCTGAACCCGCACCGTCATATGACGGTCGCGAATAATGGGGGGCAGGTCTTCGATCTCGCGCCCTTCGGACTGCCATTTTGGCAGTCCACCATCCAAAACGGCAATATTGTCCTGTCCCATCAGACGGAACAACCACCAGACCCGCGCCGCCGACATCAGCCCCGCACCGTCATAGACCACGACCTGATGGCCATCGCCAACGCCCATCGCGCGCAGGCGCGACATGAACTTCTCGACCGGAGGTGCCATATGCGGCAAGTCGGAACGATGGTCGGATATCTCATCAATATCAAAGAACCGCGCACCAGGGATGTGGGCAGCGTCATACTCTGCCTTGGCGTCTCGCGCTTGCTGCGGCAGGTACCACGACCCATCCAGAATCCTTAGATCCGGATCCTTGAGATGTGCGGCAAGCCATTCGGTAGAAACGAGGGTTTTTGGATCGTCCTGCATCTATGCCTCCCCTAAGCGAGCTTGGGTTTTCCCTATACTTGGCAGGATGCAGGTTCAAGGCTGGATAGCGCTAGCGTCCCGACCACACTGGATTTATCGCAAACGACGCAGGCGATAATACTGGATGATCCCAATAACGCTGATGATGATCCAGAAGCCTTCGATCAGCATCGACGCCAGATTGAAGTTCTGCAGCAGTGAGAACACGATCAGCACCGAACCGATAAGATTCACCAGCGGAAAGGCCAGATCCTCCGAGTTCATCACTCGCATCTGGGTCGCAAAATATGCCGCAACAACGATCAAAGCCCCGAATGAGCCGATGGCATCGACGACGGTCAAACTGTCCAGTAGTGCGGTCATTGTATGGGGCTTTCCGATTCTGAAACTTCCGCTGGTTGCGAATAGTGGTGCATATTTAGAAAAGCAGCTCCCTGATCACCAGCGCGGTATCCATGCGGCACATCCGCAGAAAATCGCAACCCTTGACCGGATTGTAGCGGAACCCAGTTTCCATTTCGCAGCACGTCCAAAGCTCCGCTCAGAACAAAAACCTCTTCGGTTACGCCTGCTGCATGGGCCGGAGATTCGTGGCTTTGATTGGGTGACAACTCGACATGAAATGTTTCGGCCCCCAATGCGGGATCAAAAGGAAAGACAATCTTGACTTCGATGCTTCCCGGAAATCTCACGGTACTGAACACATCGGCATCTGTCGTGTCACGCATTGCAGCAGTGCCAATCAAAGCACTCAGCGGGAGCTGGAAACCCTTCGCGATCTTCCACAGGGTTGCGATGGTCGGGCTTGATTCGCCACGCTCGATCTGGCCCAGCATAGCTTTGCTGACCCCGGTGAGTTCCGCGACTTTTGACAGGCTCAGCCCTGATGCCGCCCGCACATCCCTTAGTTTCAGCGTTAGTTCGTCCGATTCCATAGCCGCGCCCTGCGATTTGCCTTGTGCGTTATAACGTACATATGGTACGTGCGCTATAACGTACACACCCAATATCGCAGTTTGGGCAATAGGGATACAGCATCATGCCAATGTACCGATCCAGAACCTCCACCCATGGCCGTAACATGGCCGGTGCCCGCGGCCTGTGGCGCGCCACCGGTATGGGAGACGACGATTTCGGCAAACCGATCATCGCCATCGTCAACTCGTTCACCCAGTTTGTACCCGGTCACGTCCACCTGAAGGACCTGGGACAGATGGTTGCGCGTGAGGTTGAGGCCGCTGGCGGTGTCGCCAAAGAGTTCAACACCATCGCGGTCGATGACGGCATCGCCATGGGCCATGACGGGATGCTGTATTCGCTGCCCTCGCGTGAGGTGATTGCGGATTCTGTTGAATACATGGTTAACGCCCACTGCGCGGACGCTATGGTCTGTATCTCGAACTGCGACAAGATCACGCCCGGCATGTTGATGGCGGCCATGCGTCTGAACATCCCTGCGATCTTTGTCTCGGGTGGACCTATGGAGGCGGGCAAGATCGACATCGCCGATCTGGACGCCAAGAAGATCGACCTTGTCGACGCGATGGTTGCCGCAGCGGATGATCGATTTACCGATGAGCAGGTGCAACACATTGAAGAAAACGCCTGTCCAACCTGTGGTTCATGCTCGGGCATGTTCACCGCGAACTCGATGAATTGTCTGGCGGAAGCACTGGGTCTGGCGCTGCCGGGCAATGGCTCGACCCTGGCCACACATGCCGACCGTAAAGAGTTGTTCTTGGAAGCTGGTCGCCGCATCGTCGAGATCACCAAGCGCCACTATGATCTAGACGAGAAAGGCTTCCTGCCGCGTGAAATCGCCACGTTCGACGCGTTCGAAAATGCCATGAGCTTGGATATCGCAATGGGTGGATCGACCAATACGGTGCTTCATTTGCTGGCCATCGCGCACGAAGGTGAAGTGCATTTCACCATGTCCGACATGGACCGCCTGAGCCGCCAAGTGCCCTGTTTGTGCAAAGTCGCGCCCAACATCGAAAACGTGCACATGGAAGACGTCCACCGCGCTGGTGGCATCTTCTCGATCCTTGGTGAACTCAGCCGCGCAGGCTTGCTGCATGAGGATTGCCATACAGTGCATTCGGGCACCATGGGCGAAGCAATTGCCAACTGGGACATCAAAGTCGCCAACAACCCGAAGGCTCAGGACCTATTCAAAGCGGCGCCCGGCGGCGTGCGTACTACACAAGCCTTCAGCCAGTCGAATCGCTACAAGGAGCTGGACACTGACCGCGAAGGCGGCGTGATCCGTTCGAAAGAGCATGCATTCAGCCAGGATGGCGGTCTGGCAGTATTGTTTGGCAATATCGCGCGCGACGGCTGTATCGTGAAAACTGCGGGTGTGGATGAGAACATCCTGAAATTCACAGGCTCAGCTTATGTCTGCGAAAGCCAGGACCAGGCTGTCAATGACATCCTGACCGGCAAGGTCAAGGAAGGTGACGTGGTGGTGATCCGCTACGAAGGCCCGCGTGGTGGGCCGGGAATGCAGGAAATGCTGTATCCGACTTCGTATCTGAAATCCAAGGGGCTGGGCAAAGCCTGCGCGCTGCTGACTGACGGTCGTTTCTCGGGTGGCACCTCGGGCTTATCAATCGGCCACGTCTCGCCCGAAGCAGCGGAAGGTGGTGAGATCGGTTTGGTGAAATCCGGCGACACGATCGAAATCGACATTCCCAACCGCAGCATCCATCTGGCGGTCTCCGACGAAGACCTGGCCGCGCGGCGCGAAGAGCAGGACGAGAAGGGCTGGCAGCCCGTTGCACCACGTAAGCGTAAAGTGTCCACCGCGCTAAAAGCCTATGCCAAATTGACGACCAGTGCCGCAAAAGGTGCCGTCCGTCAGGTCTAAGCACTGCGGGTGAGCGAACACTCCCGCACCCGATACATGCAATCGGCTGCGCCGATTCCACTTTCGGAATTTGGGCCCGGCGCCGCGCTTTGCGCGGCGCCGGGCC
>NZ_JBQFRW010000008.1:0-121130 GCF_056537625.1 Ruegeria sp. C6 | reverse complement strand
TCTACTTCCGTACAACTGACGTGACCGGCACCGTGACCCTGGCGGCTGGCACCGAGATGGTTATGCCCGGCGACAACGTCGGCTTCACCGTTGAGCTGATCGCGCCCATCGCGATGGAAGACGGCCTGCGTTTCGCCATCCGCGAAGGCGGCCGCACCGTCGGCGCCGGCGTCGTCTCGAAAATCATCGAGTAATCACAGTAGTCGGGCTTTGGCCCGACAAATCGGTGAACTAAAGAAGGCCGCTCCACATGGGGCGGCCTTTTCTCATCCAATCTTCTCGGCGCATTGAGATTATTCGTCGAATAATCTCGGGCAAGCTGAGTTCATTGAACAAAACAGCTGTCGATCTCGCATTCTTAATCTACCGTCCACTCCAAACGAAGACTGAACTCCCAGCTCTCTATTGCAACAGCAAGGGTGACGCGCAAATCAAGCGCGTCCCGGCGATCAGGGGAGACTAAGATGTTTGGTTTTGAATTTCTGAACTATGGAACGCAAATCCTTCACAGCAAGGATTTGGACGATATGAGAGCCGCTGTTCTCGGTGATGACGAACAGGAAGTTGAGTGCAAAATCAGCGACTTTTGCCGAGAGCGCAAGCGATTTGATATCAAGCTTGCTGAAATGTCGGACAGCATGGCGAGAGGAGCGACCTCGGTCAAAACCAGCGCAGACGCGGCCTAACGGCGCAATAGTCGTTTCAAGCCGGTTTCTGGGTTCACATGCTCTTTGCCCATGGCTCACGCCCGACCATCCGGTCGGCCTCAGCGGTGATGTCGTTCATATGCTGCTCAAGGCTCAGACGAAGGGCCTCAATCTGCTCTTCGCTGGCCTTGCGTGGAACTGGATCGGTCCATTCGCGGCACAGAAACACGCCGTCGTTGCGCCAAGGGCGAGGCATCAGCAGACGATCCCAAGTTCCGGCTTCGCGCCCGTGCCGCGCGGAATAGGTGATGCCGAAAACTCGTTTACCTGATGTGCGAGCCCAGACCAGAGGTACAGTCGAGGATACCCGCTCGGGTCCGCGAGGGCCGTCGGCGGCAATGCCGATCGAGATACCCTGTTTCATCTTACCCAGCACTTCCCGCGACAAGGCGACGTGGCGCTTGCGGCTGGACATTGCAATTGTATCCATCCCGAACAGCTTCTGCACTCGCCCCACCATGCTGCCCGCGCGCGCTGCCGAAGTGATCGAGCAGATGCGGCCCTTGTCCAGTGGGAAGAAATATGGCGATTGTGCCAGTCTCTGGTGCCACAGCACCACGATGACCGGTTCGCCCTGTTCGGCCAGTTGATCCAGTTCTTCGTAACCGATGCGCTGCCAGCGTGTGTTGCGATGCACCAATCGGATATAGCTTGCGATCCGTCGCGCGACCCAGTTCAGCACGGCTTCGCTGTCTGCGATTTTCTTGCGGATGCTCAAGGCTGCGGTCCTCCTGCTGGCCGAGCCTTGTCTTAAAGAACTGCGCGCCGGGCGCAACTTTTTTGTCAGCGGTAAAGTGTTCGGAAAACTCAAAAAGCCTCTTGAGTCCGCTGCGCCTCTGTCATATCTGATGGCCCAGCCTAGGGGTATAGCTCAGTTGGTAGAGCGACGGTCTCCAAAACCGTAGGTCGCGGGTTCGAACCCTGCTGCCCCTGCCATTCCCCACCGGACAAGCGAAATTCCTGCAACAGAGGCGTGGGCTTGGTGCATACGTGTGGCGCAATTCACTTGACGTGTGCGGCAATAAAGAAAAAGCTTGATCAAGGCTGAAGGAAAAGCCATCAGGACTGTCCAGCTAATGTGCTAAAGTCGTTCGGCTTTTGTGTCACAATATGCAAGCCTGACCGGGTAGGGGAACCCGGAGACGATCGGGGACAACGGGGATAATGACAGAGATCGACGCATTCCTTGAAGAACACGGGCTGTCGAAGTATGCGCCGGTATTCGCGTCGAACGAAGTTACATTGGCCGATCTCGCACATCTCTCCGAACATGATTTGATCGACCTTGGGCTGCCACTTGGACCAAGGCGCCGATTGATGGCCGCATTGGGGCAGGCGCGGGATGCCAATCCGACACCGGTGCAAGGCAGCGGGAAGATTGTCGCCGAGCGGAGGCAACTGACAGTTATGTTTGTTGATCTGGTTGGCTCGACTGCCATGTCCGAGCGGCTTGATCCCGAAGACTTGGGGGAGCTGCTTCGGCGGTTCAAGGAAATTTGCTCGACCTCGGTTGCTCGCTTTGGTGGACATATCGCCGATTTCATGGGTGACGGGGCGATGATCTATTTCGGGTATCCTCACGCGGTGGAAGATGCGGCCTCGCGCGCCGTTCATGCGGGTCTGGATATTCTTGAAGGATTGAATCGCATGGAAGGCCAGGAACGTCTGACTGCGCGGGTCGGTGTTTCGACCGGTCTTGTCGTTGTGGGCGAGATCCATGGCGAAGGGTTGAAGGAACATGACGTGGTCATGGGGCGTACACCCAATCTGGCAGCACGTTTGCAGAGTTTGGCCGAGCCCAATACACTGATCATCAGCCCGTCCACTCGCAGATTGGTGGGCAATGCATTTGAACTGCAGGATCGCGGGTCTTTCGCACTGAAAGGGTTTTCGGAACCGATACAAGCCTGGAGCGTCACAGGGCAGGCGCGGATCGAGCGCAGATTTGACATAATGCCTGATGCCGGTTCTGGTCGGCTCATTGGGCGCCAGGCAGAGTTCCGCAAGCTGACCGACAAATGGAATGAGGCAAGTCAGGGCGCTGGACAATCGGTTCTTGTCACTGGCGAGGCAGGGATCGGCAAATCACGCCTGATTGAGGGGCTTAGCCAAGAAGTGCTGGATCAAGGCGCGCTTCGCCTGAACTTCCAGTGTTCGCCCTTTCATGCCAACTCGGCACTTTATCCGATCATTCAGCATCTGGAACGCGCCGCAGGATTTGCGCCGACAGACAACGATGGGGATAAACTGGGAAAACTCTCGTACCTCTTGCGCCATCACCCGCCTGAGCATGTGCGCCTGATCGCTGATTTGTTGAGCGTTGATGCTGATGCTACGCTGGGGCCTCTCGACCTGCCGCCGCAAGTGAAGCTTGAGAAGACGTTGGAGGCAGTGACAGAACAGCTTGCAACGTTAGCGCGAGAACGACCGGTGTTGCTGTTGTTCGAAGATGCGCATTGGGTTGATCCGACCACCTTGTCTCTTACAGATCGGGTGATCGAACATATTCGGGACCTACCGGTGCTGATCGTCGTAACAGCACGTACCGGTTTCGATCCGGGTTGGGGTCACCACAACAATACCCTGCGTATACCTCTCAAGCGTTTGACCAATCGGGATGTGGCTGAGATCGTAGCTGAGGTGGCGGGGGGGCACCCAGTACCACCCGAGGTTTGCGACCTTATTGCGGCCAAGACGGATGGCATTCCGCTTTATGTCCAGGAAGTGACCCGCGGCCTTTTAGAATCGGGGCAATTGCGCTTGAGCGACAAGGGGTATGTCGTACGCGGCCCCCTGCCATCGCTTTCAGTTCCCAGCACGTTGCAGGATTCGCTGATGGAGCGTTTGGACCGTTTGGGCAAGGCCAAAGAAGTGGCGCAAACCGGCGCCGTGTTCGGGCGGCAGTTCTCGATCGCGTTGCTGGCCTCTGTTTCGTTTCTGTCTCCGACGGTTCTGCAGGCCGGACTGGAACAGCTCTCATCGGCCGGGATCATTCTTCAAGCCCCGGATGCGGCAGAGGATGAGTTCATCTTCCGCCACGCATTGATTCGCGACATGGCTTATGACAGCCTGCTGCGCACGGAACGGCAGTCGCTGCATGACCGCGCGGCGGGTGCGTTGCTGGAGAACCAGCCGCAACTGGCCCAGACTCAGCCCGAGGTTCTGGCACAGCACTACACGTTGGCCCAACGCGCGGATGAGGCCGTGATGCACTGGCAAAGCGCGGGGCGTCGAGCGATCGAACGCTCGGCCCAGGCCGAGGCGTTGACCCATCTGTCGAAAGCTCTGGATCAGCTTGCCGATCTGCCAAAGAGCCGTGCACGGGATTTGCAAGAGATCGACATCCAGATTCTACGTGCCGGTGTCCTGCGCTCAACAAGCGGTATTTCAGGGGATGCGACGGGTGAGGCCTATGGGCGTCTGCGCGAACTATGTCACCGAGCTGACGAGACCGAGCGGCTGTTTCCTGTGCTCAACGGGCTATATGCATTCCATCTTGTGCGTGCTGAATATCAATTGGCGAAAGGCGTGGCTGCGCAGATCCTCGATCTGGCGGCGACAAGCGGCAAGACCGAACACCGCATGGTCGGTCATCGCGCCATGGGGGCGGTGCAATTGCATCTGGGCAACCTGTCAGATGCAAAGCGCCATCTTGAGCAAGCTTGGGCGCTTTATGATTTTGATCAGCACAGCCAGCTAGCCTATGTCTATGGAACGGATCATGCCGCGATTACATCAGCATTTCTGGGCACATGTTATTGCCTGATGGGTCGGCATCAAGATGCCCTGCAGGTGCAGAATACAGCGCTGGAATGGTCCAAGAACCTCAAGCATGCGCATAGTGTGGCGCAGATCTTGGTTTACATGTGCAAGGTTCACCTGCTGGCGCGCGACATCCCTGCATTGCAAAGGGATGTTAAGGCGCTGTCCGAAGTCGCCGAGGAGCATTCGCTACCCTTTATGGCGACCATTGCGCGGCTATGGGAAAGCTGGGCAAAGGCGACCACGACCTCTGAAGTCGAACATATCGAGGACCTGCGTCAGGCGTCGGAAGACTGGTGGTCGGTTGGGGCCGGAAATTACAAGACTTTCTTCCCTTCGCTGATTGCCGAGATTCAGACAAACGCCGGCCATCACGACGCTGCGCATCAGACTCTGACGCACGCCAGAGATGTTCTGAGCGAAACCGAAGAGAAATGGGCCGAGTCCGATCAACTGCGTATTGAGGCCGCCCTTGTAGCCAAGACCGGGGGCGATCCAGTACCGCTGCTATTGCGCGCTATCGAAACTGCGCAAAGGCAAGGCGCGCGGCTTTACGAGCTTCGTGCGGCGGTCGCGTTGGCGGAGTGGCGGCAACACCGAGGCGAACCGGTTGGTGAGGCGTTGAATTCGGTCATGTCGCATTTCCATCAAGATGCCCAACTGCCGGACCTCAAAGACGCACGAGCGTTGATGGAAACGATTACTTGACCCGAAGGCCAACTTGCTGCCAGCTTGGGCGCGGGCAGAGTTGGGATGATACCTGAATTTCGACTTTTAAGCGCTGGGTCACCAGTCCGGCGCCCCGCTCTTGTGGTATGAGGAGACCTAATGCGTAAGATCAGCAAAACACTTCTGGCCAAGGATGTCTTGGCGCAAAGCCGTACCGATCTGGCGCTGCAGCAGTACCATTCGATCACGCCCGATCAGATACGTGAATTTGAGAAGAAACTGATCGGAACGGTCACTCTGCCGACCGACGCGGATTACAACAATGACCGGCAGGTTTGGAATCCGGCTTTCCAGGACTACCCAGAGATCATCGTCTATTGCGAGACCATCCAGGATGTACGCGCCAGCCTTGCTTTCGCGCGCGAGCATGACCTGTGGGTTGTTGCGCGGTCAGGGCGTCACAGCACGGCGGGGTATTCGGTCAATAACCAGATGGTGCTGGATACCAGCCGAATGCGTTACGTGACCGTCGATCCAAAGGTGCCGTTGGCCTATGTCGGTCCGGGCACACCGTTCAAGATGCTGAATTCGGAGTTGAACTCTTATCACCTGCACGTGCCGGGCGGGGCCTGTCAGGATGTCTGCGTGGCGGGTTTCATGATGGGCGGCGGCTATGGCTTTACCTCGCGCCGGCTTGGGATGGCCTGCGACAACGTTCTGGGCGTCACGGTCATGCTGTGGGACGGCAGTATCGTGATCGCGGACAAAGATACGAACTCCGACCTCTTCTGGGCCATACGAGGCGGGACCGGCAACAACTTTGGTGTGTTGCTGGAAATCCGCTACCAGCTGCACCAGCTATATGAAGTCTGGGGTTGCCACATCACATGGCCGCTGGACAAAGCCGCCAAGGCACTGGAGTACCTGCAGGCCAACTACATGCGCACCTGCGAAGATGACCGTTTCGGGGCCTATATCTTTCTGGCCTATCAGGGAGATCGAAAAGTGCTGCTGGTGTCGGCGCTCTATGATGGCACGTCCGAAGAGGGGAACGCGTTTGTTCAGCCCCTGCTGAGCGATGAAATCGGCGGCGAGATGGGGGAGGACGACCAGAACTATGGCACCTATCAAGAAATCAACTCATGGCTGTATGACGACAAATATGACATCCCCGTCGTCCCCGATCAGGCGCGTGAAGATAAGCAGGCCGGATATATTGAACGCCAGCTCAACGAAGCCGAATGGCAGCGCGTCGTAGACTACCTCGACAGCACGCCCAACGCTTATGGCGCTGTGGCCATCGAACCCTATGGGGGGGCGATCAATCGGATGCCGTTGGGCAAACAAGGCAATGCCTTCATTCACCGTGATGTGTCGCTGAACTTCTACGTCGATGTGTTCTGGGTGTCGGAAGAAGAAAAAGAAATCGTGGTGCCGTGGCTCGACGGATTCATGGAACTGATGACCGAAGAAGGCTATTTCATTGACCGCGTCTATCAGAACTATCCGCGGCGGACTCAGAAGAACTATCGCTGGCAATATTGGGGCGAGTATTTCAACTCTTTGCTGTTCGTGAAGCAGAAATTCGACCCGCATAATTTCTTCCATTATCAGCAGAGCATTTCGCCTGTGCCGGATGACGCTCCGCCAGACATCATCCGAGATACGTCCAAGTCGATATTCGACGACCCAACGATCACATACGAGAGCTATTCGAACCCCTGAAAGCGGGGGCTGCCAAGGCCAAACGGGGGAGGGCCCAGTATGGACACGATCCAAGAGATTTTCTTTCTGCCACCCATGGCGGTTGCCCGTCTTGGACCGGGTGAGACACCGCTGGAAAGCTATGAGTGGCAGCAGGACATGGATGCCCATGGCAACAACAAAACGGTCATCCGGTCGAACATAACCTTTCGCGAGATTGAAGATGGCAGTGTCACTGCCTATCTTCCCGATCCCGACACAATCCGCTTTCGCGACGAAGGCGGCGCGTTGCGCCCGGTTGCCCCGTTCTTTGAGCTGTGGGCGCGGATGCATGATGCCGAGACGGGCGAGGAATATGAGACACCGGTGACGCTCGATCTGCTCGACGATCAGGGCCTGTCGCTGCAAAACGTGCGCTATTCGGTCACCGTCGGGAACACCAAGGCCGAGCGCCGGACTGGCGACGCGGCTTGCGGGTTTCGTGCACGGGTCGAGATTGCGGGTCAGGATTTCACCCCGAAACCCCTGCTGGCCTTCAGCCCGTATACGTCCGAACAACAGCCGATGGTCTATGAGCATAACCCGATCCCGCTAGGCTCAATCCGTGTGATGCATCCTGTGCAGGGTCATGATGAACCGGTCGAAGGGGAGTTCATCGACCGCAGCATCCTGCGCCTGCGCTTTATGCCTCCGAAAGGTGAGGTTTATGGCCCGCCTGATGCTGCATACGGTCCGGCCACGCTGGCCGTACCGGGCTATCAGAACGACCCGCCGAAATCGGAATATGGTCGCATCCACGAAATCGTGCCCGAACAGAACCGCATCCTGAACCCCGACACCCCTTGGTCGAAATGGATCATGATGTCCGGCACCTCGGACGACCCTGAGCCGCACGATAGTTACGACGGTGCCCGTGTGGGCAATGACCAATCCTGGGGAGTGGCCGATGACACCAGCGATGGCGTGATCGAGGCGACGCTGGCTGTACGTGGCGAACGCCTGACCGCGCGCGCCACGATCATGACCGGACCACCCGATTTTGCACCTGATGCGCGGCCGTTCTACAGCCTTGAGGATGATCTGGCCGATCGTGATCTGTCGCTAATCTCGGTAACTGAAGAAAACTACACGCAAGCTAAGGATGAGGTGGTTGATATTTTCCGCCGCGCCTTCGAGACTAACAGCCTGATCAACCTCGACGATATCCGCGCGCAAGGTTTGAAGGACAATGCCAAATTACAGGCGAAAACCGGGATTTCCCCGACGCCCGGCCTGCCGTCAACCGATGCGAAATCCATGACGGAGGAGGATGCAAGGCCGCCGGACAAGATCGACGAACTGATCCGCCCGCAACCGATCTCGGTCTTTTCGAACTCCGTGCCGAATGATCGGCTGCCCTATACAGTGGCGACGAAGTTCGTGCATGAGCAGTTGATTGACGAGGCCAACCTGCTGGATTTCCTGCGCCGTCGCCCGGATTTCGTTAAAACGCTGCTGCGTCCACCATATGGTATCCTGACCGAGCTTGAGACAAACCCGAACCCTGATCAAAATCCGAACCCGGATTTTCGCGATCCTCGGATTATCCGCGACTCGATGCACGACGCGCGGATGCCGCCTTATATGCGCGATTCCAACTATTACCCGCTGTCGCTGTCGCGCAGGCAGTACCATCTGGTGATCTCGTTCATCGACTATCTGGTTGCACAGGAAACGGAGGCTCAGAATGTCTGATCAGCCCGGCCAAATCCGCGTTAAACCCCGCAACCTGACCGCCCGCGCGGCCTATAAGGTACCGGGCAACCCCGACAACACGCGACTGGACGGATCGGTGGGGAATTGCTTTCCCGGTCTGGAAATGGATGTGCGCAACCTGGACCGCCGCTTTTTCCCCGGTCTGGTGTTCAACGCCGCGCGGGTGCCGCTGAACCCCGTGCCCGAGGCACCGAAGAATTCGCAGGGCTTCCATCTGGTTTTTGTGGACTATTTCTACGACCCGATGCTGCCTGACAACAGCCCCGAGGAGTGGGTGCAGACGCTGTTGGAGGCCTACAGCGGTGACATCGGCGCAAAGCTCAGCCAAGGTCGCTGGTTCCTGTCATGGGTCGAGCAGAGCGGTAAGCGCATCACTTTCAAGGAGGAAGACGGCACACCCTATGACGGGCTGATGATTTGGCGGTTCATCCGCAGTCTGGAACATGGTGATGACAAACCGGTCAGCATTGCTCTGGAACGGCGCAATCATGAGGGCATCGTGGATACCGAGCAGGTCGTCCTGCACGGATTCCGCCGCCAGTACCGGACCGAGGCGGGGGTCTTCAGCGAAGCTTATGACCCCGGCGAATTGACGCAAAGCCTGTGCAATCCGTGGTCCCATGACTTCCGCGACTGCGGCTGCCACTACTGGCCTTCGAACCACCCCGACGTAGTGATGGCTGAGGTGGCGCATGACGATCAGCTGCCCTCGGGTCAGTCAAAGAACCCGATCGAGGCCGAGACCTATCTGGATTGGCTGCGCTCGGACAAGTCTCCGTCCGGTAACGTCGCGGCGCTGAATACGGTCGAACAAAACCGCCCCTACCAGATTGACCATTATCAGGTAAATCAGATGTGGAGCGAATTGCCTATCGTCGTTGAAGGCCGCGAAACGGGCGAGGTTTATGAAGTTGATCCCGAAATGCCAGGTGTGGAGCCCTATGACACGCCGCAGGCGATGATCGAGGACCTCAAGACGCGTCTGGCCGCGATGGAGATGACGCTGAGCCTGCAATATCTTTATGCCTATTTCTCGCTGGCGGATCCCGAAACGGCGGATACCCGAAAATGGCCGACGCTGAAAGACGATCTGATATTTGCCCGGCGTTCGGTGCTGGAGGTCGCGATTGGCGAGATGACTCATATGCGCTGGGCGAACCAGTTGCTTTGGGAGCTTGAGCCCGAGGGGTATGAACCCATCTTGACCCCGTCCGAAACCTTGCCGGCGGGCAAGGGTAAGACGCAGCCGCGCGCACTGAGGCCACTGACGGCCGAAGCGCTTGCGGATTTCATCGAGATCGAGCGCCCCGGAGGCTTTATCGACCGCGCTTATGCGCAATGTGTGGCGACTTTGGAGCAGGAGGATTTGTTCCCGGAACGCCGCCTTTATGCGCTGGCGGTACGGATCGACACTGACGGGGACGAGCACTTCCTGCGCTTCAGTCAAATGAAGGACGTTTTGGCCAAATACGATACGGGAGAAGGCACGCCTGCCTATTTGCGTCAGATTGAGGTTGGCACTGAAGACGAGGCCAGGATGGCGCTGGAACTCTACGCTAAGGTCAAGGATGGGTTAGCCAACGCCTATACGCTTGAAGCGGATGGCAAATTTGAAGACTCCCAGGCCTACATCCAGCAGGTGCGCGATGATATGAAGCTGTTCCGCGTCGAGGGCGAAGCACTGGCCGCCAAGGGGATTGGCATCCCGTTCTGGACGGAGGGTAAGGCGTGATCCCACCCGCCGCGCTGGTGCATTTCTTTGACACAGGGCATGGAGATCACATGCTGGCCGTTGATGGATCGCGCGTGTTTGATGTGCCTGAGGGGACGGCGGACCAATTCGCAACGATGGACAAGAGAAGTCAAAGCGCTTTCCTCAGGTCCATGGGATTGGATGGAACACCTTTCATCGATGACACCCCGCCTCAGAGTATGCCCGTGAGGTCGCTGTCGCTGGCAGTGGCGCAGAAATGCAATCTGGCTTGCACTTATTGCTATGCTGCAGGGGGAGAATTTGGCGGACCCGCGCGGAATATGGAATGGGAAGTCGCCAAGGCTTCGGTTGATCGGCTGGTGGCCGAAGCCGCACCCGGTGTGCGGATCAACCTTGCCTATTTGGGTGGAGAACCTCTGATCAACCGTGATCTGGTGCAACGCACTACGGAATATGCCGTCGATCAGGCGCAGGCCAACGGGTTGAGCGTCGGGTTCTCGATCACAACCAACGGGACCCTGCTACGCCCCGAGGATGCGGCGTTTTTCGAAGCGCATGGATTTGCTGTCACCATCAGTCTGGATGGCGTGGGCGAGGTCCATGACAAGCTGCGCCCAAATCGTGGCGGTCGGGGTAGTTTTGATACGATCCTGAAACGGGTCGAGCCTTTGCTGGCAGCTCAACACCGTATGCAGGTTGGTGCCCGGGTAACGGTTACGCCGCAGAATATGAACCTGCCAGAGACGCTGGATCGGTTTGTGGGAATGGGATTTCATTCGATTGGATTCTCGCCCATGCTGGCCTCGCCCAACGGTCAGCATGAACTGAACCGGAGTGATTTGGACGAGATACTATCGCAGATGATCCGTTGCGGCGAAGTTTTCGAGGCGGCGGTAATCGAAGGGCGGCGCTACCCATTCTCGAACATGGCAGTGGCGATGCAGGAGATCCACCGAGGCACCCATCGGCCCTATGCCTGCGGGGCAGGGGGCGGGTATTTCGGCGTGTCCGCTGATGGCGGCCTGTTCGCCTGCCATCGCTTTGTTGAAGACGAAGCCGGAGCCATGGGCGATGTCTATGATGGCCCTGATCTTCGGCGAGAAAATTGGTTGACGAACCGTCACGTGCACACCCAGTCCCCGTGCGGCACTTGCTGGGCGCGGTATCTGTGCGGCGGCGGCTGTCATCACGAGGTCATCCATCGCGGACGCCCCGCTTGCGACTACATTCGAGGTTGGCTGCACTATTGCCTTCAAGCCTATGTCCGCTTGTCCGAAGCACGTCCGGATTATTTTGGCGTGTCCGCTAAGGTGGCCTCTGCCTGAACGGATGGAGATTGAGACCGAAATCTGCGTGATCGGAGGCGGCCCGGCAGGTAGTTCTGCTGCGCTGAGGTTGGCTCAGCTAGGTCGGCGTGTCTGCCTGATCGAGCGGCAAACGTTCCCGCGCCAGCATGTCGGCGAGTCATTGCCGCCATCAATCTGGCCGATCCTGAAACTGTTGGGGGTCGACGAAACCGTTTCCCAAACCGGTTTTCTGCGTGCAAGCGGATCGCTTTTGCATTGGGCCGGAGCGTTCGAACGTCGCGGCGTCGACGGTGATCACCTCGGACTTTTGGTTGACCGGGGCCAGTTTGATGCGGTGCTGTTACGTGCAGCACAAGCGGCAGGGGCGCAGGTCGTCCAACCTGCGCGCGCATACCGCCCGGTGCGCCAGCATTCTGGTTGGGAGATTCCCGTTCGGACCGACACGGGCGCCTTTCGGATCCAGGCACAAATCCTGCTGGACGCAGCGGGACGGCAAGCCGGGCTGGGCCGCAGGTTTCTCCCTGCATCCCAACCTTTGTTGGCGCTTTATGCTTATTGGCACGTGCCGCCGGGCTTTGGCCCGCAAGCCCGGGTCGAGGCGGGACAAGGACATTGGTATTGGGGCGCGTTGTTACCGGGAGGAGTGGTCAACGCAATGGTTTTTGTCGATCCCGACGCCTGCATCGGGCTGCCACCCGCAGATCGACGCGATCTCTATCTGAATCTTCTGGCCCGTTCGACACTACTAGCGCCCTGTCTGGAACAGCGCCGTATCGGGCCTGTGCGGCGGGCGGATGCGACCAGCCAGGCCGAGACAACACCACCAACGCGCGACCTTCTGCGGGTCGGAGAGGCCAACTTCGCGGTAGACGCTTTGTCGTCGCAGGGGGTGCAATTGGCGATGGGGCAGGCGGTGCAGGCCGCAGCTGTGGTGAACACGCTTCTGACAACCCCCGATCATAGTGATCTGGCCTTGTCTTTTTATGCGGATCGGCAATTCGAGCGTGTGCAGACCCATGCAGCGCTCGCAGCCGATTTCTATGCACGGCAGCATGCTGTCGATCCTTCGCACTTCTGGGCTGAGCGCGCAAAGCCGTTGGATTGGGTAAAGTCTCCAGCGTTCGATCCAAACACGGAGGCGTTGCGTGATGATCAGCCCCTCATCCTGTCACCTCAGGCCAAGCTCATCACTTCCGGCGTGCAAACCGCTTCGCATATCGAACCCGGCCTTGTCATAGGGCACCCGAATCTTCCAAGGCCAGTTGCAAATCTGGAGGGCGCAATGCTGGGACCGTTGCTAGAGCGGCTGGGCGCCCCGACAACCACTTTGAACATCATCAAGAGCTGGTCAGAGGTTTTGGCCACACACACGGCGTCGCGCATTCTGCGCTGGCTTTGGTATCATCGCATCGTGATCCCCGCCGCTGATCAGGCTTAATCGAGGTTTCCTCGGCGCGTTGAATCACCTAAAGTCCGCCGCAACGCCAATCGCCAAGAAACAAGAGGTCGCATGTCGCGTTTTGATGGGTATTTCCTGCGGCAATTGCTGGTGCTGTTTGGCTTTTTCACCCTTGTGCTTGTCGGGGTGTTCTGGATCACGCGTTCAGTCAGCCTTTTTGATCGGGTCATCAGCGGCGGCCAATCGGCGATGGTATTCCTGGAGTTCACGGCGTTGACCTTGCCGACGCTGATCCGGACGGTCATGCCCATGGCTGTGTTTGCGGCCGCTGTTTACGCAACCAACCGTTTGAGCCGCGAAAGCGAGATGACGGTGATGCTGGCAACAGGCTCCAGCCCGTGGCGACTGGCGCGCGCGGTCTTGGTGTTCGGGCTCAGTGCGGGACTGATGATGGCTGTCATCAGCGTCTTTTTGCGACCTGCATCGGTTGATCAACTGGAATTAAGACAGGATGAAGTTGCCGGAGATGTCACCGCACAGCTGTTGAATGAGGGCGAATTCTTGCATCCAGCAGAAGGTGTAACCGTCTATATCGGCGATATCGATTTGGACGGAACGCTGCGCGAAGTCTTCGTCTCGGACCGTCGCGATGGGATTAACCCGGTCAGTTATTCCAGTGCTACGGCCTATCTGGTCAATCAGGCTTCGGGCATTCATCTGGTTATGCTGGATGGGATTGCGCTGCGGTATGATCAGGCTGGTAACACGCTGTCATCCACGTTGTTCGAAGACGCCTCTTACGACATTTCCGAACTGACCCAGAATTCGAGTATGGGCCATCGCAGCCTTGAAGCCATCCCGACGGTCGAGTTGATCTGGGATCGCGAAGCGGTCTCAGTGAAAGATGATCACAGCATCGGCCATCTGGTGGATGAGCTGCACCAGAGGTTCTCGTGGATTGCGATTTGTATTGCGGTCGCATTGGTCGGATATTCGACGCTGATGCTGGGTAGCTTTTCGCGCTTTGGGCTTTGGCCTCAGATCCTGGGTGCCTTTACCATTCTGGTCCTGCTTGAGGGGGTTCGGGGATTCGTATCCCCGTTCGTCATCAATGATCCCAGACTTTGGGGCTTGCTGTATCTTCCCGCCGTTATGGGCGTGCTTGTGTCGGTTCTGTTTTTATTGGCCGCGGGGCGACCCTTGCTGCGAAAAAGGGTTCGAAACGGAGCACCAAAGCCTTCACCGGTCTGAAGTCAGCGGCGAAGTTCCTCCAGGCACTGCAGGATGTTTTCAACTTCTTGACTGTCCGAACGGACCACCAAATACAGCGGTAGCATTAAGTCGCGCGCATCTTTCTCGCGCAACAGCTCGCCTGAGTTCAGATGCTGAGTGATGACATAGTCCGGGAAATACCCATATCCGCCACGCTGTAGGAGATAGCGTAAAGCCATCAAGCAATTACCCAGAAAGATAGTTTGCCCTGTCGCGAGACGCGCTGTGGAACGGACATGATCCCGGTAGGTCTCGCCCAGTTCTATGTTGACAAATACCCGTTCAGCGTCGGTGTTCGCATCCTTCCTGCTTTGAACCAAAGACAGCCGTTCGGGCGCAAGTTCGTGGAATACCACGCGCCGGTCCGCAGGTTTTTCATGGGTCAGCGCGGCGTCAAGTACGTGGGTCGCAACGGCGTCGACCATATCCAAATCATGGTCGTAATTCAGGGTTAAAAGCAATTGTCCAAACCGTTGTTCAAAGCGAACAGCAAGGTCCACCAGTAACGGATCCCACACGCTCAACTGGGCACCCAGACGCAGTGCCAACCGATTTTGAATCTGTTCAGGCAGGTCGTTGGCTGCGAACGACCACAGCGACAGCATCTGTTCAGCATAGGGTTTGAATTGGCGACCGTACTCGGTCAATACCGTTCCGCCGGCCCCGCGCGAGAACAGCGGTTTGCCTGTTGCGTCTTCCAGGGCCCTGATCCGGGCGCTGACTGCGGTTTGGGTTACATTCAACTTACGGGCCGCTGAGTGAAACCCGCCGGTTTCGGCAACGCTTAAAAATGTTTCCAGAGATTTGGTTTGCATATTGAAAGTATTTTTTGATCGTATTGATAAAATCAATTCATTTTTTTGCCTATATCTGCCGCTTTAAAGTGATTTGACGAACGTAGCCAAAGGATTCGCGCGATGCTGGACAAGAGCCACAAACCCACCTGGACCAGTTTTGAAGAGGCGACCAAGGCCGACTGGGATGCGGTCATGGAGTATGAAGAGAGCTACAACGCTGCTTTGCCGGATCGCCTACTGGACGCCATTCGTTCACTGGACGAAGAATGGACGCCGTATCCGGTGAATCGCTATCAGCACAGCCTACAGGCCGCGACACGAGCGTATGAGGACGGCGCTGATGAAGAGTTGGTTGTGGCTGCCCTGATCCATGACACCGGCGATATCTTGTCGCCTTATAATCACGGGGAACTGTCCGCCGCGATGATGAAGCCTTATGTCAGTGAGAAGACACACTGGATTCTCAAGCACCACTGCGTGTTTCAGGGCTACTACTACAATCATCATCTAGGTGGTGATCGGAATGCCCGCGACAAATATCGCGACAGCCCGTATTGGGAGGACTGCCGCTATTTTTGTCATGAATATGATCAGAAGGCGTTCGACCCGGATTATCCGACCAAATCGCTGGAGTTCTTCGAACCCATGCTACGCCGCGTTCTGAACAAGGGCGAAGGGCACATGGAACTGAATGAGACCGCCGAGGCTTAACAGGCGGCCATCAGGCGATAGACGATCTGGGCGGCGGTAAAATCCCAGGCGGCATTGCCGTTCGGGGCCAGTTCGACGACGTCGAAACCCACACATTTTCGGCCCTTCAGGGCGTGTTCCACCAGGCGCAGGGCTTGATAATATCCCAGCCCGCCTGGGACGGGTGTTCCAGTGGCGGGCATGATTGCCGGGTCCAGCCCATCAACGTCAAAGCTGACGTACACCAGTTCGGGAAAATCCTTGGGCAGATCAACCGAGTGGATGTTGCCGGTAACCAGTTCTTCGGCGTCTACATGAAACACGTGATTTTTCAGGCGGCTTTCGGCCTCTTCGGTCGAAAAGGCGCGAACGCCGAATTGCGCCAGACGGATACCTTCTTCGGCAAGAAGATGCATGACTGAGGCGTGAGAATGTTTCTCGCCCTGATAAGCGTTGCGCAGATCAGCATGGGCGTCGATTTGCACGATACCAATCGGTTGGTTTAGAGCGCGGGCAACACCCAACACTGCGCCGTAGCTAAGTGAATGCTCGCCACCTAGCGTCACCGGGATTTTGCCGGCGCGAACGGCCGCTTCCGTGCGTTGGGCTAGGCGTTCCATTATCTCTGGCAACGCTGCATCGCAGTCAACGGGTTCTTCGGTGAAGATCCCCTCGACGCAGGGCTCGGCGTGGCCAGTGATGCGTTCCAGTTCATTACTGGCTTCGATAATTGCGTCCGGGCCTTTGGCGGTGCCCGCCCCGTAAGATACAGTGCGTTCCAGCGGCACCGGGATCACACGGAACCGCGCGTCCTCAGTGCGCTCGGATGCGGACAGTTCACTGTCGAGGAAAATACTCATGAGAGGCGGCCTTTAAAGTCGTCATAGCCGAACTGTTTGATGATTTTCAGTTCGTCCGTTTCGCTGTTCCACAGCGCTATAGTCGGCAGCGGAACTCCGTTGAAGGTGTTGGTTTTGACCATCGAATAATGCGCCTGATCGAGGAAGGCGAAGCGCTGGCCGATTTCCAGTGGTTTGTCCCATGTGTAGTCACCGATCACGTCGCCCGCGAGGCAGGAGGGGCCGCCCAGGCGATAGGTATGGCCTGCCTCGGCCTCATCCATGAGGGCGGGGCGATAGGGGGCTTCGATGACGTCCGGCATATGGCAGGTGGCCGAGATATCGGTGATCGCAAGGGTCATACCGTTGGTCGGCAAGTCGAGGATTTCGCCAACCAGAATGCCCGCATCCAGGGCCACCGCCTCACCGGGTTCCAGATAGACGTCGATACCGTGTGTCTCACGGATGGATTTGATGAAGGCGACCAGCCCGTCGCGGTCATAGTCATCACGGGTGATATGATGCCCGCCGCCGAAGTTCAGCCATTTGAGTTGGCCAAGGTACGGTTTGAGTTTTGGCTCAACCGCGTCCCAAGTCCGCAGCAACGGCTCGAACCCCTGTTCGCAGAGCGTGTGCATGTGCAGCCCGTCCACGCCACTCATAGTCTCGGCGGTCAATTGGCTGACCGGCGTGCCCAGACGCGAGCAGGGCGCGCAAGGGTCGTATTTGGGGATTTCGCCTTCGGAATGTTCCGGATTGATGCGCAGACCGACCTGTACGCCGGCGGCTTGGGCTTTTGCCAGAAAGCGGTCCTTTTGCGCGGGTGAGTTGAAGATGATGTGGTCCGATAGCGACAGGATTTCGTCCATGTCCGCGTCTTTATATCCGGCGCAGAAGGTTGCGACCTCGCCGCCATATTCCTCGCGCCCCAGCCGCGCCTCATAGATGCCGGACGCGCAAGTGCCGCCGAGGTATTGGCGTACAAGCGGGGCCAGCGAGAACATCGAAAACGCCTTGAGGGCGCTGAGAATGTGAGCGCCGGAGCGGGTGCCGATATCGGCAAGGATGTTCAGATTTCGTTCGACAGCTTTTTCATCGACCACGAAGCAGGGGGTAGGTATGCGGTTTAGATCAAACCTGCGGAAAGCTCCTGCATCTCCGGCTTGTGTAGTCATCATGTCGGACAAGAGGTTATCTCCGGACAGTGCGGAGGGCAGTGCCTGACCGCGGATGGGTGCGAAGCGCCCGCCCATGGGGACGGTCGGGCGCTGTCCGGCGTTGCCGCCGGGCGAGGATTTAGAAGTTAACCGGGCCGTCGAGTTCGCGGACCTGCCACGGCAAACCATGTTCGTTCAGCATGTCCATGAAGTTGTCAGGGTCGAGTTGCTCCATGTTCCACACGCCCGGTTCGCGCCAATTACCTTTAAGCACCTGCGCCGCACCGATCATGGCGGGGACGCCGGTGGTGTAGCTGACGGCTTGGCTGCCGACCTCACGGTAGCATTCCTCGTGATCGCAGATGTTGTAGATATAATAGGTCTTTTCGCCCGAGCCGTCCTTGGCCTGACCTGTGGCGATGTCACCGATGCAGGCTTTGCCCTTGGTCTCCGCGCCCAGATCGCCGGGATCGGGCAGCAGGGTTTTCAGGAACTGAATCGGGATGATTTCCTTGCCGTCATGCATCACCGGGTCAATGCGAGTCATACCGACGTTTTCCAGCACCTTGGCGTGGGTGATGTAGGCGTCGCCGAAGGTCATCCAGAAGCGGGCGCGCTCAATCTCGGGGAAATGGGTGCTGAGCGACTCCAGTTCCTCGTGATACATCAGGTACATGTTCTTGGGGCCGATGGCGGGGAAGTCGAACTCGACCTTGTGGGTCATCGCCGGGCTGTGCTGCCATGCGCCGTTTTCCCAATGGCGCACCTCGGCCAGCACTTCGCGCAGGTTGATTTCCGGGTTGAAGTTGGTGGCGAATTCTTGATCGTTGCTGCCGCCATTCGCGTCCAGCACATCGATCTGACGGATCGTATCCAACTTGTGCTTCTTCAGCCATTTGGCGAAGACGCTGGTCACACCCGGATCGAAGCCCGAGCCGAGGATGGCAGTCAAACCAGCCTCTTTGAACCGCTTTTGATAGGCCCATTGCCAGTGGTATTCGAACTTGGCCTCGTCCTCGGGCTCATAATTCGCGGTGTCGAGATAGTGGATGCCGGCCTCAAGACACGCGTCCATCAGAACCAGATCCTGATACGGCAGGGCCAGGTTTACGAGGATTTCTGCACCCGTTTCTTTGATCAGTTTGACTGTGTCTTCAACCTTGTAGGCGTCCAACTCGGCAGTCGCGATGTCCACACCGACGCGGTCCTTAACGGCCGCTGCGATGGCATCGCATTTTGACTTGGTTCGGCTGGCGAGCGTTATCTCGGTAAAGATGTCCGAATTCATCGCCATTTTGTGCACGGCTGCGTGGGACACGCCGCCCGCGCCGACAACCAGTGTTTTGCCCATGGGATAGTCTCCTCTCAAGGGGTTATTCGTAATAGGTGTAGCCGTTGATCGAGTCGCGATAGGCGCTCAACAGGGTTTTTCGGTCCTTGGCTTGCAGAGTACCGGTCGAAATCGCCTCGTCTACCATTTTGCGGAACGCGGCGACACAGTCTTGCGGGTCGAATTCCACATAAGACAAGACTTGAGAAATTGTGTCGCCCTCTTGTTCATGCAGCAAGTCGAAGCCACCGTCGGTTCGCAGTTCGATGGTGACTACATTGGTGTCGCCGAACAGATTGTGCAGGTCGCCAAGTGTTTCCTGATAGGCACCAACGAAGAAGACGCCCATGAAATACTCGCCTTCTTCGGGCAGCGAATGCACTGGCAGGCTGGGGGACACGCCGTCGGCCAGTATGAATCGGTCGATCTTTCCGTCGCTGTCGCAGGTGATGTCGGACAGGACCGCGCGTCGGTCTGGTGTTTCATTCAGGCTTTGCAGCGGCACGATCGGGTGTAATTGGTCGATGGCCCAGACATCGGGGAGGGATTGGAACAGCGAGAAGTTGCAATGGTAGATGTCTGCGACCTTCTCAAGCTGGTCATCCACTTCCGTGTCCAGATCATCACATGCCGCCAAGGCCTTGAGACGGGCCATAAGGGACAGGTAGATGCGCTCGGCTCGGGCCATCTGGCGCAGGTCGACATACCCGCGCCTGAAAAGCGCGCGCAATTCATTGCGATAGAAAGTTGCGTCGTTCCAGCATTCCTGCAGCCGATCCTTGCTGAGATAGCCGTGTACTGCGGCGAGGTCCGAAACCATGTGGTGGTCATCGGGCTCGGCCATTGGTCCGTTCGGGGCGTCGTAGAGTGTGCTTTCCAACACGTTGAAGACCAGCATGGACGACGTCGCAACCACCGCACGGCCGCTTTCGGTGATCAGTGTGGGGTGGTCGATTTCAGCCTCGTCCATGGCGTAAGCCACGGTTTCGACTACGTTGGCGCAATATTCCTCGACCGTGTAGTTGATCGAGTTTTCCGCGGCCTTTTTTTCGCCCGTGTAATCCACCCCCATACCGCCGCCGAGATCCAGGTAGCTGAGTGGTACACCTTCACGCGAGAGTTCGGTGTAATACCGGCATGCCTCGCCAACAGCGCGGCGCACATCGTTAACGTCTTGCACCTGTGAACCCAGATGCGAATGTTGCAGCTTGAGGCAGTGCAGCAATCCCGCCGCTTTCAGCTTGTCCACGGTGGCAACAAGCTGGTCGGTGTTCATTCCAAAGGCGGAACGGTCGCCCGAACTTTCTTCCCATTTGCCGCTGATCTGATTGGTCAATTTGACCCGAACGCCTATCAGGGGCTCGATCCCCAGTTGGTTATAGACCTCGATGACGGTATTGGCCTCTTTTGGGCTTTCCAGCACGATGACGGTGTTGAACCCGATCTTGCGAGACAGGATCGCCAATTGGATGAATTCAGCATCCTTGACGCCATTGCAGACGATCAGCGCTTCGGGGGCCAGGCGATGGGCCAGGGCCACCACCAGTTCAGGTTTTGATCCTGCTTCAAGGCCATAATTGTATTTCTTGCCGAACTCGACGATCCGGTCGACCACCTGCGCCTGTTGGTTCACCTTGATCGGAAAAACACCGCGATAGTGGCCCTTATAGTTTACGCGCGCGATTGCCTCGGCAAAGCTCTCGTTCAGGTGCGCGATTTCATGCTCTAGATAAGACGCAACACGCAAGACCATCGGGGCTTTGATCCCCCGGTCGTCCAGATCGCTGAGGATACCCGGCAGGCTGATTGCCTCGGCCTCGGGGGCCATCGGATTGCGCAGAGCTATCTCGCCCCTTTCTGTCACCTCAATGAGGCCATGGCCCCATTTCTCAACCCCGTAGATGGAATGCGGTGCGTCGGGCGTCTGTTTCAATCAGATCAGTCCTTAACTTGGGTGTGCTGGTTTAGCGCCTGCCAATACGGCAGCAGTTTGATTCGTCCAAGTGTAAACTGTGAGAGGGTTCGCCGACGAATTCTAGCCGTATGTACGGATCGGGATCAGGTGGTTGTCCCACTGGCAATCCGACCGCGCGGTGATTTCGGCGCCGGTGGTCGTCAGAGTGCCAAATGCACCGGTTCCGGCGGTAAACGCCAACCCAGCCTTGCCGGCGCCTAAACCGCAAACATCTTCGAACACTAAAGCTTCGATGAATGCTCCGCTATTTACGTCGAAGCGGTGCAATGCATCGCCTCGTGGACAGGTGATCGCAACCGATTGGCCATCGGTGGAAAAGGCAATGCTGCCAGCATACCCTTGCAACTCTCTTTGCTGCGTTTCGGGCGCTGACAAAAGGCGAGGCTTTTCGCCCCTTTGGTGAAGCCCCAGAAGGGCAGGGTACTTGGTCTGGCTGCCTTGCCATTGCATTGCAAAACCCACTAGACCATCGTCACGCACCGCAAGATGGCGGATCGAGTTTTTGTGCAGCGCGCGGGGTAGCTCTACTTGCTCCAATATCGAACCCGAAATGTCGAGATAGCTCAGGTTGGGCTGCATCGTTGGCAGATTTAGCTTGGTCCGACCGCTGTTGGGGTGTGTCTCGATGCCGCCATTGGCGATGACCAGTATGTCGCCACCGGGCAGCAAGCGCATGTCGTGGGGGCCTATCCCACCTGACGAGAACTCTCCCAGCCGTGCGAAGCTGATCGCGTCCCAGACGCCAACCACACCTTCTGCGGCCTCATAGTCGTTTTCGGTTGTGAAAAACTGTGTTCCATCAGCCGAGAATGCACCATGCCCGTAGAAGTGGCGGCCATTGGGTGCCTCCAGCCGCTTTAGGACAGAACCATCTGTACAATCAATTACAATTGCAAAGGTCCCGGGGCGGCGGGCAAAGGCGACCGCTTGGGCTTTGAACGGATGGGCCGCGGCGGCGTGCCCGCGCGCGGGTAGCGGTATAGCGAACAAAACTGCGCCCGAGTTATCCAGGCCGGACAGGCGGTAGCTACCATCTGGGAATAAGGCAGCGGCCAGATAGCGGGGCGCGCCGACGGACGCCCAGCCCGGCACCGAAGCAAGACTGGCGGCACCAAGGCCTGCAAGAAATTCGCGGCGGTTCGTCAATGGTCAATCCCCATCCAGTGAGTTGAATCCGGCGCTGATGCCGAGCGTCGGGCCAAGCTCGGTCGCGGCGATCTCGCGAATGTCGTTGATCGATTGCTGCAGCGCTTCGATGCGGACGCGACCTTGCGGTGTCGCAACACCGGCGAGGGCGGGGTCGTCCAGTGATTGAGCCCGGTCGATGGCCCGCGCGAAACCGGCATCCAGATCTGCAGCAATCTCGGGGTGGTCAAAGGACAGACGGGCGGCCAAGTCACGCAGGGCGATCAGAGACAGCGTGACATGATGCAACGACCGCTTGGACCGCCGCGCTTCAGCACGGTTCGGGCGCGGACGCTCGAACGTTCCTAAAGGGCGTCCAATGCGTGTGTCGGCTGTGAACTCTAGCCCCGTTGTAAGCGCCTTAAACAGCTCCTGCATCGCCTCATCGCCCGAGCGATAGGGGCTGTTGTCCCCCGGCTGCGTCAGTCGTGGTGCGTAGCTTTGCCAGTCCGCGTTGATCGCGACGGCATTTCGGTTGATATCAGTGGTGATGGCGCGGATAAGCGCGCAACGATAGTCGGCGCTTCCTTGTTCTGTCATCGCTGGATCAAAGAGCATTCGTTCCAATGCAAAAAAGCCGCGCCCGGCGATTGAGGTTTCGGCAAAGGCATCGGGGTCGTCGACGGCAGTGTCTTCACTGGCGATGTGTCGGGACAGGGTTTTGGGTGTGAATCCTTTGGTATCTGGCCAGAAAGCCAGTGCAAAAGCGCGATCGTCAGCCTCGGACGGCCCAAAACGTAAATGGCTGGCCGAAATCCAGCTATTGAATGCCGTGGCGTAATCAGCGCGCAGGTCGTCTGACTCCGGTTCGCAATCTGTTTGGGCTGTGGTCGACAAAGCACCGGTTGCGTCAGCCAGCTCTGCAAAGCGCGGTAGAATATGCGTTTCGGTCACATCCATCAAAATCGGAGCACGATCCTGAGCAAAGGCGCCCAAGGGCACTAGCAGGGCGGCGGCGAAAGTAAGGCTACGCATGGGTCAGAGGCTCCCAAGAAAGCGGATCAGAGCGTCGCGGTCGGCTTTTGGCATTGAAACTACCGTGTCACGGGCGGCCTGCGCCTCGCCACCGTGCCAAAGGATGGCTTCAAGCAGGGATCGCGCGCGACCATCGTGCAGGAATTGGGTGTGGCCCGAGACGCGCTGTGTCAGGCCGATGCCCCACAAAGGCGGCGTGCGCCATTCGCGGCCCGTTGCGCGGGCCTCGGGGCGGTTGTCGGCCAGACCCTCGCCCATGTCGTGCAACAGCAGGTCGGTATAGGGCCAGATAAGCTGGAAGCTCTGTTCGGGCCTATCGGGCATCCTGTGGGTGACATAAGCAGGCGTGTGGCAGGATGCGCAGCCCGAGGCAAGAAACACTTCTTTCCCGCGCAGCACTTCAGGGTCATCGGTGTCTCGGCGCGCCGGAACACCGAGATTGCGGCTGTAGAAGGCGACGAGGTCCATGCCAATTGCGTCAATCTCGAATCCCCGCGCATCATTGTCTCCGTGCGGTGCATCAATGCAGTTGGCCTGCAATTCGGTGCAATCGCCGTTCGGCGCGGGGTAAAGCGGACTTGATATGCCGATATCACCTGCGAAGGCCGCCGCCGATTGCTCCATCACCGTGGGCATCCCGGCCTTGTGACCAAAGCGGCCCATCATTGGTTCGCCGAATTCCGTCGACCATACGATGTTCGGACGGCCCGAGATACCATCGCCATCTTCGTCATCAGGATCGGCTTTGGCCAGCAAGTCCTCAACCGGAATTGATTCCAGCAACCCCAGTCCGATCATCTGCGGCGCAACTCGAGGGCTAAGCATCGCGTCCGGGTGCAGCGGGCCATAGCCTAAATCGGCGGCCTTATAGCTGGGGCGGCGGAGCGAGGCCGTTTCGCTGTCGGACAGCGCGACGGGGACTTCCTCATACGTGATGTCCAGCCGATATTCTGCGGGATGGCCTGCCAGAGCGAAATCCTGCAGTTGAGTGCCATAACTCGGATCAGGCAGGGTGGCGATATAGTCTTCGATCTCAGCAGGCGCGCCCTCTGGCTTGCCGGGAACCGAAACTCTCAGGAACATCGAGACGGCATTGTCATCCGGGCCGTTAGGCGTATGACCGCGCCCGTCCTTGATGTGACAGCGCTGACACGAGCGGGCGTTGTATAGCGGACCCAAACCGTCCGAAGCCAGAGTGGACGACGGAGACGAGACCCAGATCTTTTTGAACAACCCGTTGCCGACTTTGAAGTCCAGCTCCTGTTCGAAGCTTAAATTGGCGGAGGGCTGAGAAAACGCGTCCGCATCAGTGCGCGCCCGCACGGTCGCAGCACCAGCGGACAGTTCTTCGAACCGTTGCGGCACACTGAAGTCGTCCGGCGTTGCTGTGACAGCGTCGATCCGGGCGCGTTCTTCGGCAGTTCTTGGAAGGAAATTTAGATGAGGGTCCCGCAGCTCGGTGGCTTGGGAAGAGGTGGCCGTGAGTGCGGCCACCGATGCAAGGGCAAGCTTACTCGCCTTCGTCCATCTTGGATGCGTTAAGTTGCGCATAATTAGCTTCGCCAATCCTTTCATAAAGGTCGAGCTGCGTTTCGAGGAAGTCGATATGTCCTTCTTCGTCGCTGATTAATTCTTCGAACAGGCCCATGGACACATAGTCGCTGGCCTCGCGGCAGTATTCCCGCGCTTCGACATAAAGCGCCCGCGCGTCTTGTTCGGCGGCTAGATCGCATTCCAGTGTTTCTTTCGGGGTCTGCCCGATGCGGAGTGGGTCAAGTTTCTGCAGGTTGGGGTGGCCTTCCAGAAAGATGATCCGCTCGATCAGCTTGTCTGCATGGCCCATTTCCTCGATGGATTCCTCACGGCTTTTCTTGGCCATATGGCCAAGCCCCCAATCCTCTTGCAGGCGGTAATGTAGCCAGTACTGGCTGACCGCCGTCAGTTCATGCCGCAGTGATTTGTTGAGGTATTCTATGACCTTGGGATCGCCCTTCATGTGCTTTCTCCTGTGATACTTCGGATCGTAACGACCGAAGCTGCATGGGGACTTTAAGATTATCGTCTGCGCGCATTGTGTCTAGGAAAAGCGGCATACATCCGCCGCAATCCGCTGACTTGCCAAGGGCATGATAGATCTTGCCGGGAGTGATGATGGTCTGTGGGTCTGCCGCGCGCATCCAATCGATCGCCGCTCGGATATCGTGGTCAGAGATGTTGGTGCAATGGCAAACGATCATGGCGACTCAGTCGGTATATGCTATTTCCGAGTGAAATAGTTAGTTATTGAGGGCGCGTCCAGTGCCAAGACGCCACACTCGATGTTGAGAAAGGCCGAGAGCACTAAACATGCGCCCGGCCATGATACCTATTGGAATACCGCGTCAGGGTTATCCAGGCTGTCCGAGCCTTCAAAATCGATCTGGTCAAGCTCCAGCACGGTCACGATGCGTTCGATGGTCTTGGTTTGATCGACCAGTCCATTGACACCACCCATAATCAGCGCTTCGCCACCTTCATTGCCGCGTTCCAGCATCTGGTCATACGCAAAACCCGCTTCGGCGGTTGATTTGATACGGCCTAGCGCCAGCATGGTGTTGGCCAGCTTGGCTTTCATCTCTGTATCAAGCGTCGGATCGGCTGCGGTCACCAGATCCGATAGGGATGCACCCGAAACAGGCGTGCCATCGATGCGGGTATAGCTGCCCAAATACACATTCTGGATGCCCAAGCCGTCATAGTAATGGCTGTTGTGGGTGTTGTCTGAGAAGCAGTCCTGCTCTTCCTCGGGGTCGTTCAACATCAGGCCGAGGCGCATACGCTCACCCGCCTGCTCGCCGTAGGACAGCGAACCCATGCCGGTTAGGATCGCACTAACGCCAGCAGTTTCATTTGCGGCAAGAGCGGCACGTGCGTCACCATCTTCGGCCCACTGGGCAGTCATCCATTCCAGATCACTAATCAGCAGATCAGTAGCCGCTGTCAAATACTGGGCGCGGCGATGGCAGTTGCCACCTGTACAGCCGTCACCAACTAGATAATCGGTATGAGGACGACTTCCTGCGCCCGTGCCGTGGCCGTTCAGGTCCTGACCCCACAGCAGGAATTCGATGGCGTGATAGCCGGTGGCGACGTTCGCCTCGATCCCGTCAGCCTCGTGCAGCGTATCCGACAGCAGGGCAGGGGTAATTTCGCTGGCGTCGATGGTCTCGCCAGACAGATCAAAGCTGGGGTTGGCGATGACGTTCAGCGCGGCAAACTCGTTCTCATCGCTGGGGCCGCCGTAGGAGGAATCCACATAATCTATCATGCCCTCGTCCAGAGGCCATGCGTTCACCTTGCCTTCCCAATCGTCGACGATGGCGTTTCCAAAGCGATAAACCTCGGTCTGCTGATACGGCACGCGCGCGGCGACCCATGCGGC
The DNA here is from genome assembly GCF_056537625.1 of Ruegeria sp. C6. Taxonomy (NCBI): domain Bacteria; kingdom Pseudomonadati; phylum Pseudomonadota; class Alphaproteobacteria; order Rhodobacterales; family Roseobacteraceae; genus Ruegeria; species Ruegeria sp. C6. The sequence continues at coordinate 94,472 of NZ_JBQFRW010000008.1, read as the reverse complement.
ACGGGCTGTGTTCAGAGTGGCATCGGACGGGTCAGCAATGAGGGCGTTGACGGCAGCTTGCAGTTTCTTTGCTGCAATCAGACTGTCGTCATATTTGACTTCGGCGATATTGGAATATGTGGTCAGAACATCGGCTTTGGACGGGGCCTCGGCGACAGCTGTACTTGCGATACACAAGGTCAGGGCACTGGCCGCGTTGAACAATCTGGTCATGTGGAACACTTTTCTTTCTCAGCGGGATTCGGACCCCGGCAGACGCAGCGGGGCTGGATGCGGCAATTTCTTAGTGAAATAGTCAGCAATGTCAACCTGAGTTTTATTATCAGGTATTATTCCCATTTCTGACTAACCATATCTGGGAAGCCCGATGCACCCGGCGAACATTGCGCTGAGGCGCAATTGTATTAAAATGCCCTACGGTTTGTTTGGTTAATGGTGAACAGAATGAAACGCGCGGCCGTTGTTCTTGCGCTAATACCAGCCGCGCTGATGGCGCAGGCAGAGACCGCCATCGAAGCGCATACTCATGGCGCGGGTCATATGGCAATTTCATTTGTTGAAACCGGATTTAGCCTGACGCTTGAAGTGCCAGGCGTAGATATTGTTGGGTTCGAGCACACTGCCGAGAACGAAGATGAGAGGGCAGATGTTGCCGTCGCAATCTCGGACCTTTCTAAACCGCTTGAGATCTTTGAGGTGCCGCCTGAAGCGGGGTGTGTGACTGCAACGGCCAATGTCGCGCTTGTTGGTGATGTCTTCGTTCAGGATGAGGGGCAAGTCAGCGATAATGCCGTGCATCACACCGAATTTCAGGCCGATTATCTGGTGCAGTGTCAGGAGCCGTCGTTAGTGAATTCAATTCAGTTCACCTATTTCGAACGGTTTGCGCGCGCCGAGCGCTTGTTTGTTGAACTGACGTCATCCTCGGCCACACAGAACCTTACGGTGGAACGCCAAACGCCACATTTGAAGGTGCCAAACTGAACCGGCGTGTGCCCGCAGTAGCAAAGCTTGACGGTCAACCAGACTGATCCCGAACCAATGCGGCCTGCAACGCGCGGTAGGAGTCCTTTGGCCTTCTTTCCAGCGTCTCGAAATCTACATCGACCAGCCCGAACCGTTTTTCATATCCCAGCGCCCACTCGTAATTGTCGAGAAGGGACCAGATGAAATATCCCTTGATCGGAACGCCGTGGTCCAGGGCATTACACACTTCGGCAAGATGCTGGTTCAAGTAGTCAATTCTGTCAGCGTCGTTTTGACGTTCTGCGCTCGCCATGCCGTTTTCGGTCACGTAGATAGGCAGGTCCCCAGTATACTCTTGCGCGGTTCGGATCAGGAAACGGGACAGGGCTGCCGGATCAATTTCCCACCCCATTTGCGTTTTTAGCAAGGGGCCAGGGACGTCGGTCAAGGAAGGCCAAGACGTATCTGCGCGCGTTATCAACTTGCGCGTATAGTAATTGAGCCCACACCAATCGACAGGTGCAGCTATAGTGTCGAAATCATCCTGCCACTTGTCCGGCAGATGCGGCTCCAATCCTTCCAGAACATTCTGAGGGTAGGATTTCTTGAAAGCGCCGCCCAGGAAAAAGCGGTTGTAGATCCCGTCATATAGCGCTGCAGCGGTTTGTGCTTCGCTACTGTCGTCAGCAGGTTCCGCCCATTCAAGGTTGAACACTGCGCCAAGGTTCGACATGCCCAATCCGCGCATAGTTTCGATTGCGCGACCATGGGCCAGCAGCACGTGGTGCATCGCGCGCGCGGTTGCCCGGATGTCGCGCAAGCCGGGGGCATGTTGGCCTTCGAAATGGCTCAGCCAGCTTACACACCAAGGCTCGTTGACAGGTGCGACGCTGAACATCCGATCGCCTATGCGGCCCATGATGATCTCGGTGAAGTCTGCAAACCAATTCGCGATATCCCGGTTTCGCCAACCGCCCAGATCGGCGAGTGGTGACGGGAGTTCCCAGTGATACAGCGTTGCGCAGGGTTTGATGCCGCGTTCAATCAGCGCATCGGTCAGGCGATCATAGAAATCCAAGCCTTGCTGATTGATCGGTCCGCGCCCTTCGGGCAGCACGCGCGCCCAACTGGTTGAAAACCGGTAACAGTCGAAGCCTGCGCTCCGGATCAGATCCAGATCCTGTTCGAACCGGTTATAGTGATCGCAGGCCAAATCTCCGTTTTCCGCATTGGCGACGTTACCTGGAGTTGCAGCGAAACTGTCCCAATGGGTCTTGCCTGCGCCCCCATTGGCGTGTCCCTCGATCTGATAGGCCGACGTCGCCACGCCAAACTGAAAATCTGGCGGGAAATCTGCGCGTTTGTACTTCATCTCACATCCTTTGTGGGGCTGGCCCCGTCGAGCTGCCGACGACAAGTTCAGCCTCCAGCAAGCGCGTTTTGGGTGGGTCATCCGGAGCGTTGATCCGCTCGATCAGCATTTCGGCAGCCAACTCGCCCGCGTGTCTGACCGACGAGCGCGTTGCGGTGAAAATTGGAACATCCATACCATTGCGCATGTAGGACAACTCGTCATCATGAGCGATCACCGAGATATCGCGCCCCATTTTCAGGCCGCTTTCTTCCAGTGCGCGCCGGACTCCAACCGCAGAGATAATCGAAGAGGCCAAAATTGCTGTTGGCGGGTCATCGAGTTTCAGCATGTCGCAGGCTGTCTGATGTCCATAAATCTCGGTCATCTCGGCGCTGCGCAGCAGGTGTGGATCAGGCGAGATCCCGGCTTCTTTGAGCGCCGCCAGATAGCCGTTCCTCCGCCGACGCGCGAAATCCATTTCCTCGAGCCCGTTGATCAAGGCGATGCGCCGATGGCCCAGATCGATCAAAAACCGAGTAGCGCGTTCGAAAGAACGCTGGTTGTTCACATCGATCCAATCATAGGGCTCTTTGGCGTAGGTCGACCGGCCATGAACAATGAAGGGCACGCCGAGGCGCGATAATACCGAGATGCGCGGCTCTCGTACCTTGGGGCCTTGCAGGACCACGCCGTCTACGACGCCTCGATTGAACAGGCTGCGATAGGATTCTTCAATTGATGTGTCCGGCGCGTGCGTGAACATCATGTCATAATTGTTCGCCGCATAGGTTTTGGCTGCGCCTGCCACAAAATCTCCGAAAATCGGATTGACCATTTCGTGCCGGGACGAGGTGGGAATCACATGGCCGATGACCATAGACCGCCCTGTCGCCAGCCCCTTGGCGCGGCTGTTGGGGCGGTAACCATGCTTGTTCGCAGCAGCCTGAACCCGGATGCGCGTCCCTTCGCTGACCTCCGGGTAACCGTTCAGCGCGCGGCTGACGGTTGTTTGTGAAAGGCCGAGGATCTCAGAGAGTTGCTTTAGGTTCATTTCACTCAAAGCGCCTTCAAATTGATTCCCATTTGTTTTGTTGTGAAAACCTGGCTCAGTCAACATGTTTCGAGAGAATACCTTAGAATGGCAGTTTTTTAGGGGCTAGTAGGCGAGATATTGACAGGGTCTGAATGTTAGCGGATAAAGTACGGCATCCAAAGCGCTTTGAAAACGAATCTCGTTTGCGCCGAAAATATTGGGAGGAGAACTCATGAGACACGCACTTTATTCGGGTGCGGCGGCGATCGCTCTGCTGGCCGGGTCGGTTCAAGCACAAGATTTGGTCTTCGCGCCGGGCGAGGGGCCGTTCAACTGGGACAGCTATAATGCCTGGGCCGAAAGCGCCCCGGATCTGAGCGGTCAGACGGTCACGATTTTTGGTCCGTGGCTGACCCCGGAGGACGGTTACTTCAACAACATGATTGCCTATTTCGAAGAGGCGACTGGCGCAGATGTGATCTATACCGGTTCCGACAGTTTCGAGCAGCAGATCGTTATCGATGCCGAGGCAGGATCAGCCCCCAATATCGCGGTCTTCCCGCAGCCAGGACTGGCGGCGATCATGGCATCCAAAGGGCAGCTGACGCCGCTGGGTGAAGATATGGCGGCCTGGGTTGGTGATAATTATGCGGCTGGCGATTCCTGGGTTGATCTTGGCACTTACAAAGACGCTGACGGCAATGACCAGATGTATGGCTTCTTCTACAATGTGAACGTCAAGTCTCTGGTCTGGTATAACCCGGAAAACTTCGAGGATGCCGGATACGAAGTGCCGACGAGCATGGAAGAACTGAAGGCCCTGACCGAGCAGATCGTCGCCGATGGCGAAACCCCGTGGTGCATTGGCCTGGGATCGGGTGCCGCCACCGGTTGGCCGGCGACCGACTGGGTTGAAGACATGATGCTGCGGACTCAGCCGCCCGAGGTTTACGACCAGTGGGTGACAAACGAGATCCCGTTTGACGATCCGCGCGTTATCGCCGCAATCGAAGAGTTTGGCTGGTTCGCGCGTGATGACGCCAAGGTCTCGGGTGGGTCAGATGCTGTCGCCTCGACTGACTTCCGCGACAGCCCCAAAGGCATGTTCTCATCGCCGCCGCAGTGCTACATGCACCGTCAGGCATCCTTCGTTCCGGCTTTCTTCCCCGAAGATGTCGAGTTCGGCCTGGATGCAGATTTCTTTTACATGCCGTCTTTCGCAGACAAGGACTTGGGTAACCCGGTTCTGGGTGGCGGTACTCTGATGGCGGTAAGCAATCCATCGGATGCGACCAGCGCGTTCATGGAGTTCCTCAAGCAGCCGATTGCTCATGAAGTCATGATGGCACAAACCGGATTCCTGACCCCGCATAAGGGCGTGAACACCGAAGCCTATAAGGATGATACTCTGCGCGGTCTGGGTGACATTCTACTGGGCGCGACCACCTTCCGCTTCGACGGCTCGGACCTAATGCCGGGCGCCGTGGGTGCGGGTACGTTCTGGACCGGCATGGTTGACTATACTGGCGGGAAATCCGCCGAAGAAGTCACCGGCGAAATCCAGTCATCTTGGGACGCAATCAAGTAATCCGCTGAACCTTCGGGCAACCTTTCAATCAGGTTGCCCGAAACCCTAGCAAGGGAGAGGACGCCATGAATCCGGCAATTCAGGGCCTGCTAACAATCGTAATCGGTGTGTCGGGATGCGTGGGCTATTTCTACCTGTCCAACCAATTTCTGGATAAAGTCCTGTTCCCTGCGCGTGGACCGAACGCGGGTCGCAATATCAACCGCGCGAATATGATCCGGCCCTGGCTGTTTCTGCTTCCCGCGATCCTCGCCCTTGGGGTCTATCTTGCCTATCCGGTGTTTGAGACGCTGCGCCTGTCGCTGACTGATCGGGTCGCCGGTGGTGGATATGAATGGGCGGGTTTTGACAACTATACCCAGATGGTAGCCGAGCCGAAATTCTGGGAGGCGATGCGCAACAACATGCTTTGGCTGATTGTTGTACCTGCCATGTCCACCGCATTTGGCCTGCTCGTGGCGCAGCTAACGGATCGCATCCGCTGGGGTAACGTCGCCAAGTCGCTGATCTTTATGCCGATGGCGATTTCTTTCGTTGGCGCCTCGGTAATCTGGAAACTGGTCTATGATGCACGTCCGGCCGATCAGGATCAGATCGGCGTCCTGAACGCGATCTACATCTTCTTTGGTGGAACCGAAACGCACACCTGGCTGACCCTGCCTTTCTGGAACAATTTCTTCCTGATGATCGTGCTGGTCTGGATACAAACCGGCTTTGCGATGGTCATTCTGTCCGCCGCGCTGCGCGGCATCCCGGAAGAGACCATCGAGGCCGCCATTCTGGACGGGGCCAATCCGTTCCAGATTTTCTTCAAGATCAAAGTGCCGCAGATCAAAACCACGATCATGGTGGTCTGGACCACCATCACCATCGTGGTCCTCAAGGTCTTTGACATCGTTTTTGCGATGACCAACGGCCAGTGGGAGACGCAGGTTCTGGCCAATTACATGTACGACAAGATGTTCCGCGCCAATGACTGGGGCGTGGGATCGGCATCCGCCATGGTGATCATGTTGCTGGTGACGCCGATCCTGATCTGGAACGTGCGCAATGCGCGCAAAGAAATGCAGTAGGAGGACGGGGTTATGAGCGATATTGCAGGAACCCGCCCAGCCCTAAGATGGGTCGTTCACGCCTCGGTCGTGCTGCTTGTGGTGCTTTGGGTTTTCCCAACACTCGGTTTGTTGATCTCGTCATTCAGAACAGCGGACCAGATTTCCAGCAGCGGCTGGTGGCGGGCGCTCTTCCCGTCGGAACAAAACCTGACTCTGCGCGCGGCGACACCTGAAACGCAAGTTTTGCAGGATGGTCTCTATGTGATCGAAGGCAATATCTTCGATGGTGATCGGGCCTCGGACATTTCGCGATGGGGTGTGAATTCCCGTGCGATTGATGCCTTTGCTCCGGGCGAAACGGCTGAGCTTCGTCGTGGCGGGACGATCACGGTTCAGGCCAACGGTGACTATCGGATGGAAAACGCAGAAGAGTTTTCGGGCAAGCGCGGCCCTCGCGTGTTTGTGACGACTACTCTGCCGCCTGAATTCACCTTGGAAAACTATGCCCATGTTCTGTTCAACGAAAGCAGTTCCGACAGTATGGGCAAGGCGTTCTTCAATACCCTGACGGTGACGATCCCGGCGACGATTATCCCGATTCTTGTCGCAGCATTTGCGGCTTACGCGCTGGCATGGATGGATTTCCCGGGGCGTGCCCTGCTGATCGCTGCGGTGGTTGGCCTATTGGTGGTGCCATTGCAGCTGGCGCTGATCCCGTTGCTGAAACTGCATCTCAATATCGGGATCGGTAAAGGATACCTCGGGGTCTGGATGGCTCATACCGGGTTCGGGATGCCATTGGCGATCTACCTATTGCGTAACTACATGGCCGGGCTGCCTCGTGACCTGATTGAGAACGCCCGGGTAGATGGCGCAACCGAGTTTCAGATTTTTACCAAGTTGATCCTGCCGCTTAGCTTTCCGGCACTGGCATCCTTTGCGATCTTCCAGTTCCTTTGGACATGGAACGATCTGCTGGTTGCCAAAGTCTTCCTGATCGATGCCAGCGGCCAAACAACGGTAATGACCAACCGTATCGTCGAGCTGCTGGGTACGCGGGGCGGTAACTGGGAAATCTTGGCCACGGCGGCGTTTGTCTCAATCGCGGTGCCGTTGGCAGTCTTCTTTGCAATGCAGAAATATCTGGTTCGCGGCTTGCTGGCCGGTTCCGTAAAATAAGGGCGTGTGATGAACGTGCAGACCAACGCGACAGCATTCGAAAAAACCAAGTCGGCGTCAGATTGGTGGCGGGGCGGGGTGATCTATCAGATCTATCCGCGCAGCTTTCAGGACAGCAACGGTGACGGGATCGGAGACTTAAAGGGTATCACCCAGCGGTTAGGCTACATCGCCTCGCTGGGGGTTGATGCAATCTGGATTTCGCCGTTCTTCAAATCTCCGATGAAGGATTTCGGTTATGATGTCAGCGACTATCGCGATGTCGATCCGATGTTCGGCACCATGGGAGATTTCAAAGAGCTGCTGGATCAAGCCCATGCGCATGGGTTGAAGGTGATGATCGATCTGGTGCTATCCCACACCTCAGATCAGCATCCATGGTTCAACGAAAGCCGCGCCAGCCGCGAGAACCCGAAATCCGATTGGTATGTCTGGGCTGATCCCAAACCCGACGGGACACCTCCGAATAACTGGCTTTCGATCTTTGGCGGCTCGGCGTGGCAGTGGGATGCGCGGCGGTTGCAGTATTATCTGCACAACTTCCTGACCTCGCAGCCGGATTTGAACTTCCACTGCAAGGAAGTTCAGGATGCGTTGCTGGATGTGGCGCGCTTCTGGCTGGATATGGGGGTCGACGGGTTCCGTCTGGACACCATCAATTTCTATTTCCACGACGCCCAGCTACGTGACAATCCTGGCCTGCCGATGGATCAGAGGAACTCATCCATTGCGCCGATGGTGAACCCGTATAACCATCAGGATCACCTCTATTCCAAAAGTCAGCCCGAGAATATCGCCTTCCTGGAAAGGCTACGCGCCCTGACTGACGAATACGAGGGCCGCGCCTGTCTGGGTGAGGTCGGCGACGCGCAGCGCGGGCTTGAGATTATGGGCGAATACACCAGCGGCGATAAACGGATGCACATGTGTTATGCTTTCGAGTTCCTCGAAAAGCGGGCTTTGACGGCAGCTTACGCAAAGCAGGTTTTTGACCAGCTTGAGGACAAGGCGGGTGATGCATGGCCATGCTGGGCCTTCTCAAACCACGACGTGCAACGCCATGCTTCGCGTTGGGGTTTGGACGATGCAGCTGTCCGGCAGCACGCCGTTTTGATGATGTGCCTGCGTGGCTCAGCCTGCCTGTATCAGGGTGAGGAACTGGGTCTGCCCGAGGCAGATGTTGCGTTCGAAGATTTGCAAGACCCCTATGGTATTGAATTCTGGCCGGAATTCAAAGGTCGCGATGGCTGCCGTACTCCGATGGTCTGGGCCGCACAGGACGAACAATCCGGGTTCAGCACGAGCCGTCCCTGGTTGCCAGTCAGCGCTGCGCAGGCCGAGCGGGCGGTGGATCGGTTGGAAAAAGATCCAGCGTCGATGCTGCACCACTACCGCCATGCGATTGCATTGCGTCATGCGCACTCAGCGCTGATGTCCGGCGCGCAGACAGGGATGTCACAAATCGGTTCGGTATTGACCTTCACCCGAGAGGATGAAGCCGAGCAGGTCTTCTGCGCCTTCAATCTGGGTGACTGTCCGGTTGGCGTGACCCTGCCAGAAGGTGACTGGCAAGTGATCGGGGAGGAGTTGGGCGGCGTTCGCGGGGAAAGCAACGTGACGCTGGATGCCGCTCAATTCTGTCTATTGGCTCGGGAAAAGAGGTAAACCATGTCGGAACTCAAGCTTACGGATGTGGCCAAATCCTATGGTCCTGTCGATGTTCTGAAACATATCGATCTCGAGATCGAGCAAGGCGAACTGATTGTCTTTGTCGGTCCGTCAGGTTGCGGAAAATCCACTTTGCTGAGGATGATCGCAGGCCTTGAAAAGATCACTGGCGGTACGCTTGAGATCGAAGGGCAGGTGGTGAACGATGTGCCACCTGCGCAACGCGGCATCGCGATGGTGTTCCAGTCCTATGCGCTTTACCCGCATATGACGGTGCGCGAAAACATGGCCTTCGCGCTCAAGATCGCCAAGATGCCCAGTGCCGAGGTTGACGCCGCCGTGGAGCGTGCAGCGCAGATTCTGCAGCTTGAACCTCTGCTGGATCGTCTGCCCAAGGCATTGTCTGGTGGACAGCGTCAGCGTGTTGCCATCGGTCGTGCCATCGTGCGCGACCCCAAGGTGTATCTGTTCGATGAGCCGCTTTCGAACCTCGATGCCGCCCTGCGCGTGGCGACGCGGATCGAGATCGCCCGTCTGAAAGAAGCGATGCCCGACAGTACGATGATCTACGTCACTCACGATCAGGTCGAGGCGATGACACTCGCCAGTCGCATTGTGGTTCTGGCAAACAAAGGGGTCGCGCAGGTCGGTACGCCGCTGGAACTGTACGAGACGCCAGATAACGAGTTCGTTGCGCAGTTCATCGGCTCACCATCGATGAACCTGCTGCCCGGAACCATCACCGCGACCGGAGAGACAACGACTGTGACGCTGGATGATGGTGGTGTGGCGGTCTCATCGATCCCGACCGAAGCCGCTGATGAGGGCAAAAAGGTCAATATCGGTGTCCGGCCCGAGGATTTGATGATCACTGAAGGAACACCAATTTATTCCGGCTTGGTGGATTTCACCGAAGCCTTGGGTGAGGTCACGCTGCTTTACTTTGCAGTCCCGGATGGACGGGAAGCCGTGATTGCAAAACTACCTGGTGTTCAGCGCAATCTGCGAGGAAAAACCGTCTCGGTCACTGCGGCACCCGAAAAGGTGCATCTGTTCCACAACGGCCAGTCGATGCGGCGCTAGCCCAGTTTCGCAAGGAAGGTGGAAACCTTTGCCAGCCCTTCGCGAATGATCGATGGAGTATTGGCGTAACCGATCCGAACGCAGCCTTCGAGACCCAAGGCAGAGCCCGGCGTGAACATCACGCCGGTTTCCTGCAGCAGTTTCACACAGAACTCGCGCGAGGGCATGTCGACGTCGTAGTGCAACAGCGCGGTTGTTCCGGCCTTGGGTTTGACCCAACTAATCTTGGGCTCGCTTTCGACCCATTCTTCCAGCATGGCGAGGTTGCCGCGCGTAAAGGCGTGGCTGCGCGCCAGAACCTTGTCGTGGTTTTCCAGCGCAAGCGCAGCGAAATGGTCGTCGATCATGCCGACCGAGATCGTGTCATAATCGCGATGGATCGAAACCGCCTCGATCAATTCCGGGTCAGCCGCGATCCAACCCAATCGTAGCCCCGCCAGCGAGAAAGCCTTGGACATGCCTGCGGTTGAAATGCCTTTCTCATAAAGATCTGCAACTGCGTCTGTCATGCCAGAACCTTCCTGCCCGGTGCCACGATAGACCTCGTCACACAGCAACCATGCTCCGGCGGTGCGTGCGATTTCGACGATCTCAAGCAGGAAGGCGCGATCCATCACCGCGCCGGTTGGATTATTGGGGTTGTTGATGGCGATCAGCTTTGTGTCCGGGGTTACTGCAGCGCGCAGCTCTTCCAGATCGGGCAGATAGGCGTTCTCGGCGCGCAGATGAATCTGCGTCACCTCTGCACCGATGCTGGCGGGGATGGAATAGTGCTGTTGATATGTGGGTACGACGGCCACCACCTTGTCGCCGCGCTCGACCAGCGTTTTGTGGACCAGCATGTTGGCGCCAATCGTGCCGTGGGTGACGATGATGTTTTCGCGCTTTTGCTGGTCATAAAGACCACAGATCGCATCACGCAGCCGATCCGAGCCCCGGATCGCGCCATAGGTCATCTTCATCCCAAGCAATTCAGACAGATCATCCGAGTTTTTGCCGGAAAGCTTCAAAAGCTCGGCAATACTCAGGCTCTCGACGCAAGTCTCTGCAAGGTTATAGGCGCAGCGGGTTTCCCATTCATCCATCCAGATTTCGACGCCAAAGGGTTCGATCTTCATCGCGCTATCCTGTTCGACTAAGCCATCGCGCATCGTTCCCATGGCGAAGCGGCAAGGTCAACCTCGGCAGATGACCGTCATCGAACTTGCACAAGAGGCGTGTATCGTTACCGGTAGATCGCCACAGGATCACCCAACGCATCTTCATCTGGGTGAACGCCAAGGCCGGGTGTTTCGGGAAGATGCAGGTGGCCGTCCACGTTTCTCGGCCCACGCCCACCGGCGATATCGACGGTGATCATATCCTGACAGGCCCAGACAGCATGGCAATTCGCATCCGGAATTGTCGCCGCCAGATGCAGCGCTTCGGTATCCGCCAGCACAGAACCACCGGTTGCCATTACAAACATGTCAATCCCATGCGCCAGCGCGACATCGCGCATTCGGGCCGCTTTGGTCAGCCCGCCGACCCGATTGAGCTTGATGCCGAATATTTCGGCAATGCCATCGCGGGCTATGCGCGTCGCGTCCTGAAGGGTAACAAGGCTTTCATCAACCGAAACAGGCGAAGCATGTTTGCCTGAGATCGCGGCAATGCCATCCAGTGTTTCGCAAGGCTGTTCGATCATGACATTGAGGTCTTCGACCGCACTCATCACGCGTAATGCCTGCTGCCGCGACCAGCCGCGATTGACGTCATAGAGGATGATGTCTTCGGGATTGCGCAGGCTTTCCATGTCACGGATTCGGGCGATATCACGGGCCACATCGCCGCCGATTTTGACGGAATGGGCGATATAGCCGCGCTGCCGGTATCGTTCGATGACGGCGCGGGTTTCTTCGATTGTCTTGGCTCCTACGGAGGATGCGATTGGGCGCGGCGTACGCGACCCTCCCCCCATCAAATCAGCAATCGGAAGACCAGCAACCTGACCGGCTATGTCCCAGCACGCCATGTCAATCGGGCTTTTGGCGTAGAGATGTCCGGGTAGGGCCTGATCCATCGCGCGTTCAACATCCAGAACTCGCCGCGGGTCGAGGCCAAGAACAAACGGTGCCATCGTCTCGATCCCGGCCCGTATGCCGGGGCCGTGGGCGGGTACATAGGTATGCCCCCAGGGCGTGCCTTCGCCCCAACCAACAAGCCCTTTGTCGGTTTCAATCTTGACCAGCGTCGCATCCAGCTTCTCAAACTTCAATCGCCCGCCTGACAGCCAGTATGGATGCTCCAATGGCAGGTCGATTTGAAAGACAGAAATCCCGGTAATTCTCATTTTGGTTTCACCTCGACGCAGTATGTCATGCGGCATCCATCCGAGGCAGATCATCCATTCCATCGCCCCGCCACAAGACAAAGGTCAGGATTGAATGATCGCTTGTCGTCATGGCGTGACTTTGCCAACTTTCATGCTGGCGGGTCTGGCCCGGCCCGACAAGCTGTGCATTCCCTTCAACCTTAAAACAGGCTTTTCCAGCGAGCGTCAGGTATAGCTCTTCAGCCCGATGGCTGTGCCAGCCATACTGCAGACCTGCGCCCCAATAGGCGACATAACCGCGTAGTTGGGTCGAATGGAAATGCCCGCTGGGTCCGAACAGTTCGTAATACCCGTACCGAGACAAGAAATCCGCACCGACTTCGGATTCGGAATAGGTCAGTTTCCAGTGCGCTTGCTCAGCAGTTGCTGCAATGGCCGTAACCAATGCCTGTGTTTCGGGCGTACCGCTCAGACCAAATTTGCTGACAAGCCGGGTTGCCGGAATTTGTGCGGGCTGTAAGTCCGTTCTGGATAAATCTGTTGGCCAACCCCCAAAACCCGCCAAATCCGGGTGGTTCTGATGCAATCGCCTGGCGGCCATTAAAACATCATCCAACGTCATGGGATCACCACGATGTTTCCGGTGTGTTTCTTCGCGATGAAGGCGGTTTGTGCCTCATGCAATTGGCTTAGAGGGTAGGTTGCGGCCAGGGCCGGTTTTACTTCGCCCGCTTCGATATAACGTACAAGATTTTGCATTACTTCGGGGTCGATGACGGTCGAGCCTGTAAAGGTCAGATCGCGCAAGTAGAACGTCCGCAAATCGAACTCGACCATAGGGCCCGCGATGGCGCCCGAGCAGGTATAGCGTCCGCCGCGTTCAAGAATGCTGATAAGCTGCGGCCAGTATGACCCGCCCACCACGTCGGCAACGACCGTGATCTTTTCGTCTCCCAACGATTTGCGCAAATCATCGGGGGCGCGGGACAGGATGACATCTGGACCCAACAGAGCCACGTTGTCGTGCTTAGCCTCCGACGCCATCGCGATGACCCGCGCATTTCGGCGCTTGGCCAGTTGAACCAGAGCGCCACCGACGCCGCCAGATGCGCCCGGAACAAGAACAGTGTCAGCCGCGGTGACCTTGGCGCGGGTCAGCATGCCTTCGGCGGTTGAGTAGGAACAGGAGAAGGTTGCCAGCTCAGCATCCGAAAGTGTTGATTGGATGGCTATCGCATTGACAGCCGGGATCGTTGTGTATTCGGCAAAGCCGCCATCTCGCTCTGATCCGAAGTAGCCGGTTTTGTCCTTGTTCACCGGATCGGTCGGATCGCGCAACCAGCAATCGGTTATCACACGCTCGCCCAAGCGGTTTGGATCCACGCCGTCTCCAACTCCAACGATCTGCCCACAGACATCCGCCCCTTGAATGCGCGGAAAGGCCAGTGGCGCTCCGCCCCAGGTTGGGTCATCAGTGCCGACCTCTTCAAACGCGCCACCGGTGGTCGCATCGCTGACTGTTTTAGAATACCAGCCGGACCTAGTGTTTACGTCGGTATTGTTCAGGCCACAGGCACCAACCTTGATCAGAACTTCGCCCGGTTTGGGAGTGGGGCAGGTCCAGTTTTCGTGCCAGACCATCTTATCCAGATCACCGTGCCCCATGGTGACCATCGCCTTCATTGTCTCGGATTGGGCCATGCGGCAAACTCCGTCGATGCATTTACGGTGACCTCAATCAAACGCGGGAGTGAGCTGAAATACATCGGTCCGGCCCCCTGAGTCGATTTGGTCTCGACACCGTATGCAAACAAAAATACCATCGTCAATCATGAATGGGACAGATGTATCAAATTTAGTTTTGGAACGGCTGGCGGAAGAACTGTCTCAGTTGACACCCGAGGCACGCAAGGCTGCGACCTATGTGCTTGAGAACCCGCGCGACGTGGGCGTATCGACTGTACGCGAAATTGCTGAAGCCGCCAATGTGAAACCCAATACCATTGTCCGAATGGCGCGGCAGGTGGGGTTCGAAGGCTACGAAGATTTCCGGGTTCCCTTCCGCGAGGCGATCCGGCGCGGGCAGGCCGATTTCCCGGAGCGCGCGCGTTGGCTGCAGGATATTCGTAAGTCCGGCAATATGGGCGGGCTTTATGCGGATATGGTTCAGGACGCCCTGCGCAATGTCGAGGAGACGTTTGCCAATATCTCGTCCGAACAGCTGAAAGCCGCCGCTGAAGATATCTGGAATTCGCGTAACGTGTTCGTGCTGGGCGTTGGTGTGAACAATTCGAATGCGCGAAACTTTGTTTATCTGGCCTCGACGGGCATGGTGCAGTTTCATGCTATCCCGCGCGCCGGATCAAATCCGATTGACGATCTGGCATGGGCGGACAAACGCGATGTGCTAATTGCGATGACCTGCAAACCTTATCGGAATGAAGTGGTCGAGGCGGTGCAAGTTGCCCGAGAGCAGGGCATGACGGTGGTCGGTCTTTCTGACAGCCCAGCCAGCCCTGTTCTGCGCAATGCACAACACGGGTTCGTCATCTCGGCGGATACGCCGCAATTCTTCCCGTCATCAGTAAGTACTATCGCATTGCTCGAAACGCTTTTGTCCTTCGTCATTGCAGTGGCCAGCGACGAGATTGTCGAAAGAGTGGCGACCTTTCACAAGCGTCGCCATCAGCTAGGCCTATATCACGCGGAAGAGCCCTGATTGGATCAGGCCAATCCGCATTGGCCATTCAGCCACGCACCAGGTGACCTCCATCCACATCCAGCACAGCGCCTGTGAGATAGCCATTTGTCATTGCCATTATCACAGCTTGGGCGATGTCCTCTGCCTCACCAATGCGTCCGACGGGCAGGCTGTTACCAACCTGAGCGAACATGGCCTCGCGAGCCTCATTCGACATTGCCGCGTAAGCCTCGGTCGCAACCATTCCAGGGCTGATGCAGTTCACACGCGCACGGTTTGATAGCTCCAATGCCAACCCCTTGGACAGGGCTTCGACCGCCGCGTTCACGGCCCCAAGACCCGTTGCACCGGCAGAGGGTCGGCGGCTGAGGACGCCAGAAAAGAAGGTGATGGAGCCGCCTTCAGTCAAGACAGGCAAGACTTCACGCGCCGCCACATAGGGCCCGATAAATTTAGCCTCGAACATCGCGCGCAGGTCAGTGGTTGGCAATTCGGCGAAGGCCCCACGCGCTGCGCTTGAGGCAGAGATGACCAGATGATCTACTTTTTCAAGGCCGCTGGCCCAGGACTTCATGCCAGTTTCGTTGGTGGTATCGACCGGTGCGATCTGAACTTCGCCTCCGATGTCTGCCGCTGCTGCTTCCAGCTTGGCGGGACTCCGGCTGGCGATGGTAACTTTCGCACCAAGCGCCACCGCCAGCTTTGCGGTGGCCTTACCCATGCCGCTGCTGCCGCCAATGATAACAACGTGTTTGCCGATGAGGGCCGTTTCGAAAACCGAGTTCATTGCTTTGGTTCCTTGCTTGTCGTGTTTGTTAAATGAGTCAATCGATGCTGAGCACCAACTTGCCGGTGGTTTCGCCCGCCTCTAGGCGGCGATGCGCTTCAGTGGCCTTGGCGATTGGGTATGTGGTGATCTGAGGACGCAGAATGCCAGTTTCCAACAGCTTGAATACCTTGGTCATGTCCGCGCCGAATGCAGTTGGTCGGTTGGAAAAATACGTGTAAATATCGCTGACCCGCACTGAGACAGATTTCTGGAAGTGTTTCGCCAGATCCTCGGCAAAATCGCCAGCTGGCGGCCCGGCAAGGAATCCGAAGAGCACAGCCGTTCCAAGGGGAGCCAGCGCATCAAGGTCTGATTTCAAGGAGTCACCGGAAACCGGATTCAACGTCAGATCAACACCGCGCCCACTTGTGATCTCTGACACCAGCGTGGCCACGTCCTGAGTACGATAGTCGATGACAAAATCTGCTCCTTGCGCCTGGGCGTATCCGACCTTTTCAGTGCTGACCGACGCGATCACAGTCATGCCCAGATGCTTGGCGATGTGGAGTGCCATCGTGCCCACTCCGCCTGCAGCCGCATGCACCAGTGCGGATCTTCCGGCCGCCGCACCGCCCAGATTGACCAGCATGTGATAGGCCGTCATTGCGTTGACAGGGATTGCTGCTGCGGTTTCAAAGGCGATGGTATCGGCAATTTTGGTTACATAAGGTGCACTTATTACGGAATGCGTACCATAGCCGCCCGCACCAATCGGCCCCATCCATGCGACGCGATCACCCACGGCGAAACCAACGGCATCTTTGCCCGTCGCTTCGACGATTCCGGCACCTTCAACGCCGGGTACATGGGGCAGGTCTGGCATCATGCCCTCTGGCATTTCGCCACGGCGAATAATCGTATCGATAAAATTCACCGCCCCGGCATGATTACGGATCAGGATTTCTCTGGCACCGGGCTGTGCGACAGCTTGGCCAACACTTCGCAGAACTTCGGGCCCGCCAGTTTGGGTGATTTCTATCGCGTATGGCATAATGCATCTCCTTTTGTTTCGCAGAAGATAGCGATGACGCCATTTCGTGATAATAGTTGAGTTTAGAAGGTATTATCTCATAAATAGAATTATGATCTACAACGACCTTGGCCTGTTTACTGTTGTCGCCCACCACCTCAGCTTTTCCAAAGCTGCAGATCGTCTGGATATTCCGCTTAGCAGGATTAGTCGCAGGATTGCCAAGTTAGAGGATCATCTGGGCGCTAAGCTATTCGAGCGCACGACAAGGCAGGTGCGCCTGACCGAAGAGGGGCGCCGTCTTCTGGATCGTTGTCAGGATCCGATTGAAGCGCTTCAGCGTGTTGCGGGTTTTACCGATGACACGCGGCACCACACGATTCGCATTACGGCCCCACCCTTGGCAGCTCGTACAACGATAGGGCCAAAGCTGGTGGATTACGCCGAACAAAATCGTCAGGTCCAGCTTGAACTGACGACGACTAACATCATGCTGGATTTTTTCGCGGACAATATCGACCTCGCCTTTCGGGTCGGTCCGCTTGCGGACTCCGGTCTTGTTGCCAAGCGGTTATGGTCAGTTCCATATTGTTTTTGCGCAGGGCAGGGCTTCATTCGAGAGCACGGGCTTTCGCGTCCTTTAACGCGACCGAAGTTCCAGACTCTTCCTGCGCTGATGGCGGGTCAACCTTGGGTACTGGAAACGGGAGAGACGGTGAATCCAGCCCACATAGCCCATAATATTGGCGACCTTGATGTCATAGCACAGGCCGCTCGTCGTAATCTGGGGATAGCGATGTTGCCGAAGGATATGGTGGAGGGCGATCTGCGACGACTGGAAGTTGAGAATACTGTCCCGCTGACTCGAGACATGTATGTGGTTTATCCCAGCCGTCGCCTGTTGCCCGAGCGTGTCAGGAAACTGATCGATTTCATGGCACCGGGATAAATCCTACCAATCAATTTGCACCCCATCCCGAAAGAAACCACCTGTTGGACCGTTCACGGGCAGTGTTGCAGCCCACACGACGCCCCTAGCCCCTTCGGGAACCGGGCGACCACCCCCGCCCATGTCAGTGGCGACCCAGCCGGGGCACACTGCGTTGACAAGGATGCCTTCGGGTTTCAAATCAGCCGCAGTCTTGATGGTCAGTGCATTGAGCGCTGTTTTCGAGATGCCATATCCGGGAGTGCTGGAAGACATGCCTGTCAGCGCTCCTGAGCCGGAAGACACGTTTACAATCCGGGCATCATGACCATTTTGAAGCAAAGGAACGGCCGAAATGGTTGTTGCCCAGGCTCCGAAGAAGTTGGTCTCGAAAGTACGGCGCACGCGCACAAGGTCGGCGCTGAGCGCGTGCTGATCCGTGTCGTAGTCAACGCCTGCATTGTTTATCAGTATGTTGAGATATCCGTATTCGGAGTTGATCTTATCAAAGGCAGCGTTGACCGAGCTCTGATCGGACACGTCCAGTTGCAAGGCCTTAGCTCCATGCCCAATCTGTTCGGCCGTGGCTTGTCCCTTTTGCGGGTCGCGCGATGCTACCAAAACAAATAATCCATGATCGCGGGCCAGTTGTAGGGCGACTTCTTTGCCGATGCCTCGATTGGCTCCGGTCACAAGTGCGATACGTTGTTCGGTCATGAGGTTTCCTTTGAATTTTCGTCAGTTAACCGAAAGCAAAGCCTAATAGTGAGATTGCCAACATCGCTCTGGCAAGGCAACCGGCGCGCAACGATGCGGCGTTAACTGATGTCAGTTGGCCCCGGCCCCGTGTTCACCGGCGAGGGCGACGAGACCACGATCGCCGGTTTCCCAAAGAGCGGTCATTGTCATCGCTGTTACAACCCAGCGGTCACCTGTTTTTTCCAGCACATAGTCATAACGGCCGCCCAATACCCATAGGCCATCGTCAAGCCGGTGGGTAGCGGTGAAATCAGCCTGCGCCGTCGCGGCGGTTTCTGAAACTGAGGTGATTGCGTGGTTGGTCACCATGTGATGCGTGCTGTCGAACCCGGGCAAGAAGGCGGCCCAGCCCGCAACAAGTTCGTCAGCGGGTTGGGTTGCCGGGTCTCCACCCCAAAGGCTGGTGTAGTCAATGGTGACGTGATCGGCGAAGGCATCCCTTACACGGGTCCAATCATGCCGGTCTGCGCCTGCAGCGATATCCGTTAGGGTGCGGGTGATGTCAGTTTGATCGGCCAATGCAGGGCCTCCAATCATTGTTATGGCGGCGAGCATGGCGATGAGGGATCGTTTCATATCCGGGTCCTTTGTCAGAGTTGGAAAATGCAACGTACATTGCTGCGCCTGCTTCATTCATTAGCCAAGCGTTCAGGCACGGGCGCTAAGGTGTATTGCGACCAAAAAAACGCATTTGCCGCATCCTGATCGGCACTGAGATTGGTGGCCTCGACGATCTTTCCGTTCTCGATCCGGTAGACCAGCGCCCAGATGGTATCGACATTCGGCTTACCTTCGGCGTTGGACCAGCCTCGGTGAATATCTACAACATGGGTTTCATCCGCGCCAAAGTAGATCGGGTCAGCCTGAAACCCAGCTGCGCCCAATTGGGCGAAGAAGGCCAAAACTTCATCCCGACCGTTTTTGGTGCCGCTCAGCGGATGGCGGCCGGGAATGTGCCATTGTACGTCCTCGTCCATGACTGCGGCGATTCCATCAAGGTCGTTCGAGCCGTAAGCCGCAAAGAAGTTCTGAACCACTTTCATATTGTCTTCGGGGGTATCGGCCATTGCATTGCCTCCCATAACGGTCGCGACCGCGAGTGCTAGTTGAAGTTTTCGGGTCATCGGGGTCTCCAAGGGAATGAGGCGTCGGATAGCGAGGCCCGACGCCTGATTAGCAGGATCAATTATCCAATCCGGCGCGGAAGTGGTCGGCAACGGCGTCGGCCGCCCGTGTCACGTCCTCGGGGTTGTCGTAAAAATCGAACTGCGTGACATCCTCGAGCCACTGCGCAGTCGCGTCACCGGCAAATCCGGCAAGGAAGGTCTGCACGCCCTGCGGGATCGCTGCGCTTTCAGAGTGAACAATGGTCAGCGGTTTATCCAGCCGCTGCGGGTTGTCGGCGGGATGGTAGGTCAGCCAGCCTTCCCAGCCTGCATTGTTCCATTTGTCATCATATTCCGGGATCGCCCCACGGTCAGCCTCATAGTAGTAGCCACCGATCGGCATCAGCACGCCTTCGGCACCTTCTGGACCCGCGGCAGGAATGATCTGGCCCCCGGCGGCTTCGGCAGTCCGAGAGACTTGAAGCAAGCCGGCAACACCTTCTGCGCCGCCGTAGACGGCCTCAACAATTTCGGCGTTCTGCAGCCAGGGAGCAACCAAACCAAGTCGCTGAACCAGCGGGTTGCCCGAGACGGCATCGACCATATAACCCGCTGAGGCGCAGATACCCAGCCCATTGATGTGCTCGGCGTCCACTTCTGGCAGGGTCGCTATGAATTCGATCGCTGCCTTGATGTCCGAGGTCTTGGCTTCGGGGCTTTCGACAAAGCGCGCTTGGCTCGGCAGATCGCCGGATTTGCCCCAGCCCCGGAAATCGAAGGTGAAGGCGGCAAATCCGCGTTCGGCCATTTCCCGGGCATAGTTCGCCGGCATCTGTTCTTGTACCGAGGTCCAGGCCCCTGTGACCACGACCGTTGGCAAAGGTGCATCGCCGCGTTCTTCGGGTAGGTACAGTGTGCCGGATAGGGTGGCACCTTCATTCTCAAAGGTGACAATGCGGGTTTCGACCTGTGCGACGGCAGCTGTCGAGGCCATTAAAGCCGCAGCGGTATTCAGAGCGAGGGTTTTCATCGCGATATCTCCCAAAGTCTGTCTGGATGGGCGCAAGCCCGATGACGAAAGAGATACGTTGCCGGAGGTTCACTTGATTGCACCGGACTGCAGTGTTTTTGAATGATCCTGCATCAAGCCATGTTGGCCGCGCGATAAGCCTTGGGGGTTTGTCCCACCACCTGTTTAAAGCTGCGCGTGAAATGAGCCTGATCGGAAAAGCCACATTCCAAAGCGATATCACCCAGAGGACGCTGCTGGTCCTGCATCATCTTCATCGCCTGTTCAATTCGGTAGGCCATGACATATTGCATCGGGGTCGTGCCCAACGTCTCTTTGAACATGCGTGCGAAGTGCGAAGGGCTCATTCCCGCCTCGGTCGCGAGTTGCTCAACGGTTATGGTCTGATCCAGCCGGTTCTGTACAAAGGTCAAAACGCGCTGGTAATGCCGGGATGTGAAGCGGGATGACAACTGAACATCTTCGATCCGGCGTTTTCCATATTTCTGGAGCAGTTTCACTAGGAATACGCGGCTCATGGCTTCGAACATCACGACCGAAGACATGTCGGTCGATTCCAATGCGTCGCGCAGTATAACGCCAGCCGTGCACAGATCAGGGTCCGAGAACTGCGGCAAATCCCGAAATTGCTGCGGGTCAAGCAGCATGCCCAGCTCGGACTGAGCAAAGCGTTCAACCTTAGCCGGGTCCAGCGTGATAACGATGACATCAGACGTCGCGTACCACCGCCAACCCGATCGCATACCAGCCGGAGTGACGATGATTTCATCCTTGTGAAACATGAAATCCCGCAACTCACCATCCCTCCAGTTCTGAACTCTGTGCGGAATGGTCTGGAGATTGAGAAGCACGTGATGCTCTTTGAAAACATCCTCGGGCATCTGATCCGGCTCAGCCCGGAAATACCGAACGGACATCAACCCTGCAGCCGAAGGCCGCTCGATCGCATCGCTGTTTAGTAAAGGTTCCGAGGGGTAAATGTCCGCATATCTCGAAGGCAATCGTCGGCTCCCATAGTGCACTTGGGCAATTCTCGCTGGCGTCGATCGCACACAGTTGAAAACATCCAACAGGGGTGCGAACCCATGGAGTGGTGCCGTGGCCACCTGCTTCTCGCAACGCAGCCGTAGCGTTCGGGTCGACGCTTAGAGAATTTTCAAGATTGCGGTCGCTGAATCAAGACGGAACACGATGCCCGACGAGAAACACGCGCTGCCGTTGATCCGAGAAAATAGTCCATTGCCGATGGGTGATGCGCTCCGACAACAATCAAATCAGCGCCGATTTCACGTGCGAACTCGGTAATGCGCAGCCCTGGCTTTCCCGTTTCTACCTGGCAGTTTATATCGGTCGCTTCTCCGGCGATCGACTTTAGGGTTCCCATGATTTTGTTGGTCAGATGGTTCTCGGATTTCACTGTCACGAATTCCGCCGTAAAACCCGGGATCTGTTCCAGAACTGTAAGTAGTGTGATCTTTCCGTCAGCTGCCAAAAGCTTGCGGGCAGTGGTGATTTTCTCGGCAACCAACTCTTCATGATCAATGGCAACGGGGATCAATATGGATTTATACATGTAAAGCACTCCCAGTGAGTTTCGGCGATGTCAACGAGCAGGGCTTGGTGCATCATAACTTGATAAGTACTTTCAGAATTAAAGGTTCTGATCTGTTGCCCAGGACCCCGCCCTGCCTTAGTGGCCAAACACCTCGAGCCGCGCCCATTCTGGACCTCGGTTCAAGAGAAAGACGGCCACCGCATATGCAATGGCCGCCTTGAGGTTACTATGCGCTGCGATACAGTTTTGTCATCGAGAATTCCCGATGTCCCAGCGCCTCTGCCGCGGTGTTACGGCCGTTTGCTGTCCTGCGGATCATATCGATCAGAGCATCACCAGCCTGATCGATGGTTTGTTCGCGCCGCAAGATGCCTGAAACATCAACATCCACATGCTCGCCCATGGTGCGCACTGTACGCGGGTTCGCGGTGATCTTGATGACCGGAACGATCGGGTTGCCCACCACGTTGCCCTGACCTGTCGGGAAGGTATGGATCACAGCACCGCCCGCCGCCATCAGCGTCACACATTCCGCCGCAGCTGATGAACTGTCCATGAAGTAGAGGCCTTTGCCCGAGTTAGGTTGCTCGGCAGGTTCCAGAATGTCGATATACTGCGAAGTCCGGCCGATCTTTTCGAGGTTGCCAAGCGCCTTTTCCTCAATGGTGGTCAGGCCACCTTCGATGTTGCCCTTGGTTGGCTGACTGTCGCTGAGGTCATCGGTCTGATGGGCAAAGATTACATCGTCCTGATAGGCTTTCCACATCTTGTACCAGCGTTCGCCCACTTCTTCATTGATGGCGCGTTTCTGGCAGATATGTTCCGCCCCGGTGATTTCCGAGGTTTCACCAAAGAACCCGGTGATCCCTTCGGGCAGCAACTTGTCATACATGTTGCCAACGGTTGGGCAGGACCCCAGACCCGTTGTCGTGTCGCTTTCACCGCATTTGGTCGAAATCCAAAGCTCGTTGATCGAGCATTCCTCGCGCTGGACCTCGGTGGCCTTGTGAACAAAATCCTTGGCGGCCCATGAAGCGCGCCGGATGGTCTCGAAGTCACCGTTCTGTTCGATTGAGAACTCTGCCACGTCCTTGCCGGTCTCGCGGATGCCGTCGGCAATGCGTTTGGTCCAACCCGGCTCGATGCCGATCACCACCACCGAGTGGACATTCGGGTTGGCCCCTGTGCCGATCATAGTGCGGAAATGCAGCTCGAGGTCCTCGCCGAACTGAAGGCGGCCATAAGCGTGTGGGATTGCCAGCGTGCCCTTGACGTTGTTGGCGACTGCCTCGCAGGCGGCGTTGGAAATGTCATCGACGGGCAGGATCAGCACGTGGTTGCGCACACCAACCCGGCCGTTTTCGCGCCGGTAGCCCATGACAGTCATGTTTGAATATTTGCTCATGGTATTAACCCCTTACCAGCGCTTGGTCTTGCAGTTTTGCGTGTGGACATGCCCGCCGCGTGGGATGTCAGCGATGATCTTGCCGATATCCTCACCATACTTGATCGCCGTATCGCCGTTCTTGAGGTCCGTGAGCGCAATCTTGTGGCCAATCGGAACATCCGCACCTGCGGTCAGGCGAAAGGTCGAGTTGTCATGTGTAATACAGCACAGCATGTCGGTGCCTGCAGTCAGGCCTTCGACGACCACGACACCGACATTGTCTTCCTCTTCATGCACCAAAAGGTGCGGTATTTCATTTGGGGCTGGATTTGACATGAAGGTCTCCGGTTTTTGCTATGGTTTAAGGATGGTTTTCGGCGCAAGCGTCTTGCCAGCGCGAATGTCTGTAAAGGCCGCGGCCCCGTCGGACAGGTCGCGGGTTTCAACCCAGTCAAGCGTCCCGAGGCGGCCCTTGAACATGGCATTGCATGTGTCGCGGAAGTCCTGTGCGGTATAGGTGTAGGTGCCGATTAGCGTGATTTCCTGCAGCGTGATGCGTCGGATATCCAATCCACCTTCGGAACTGCCTAGGCCGATGTGCAAAATCACCCCGCCCGGGCTGACGAGCGCCGAGGCAACCGCACGGGTAGACGCAAACCCCACTGCGTCGATCACCAATGGAATGTCCTGTTCCGGTGTGTCCACAACGGCGATTCCACAGGTGTCGCGAAGATAGGTCGCACGGGCTGCGTTGGGTTCGGATAAGGTCACCTGCTCGACCCCCATCGCAGTGAGCGCGAGAGCTGCCGCTAGCCCGATTGCCCCGCCGCCAATCACATGGGCACGCCGTTCGTCTGCCGGGTGCAGGGCCGCAAGCCCCAGCCGCACCGCATGCCAGCTGACTGCAATCGGTTCGGCGAGTGCGGCCTGCTCCAGCGTGATACGCGAGGGCACTTCAATCAAATTGCGCTCTGGGATAGCGACGTATTCCGCAAAAGCGCCTTCGCGCGGCGGCATTGAGATGATCTGTCGCGAGGGGCAAAGGTTCTCACGTCCGGACCGGCTGGCCGCGCTGTTGGGGTCGTTTACCAGCGGATTGATGGTTACGCGGCGACCATCAGCAGTCACACCGGCCCCCTCATGGCCCAGGATCAGCGGTGCCGGGCGGCGATCATCATGGCCCAGATAGGCGTGCATGTCGGACCCGCAAATACCGACGCTATCGATGCGGACGAGAACCTCATCGGGGCCGGGCTCCGGGTCCGCGAAATAGCGGTATTCCAGTGTTTCGACATCAGTGTAAACCAAAGCTTTCATTTCGCTGTAAACCCTCCATCGACCATCAAAACTTGCCCGGTCACGAAGGCACAGGCATCAGAGCAAAAGAACAGCAACGGGCCGTCGAGGTCTTTGGGCTCACCGTTGCGACCGATACAGGTCTGCGCAGCATTACGGTTCGCGCGTTCAGGATCATTGAACACCGCAGCCGTCAGCTCGGTTCGAAAGAACCCAGGGCCAATCGCGTTTACGCATATTCCGCTCGATGACCAGGCCTCGGCCATTGCTCGGGTCAGCTGTGCCACGCCGCCCTTAGACGCCCCATAGCTAAGCCCACCTGGAAAAGCCCGGCTGGACTGGAGCGATGCGAAATTTACGATCCGTCCCCAGCCTTTGGCCTTCATATCGGGCACTAGGTGCTGCGACAGAAAGAAGGGAACGGCAAGGTTCAATCCCAGTGTGATGTCCCACCCCTCAGGCGATACATCATCCGCAGCCTCGCGCGTGTTGATCCCGGCGGCATGCACCAGAATATCCGGTGCCCCAAACGGCTGCGACGCGGCAACGGCCAGCTCTGCCAACCGATCGCGATCCGAAAGATCCCATGGCAGCGCATGAACCTGATCCAGCTCGGCCAACGCTTCTGCACGTCGCGCCACGCCCACGACCTTAGCGCCAGCATGCGACAGTACCTCTGCCGCTCTGCGACCAAGGCCGGAGCTGGCCCCGGTCACAAGAGCGGTATGTCCAGTGAGATCAGGATGATAGGTCACGGGTTGGGTCAGTCTTCGGCTGTCAGGTCAAAGTTTTCATCGGGGAAGAACTTGGCCAGTCGAATATCCGCGGTACGCGCGTGCCCCTCCATACCTTCAAGGCGTGAGATACGGGCCGTCGCCTGCGCAATCGGCTTCATCGCATCAGCGGTCGAGCGCTGCCAGGTCACGATCTTCATGTATTTATGGACGCTGAGGCCACCGGTGTAAGTGGCCGCCCGGCTCGTGGGCAGCACGTGATTGGTGCCCGAGGCTTTGTCGCCAAAGGCAACCGTGGTCTCTTCGCCCAAGAAAAGCGACCCATAGCACGTCAGCCGATCCAGCCACCAATCAAGATCATCGGCCATGACTGTCAGGTGTTCTGGAGCGTATTGATCCGATGTCGCCGCCATTTCTTCGCGATCCGCGCACAGGATGACCTCGGCATAATCGCGCCACGCAGCCGTAGCGTTTTCGCGGTTCACTTCGGGCAGGTCCTCGATCAGCACTGGCACCAAGCGCATAACCTCTTCGGCGAGGTCGCGATTGTCTGTCACCAGCCAAACCGGTGAGTTGTATCCGTGCTCGGCCTGCCCAACGAGGTCAGTTGCAACAACCATCGGATCAGCAGTGACATCCGCAAGGACCAGACTGTCCGTCGGGCCCGCGATCATGTCGATGCCGACACGCCCGAACAGGATACGCTTTGCTTCGGCCACAAACTGATTGCCGGGCCCCACAAGGATGTTAGCCTTGGGAAGCCCGAACAACCCGAAGGTCATCGCCGCAACCCCCTGCACGCCGCCCATGGCCATGATCTTGTCGGCGCCACAGATATGCGCGGCGTAGACGATCGCAGGCGCGATACCGACATCGGGGCGCGGCGGTGAGCACGCGACAATGTGCTTACATCCCGCTACTTTTGCCGTGGTGACCGTCATGATCGCGCTGGCGATATGGCTGTAGCGCCCGCCTGGGACGTAGCAACCGGCTGCATCCACCGGGATCATCTTCTGGCCAGCGGTCAGGCCCGGCACAACCTCGACCGCGATGTCGGTCATGGATTCCTTTTGCGCCTCGGCAAAGCGTTTGACGTTGCTGTGACTGAACTCGATGTCGCGCTTCAGCTTTTCTGGCACGGCATCCATCGCGGCCTGGATTTCGGCATCGCTTAGAATGACGTTACCTTCGTATTTGTCGAATTTGGCAGCGTACTCTAGCGCCTTGGCATCACCGCCTGCTTCAATATCAGTCAGGATTCCCTGCACAATTTCACTGACATCCGACGCTCCGCTGCGCGCGGTCAGCGTGGCTTTCTTCAGGTATTCACGGGTCATGTATCGAGTCCTTTTCCTACCGCGTCTTTCGGCGGCTTATCGATAGACATCAGGCAACAGCGAGGTAGAGAACGCCGGGATATAGGCGATCATCAACGTCACGATCAGCATGAAGAAAACAAACGGGATGGCGCGGTAGGCGATCTTGAGGATCGACTCGCCCGTAATCCCCGACACCACGAACAAGTTCAGCCCCAAGGGTGGAGTAATAAACCCGACCCCCAGCGCGGTGATCATCATGATGCAGAACTGAATCTGGTTCATCTCAATCTCTTGCGCCAACGGGTAGAGGATCGGTGCCAGGATCACGATGTTGGGCGTCGTTTCCATAACGCAGCCCGCAATGATCAGGATAAGGACCATCATGGCGATCAGTACGAATTCGTTACTGCTGACTGAGGTCAAAGCTCCGACAAATCCTTGCGGCACTCCAATGATCGCCAGAGCTTCGGCCAGAGGGATCGAGAAGGCGATGATCGGAAGGATCACACCGTTGACCTTGGCCGAACTGACCAGCATGGCCGGGAAGTCGGACAATTTCAGTGTGCCCAGGATAAACCCGATGACGATGGTCACGACGACCGCCACGGCACCTGCCTCGGTCGGGGTCAGTTTCCCCGAGAAGATGCCGTAGAAAATGATGCCGGGGACAAGGAAAGCGTACCAGCCGGACTTGACCGTCTTCCACAGGTTCGCGCGCCATTCAGCTGCGGTCATCATGCCGCCACCTTCCCAAAGGTTCAGCCGGTTCATCACGACGTTGGTGATCAGGATGGCCGTCAGGATCAAAAGGCCGGGGATCAGCGCAGCAAGGAACAAGGTCGAGACCGCTATGCCCAGCACGAGGCCGATGATGATATAGGCGATAGAGGGCGGGATGAGGATGCCGGTGCAGGCTCCTGCTGCGACCAAAGCACAGGCGTAGGGGCGGGGATAACCGCTCTCGACCAGCCGGTCGATAGTCATGCGCCCTACCGCTGCCGCACCTGCTGCGTCCGACCCGGAGATCGCCGCGAACATGCCGCAGACCAGGACGGTGGCCGAACCGAAGCCACCCTTGGCCCAGCAGGTCAGGGCTTCGGCGACGTCCAGAAACTTTCGACTGAGCCCGGTTCGGACAAGCACGTCTCCGGTCAGGATAAACAGCGGCACAGCTGTCAGTGCGAAGGCATCGATGCCCGAGAACAGCTTTTCGCCGACAAGGCTCAGCGGCAATGCGCCGGACATGATCAGCATTGTGATCGATGCTGCGCCGATCGCGGCCCAGACCGGAACGGCGAGCGCGACAAGAGCGACGAAGAGAATGACGGAGGCGTAGAAATCCCACCCAAGTTCAAGCGTTTGACCGCCGAGTTGTTGCCACATCATGGCTCAGGCCCTCCCTTAATCAAACAGCTTGTCGCCTTCGTAGACGGGACGGCCCGTTCGAAGGTCGGCAATGTCGCGGAGGAAGGACTGCACCAGCCGAAAGATGACCAGCGCGAAGCCAAACGGCACCGCCATGAGGAAAAAGACCTGGCTGATCCGCAGGCCGTGTGTGACAGACCCGAATTTCCAGGACACGTGGACTGTCTCCCACGACCAATAGATCGCGACGAGTGCCACGATGAACATCACGATGTCGCCGAAGATGTACAGCAGCGTTTTGACCGTGCGCGGGACGTAGTGCATCAGAACATCAATGCGGATATGCCCGCGTTCCTTGACTGCAGCGGCGGCACCGATCCATGCGAGATAGATGAACGCATACCGGACGATTTCTTCGCCCCAGATGGACGAGTAGGCAAAGACCTCGCGCCGGACCACTTCGATAAACATCGTGCCGACGAGCATGACGTAGAAGACTAAAAGCAGCCAACGTTCGGCATTTTTATCAATCGCTCGAAAGAGCTGAGACATAGCATCCTCACTACCGTCACGCGGCGGCGACGTGTTCTAGTGGGTTTTTAATGGGCAAACATCGGATGAGCCGACGCTGGACGCGCCGGCCCGAAGACGCGATCAGGCGTCGTGCACGTAGTATTTCGCACGCGTGTCTGCGGCTTCTTCCAGCTTGGCGAACGCATCCATCGATCCGGCCAGCTCGGTCTTGAAGCTGTCCCATTCGCTGCGCTGATAGCCACCGACCTCTTTCCATTCGCCCAACTGATCTTCGCTGAGCGAGTGGAACTCGACGCCGTTCGCGATCAATTGAGACATGGCGTAGGCCCGTGCCGAAGGCACTTTGGACAGGTTCTGCTGCTGGGTGACTTCGCCCGCAAATTCGATACCTTCTTTGACGTCCATCGGCAGGCTGTCGAACCATTCAAGGTTGATCGAATAGACCTGACTGTCCGGCACCGCCTGAGTGAAGGTCACATGGCTGAGGATCTCACCAAAGCCAAAGACATGCAGCGCGCCCACCGAGGGATCAAGCGCATCTGCGACGCCTTGCCGGATCGCTGACGGAGTCTCACCCCACGCAACAGGCGTCGGGTTCGCACCCACCATGCCATAATACTGCTGCAGCATTTTTGATCCGGGTACGCGGAATTTGACACCGGACATATCGCCGGGGGTGATAATTGCGTTGCCTCCCTGGCGAACAGCGACGACGCGCGGATCGATCACGATATACATCAGCGCTTTAAAGCCGGATGCCGCGATCTTGGGGTCTACTTCCGCCTTCCAAGCTTCAGAGGAAGTTAGGTTCGTGAACCGCTGGTTGGACCCGCAGAAATATGGAAGGTTGATCAGGTCGACGACGCTTGCGAAGGGCGCGAAATTTGACAACGAGTGTTGCGCGGCTTGAATGGTCCCCCCCTGAACCGCCTGCGCCAACGCACCACCTGCACCAAGCTGACCACCGGGCGCCAGTTTCACATAGACCTTGCCATTCGTCATGTTCTGGATGTTTTCTTTCAGGTCCAGCTGCATGATCGGATAGCTGCGAGACGCGCCCAGAACATAGGCCGTTGCCAACGTCATCTTGAATTCAGCCGCGTTTTCGCGATCGCGTTCCTCGGCGGCGGTCTGTGCTGCCGCTTCGCTGGACCACAATGTCCCAGCCGCGCCGGCGACCATAGCTGCCGTGAACGAGCCGGTGCCCGCGAGTTTCAAAAAATTCCGACGCTCGGCCGAAGCCAGCTCCTGTTTAGTCTTGTCCATGTGTTCTCCTCCCGTTGGACTTTTTTCGGATTTATTCCTTTGATTTTTTCTCCGAAATTTCTTTTGCTTCGCTCCGCAGAATGCCGATCGAAAAGGCGATGGCCGCGGCAAACAAGATCAACATTTCCCAGATATTGTTGACCAAGGGCGCATTCGACACTGCTCCGATCACTACGTTCGCTACAAACGCGAGCAGCAATATTCCAGCTATCAAGTATGGCATGCGTCCTCCCCAACCCATCCAATGCCTCGCACTGAGTCGCCCGCAATGTAAGCGCTTACATTTTGTTATGCAAGCGCTTACATTGCACATGTGTTGTAGGTTCCCGACAAATCGTGCTTTTGATAGAATTCGTCTTGAGCTAGTTGCCCATCCAAAATGACAAGAAAAACCATGCCTCAAAGCGGTCACGAAAACACAGTCCCAACCCTTGCAGATGTTGCCCGACATGCGAACGTGTCCACCGCAACTGTCTCGCGGTGCCTGAACTCGCCAGAGCGGGTAGGGCAAAGCACAAGGGAACGAGTTCTGGCAGCCGTACGAGAACTTGGGTACGCGCCAAATTTCGGAGCCCAAGCCCTTGCAGCAAGGCAGACAAATACCATCGCCGCCGTGATACCGACTATGGAGAACGCTGTTTTTGCACGCGGATTACAGGCGTTTCAGGAAGAGCTGGTGAGGCATGGTAAAACGCTTCTGGTTGCTTCTTCCGCCTATGATTCAGAGCTGGAAGAACAACAGGTGCGTGCGTTGGTAGCGCGGGGTGCAGATGGGTTGCTGCTGATTGGGTACGATCGCGAACCGGAAATCTATGCGTTTCTGAAAAAGCAGCGTGTACCAACTTTGATCGCCTGGTCATTTGATCCTGACCAATCCCCGCCGGCCATCGGCTTTGACAATCGGGCTGCGATGTTTGCCCTTGCCCGGCAGGTCATTGGATATGGGCATCGGCATATCGCGTGTATCTCTGCACCAACCGCTTCGAATGATCGGGCAAGGGAACGCGTTCAAGGCATTCGGGATGCCAAACAAGAGGCCGGTCAAGACCCGAATACAATGTTTCTTGTCGAGACCGCTTACGGCGTTGAAACTGGTGAAGTTGCTTTGCGCGAGGTCATGACAGCCGCACCAGAAACCACTGCCGTGATGTGCGTCAATGACGTTTTGGCGGTCGGAGCCTTACGTGCGGCTCGGGAAATGGGGCTTGAGGTGCCCAGGGACCTCTCAATTACCGGTTTTGACGATATCGAAATTGCAATGCTTGCCGAACCCGCTCTTACAACGGTCCATGTCCCGCATCGCGAGATGGGTCGTCGCGCTGCAGGGATGCTGATCCAGATACTCCGTGATGCGCACAGCGGTCAAAGTGTTGAGTTGCCGACAGAAATAAGACTACGTCAATCACTCGGTCCTGCTCGCACTATTGAGTGATCCCGACCTTGAGGGCTATCTCTGGAAATCTACCCGCTCGAATCTACCAACGATGTACGACTCGGATTCGGCATGCACGGCCAATCCAACTTGAACTACTGGTGTGAGTATTTCTTAGATTCAGAGTTTATGGCTAGCAGACTAAGAAAGCTGTGAGAGTGATTGCTGTGAGGAAGGCCTTTGTGTGCGGCTCATCCGTTGCGATGCAGAATGCCCCGAACCGGACGATACCTGCCGTGGCAGTCGAGCAAAAATTATTATGTCGCGGCTGTCTTTCAGGTTCTGGTCACGTGGTTAACAGAGCCGAAAGTTCATTTGCTCCCTTTTTCAGGATACCCAGAAACGACATCAGGCTGTTGACGTTGTGACGTTGTGTCGGTGCATGAACCGAAAGTGTGCCCACCAATCGGCCTTGCCCATCTTGAACGGGTACTGCTAGGGCTGCCATTCCACTCATGAACTCTTCATCATCAGTGGAATAACCGTTCTCAGCGATATGTTGGATTTCCGTGCGCAATGACTGCGGGTCGGTCAGTGAACTTTCAGTCTGTGGCTGCAGATTTCCTGCTGAAAGAAATCCATCCAGTGTTTTCTGCCGGAGCGTGGACAAGTACATCTTACCGCTGGCGGTGCAATGAAAGGGAACCTGTGTCCCGACCGGTAATTGAATGCGCAAAGGCCACTTCGTCTCGACCCGGTCAAGATAGATCATGCCCTCTCGGTCGGGGATGGCGAGATTGCAGGTCTCACCAACCTGTTCGGCGACACTGCGTAAGATCGCCAAACGCGCTGTGCGCAGATGCTCGGACGACATGGTGTTGACTGAAAGCAACCTTAGACGGTGCCCGGGACCGTATGAGCGGCCATCCAGATCACGCTGCAGGAAACCTTCGGCCTCTGCTGTTTGCAACAAACGGTGGATTGTTGGTTTCGCCAGACCGAGTGCCTCGATCAGGTCCGATGGTTTGACGGCAACCCCGCGTCGCGCCACCTCCTCAAGGATGAGGAGAAGGCGCAAGTTAGTTGGGATCTGAGTTTCTTTGTCTTGTGTTTCCGTTTCGGCCATCCCGCAACAGTCTAGTTATTTGGCAGCAGGATCAAGGCCAGATCGGGTACAAGCGAGATCAAAATCCACACTGATATCAGCGCTGCTAGATAGGGCACAGTGTACCGAAGCAAACGGAAGTAGGGAACGCCAGTCACCCCTGATGCCACGTAGAGATTGAGACCGTAGGGTGGTGTGATGAAGCCAATCGAAGCCCCCACAAGGAAGATTACCGAGAAATGGATCGGATCAATCCCGACCGAGGCCGCAATCGGTGCCAGGATCGGGGCCAGGATAATCGTGACAGGCAGGCTTTCGAGTACCATGCCCGAGAAGAAAACGATCACCATCGAAGTAAACAGAACCGCATAGTAGCCACCCATCGAGGTTACGAAATCCCCAATGGTTTGCTGAGCGCCAAGCAATGAAAGGATCTGCTGCATCACCACAGAAATCGCGATCAGCGGTGCGAGGATACCTGTGATCTGGGCCGAGCGGATCACGATTGAGGGGATCTCGGGGATCGTGAAGCCTTCGACGACAAACATCTCGGCATAGCTTTTTTCGGTGGGTGAGATGTCGTTCCGCGCGCCCATGATCCGATTGATCGGATAGCTGACCAACCCTGCAATAACGCAGAAGCCGACCGTCACTCCGGCTGCCTCAGTTGGTGAGAATTTGCCTGTGTATATACCCCACAACACCAGCCCGATGGCGAAGAACCCAAGCCAGGCACCGAATGCGGTCTTCAGCACCCGGTTCAGTTGTAGCGGGATCAGATGACCCCACCCGTTCATGCGGCAGATGATCCAGCAGGCGAACTGCATGCCAAAAACCATCAGCGCGCCCGGAAGGATACCCGCCACGAATAGCTCGGAAATCGGCAGGTTCATCAGGAAACCGTAGACGATAAAGATAATCGAGGGAGGAATGATGATCCCCACCGTACCGCCTGCCGCCGCCGTGGCCGCGCTGAACCGTTCGTCATAACCCCCTTTGACCATCTCAGGGTGCAGCATCGAACCGATCGTGGCGGTTGTGGCCGAGTTTGAGCCTGAGATTGCTGCGAACAATCCGCATGCCCCAAGGGATGCCATCGCCAGCCCGCCGCGTATCCAGCCCAGACAGGCATAAGCAAAATCGCTGAGCCGCCGCGCGATGCCCGATTTATTAATCAGGTCTCCGGTCAGGATGAACAGCGGCATCGCCAGCAAGGCGAAACCCTTGTTGAACACGTTCAGAAGTTCAGCGCCCATGTTGTCCAGCGTCAGGCCAAGAACAAACGAACAGCCGATGACCCAATAGCCGATTACCAACAAAACCGGCACGCCCAGCATGAACAGAAAGGTGACCGCAAGAGAGATCAGTGTGACCATAGTTCCGTCTGTCATCAGTCTGCTCCGATCACGGCCTGCTTGATCAGCGGCTCGCCTGTTTTCCAGTTGTTCAGATCATCGGCAAGGTTCTGAAACACGCGCCCGACCATCAGAAAGAACGACAGCGGTGCGGCCAGAAGGAACCACCACTGCATGATATTGTCTGTTCCCAGAACGATCTGAAAGTTTGATGCCGACAATGCCACCAGCCGTGTTGTGGTCACGATGACGATCACCGCAAAGATGAACCACAATATCGCGTCGAGTATCAGGCAAGCCAATTGCCCAGCCCTCGGCATTGCAGTGCGGAATTCGCTGAAGCTCAAATGTGTGCGCAGGCGGACATTGTACGACGCCCCAAACCACGCCATGACCATGAACAGCAGCGGGGGAATGGTGGTCGACCAGGGTTCCTGATCGTTGAACACAAACCGGTCGATCACGCCCCAGAAGATGATTAATGCGATCGCAAGGTAGGAATACACCATCACCGACCGTTCCAGATGACGTTCAACAAAGGGCACCGCCCGATAGATCAACATGATCACGATTCCGCCAATCGCCGAGACAATCGCGCCCAACACCCAGGCGGCGTCGGATTCCAGTGCGGATTGAATCTCGAACGAATCCTGGCTGAGAAAGGCGCTGAAAATCGCGCCGATGTCTGCCCAAAACGACATGAACCCCGTCCTCCCAGTCGGTATGAAGTTGAACCGGCCCGCTCAGGGCCGGTTCGTAACAGTCTATCAGGCTTCGCCTTTCCACCAACGGCGCGGTTCGACATTTTCCGGCAGGGTGTCAGCCGGAATCTCGCGCGCGATGTCGTAGATTTCCTGATAGGTATCAATGCCGCCTGCCCATTTATTCAGACGTTCGCGCCACTGGGCCCAAGGCTCTGGGTTGTAGTTCGGAGCGCACATCTCTTCGGCCAGCTTGATCTGATCGTCAGCCAGGAATGCCGGGCGCACGCCATTTTCGGCGAAGATAGTGTCCGGCAATTGCGGCTCCGAGAAGCCTACAGTATTCAGCAATGCGGCTTCATTCGCACCCTGGATCAACGCTTGAGTGAAGTAGGAAGATTCCATAACTGCGTCTTGCAATTCTCCACTCAGACCGTCAAAGACCTCGGCCGACATGGACGTATGTTCAGTGCCGCAGAAAAATTTCAGATTGACCGACTGCGAAACCACCGGCGCCATGTTGGCGTAAGCCACGGCCGAGGCCCAGGTTTCCGCCCCATCGATCAGACCTGTCTTAAGCGCATCCAGTGTCTCTTCCCAAGCCACCGGGACTGGGTTCAGATTCAGCAATTGCATTGCGATCCGGCCCAACTGCGTACCCGTCACGCGGTTCTTGGTACCAAACAACTCTTCCAGTTTGGTGACGGTCGGCTTGTCGGCAAAGGTCGATCCCATTTGCAGGCCGCGTAGCTCACAATGGGTAAACAGGAACTTCAACCCGTGCCGTTTTTCCAGCGGATCACGCAGGATGCGTTGGCTCGCCGGGCTATAGAAGAAGTGATACTGCGCCGCGCGGCTGGGGAACATATAGGCGTAGTCCAGCACGTTCAGATAAGGTGCGCCTCCGGCCGAGTTCTGAGTTGAGGCAGCATAAATATCGACGATTCCCTGCTGGGTCTTTTCGACACAGCTCAGCTGGCCGCAGATCTGGTTGTCGCCGATGAATTCGATGCGAATCTCGCCGTCCGTGCGTTCTTCCAGGTCGCGCGCGAACTCAATTGCGCCGGCGCGTTCAATCAACAGGTTGCGGGTGTTGAAGCCCGACGCGCCGAATTTCAGCGTGTGCTTCGGCTCTTTCGAAAAGCGCTTCTCATAGGTGGATTCGGCGGCCTGCGCCAGATTCGCCAGACTCATCGCGCCGCCGAACCCGCCCGCCGCCAGCAGTGTCGAGCTCATGCCGTAACGCCCGGCCACGCGGAAGAAATCTCGCCGTGAAATACCACTTAGTTTCCGTCCGATCTCCATTGCTTACCTCCCTGATCGCAATTATTGAGACGTTTTGTATCAAAAAAGGCTAGTATAATTCTTGCATCTTGCATAGAGTTTTTTTCAGCGACGTTGGAAGGAGGCGGTCATGGAGGTGGATTATGCAGTTGTTGGCGCAGGATCGTCGGGCTGTGTCATTGCCAATCGGTTGAGCGCAGACCCCAACACAACTGTTGCGCTGCTCGAAGCAGGTGGCCGCGATACCAACCCGTGGATTCACATCCCCGTCGGCTATTTCAAAACGATGCATAACCCCTCGGTTGACTGGTGCTATCGCACTGAGCCCGACCCCGGCCTTAACGGTCGATCCATCGACTGGCCACGGGGCAAGGTACTGGGTGGCTCATCTTCGCTGAACGGGTTGCTCTATGTGCGTGGCCAGAAGGAAGATTACGACCGCTGGCGGCAAATGGGCAACGAGGGTTGGGGCTGGGACGATGTGCTACCCCTGTTCAAACGCTGTGAGGATCAAGAACGCGGCGAGGATGAATATCATGGCGTCGATGGCCCCTTGTCAGTGTCCAACATGCGCATTCAGCGCCCGATCTGCGATGCCTGGGTCGCAGCAGCACAGGCCGCCGGTTACCCGTTCAACCCAGATTATAACGGGGCCGAGCAAGAAGGCGTGGGTTACTTCCAACTGACCACGCGCAATGGGCGCCGCTGTAGCGCCGCCGTCGCCTATCTCAAGCCCATTCGCGGTCGTCAGAACCTCAACATCATCACCAAAGCGCTTGTGTCGCGTGTGGTTCTGGATGGGAAAAAAGTAACCGGGCTGGTCTACCGGGATCGTTCTGGTAACGAGCAGACACTGACTGTTCGGCGCGAGGTCATCCTGTCCGGCGGGGCGATCAACTCTCCCCAAATCCTGATGTTGTCAGGGATCGGAGAGCCGGATCATCTAAAGGAAAATGGTATCAAACCGCTGCACGCCCTGCCGGGTGTTGGCAAAGGTCTTCAGGATCACTTGCAGGCGCGGCTGGTGTTCAAATGCAATGAGCCCACACTGAATGACGAAGTTCGCAGCCTCTTCAATCAGGCGCGAATCGCGCTGAAATATGCACTATTTCGTGCGGGTCCGATGACAATGGCCGCCAGCCTTGCGACTGGTTTCATGAAAACCCGGCCCGATGTTGAGACGCCCGACATTCAGTTCCACGTGCAACCCTGGTCCGCCGACAGCCCAGGCGAAGGTGTGCATCCGTTTTCGGCCTTCACGATGTCGGTCTGCCAACTGCGTCCGGAAAGTCGGGGAGAGCTGCGCCTGAACGGACCGGACCCATCCGAACATGTCAAGATCATCCCGAACTATCTGTCCACTGAAACGGACTGCCGAACCATTGTCGACGGCGTGAACATCGCGCGCGGGATTGCCAAACAAAACCCTCTGGCCTCGAAGATATCAGAAGAGTTTCGACCAACGGCAGAGCTGAGCTGCGAAGATTATGAAGGCACTCTGGATTGGGCCAGATCGAACAGCGTGTCGATCTACCACCCAACCGGCACCTGCGCGATGGGGAACGCCGAGACGTCTGTTGTCGACGCAAGACTAAAGGTACACGGTATTTCGAACCTGCGGGTGGCTGATTGTTCGATCATGCCGGAAATCGTCAGCGGCAACACCAACGCACCAGCGATCATGATTGGCGAAAAGGCAAGCGACCTGATAAAGGCGGATGCTTGAGAAATCTGCCATCGTATCTGATCGCCTGATCCCTACAGTATCAATAGATCAGTGCGTCAATCGCATCAAAAACGATCTGGCGCTGTGCCGGTGGTTGGAATCTGCATGCGCTTTGCCACCGCTTTGTCTTGTGACTAAACGAAGTCTGGTAACCGAACCTCGGATGATATTGCGTTAGCCAATAGTCCTAACTGCAATTCCAACTTTCTTTTGACCTCCCGCGCGTTTCGGCCGGCTCAAAGTCGATCTTTGCTGCCTACATGAATGTCTCAGGCAGTTCCCTTTGGCTGACATTCACGAAATCCAAAACGACACGCTACCCACGTGCTAATGACGTGCCAGCAAGGAACTCATAATAAAGTCTTCAGCGCACACAATGATCCCGGTCATAGGCATTTCTGACAGTACACTACGATATGCACTACCTTCCAGAACTTCGATCACCAGTTGTGACGCCTGAAGGGGATCCGGAACGGTGCGCAATTCACCGCCAGTAATTCCTCGCTTCACTACGGCTTCCAGGGCCTCAGTCAAACTCGATCGGTTCTCGACGAACAGCTGCGCGATGTCCGGTTGACGAACTGCTTCGCTCGAAATTTCCAACGTGAGAATAACGTTTTCCGGCGCAGCAAGGTATTTTGCGTAGGCCTTGATGAACTTTCTTATGACTTTGGGCGCGGGCGCATCTGAGTTCAGGATTTTCAGAAACGGCTCCATCTCGCGGCGTTCAAGTATTGCGATTTCTACAAGCACATCATGTTTGCCGCGAAAATGATTATAGAGATTTCCAAGGCTGACGCCCGCCCGCGCCGCGATATCGCGGACACCGGTCTGATGATAGCCGCGCTCAAGGAAACACATAACTGCGGCCTCCAAAATCTGGTTGCGACGCTTGGCTGTTGCCTTTTCCCGGATTGATTCCGGCTTCCTGGTGTCTTCGGACATTTTTTCAACTTAATATTGAACGAACGATCGTTCATAGTATATGACACTCTATCGAATGCCACAAGGTGCAATGGATTCGGCGGCACAGGAAAGACTGGTCTATGACAGACAAAACTTTGGAAACTCGGCAAAGACCGACCCGGCGGTGGCTTTGGATTGGACTATCGTTGGCACTGTTTGTAGCGATCGCCATCCTCCTGTTTGATACAGAAGATACAATTGATGTTCAGGCAACAACGACCTCACCTCCGCCACCGACCGTCTCGGTCGTCACAGTTGCTTCAGCAACCGTACAAGCGCGGGTTTCGGCGTTTGCCGAAGTTCGGCCTCGGTGGGATGCCAAGCTGCGATCTGCTGTGTCCGGGCGCATCATTGCAGTGCACAACGCTGCTTTGGCAGGGACTAAGGTGGAACGGGGTGCCCCTTTGTTTTCAATCGAAAATGCACCTTATCAAAGCGCCGTTGCAGCCGCTGAGATGGAGCTTGAGCAAGCGGAACTGGCGTTATTGCGCGCGCAGAACAAAGTGACAGTCGCGCAACGACAGTTTGACCGGGATGAAACAGAACCGCCAAACGAACTGGCTGTGAATCTGCCGCAATTGCGCATTGCCGAGAAATCCGTTGCAGCTGCGCAGGCACGGCTGAATGCGGCGCGAAATGAACTGAAGGACGCGGAGGTTGTCGCCCCTTTTTCGGGATTTGTAACCCATCGCTTTGCCAGTCTGGGCCAGACGGTCAACCCAGGCGATGCCCTGATACACCTTTCGGACGACCAGCAATTCGAACTGGTCGCCGAGTTTAGTCAGGCGGACTGGGCGTTGTTGGATCATCCGATCTCTGGCGCCACTGCTGATCTGACACAGCGCTCGGGCGGAGCGTTGGGGCGGGCTCAAGTCCGGCGTGGAGGAGGGTTTCTGGATCAAGACACACGGCAGGTGCGGGTCTTTCTGGATGTCACAAAGCCCGATGAACGCATACTCGCCGGAGACTTCCTGCAGGTTCACATACCCGGACGCCGGATCTCGGACACATTAACCCTACCCGAAAGCGTCCTGACCCGTGCGGGATACATTTGGCTTGTAGACGATAAGGACCAATTGCAGAGGCTTAGCCCGAACATCCTGTTCCGCAGCGAAGGTACAGTGACGGTATCGGCCCCCGAAGGGACCGGCCCGTGGCGCGTGGGCAAAACACCTTTGGCCTCGTTTCTACCGGGTCAGCGGGTGACGCCGCAATCAGATGGTGGCTGAGCCATGCACGCTCTGACTTCCTGGTTTATTCGAAATCCGGTCGCTGCCAATTTGTTGATGGCGCTGATCCTATTTCTTGGGGTGCAAACGCTGCTGAACATTCGGATCGAAGGCTTCCCCCGCATTCCGCCGGAAAGTGTTACAATCGCGATTGAGTTTCCGGACGCCACAGCCGAACAGGTTGATGAATTGGTGACCCAGAAAGTTGAGCAGGCCCTCGAAGGTTTGGAGGGCGTGCGTAGTGTGACATCACGATCCCAAAATGACCTAAGTGTCGTGACTGTCCGCCGCGCAGGTGGCCAGAAACTACAAGCCGTCCTGGATCGTGTACGTATTCGGATCGACGGTTTGACTGATCTGCCTGATACTGCGCGCCGACCCGTGATCGAAGCCTCGGGTTTCGATTTCCCGGCGCTGTATCTGAACTTGTTCGGAGAAACAGACCCCGCCACATTGCAGAGCTTGGCGCAACGCCTGAAAGAAGAGTTGCTGGCGCAACCGGAATTGTCGCGGCTGCAAATCTGGGGCCTGATACCGCGGGAATTGCGCATCGAAATCGACCCGGCGTTGCTGCGCCACTATGGGTTGACGGTTTCGGATGTGACCCGTGCGATCGAAGGGAATTCGCTGGCCTTTCAGGCAGGTCGTCTGAGGACCGATGGCGGTACGATTTATCTGCGGGCCGATGACAGGGCGAAATACGTGCCGGAATACGCAGCTCTGCCGATTATCGAACGTGACGACGGGTCCTATGTGCCTTTGGGCGATATTGCCAAAATCGAAGACGGGTTTCAGAACGGCGAGTACTTGTTTCGCCTGAACGGCAAACCAACCGTAGGGATGGAGGTTCTGGTCGGGCAGAAGGAGAACCTGCTGGAGATCAGTGATGTCGTGCGCAGCACGGTTGACGAGTTCAGCCGACAGCTGCCGTCGCAGGTACAGGTCGAGGTTTGGGGTGATAGCGCTGGCTACATCTCGGACCGTCTGGCGCTGTTGCGCTCAAACGGGGTGCAGGGTTTGATCCTTGTGACCCTGATGCTGTCGATTTTCCTGAACGTGCGTTTGGCCTTCTGGGTTGCCATGGGCATTCCCGTTTCGGTCATGGGGGCGCTTGCTGTCTCGGGCTCGAAATGGGTGGACTATTCGCTGAACGATGTCACGACTTTTGGTCTGATCATTGCCTTGGGAATTCTGGTCGATGATGCCGTTGTAGTCGGCGAAAGCGTTTTTGAAGAACGCCGCAAGGGGAAGGACCCGATTAGGGACACGGAACGCGGCGTGCATCGCGTGGCTGTTGCGACCGTCTTTGGCGTGCTGACCACAATCGCAGCCTTTTTCCCGATGCTGTTGATCGACAATCCGCTGGGCAAGGTACTTGCCGGGTTCGCGGGCATCGTGATCCTGACGCTGATCTTTTCGCTTATCGAAAGCAAATTCATCCTGCCCGCCCATCTGGCGCAGGTTTCGATGCGGCAAGAGCGTCGATACTTGCCGACCCGCTTGTGGGGGCGGGTACAGGATTCTGCGCAGGGCGGGTTGTACTGGGTGCGGGATTGCATCTACCAGCCTTTGCTCGTCGCGGCGGTGCGTCAGCGCTACGCCGTGCTGATCTTGTTCATTGCCGCCGCAACGCTGGGGCTTGGCCTGATGTACAAGGGCGAGGTCAGGACGGTGTTCTTTCCCGAGGTGCCCGGTCAGGTCATCACGATGAACCTGGAAATGGATGCCCGCTCCCCCTTTGCACTGACCCGCACGAACGTGAATCGGATCGAAGCCGTGTTGAACGAGCTGAACGTCGAGCTTGCAGAAGAGGCGAGCATGTCTGCTCCACCCGTTCAGACAGTATTCACCATCATCAACAGCGCTGGAAATGCGCAAATTTTCGCTGAAATGATCCCGGTAGCTGAGCGTCCGAATGTCCCGATCCTTTCTGTGGTCCGCGAATGGCGCGACCGGGTCGGTGCGGTCGAGGGCGCCACCGAGTTGGAGTTCACCGGATCGGAAACGCTTGCCGGAGGGTTCCGAATCCGGTTGGCGTCAAAAGACGAAGATCTTCTGCAGCAAGCCAGCGCTGAAATGAAAGGTTTCCTGTCGAACATCGAGGGCGTGGCAAATGTAAGGGATGGGTTGGTGGGCGGCCAACCTGAACTGAAACTCCGCCTGCGCCCGGACGCGCGGCACCTTGGTTTTAACGCCGAGGCTCTGGCCAGACAGATTGGCTATGGGTTCGGCGGGGCCGAGGTGACCAAGGTCAGACGCGATGGGTCCGAAGTCCGCGTAGTCGTACAGAACGCGCGTGAAAACCGCGATACGTTGGCGGATCTGGTGCAGACCCGGTTGCGCAGCGCATCCGGCGCCTGGGTGCCGCTTGAGACCGTCGCCGAAATCGAGGGCACCTATGCCTCTGGCACTATCGATCGCCGTGACGGCAAGCGCATGAACATCGTAGCCGCGTCCATCGACCGCGACCTTGTTGCTCCCGAAGAGGTGGGGCAGGCGGTGTTCGAGCAGCTGGTCCCGAAACTCCGTGCCAAATATCCCAGCGTAACCGTCCTGCCGGCCGGTGAACTGGAAGAGATGGCCGATATAAGCGATGGCCTGAAGCGCGCGCTGTTGCTGGCAGCCGTTCTGATCTATGTGCTGATGGCCGTGCCGTTGAAAAGCTATTGGCAGCCTTTCGTCATTCTGGCCATCGTGCCATTCGGCTTTATCGCA
Organism: Ruegeria sp. C6; assembly: GCF_056537625.1. NCBI lineage: Bacteria > Pseudomonadati > Pseudomonadota > Alphaproteobacteria > Rhodobacterales > Roseobacteraceae > Ruegeria > Ruegeria sp. C6. The sequence continues at coordinate 52,000 of NZ_JBQFRW010000008.1, read as the reverse complement.
GCCGCCGTCGGGCACCTGATCATGGATGTCTCGCTGTCGCTGTTTTCGTTCTTCGGCATGCTTGCTCTGACCGGTGTGATTGTGAACGACAGTCTGGTCATGATCACCCGCTACAATCAGGCGCGAGAGGAAGGTCAGCCCGTGAATCTGGCGCTGAGAAGCGCAGGCATTGGACGTTTCAAGGCGATCTTTCTGACCACCGCAACTACAGTGATTGGTCTGCTGCCTTTGCTGACCGAAACCTCTGAGCAAGCGCAGTATCTGATCCCTGCGGCAATCTCTTTAGCTTTTGGAGAACTCTTCGGCACAGCCCTCATGCTGCTGTTGGTGCCGGTACTGATCGCCATCACCGAGGATGTCATTGCCATTTTCAAGTCACCCCTTCCGCAGCCTTCTGAAGAAAGGACAAAGCCATGATACGGAACCTTCTAGCCCCTGCGTTCGCCGTGGTAACGCTTGCGACACCGGCCTCCGCCGAGGGTCTGAATGTGACTGTGGACGGCATCCGCAACGCCAACGGCAACATCGTGATCCTTGTATTCGATAACGCGCGCGCCTTTGACAGTTTGGATGTCTGGAGCGCCATTGACTACGCCCAGATTCCGTCACGTAAAGGCAGCGTCAGCCATGAGTTTTCTGACCTGAACGCGGGCCCATACGCTGTACTGCTGTTTCATGACGAAAACAAGGACGATGACCTGAACATGACTGAGACGAAACTGTTGGAGGGGCTGGGTTCAACAGGTGCCTCAGACCCTCAGGACGAGCCGGATTTCAAGGCTGCCTCGGTCTGGCCTGGCGATGTGCGTGTTCGCATTCACTATGATCAGTAATTCGACATGCTGACAGATCGAAAACTGACAATCGGCACGCTTCTGAGTGTGTTCCGCTGGCGCGTAGGGCTTACGTGGTTCCTGATCCTGGCTGAAACTGCCCTGACGGTTCTGATTCCGCTGTTCGTCGGCTTCGCCATAGATGGATTGCTGAGCGAAGATTTTGAGCCCTTTGTGCAGTTAGGTGCGCTCATGGTTGCCCTCACTATGATCAGCGTGATCCGGCGGATTTACGATACACGTGTCTACGGTATGATCCGTGTCGAATTGGGCAAGGCGCTTGCCGCGCGGTTTTCAAATCTTCCAATTTCGTCGCTGAACGCCCGGATCGGGATGGGGCGCGAACTGGCCGACTTTCTTGAAGAGATCCTGCCCTCGGCAATCGCGGGGGTGGTGCAGTTCGTCGTATCAGCAATTTTGCTGTTTTACTTCTCGCCAGTTCTGGCCCTGTCTGCCTGTGGGGTTCTTGTCGGAATGATATCTGTATACGCTCTGTTTCATTCGACGTTTTGGCAATGGAACCGTGCGCTGAATGAGCAAATGGAGCATCAGGTCAGTGTTCTGGAACAACGACGTGACCGTCCGGTTTTCGTCCACCTGAGTAAACTGCGCCGGTTCGAAGTAAAGCTCTCGGATACCGAAGCCGTTCTTTATGGCGTAATCTTCATTCTGTTAATAGGTCTGCTCCTATTCAACCTGTGGTTCGCGACCCAAAACCTGGATGCGACACCGGGCATGATATTTTCGATTATCAGCTATTCATGGGAGTTTGCGGAAGCCGCACTTGCTTTGCCCGTCACCTTACAATCCTGGTCTCGCCTGTCAGAAATTACGACCAGGTTGCAGAGCGATTGATCAGGCTTGCATACCATAAATGGCGTGATACGGGATTTGTAATCAGGAAGTAACCAGTCCATTCCGGTCGTGCGCAGCCTAGCTAAAGGAGGGGTAAGAAGAGCTGATAAACTAGAGCTTTGTGAATTCAGACAAAGCCTGCAACGGGCGCATTATGACTGAAGATCGGGCGTCGCGCTGTAATCGTTCGATGAGCTTCTTGAATATGGCCGGATTTCAATAGCAGATTCAGGTAAGTCAGCTCCAAAAGGTCACGCTGTGCGCGGCTGCCACCCAGACGAGCGTGATCTGCCATGACCGGTGTCAGCTGTTGCAGCGCATCCGTCCAATCTTGTCGCGCAATCGCGCCCCACGCACGGGCCACCGGGCGAACAAGATCTGACGCAAAACCCAAGCTTGTTTCGGTCAGAACCGCAAGGCGTTCTCCTTCCCCTGCCATTGCATGAGCCAGTGCGCCATGTATGTCTGCAAAACTCATGCCTGGGTTTGGAAAAAACCGTGATGCGTATTCACTCAGGTCGCGCCAAAGTTTGGGCGCAACTGTTAGACCCGCAATCTCAGTGCGGTGCAAAAGTGCAGCAGCATCGGTTAGAATATTTATCGGCAACGAATAGGACGCTGCGGGTGCGATAGCCCCCTCGTAAATCGTCCATAGCTCAGCCTCATCCCCTTGCTCCAAGGCCCACAGAGCGCGATGCCAACTTAAGTGGCCGTGCAATACCGAGCGCACATCATAATCCGCGATCCAGTCGGCAAGGTATGCGCGACCGGCCTCTCCATAACCTTGCTCGTAGAGTGTGTGCGCTTTGAAGTGTGACGCGTTTGCATTGGCGTTGTTCAAAGCGAGCGAGCCGTCCATCATGGACATGGCCTCATCAAGCCGCCCAACTTCGCACAGCGCCTGACCGTGTACGCTCATAACCCACCAGTCTTCGCCCAAGGCATCAAATAATTTGGTCGTGTAGGCAAGTTGCGTGCTTTCCCGACCAGGCTCACCCGATGTCCCAATCAAACCAAAAATGTTGGTACAGATCTGCGCGACAAGGACATCGCGGGGGTGATGAGCAGCGTGCTTCAGAACTGCGCTTCGTGCCTGTGAAACACGTCCCTGAAGCAAGAGATCGAATACCGCGAGATGACCCTCCTCGCGCTCAGTCAACCCAGATGCGCAGGCGCGGGCCGACGCCATTGCCTCTTGAGCGCCAGACATATCGTTTTCATACATTCGAGCTCGAGCAAGCCCAACGTGACCGAGGGCGAAGCCGGGATCGGCCGTGATGGCGGCGGAAAAAGCTTCGCTTGCACCAAACGTTGCTGCAAGGATGTGATCAAGCCCCGCGACGTAGGCGTCCCGCGCCTCTGGCAGGCTGGTCGTCAACGTCAGTCCATATCGGTCAACCAGCATCTCCAAACTCCCACTTTCGTCAGCATACTCAAACGTGCGTGCTCGCAACTGCCCAACGCTAGCACAAAAAGCGAAACCATAAGCACTATTGTGGATAATCGATTGCTATAAGGATCGAACCATCGGTTAACGGGCTGGCCTTCTGGCCTTCACTGCTGATTGAAATGATATTGATTGAACCAAGCGTGCCTCATAGCCTTTCTTTGCCAATAGGGTTGTCCTAACGAGGCACAGCGATGAGGTGCACATTGCCTACCAAGTATATGGCGATGGCTTTCTTGCTACGTTTGACGGACCCGGCCAGGCGATCCATCGTGGCAAGGCGATTGGCGATGCCATTTCCAAGCTGAATCTGGAAGTTCGCTTAGGGGGTCACACAGGCGAGGTCGAAGTTTCTGCGGATGATGTGCGCGGAATTGCCATTAACATTGCAGCGCGTATCTCAGAATTGGGCGGAGGCGGCGACATCGTCGTTTCCAGAACAGTAAAAGATCTGGTGGCTGGGTCCGGTCTGGACTTCGAAAGTCTTGGAACAAAAGAACTGAAGGGCTTATCCGAAGACTGGCAAGTTTATAAAGCGGTCTAAAGGCATCTCTAGCCATTCCCCCCAACAGCTTTCGGAAGTCACAAATTAAACATCAAATGATGACGGCGGGAGGGGTCGGGCAGATCTTCATTAGCCTTAAATTGTGGTTTTCACCCAATCAATATGAACGGCGGATTTGGCCTCAAAGCCGCCGAATAGCAGCATGCTAGCCACCTCGGCACGAATGCTTCGGAGCTGGGCATCGCCTAATGTGTAACCGCTCTTTGAACGTCCGACATCGTTGATCCATTTGCCAAACGCATACTTTTTAGCCAATTTGCGACAATGGAGTTTCTCGACGTCAGCCACAACAGTTTCCTCGTCGCCATGTCCTGCATCGTTGCCTTCGTGGCAGGGTTTACAGGATTGTCGATGACGCGAGATCTTTCGACGAAGCCGGTCTTTGAAAAGAAGGCCTCGGTGGCTCTTGCGGCTGTTTCGCTTGGCGGTGGAATCTGGGCCATGCACTTCGTGGCCATGCTCGGGCTTCAGATGCCGATCCTGTTCTATTACGACGCTGCAATCACACTTGTGTCTGCCCTTGTCGCGATCCTGCTCGTCGGGGCTGCGCTTATTCTGTTGCATTTCACCGAACGCAACCGCGCCACGATTGCGATGGCAGGAGGCGTTGTTGGGTTGGGCATCTTGGCGATGCACTATATTGGCATGGCTGGCTTGGAGCTTTGCCGGGCAGTGTATACGCCCAGTGGCGTCATCTTGTCCTCGATTGCTGCAATAGCGCTTTGTATGCTGGCTTTCGCGATTGCCTACGGGCAGCGAACAAACAGAAACATTTTGCTGGGCACATTGTGTTTTGCAGTGGCGGTTTGCACCGTTCATTTTCTTGCTCTGGCGAGCACCCGTTTCGTCGCCGTGCCAAGTGGGGTTGAGTTTGGCCCGTTGATGAGCAACGAGACGCTGGCCATTGGCGTAATCCTGTTCAGTTTCATCATATTTGGTGCTTGCTTGTGGGTCAGCGTGACCTACCTGCCAGGACCTTCGAGGAAAGACCCGGAGCCAACAGAAGCGACCGTGGATGTAAAACCATTGCTGCAAATTCCTTGCGAACGGGATGGCGGAAAGGTCTTCATCTCTGCCGAAGATGTTCTGTTTTTGCGCGCGGATGGGCACTACACCCAAGTTTACACCGAAACGGATCGGTTGTTTTGTGTCTGGCCAGTGACCGAGGCCGCCAAGCGATTGGTGCCCACCGGATTTCTCCAGACCCACCGCAGCTACCTTGTCAATCCTCAGCGCGTGGCGCGGTTTGAGCGTACCAAGGATAAGGGTCGATGCCTGTTCGACGGGGATGGTTTGCCACCCGCGCCGGTCAGTCGATCCAAACTCAAGACGGTTCAGGATGCGCTTGCATCGCAGGTGGGCGCAATTCGTGCGACCTAGGGCGCATTTCGTGCAAAATACCTGTTTTTTGTTGATTTACTGAAGCGTCGCCATCCAAGCGCATGCAGTGATCCTTTCAGCCAGAACATTTGCTTGAAGGGAGGAGAGCCGATGATTCCAGCGGCATTCGAATACTACAGACCCAAGGACATGGCCGGTGTGCTGTCGATCCTGGAAGAGCATGGCGATGATGCCCGCGTCATGGCCGGTGGGCACAGCCTGATTCCGATGATGAAGCTGCGGATGGCGGATGTGCCGCATCTGATCGATCTTCAGGATGTTGGCGGCATGTCTGATATCGAGATCGGAGGTGACAGTATCCGCATCGGTGCGATGGTCACCCAGCACGCGATTATTGATCACGACGCACTGGCTGACGCCGCTCCGATTCTGCGCGAAGCTGCCCTTCAGATCGCAGACCCGCAAGTCCGATACATGGGTACAGTTGGTGGCAACGTGGCCAATGGCGACCCTGGCAATGACATGCCCGGCCTGATGCAGTGCCTGAATGCGCGTTTCACTGTCGAGGGTCCTGACGGGGAACGCGACATCGCTGCCCGCGAGTTTTACGAAGCCGCCTACATGACCGCTCGGGAAGACGAAGAAGTGTTGACGGCAGTCACCATCCCAACGCCGCATGGCGGTTACGCCTATGAAAAACAAAAGCGCAAGATTGGTGATTATGCTACCGCTGCTGCTGCAGTCCAGATCGTGAAAGAAGGTGGCACCTGTGCCTCCGCCTCGATTGCAATGACCAATCTGAGCGACACACCGGTCTTTTCCGAGGCGGCTGGGGCCGCTCTGGTTGGCACCGGCGTCGATGCAAATGCCATTAAGACCGCTGTGGCCGCCATGCTCGGTGATATTGACCCCACCGAAGACAACCGCGGCCCCGTCGCTTTCAAAAAACACGTGGCAGGTATCATTCTGACCCGCGCCATTGAGCGCGCCTGGTCGCGTGCGTGAGGAGATCGTCCGATGTCAAAGAAACAACACTACAAGATCACGGTGAACGGCAAGGAAGAGGAATTCCTTGCCGAGCCACGCGAACTTCTCATCTACACGCTGCGCGAGCGGCTCAACATCACCGGCCCGCATATTGGCTGCGAGACTTCCCATTGTGGCGCTTGCACCGTCACCATTGATGGCAAATCAGTCAAGTCCTGCACCATGTTCGTGGCGCAGGCCGATGGCAAGGATATCACAACCATCGAAGGCATCGGTGGGCCTGACGCGCTGCACCCGCTGCAAGAGGCGTTTAAGGAACATCACGGGCTGCAATGCGGCTATTGCACACCGGGCATGATCACACGTGCGGCAAAGTTGCTCGAAGAGAACCCGAACCCGTCCGAGGAAGAGATCCGTTTTGGCATGGCAGGTAATATCTGCCGCTGTACCGGGTATCAGAACATCGTGAAGTCCATCAAAGCCGCAGCGGCCGAGATGAATGCAGCCAAGGAGGCGGCCCAATGAATGACATGACACCAGATCGTGAGGAACGCACCGCGAACCTCAAGGGCATGGGCTGTTCGCGCAAAAGGGTGGAAGATGCCCGCTTTACTCAAGGCAAGGGCAACTACGTCGATGACGTGAAGCTTGACGGGATGCTCTTTGGAGATTTCGTCCGCTCTCCCTACGCTCACGCACGGATCACCAACATCGATACGGCGGCAGCGCTTGAAGTGCCCGGCGTTCTCGCTGTGCTGACCGCCAAGGACCTTGAACCGCTCGGCCTCCATTGGATGCCGACGCTGGCCGGCGACAAGCAAATGGTTCTGGCCGATGGCAAGGTTCTGTTTCAAGGCCAGGAAGTGGCGTTTGTGGTGGCCGAAGACCGCTATGCGGCGGCAGATGGAATCGAGGCCGTCGAAGTCGAATACGAAGAGCTTGAGGTTCTGGTCGATCCGTTCAAGGCGATGGAATCAGAGATAGTTCTGCGTGAAGACACCGTGGGCGAGGATGGCAAACCAATCGATGGAGCACATGGTCCTCGAAAGCATCACAACCACATCTTCACGTGGGAAGCGGGCGACAAGGATCCAACATTCGAGACAATCGACAATGCCGAGGTCGTTGCCGAAGAGACCATGTATTACCACCGTACGCACCCATGCCCACTGGAAACCTGCGGCTGCGTCGCCTCAATGGACAAGGTCAATGGCAAGCTGACTCTTTGGGGCACGTTCCAGGCACCTCATGCTATCCGCACTGTGGTCAGCCTGATTTCCGGGATCGAGGAACACAATATCCGTGTGATCTCTCCCGATATTGGCGGCGGGTTTGGTAATAAGGTTGGGGCCTATCCGGGCTATGTGTGTTCGGTCGTCGCCTCCATCGTCACCGGCAAGCCGGTAAAGTGGATCGAAGACCGGATGGACAATCTGATGACCACCGCCTTTGCCCGCGACTATTGGATGAAGGGCCGCATTTCTGCCACCAAGGACGGCAAGATCACCGGGTTGCATTGCCATGTGACAGCGGACCATGGTGGATTTGACGCCTGCGCCGACCCAACCAAATTCCCGGCGGGTTTCATGAATATCTGCACCGGATCTTACGACATCCCGACTGCATTCCTTGAGGTTGATGGCGTCTACACCAACAAAGCGCCGGGCGGGGTCAGCTACCGTTGTTCCTTCCGCGTGACAGAGGCGGTTTATTTCATCGAACGGATGATCGAGGTGCTGGCGATCGAGTTGAACATGGACGCGGCAGATTTGCGCCGGATCAACTTCATCAAGAAAGAGCAATTCCCTTATCAGGCTGCGCTTGGCTGGGAATATGACTCTGGCGATTATCACACTGCCTGGGACAAAGCGCTCAGCACGGTCGACTACGAGGGATTGCGCAAGGAACAGGCCGAGCGTGTAGAGGCGTTCAAACGGGGCGAAACGCGCAAGCTCATGGGAATCGGTCTCAGTTTCTTCACTGAGATCGTGGGTGCCGGCCCAGTGAAGAATTGCGATATCCTGGGTCTCGGCATGTTCGATAGCTGCGAAATTCGCATCCATCCAACGGGCTCTGCAATTGCACGGCTTGGAACGATTTCGCAGGGGCAAGGCCACGCGACGACATTCGCACAGATACTGGCCTCCGAGATCGGATTACCTGCCGATAGCATCACCATCGAAGAGGGTGACACCGATACCGCGCCCTATGGTCTGGGCACCTACGGCTCGCGCTCGACCCCGGTTGCCGGGGCGGCTACGGCCATGGCTGGCCGCAAGATCCGCGCCAAGGCGCAAATGATCGCGGCCTATCTGTTGGAAGTGCATGACGATGACGTCGAGTTCGACGTCGACCGTTTCGTGGTCAAAGGAGCGCCCGAGCGGTTCAAGACCATGAAAGAAATCGCGTTCGCCGCCTACAATCAGGCCATTCCAGGGATTGAGCCAGGGCTTGAAGCGGTCAGCTACTATGACCCGCCGAACATGACTTATCCGTTCGGTGCCTATGTCTGCGTGATGGATATTGATGTGGATACAGGCGTGCCAGACATCCGCCGCTTCTACGCGCTGGACGATTGCGGTACCCGGATCAACCCGATGATCATCGAAGGACAGGTGCATGGCGGCCTGACCGAAGCACTCGCCGTCGCTTTGGGCCAGGAAATCGCCTATGACGATCAGGGCAACGTGAAGACGGGCACGCTGATGGATTTCTTCCTGCCGACTGCATGGGAGGTTCCGAATTACGAGACCGACTACACCGTCACGCCGTCGCCACATCATCCCATCGGTGCGAAGGGCGTGGGCGAAAGTCCGCATGTGGGCGGGGTGCCATGCTTCTCCAACGCGGTGCAGGATGCGTTCCGGGCCTTTGGTCTGCGGCATACCAACATGCCACATGATCACTGGCGGATCTGGAAGACCGCCAATGAGCTTGGCCTGCATGGCTAAAGGCGAAAGGCAGGGCGGAGACGTTCCGCTCTGCCCGGAGACACACATGACCTGGACCGATTTACAATCCGCTCTTGAAGGGCAGGGCTATGTCGCATCCGACGACCTAGCAGTTGCTCTCCATTTGGCGCTGACGTTGGAGCGGCCCCTTCTTCTGGAGGGCGCCGCGGGCGTAGGTAAGACAGAGGTCGCGCGCACCCTGAGCGATGCGCGCGACACTAAATTGCTCCGACTGCAATGCTATGAGGGGCTCGACGCCGCGCAGGCCATCTACGAATGGAACTACCAGCGGCAATTGCTGACGATCCGCGCCGCCGCCGAAGATGGTGAGACGGGCAAAAGCGTTGAGGAGCGTATTTTTTCCCGTGATTTCCTGTTGGAACGCCCTCTATTGGCCGCCATTACCCAGGACACGCCGCCTGTTTTGTTGATTGACGAAATTGACCGCGCTGATGTGGAATTCGAAGCCTACTTGCTGGAAGTTCTGGCCGACTATCAAGTGACTGTGCCAGAACTCGGCACCATCACGGCCTCTAGTAAGCCGATCGTGATCCTGACATCAAACGGCACACGCGATCTATCCGATGCACTGCGTCGTCGCTGCCTTTACACCTATGTCGATTATCCGGACCGACAGACAGAACTTGCAATCCTCAAAGCCCGCTGCCCTGCGATTGAGGCGCGTCTTGGCGCGCAAGTCGTAGGCTTTGTACAAAAGCTTCGCGAGGAGGAACTGGAAAAGACACCCGGCATCGCTGAGATGCTCGATTTTGCTGCCGCCTTGATGGGACTTGGGATTGCGGATCTGACCAACGATCCAACCGTGTTGCACTCCACCTTAACCACGCTGCTGAAAACTCAAAGCGATCAGGCACAGATCACCGCCGAAGTCGCGGCCCGTATCGCGGGGAAGGCCGCATGAGCCGGGTTTCCAAATTTGCGGCGCGTGATCCGGGGCCAGCGGCCCGTGTCGCCGGGTTCATTGCGCATTTGCGCCAGAACGGCCTGCGCCTAGGTGTGGCAGAGGCAGAGCTTGCCTTGCTTGCCCTCGGCGAGGTCAATGCCGTTGTCCCGAATGAAAGCCGTCGCGCGTTACGGGCCATCTGCACAGGATGCAAGGATGAGGCCGAACGGTTCGACAGCCTCTTCGATAGTTTTTGGATGGATTCCGGTCGGGTGAAGCAAAGGGCCGTGCCCAAAGCGCAGTCTGCGCTCAGCGATGACGTGCATTCCTCTCGTCAAGCCAAGGGTCAGGATATGGGCGCATCGGGCAGCGCCATCGCTCCTGATTCCGGTGACGGCGAGGCCGACAGCGACGGCACCGGTAAACTTATCGCAACTCAGCAACGCAATCTCAGCCGCCGCGATCTGCGTGATCTGGTCCGCGCGGATGATATCGCAGAGGCCGAAGCAGTTGCGCGTCGCATCGGTGCCGCTTTGCGCGACCGACGTTCGCGCCGTCGGATCGCCGCCCGCAAAGGCGACCGCCTGCATTTTCGCAAGACCATTCGCCTGAGCCTTGCGACAGGAGGGGAACCTCTGCAGCTCTTGCGCAAGTCTCGCCCAGATCGCAGCCGCAAAATCGTAGCGCTTTGCGATGTATCGGGATCGATGAGCGTCTATGCACAAGTTTTCCTTGCTTTTCTCGCTGGGCTGATGCGCGCTGACAAAGATGCCGACGCTTATCTTTTTCACACACGGCTGGTTCGCATCACTGAAGCATTGCGCGACAAAGACGCACTGCGTGCAATTGGTCGGATGTCGCTGATGGCAGATGGCTTCGGCGGTGGATCAAAGATCGGGCCATCGTTGCAACGCTTTGCCGATACCTATGCGCGGCGCTTTGTAGATGGCCGGTCTGTCGTAGTGATCCTGTCGGACGGCTATGATACCGAGCCACCCGCAATCCTGGCAGCAGCGCTTGAGAAGCTGAGAAAACGCGGCTGTAAGATCATCTGGCTCAATCCATTGAAGGGCTGGAGCGACTACGCGCCCGTAGCTGGCGGAATGGCTGCGGCCTTGCCTTATCTCGACCTTTTTCAACCGGCCAACACCCTTGCCGATCTTGCCGCCCTGGAACCAAAATTGGTGACGCTATGAGTCCGGCAGAGATCCTAGACACGGACCTTGCCGATGCGGCACAAGACCTGCGTGACCGGCAAGAACCTTTCGCCTTCGCGACAATCGTGCGCACTGCGGGGGCGACGGCGGCCAAGCCGGGTGCTAAAGCGCTGCTCAGCGCGGACGGGACAATCCTGCATGGATGGCTTGGTGGCGGATGCACGCGTGGCGCGGTCAAACGCGCTGCGGTAGAGGCTTTGCGCGCCGGTCAGCCGCAACTGGTTTCTGTCGCGCCCGAGGAACTCCTGGAAGAAATGGGCGTGATAGCGGGGGATGAGATCGACGGGACGCGCTTTGCGCGCAATGGTTGCCCGTCAAAAGGCACCGTCGACATTTTTATCGAGCCCTGTTTGCCAATGCCCGAACTTGTCGTGCTTGGCGCATCCCCTGTGGCCCAAGCGCTTGGTTCCCTGGCACCGCAATTCCACTGGTCGGTTTCTGGCACCACGTCGACTGATACGACGTGCAATCGACGACGCTTCGTTGTCATTGCGACGCAAGGCCAAGGAGATTTGGACGCGCTCAAATCCGTACTGACAGATTTGCCCGACTATGTTGCCTTCGTCGGAAGCGCTCGGAAATTCGCGACACTGGCTGAAAAACTAAAGACCGCCGGCATAACGCCCGAGGCCATCAACACCGTCCACGCCCCGGCGGGTCTGGACCTGGGGGCGGTCACGCCCGAGGAAATAGCGCTGTCGATCCTTGCGCAGTTAGTACGTGTCAGACGGCAGACTGTGGGGCTTGCCGATGGCTGATGTTGCCGCGATCCTTCTGGCCGCCGGTCTTTCCCGGCGCATGGGGGCGCAAAACAAGCTGCTGTTACCAATAGACGGCGTACCGATGATCCGCCGTGTAGCCATGGCTTACTTAGGCGCCATTGATACTGACCTGACGGTGGTAACAGGATATGAGGCGAGCGCCGTGCGCCGGGCATTATCAGGGCTAGCTGTTTCTTTGGTTCACAATGCAAACTTCACCAGCGGCCAGCAGAGCTCGGTTGCCACGGGATTGCATTGTGCACCTGACGCCCATCTGCTTCTGATCGGCTTGGGTGATCAGCCGCTATTGACCACTCAGGATCTGCAAGATCTGATTGCCGCTCACGTTGCAGGTGATGCGACTAAAGTGACGATACCTGTCCATAACGGCGCACGAGGCAATCCAATTACTATCCCGCAGCTATTGCGCCGGAGATTGCTGGAAAACCCCGCACGCCCCGGCTGCTTGGGCTTCACGCGCGATCATCCCGAACATGTACAAGCCGCTACGCTGCCATCGCCAGGGTTCTACATCGATGTCGATACCCTGGATGACTATGCGACCCATTTGGAAACCGCGAAGGAGCCATTCTCATGAGCCGACTTCTGATCTGGATGCGCAGGCGTCTTAAATCGCTCGAAATGACCACTGAACAAGCAGACAACATAAGATTTCCCTGTTGCTAAGAAGGACTAGAGTATGGAACTGAAGGACGAAATCATCATCAACGCCCCGAAAGATCGCGTCTATGCGGCACTGAATGATCCCGAGGTGTTGAAACAATGCATCCCGGGTTGTGAAGAACTAATCAAGCATTCTGATACTGAACTGGAGGCCAAGGTCTTGCTTAAAGTAGGGCCCGTCAAGGCGCGGTTCGGAGGCAATGTCACCCTGGACCAGACCGGCGCCCCTGATGCATTCTCGCTGTCTGGTCAGGGCAATGGTGGTACCGCTGGTCATGCAAAGGGTGGCGCAGATGTGACGCTGAGTGCAGACGGCGACACAACGATCCTGCGCTATGAAGCAAAGGCCGAGATTGGCGGGAAACTGGCTCAGCTCGGCAGTCGTTTGATCCAGAGCACAGCCAAGAAGCTCGCTGGAAAATTCTTCAAGTCCTTCGCTGATGTAGTAAATGAAGGCGCGATGATTTGATCTTAATGGGTGGGGATGAAGCGGTTCTGTAAGCTTGCTCCACCCGCGAACGACCAGAAAGGCAAATTGTACCGCCTGCGCAACAACAAACGGGCTGAAAAGTTGTTAGGGATTCCGAAGATCTTGGCCGTTTCGGTACTGCTTCGATCGGCGCTTTACCAAAACCTTTCCTTCGTACATTGGGGTCGTGATTAAGATTCTTTAGATATCAGGCATCTTCGATGTATCACCCAAAGCGATGGTATCGAAAGTGAATCAATTCTAACTCTTTGCCGCCGAGAGTGTCGCAGGGAACCTCTACTGCAATAGGTTCAAGGAACTCCTTGAGGTTGGTAAGAAGCGTCTGATGTGTATTAAAGTTTGTTTCATTCAGCCTGATTCAACACCACGCTTGCCGATCTGTGTCGGCGTGAGGGAATTGCACTGAGTCTTCGGTTCCGACCAAATCCACGCCCGTGAATGAACGTATTGGCGACATGCGCTGCGCAGCGACAACAAATTTCTACACTTGCGACTGAATGCTGCGTCAGCGAAGTATGGAATTCGAATGACGGTTAGTTCCGCAAAGTGGACTTACATCGCGATTTTGCGAATGACCAAGTTGAGCCCAAAGCGGCCAAATGTTCGGCACTGCCCTTGCCTCTGCAGCGGGACAGGACTTTCGCCTAACAGTAGTAACACGAGCGTCCATATCTTGGACGGCAAAAATATCAGGAGGTCTGAGTAAGCAACCAGATATTTGTCATAAAAATCAAGCATAGGCTCCAAGGGTCGGTATGGATCAGTCTATCCAGATTGAATGGTCCTACTTGGGTAATATGTTGTGATTAATCCTGAACAGATTTGTTGGATCATAATTGCCCTTTATTTTCGAAAGCTTCTCACCATTCACACCGTACGCGCCAGCCATATGATCCGCTTCGTCTTCGGGCATAAAGTTAACATATGCGCTGCCAGACGAATGGGGTCGCATCTGATCATAAAGTCGCCGCGCCCACGCAATGCACTCACCATCCTTGTTCGGGTCCTCCCAACGAGTGTGAACATTCATTATGAAGTGTGCAGATCGTTGCGGATAAGCTGTTGAGTGGGATTCAATGCGCGCCATTGCGCCACCTACATGGGCAATAAATACTTCGCACGCGGGGTCGGGGAGGCTGGAAATCGCCTCGAGAAGACCTGTGATCGCATCCGAGGAAAGCGCATCGAAATCATGGCTTTTCCAATAGTTCCGAGCACCAGGTGTAAGCAATGCGTCGAATGCAGCTTGCCAGTCCACAAAGTTATGAGGTGAGATAACGTCGGCTATTGGTTCTCCAAGCGCGCGCAAAGCCCCCATGGCTATTTCACCCTCGTCTATGGGGCCGCTGTAACAAGCTGCGAAAATCAGCACCTCTCTCCCATGCCACTCTTCTGGTAGGAACGGGAGGGGAGGAGCTTTTCGCATCACGCTCCAGACCGTCAGCTCATCCGGTGATTCATCTGCAATGACTGCGAATTCTGCAAGAAGCTCTGCTGCCTTTGCGATCGGGTGAACGATCAGGCCGGACAAAACCTCGGGCCCAAGATCATGCAACTGGAACTCGAATGAGGTCACGACGCCGAAATTGCCACCTCCTCCGCGGATGGCCCAGAAAAGCTCCGGATGGCTTGTGGGCGAGGCGGTAACAATCGCCCCATCTGCCGTCACGACTTCTGCCGATAGAAGATTGTCGATCGTCATTCCGAATTTCCGCGTCGTCCACCCAAAACCGCCGCCAAGGGTCAAACCCGCGATACCAGTTGTCGAATTGATGCCGACAGGGACTGCAAGCCCGTGAGCTTGAGTTTCACGATCCACATCGCCAAGCAACGCGCCTGGCGCAACCCGACCGGTCTTGTTGACAGGGTCCACGTGAACCGATCGCATTTGGGACAGATCGAGCAATACGGCCTCGTCTGCAACAGCGTGCCCCGCAATCTGATGCCCACCTGATCGGACTGACATTATGAGATCGGCTTCTCTTACAAAGTCCACCGCTTTCTGCACGTCGCTTGCGCCCATCGCTCGTACCACAAACCCAGGGTGACGTTCGAACATGCTATTCCATGTTGTTCTTGCGTCTTCGTATTCCGGAGTGCCCACTAAGTAGACGCCGCCGCGAAGAGAAGAGTTAAGCGCGTCCAAGGCGTCTTGATCCACACTTGCCGTGTTTCCGTCGAGTGTTTTTATGTCGTACATGCATAGGCCTCCCTGTTTTTAGGTCAGGCTTCTTGCGCAGCTGCCTCATGTAGATGTGAAGCCCGAGGCTTTGTCCTGCAGAATAATCGCCTCGGTTTAGGATTTGAGGTGCAAATAGTCAGGCGAAAATACCAGGATCTATATGATCTACCGGTGTAATGACATCGGCAGGAATGTTAAGGCGCTCCGCCGCTTTT
This sequence comes from Ruegeria sp. C6, assembly GCF_056537625.1. Classification (NCBI taxonomy): domain Bacteria; kingdom Pseudomonadati; phylum Pseudomonadota; class Alphaproteobacteria; order Rhodobacterales; family Roseobacteraceae; genus Ruegeria; species Ruegeria sp. C6. Next base: position 36,568 of record NZ_JBQFRW010000008.1, on the reverse strand, counting down.
CTGAGGCTTTCCTCGTCGGGGGCCTCATACAAACAGTATGTTTTACGCTTGTCTGCGCTGAGGAACGAGAAAATCCACTCGACCCCAACTTCGTCATTGATCTCTTTGATGTGAATTTTGTCGTCGTCGCTGACGTTCAGCTGTTCCGCAAAATTTCTCTCGATTATGTATCTTGGCATAATGCTCCCCCAAGCATGTAAATGGCTTTAAACAGCTACTCCTTCGAGCTTTGACCTAAGGGAAACCATACTCAATTGCTGTGAAATTGCCAACGCTTCCCCTTCCAGTTGAAACGCTAGTTCCAAATCATTCGTGCGGCCCCGTCGCCTAAGTGTGGATGCATATGCTGCTTTGCTGTGCGCAATCCAAGGAGGGCACTTCATGCGCGTGTCTATTTCGATGGCCTTTTGGAACATCCTCTCAGCGGTGTCCCAATTTTTCAGCACCGCTGCCAAGTTGCCCAGACGTCTTGCAGCCGCCCCGGCGCAAACAGTCGTTGCACCTGCGGTGACCGTCAGCTCTTCGTATGGGGTCAGCATGTCATAGAGTGTCCCAGCATGTCCCAGATGCTCGACTGCGACGCAGATATCAGCAAGATAAGACAATGTAGTTGAAAACATAGCATCAGCGGGCAGATCGAAGCCTTTCTCTGCCATTTCATTAAGTATGCGTTCAGCTGGTTCCTTGTAACCCAACTCGGCGGCAATAAGGCCAAAACCAGGTTTCCAAGAAATGTCTTCCGGGCTTTCAGTCATCAGCCTCTTGATAACCGGTGCGACTTCGTGCAGTCGGTTTTGTTCGCGGCGGATGGTAAACATCTGAACACCGAAGACGCCCTCAACATGTTCTCCGTGTGTCTCCCGACCAATTTTCACCGCTTCGTTGGCATGCTTCTCTGCCTGCTCAAAATCGCCGTCCATAATTGCAACCATGGCGCGCGCATGTTTCTGTACCCAGTAGAGTTGCAGGTGGTTGTCCTTTTCCGAAATCTCCGTCAGCAATTCGAGTGAATGATCCATCAAGTCGCGGTCGGCCATTTCAGCCCCGACAAACAGGCTAAGTGTCCGGTCCCGACCCTGATCAATACTCCCTAGGTTCTCGGCGACCCGATGCATTGCATCAAGGTTTTCACGCCAATGACGTATCTCTCTTCCTTTGCGCGCAACGAATGGCGCCCCATAATGCATCATCATCACCGAGAACTGGGATTTATAGTCCCCCAGTTTCGCGGCCAGTTCCATTGATTGCTGGCCAAAGCGTGCGCCTTCAGAAAACTGGCCGACAAACATATGTGCCCGTGCAAGTTGGCTCATTAATCTGCACTGCCTAACTTCATCATGGTCGGCAAGGTCGTCCAGAGCTCTATTACAAAGCTCAATAGCCTCGCTATGTCTCTTACTCGACATCATGCACGAGTCCGCAAAATGGTTCGCGGCATCAGCGGCGAGCGCTACATGGCGTATTCCACGGGCGGCGTCCGAGGCTTCTTTCAAGGCCGCTATCCCCTCCGGCAACTGACCCAGGCTGTCGTGGCTTCGACCAATCAGGATTTTGGCTTTAATCGTTTCGACACTGTTATCGTCCCCAAGATTTTCGGCAGCTTTGAGCGTTTCTTTAGCGTTGACCATCGCCTCTTGGCTAGCGGATCGCGCCAATGCCATTTCGGTCGCCGTCTGCCATTTGTCGAACGCAGCACGCCATTCTTCGGCCTCTGAAAGATGGCGGGCAACCAGCTCGGGTCGACGTTCAATCTCTGCTGAACGCAACTGCATCAAAGCACGAGCCACGTTTGCATGTTGTTGTCGGCGGGTGGAGCCTAACATGGATTGATAGGCGGTGTCCCGAATAAGGGCATGACGGAAAACGAAATGCCCTCGATTGTGCCCGCTTTCAAAGATCAAACCCGTTCGGGACAGCTCTTCTACACGAGACTGAGTCTCCGCACTGGCAAGACCTATTGCGGATGCCAGCAGACCAGGCTCGAACTCCCTCCCAATGACGGCACCTGTTAACGCGACCTGTTTGGCCTCTGGCGAGACCGCGTCAAGACGTGCCATCAATGTGCCTTTCAAAGACGAAGGTATGTGAACTTGCCTGTGTTCGCCCGCCTCAACAATCGCTCGGGCCAGCTCCTCTACGAACAACGGCACACCGTCCGTCTTCTCAATAATTGTGGCGATCAGTGCATCGTCGGGTACTTTTCCGATAACATTGCGCACCAAGTTCGAGACATGGGTTGTATCAAACCGACGCAGCTGGAGCGTATGTACGTGCGCTTCCCCATCATCACGGACAAGTTCCCAGCCGGGCCTATGGGTGATCAAAATCATTAAGGGCAGATCTGCACAAATTGCTTTGAAGCGATCCAAAAGGGCTTGGGTGGAAGGATCAATCCAATGGGCGTCCTCAACGCAAAGAATAACAGGGCGCGTTCTTGAGCGTACCTGAACCGTTTGGATCAAAGTCTGAATCGTGAGGTCACGTTGCTCCTGCGGTGACATATCGAGTACGCTTCGGGCAAGAGCACTGTGGGGCGCAACCAGCGCGGCAAAGACGGGTAGAACCTGTTCCCAGTCCAAGCCTTCCCGGCTTTCCAACATTTTTTTACAAGATCGAGAATTTGATCGTCATCAAAATCTGTCCCCACACCAGCGTCCTGAGAAATCCTCTGGGCGACAGGGTGGAACGGGCTGCTGGTAAGGTAAGGAGAGCAGTTCAGCCTGATAATATCAGCTTCGCTAGTCGCTACAGCGTTAGCGAGAAATTCTTCCGCCAATCGCGATTTACCGATCCCAGCTTCACCGGCAAGCAGAACAACTTCGCCCTGACTATTCTGAGCACGCAGCCATGATTGCAAAAGGATACCTTTTTCGTAGTCGCGGCCAATCATAACGCTGCCGATTTCGTCCCTGTAGGACGCTCGAAATCGGCTTTCCGCGCTGTGTTCTGATACGACAGTCAAAAGGTTCCGCGGCTCTTTGAAGCCTTTCAATCTAGTTAATGCACGAGGCGCCAACTCAAATAGCCGATGCAAAGTTTCTTCGGTTTCCTCAGCAGACAATACAACCGAGTTTGGTTCTGCGTGCTCCTGAAGCCGTGCTGCCAGATTGACGATCGGACCCGTCATCGCTCCTTCTTCGTAGGTGTTTTCACCGATCGTATCGCCAACTACCACGTCGCCACTCGCGATGCCAAACCTGGCTGACAAACGCTCACCGTCAGGTGTTTTAAGCTCTCTGACCCGCCGAACGGCTTCAAGACCAGCCTTTACGGCGCGAACTGCATGATCTTCATAGGCTGTCGGCCAGCCGAAAAACACCAAAAGGCCGTCACCCAAAAATTTCGAGACGTAGCCGCCGTACCTGCTAACTGCTCCTGCAACCGCATCCTGGTATCTCCGCAGCAGCTCGCGCATGTCTTCGGGGTCAAACCGATTAGTCAACTCCGTCGAGGCGACGAGGTCCGCAAACAAAACTGTTAAGTGACGCCTTTCTGCAATCCCCAATGAAGCAGGCTTCCTCGCGGATGTTGCCTCGTCTTGCGACCCATTGGAAATGGGGGGGCGACCGACTTCGTCTTCATCAGCGTCTATGGATTTTGGTGGATGATACTGTCGCTTTTGGCTAATCAAGTCCTGAACCGCTTCCAGGATGATTTTTCGGTGACCCAGACTAACCCCAAGTTCTTTAAGGTCTTCGTTTGATAGCAATGGCAGGACACGCTCGTCGATATCATTCTGGGCAAAAGCGTCGGCGTATTGATCCAGTTCGAGATCTTTCAGCCATTTGTGGATTTCAACTACCATAATGGGATCATGCTGAGATACGGGGCGTTAATCAAGAAAACGCTGTAAACACAGACGGTTTTTGGCGACAAAACGTCCGCATTGCCTTTGACAGAAATGACACTTGGTTATCGAACCTTGCCGGGACTCAGTGGGTTCTTGCGCTTAGTTCTCCCACAGCGTGCATTTGCTGCGTTGCCGCAAAAGGCAATTCTGTCCGCATTGCATTCGATCGCGGCAACTTGCGTAAACGTCTACTTTGCGGACATTTCTGCCATTCGTTGCAGCATGACACCTATTACCAGTCACAAATAATTCAGCTGTTTAGATACCCAGAATAGGATTTCGGCAAGAACCCCAATTGCACCTGCTTTTTCAGTCACTACCAACGCTGTTCCAGATGTACCAAATGGTAGAGCTTCGAAATCGGAACTGTCAGATAATTCGATCAGTACCGGGTAGCTTGAAATACCGGTTAGCTCTCGTATTGAAGGAAGGCCTGAACGCAGATCCAGTGTCCCTTCGGCGGAGCCGACCGGCAAAGCAACAATGGTGCCAGAGAGCTCCGTGCCCGGCTGCGTACGCAGCGCCAACCTGATTTCGTCTCCGATATTCACATTTTGACGACTGGATTGCGGGAGGGAGGCTACAATGGCGAAATCCAATGGATCAATGAAGGTTATCGCACCTTGAAAAGTGGTGGCGCGGTTTCCAGGCCGTAGCGTAACAGCAGAAACGACACCATTTCCTGGTGAATGAACCTCTGTCTCTTCAAGACTCCATTTGGCTTGTTCCAACGCCATTTCAGCTTCGACAATTGCGGCGTCTCGACCATCTATAGTAGCAGCAATTCGACGCTCTAGTCCCTTCTTGCGCGCTTGAGCTGCTCGGATACTAGCGGTTAGTTGATCAATCGTTGCCACGACTTCTTGAAGTTGAAAAGTTGTCGATGCGCCTCGTTCTTCTAACTGAAGGATATCATCGCGCCTCTTCTGTCCGAAGAGAAGCTGGACATTCAAAGACTCGATTTCTGCCTCGGCTGCGGCGAGGTCAGTCACCAATTGGTCTGCAGAAGACTTCGCCGTTTCTAGAGAAGCCTCAAGGCGTGATACTTCAGAGGCAAATACGTCAGGGTCAATTTTGAAGAGTAGATCGCCTTTGCTAACCGATTGATTGGCCTCAACAGCTACCTCGACAACTGTTCCCGATACGTTAGGTGTAATGTTTGTCTCAATCCCTTGAACTGAAACTGGACCAGTGGGTGTCGTGTGATTAAGAGCTCCTATTACTACAAGAGCAATCGCTGCTGCGCCAGCGTAGATAACCGTTTTCCAAAACCGGTTCCACGGGAGCCATTTAAGCTTGGAAAACACCAACCAAATCAAGCCGAAGTAAAGACATAAGACGATGAGCATCAATTAACCTCCGAAACAGCGCAAGTTCCCTATCGCGCTTACAAACGCCAAAAAACTCGAACTATAAGGCATGGATGTCTCGAAACATATCGCCGTTCTCCCGATGCCAACAGCCTTCCAGGAAACCGCCTCGTTCAGGCAATTCTGAAAGTTCTCGTCGAGCTCAGTCCATTTATTCTAGGAAACAGTTTTAGTGACCGCGATGAAAACAAGGTAGGTGCTTATTTTTGCTGCTAAATTGTGATTTTTCCGCTCCCTGAAGCTAAGCCTGTCCAAAAGATCCGGTGGCATAAGTTGGGGAACGGTCCACTTACTCATCGTCCCCCGCCGAACTAGATGAAATTATCCAGCACGGCTGACCTATAGCCCAAATACTTCATCGAACTTGGCTTTCAGACTGTCTCCATAAGCGTATCCGAAAGGACATCCTTGGAGAGCGCCCCCGCCGCGCCTATAGCGACAAGCCTTGTTTCGGGTTTGCGGTCACCCCAAGCTCCGTCCCGTGCGATGTCCATACGTTTCCCAACCACCTGAACAAGAATGCGATGATCTGGATCCTCCTCACTAAAAACAAAACCTTTGAGACGATAAACGTCGCCCGGAAGCTTCCGAATAGCACTCCGGAGGGAAGATAGGCTTATTGGGCGTTCAGCTTTCATCATAGTTGTTGAGAAGCTGTCTGAGTGATCAGAGTGATGACAACCACAATCTGGTCCATGTTCATGGTGATCTGGTATTTCCGTTTCGAGCTGTTCGGCGGCAAAGCGACCAACGGAAAGAAGTATGTCGAGTGGGACGTCTGCGTTTATAGCTTCGACAAGACGATAGCGACGGAAGCGAGAGCCAAGCCAGTCGTGCACCTTCTGAACTGTGGCCCTGTCGACAAGATCAACCTTGTTCAAAATAACCATGTCCGAGAACGCAATTTGACGAAGCTTCAGTTCCATTTTTTCTGGCGCAGCAAATAGCTGTTCCGCATCGACAAGACACATAAGGCTGTCCAAGCGGATCATGTCCCGGAACCGTTGATCCGTAAACGTCATGGCGATTGACGATGGATCCGACACTCCGCTTGCTTCAAGGACGATGTATTCTGGTTTCTCAGGCCGAGCGAGAACAGCTTCTACCGTTTCAATCAGATCATCTCGTATCGAGCAGCAAACGCACCCATTAGCCAAGCTCATCACATCATCTTCGAGGCCAACCACCAAGTCGGCGTCTACGTTTATTGATCCAAAGTCATTCACCAGAACTGCCACTCGCAATCCGTGATTGCCGGTAAGGATCCGGTTCAAAAGTGTCGTCTTACCGGCTCCAAGAAAGCCGGTAAGGATCGTAACAGGGATCGCAGAAGTCGAACCAAATTCAATCATTGTTCGATCTCCTCTCAGTCTTCATCACGCGAGCCGATTACATCCGAAACTTTGATGGTAAAGTCCTGCGGCCAGTCTCCGCCGGGTGCTCGGAAAACGTCAGTTGGGTAGTATTCGCGTGGATCGATCTCCATATCTCGATACTTCTGATCTTGCTGGTCTGCGCGAGTGAGTCTTGGGTTCGGTAATGTGATTTCATCCGGAAGCTCAATACGCCCGGCCTCGGCCGCCGCAGCCAGTTCACGAAATGGTGGCACAGTACCGGATTTTCCGGGCAGTGCAGCTTTCCTGTACCAGATTGCATCCTTGGTCACGTTCACAACGGCTACATCGAGACCCCATTGGAACAGACCGTCGTAGTGGGCGCGAATACCAGCCAGCATTTCAGCGTCGATGTCTTCATCCTGGGTATAGTGTGTCACCATTCCCAAACGCGGCCTTGTGTCAGCAAAGAGCTTACCCACGGCATAGTGGGAGGTGTGATGCGTATCGATAGTGTAGTTAAAGAGATCTTGTGGGATACCGTATTTGTAGGTCATCAACTGACCAATATCCTGCCCCGACATTTCGGTTACAAAGACATCAACGCCTTCGCCGTATTTTCGTGAAAGCTCATCCGGGCGTCCATCGCCAGTCCATACAAAGCTCAGACCATTCCAATCGAGCCGATAACCAACCGCACCGTCCTTGGCATGACTTCGCGGCCAAGACCGAACAGTCACGCCATCTTCGTCATAAACGATGCCGCCTTCCTGACGGAAATCAAATTCGTTAACTTCGATCTCATAGCCGTCCCCGATCGGGAATACATCAAAGGCCTCCAGATGCCATTTGAGCATCTGTTGCATGCCTTTGACCATACCGGCTGTACCAAGCTCGGGCGTTCGACCTGATGGCCCATGGATGCGTAGTGGCGTGTAGCCACCCGACCAGGCACGGAAGGGGTAAATATACGGAATGTCGGCATAGTGGTCGACATGCAGGTGAGAGATGAAGATGTCGTTGATCAACTGCCCAGGCACTTGCATCGCAATGATGTTGCGTACACAACCGGATCCAAAATCGAAGAAGAACCTTTTTCCGTTACCCAGCTCGACCATAATACAGGTGCCCGCTTGATCTTCGCGCGGCGGATATGGTGTTGAGCCACAGAATGAGATCCGCATCTCATCTGGCCCCAACTCCTCACTAAGCGGAAAATAGTTCGCATTTGAACCCGTCATGTACTTCGTCGGACGGAAGTACTCCGGCAATGATATGCCACCTGCGGGTCGACCACCATATGGGTTCTTGAGTGTTTCTCCTAGTGGGCCGTCTCCTTCGTGGGCCTCGGCAGTTCCTGCTGCAAACCCAGCCGCCCCTGTGGCAGCCGCTCCAGTGGCCAAGCCCTTTAGAACACTCCGCCGCGACGGGTCTTCAATTTGATCTGACGCCTGAACCTGTTTGTCGTCCTGGTCTTTTCTATTGTCTTCCTTGGTCATGGATTGGTCCTCAGTTAGAGTATCTCACAGGTTGCGCTTCAACATCCGGCGAAGCTCGTTGATGAGTTCAGATTTGATGTGGGCCCATTCGGCGCGCTCTGAGGCCGTTATCGATGTGTCTTTCGAAAACGCAGATGCTTTATTCAGGTCCTTGATGACCTCGCCGAGTAGTGCATCCGTTTCGATGCGCCTCGAGAGCACATCAGAAAGTTCCGGAATTTCTTCAATCAGGTCCACTGTCACTGGAATAATCCCGACACCCACTATCTATTCTCAAATCAAGATGAGTGCGGTTGACCACAAAGGCCAAGTGAGTCACCGTGAGTTGGGGGTGAGTGGACATTGAACAAATCAAATGATTTGCCAATAAATCAACAAGTTGGCCAACCTTCTTCGGAACTCATCCGGGAAGCTCTGAGTCGAATTGTATCAAGCGACGGGTTTCAAGCTTCACCCCGACTCACGCAGTTTCTCACCTATATAGTCGAGGAAACTCTATCTGGTCGAAGCGCTCAGATTAGAGGCAAAGCTATCGCTGTTGAGGTATATGGGCGGCGCATAGATGGTACTGGTGGTCAAAACCTGGTTCGAGTTGAGGCTAGGCGACTGCGTCGTCTTTTACATCAGTTCTACGAAGATCACTGCGACGGCAACGGAGTTCGCATTTTTGTTGACCCCGGCGGATACAAGCCGCGGTTTTCATACGAATCTACAATCGAAGACCGTACATCAAGTGAACTGAAGAGCGACAATCCAGTTGGCCGTTTGCGTTCGCGGCAACTGCTGCCTGCTGGACTAGGTGTTGTTGCATTGGTCGCTGTGCTTGGCATCTGGATGAGCCAGGATAACAGGGAGGTTGTGCCGACAACACGATCCATCGAGAAAGCAGAACGTGTGGCGCTTGGTGAACAATCATTGACGAGACTCCAGGCGGCCAACATTGCAGACCAAGCCCGAGGCATGTTTTTTCCCGTTTTTGATGTCAAACGTCAGCAGATAGCACTGGGAATGTTCCAGCACGCGATGGAACTCGACCCGGCTCTGTCCGACGGCTATTCCGGATCAGCGCAGGTCCTGGCGATCCTGGCGGTGTTGACGCCGGATGAATCACAAAGGGATGATTTCTCCAATCAAGCTTCAGAAATGTCTGAAAAAGCGCTTCAATTGTCCCCGGCCGACGCCTGGGCAAACAGCGCAAACGGTTGGGTGCTGGCTGTCAAAGGCCAGCCTAACGAGGCATTGAAATACGCAAGGATGTCGGTCGAACTGGCGCCGAATGATGGCCATATTCTCGATCTTGCAGGTATCTCCGCCATCTTGGCTAACGCCCCGGAATTTGCTGCCGAGGTTAGCAACCCGGAGAGACCCAAATCAGGATCCGGGAGGTTTGGTGCGAGAAACATCTGGGGCGTCTCGCAACTTATGCTCGGGAACTACGAAAATGTTGTTGAAGCCTTTCAGGGAGCGCCAGCTGCTGGAGCGCCAGTCAGTGCTCCTTCGCTCTTGTTCCAAGCCGTTGCGCACGATCAGTTGGGAAATTCAGAAGAAGCACGACGGCTCGTTGCTGAAATGCGCAGGACATGGCCTGAGTTTCCGTCCGAGTTTCTCGCCGATAGGATTTTCCACAACGACGTCAATACGCGAAATATGATACAAGAGACATTGAGTAGATATCCGCCCGGGTAATGTCCTGGTTAGCGCCTCCAACCAAAGTTACATTTTCTTGCGCAGTCGATTTTCAACGCGTCCCTAGTTCATGCCACGGAAATGTTATCTGTTTCCAAAGGGTGGGTCCGCTTTGGGCTAAGAACAGTCATCTGACATATTCAGAAGGACATTGACGCAGTTCTAACGGCTTAGTGCCTGCCATGCGGACAAAGCCGACATTACCGCTTTGGGCGCAAACGTCCTTGTTTCATTCTGCGATCAAGCTGCTCTCATCCTTGACGACGCGCAATAGCACATCTAATCAAAATTTATCTGCCAACCGGCACGACCCGGCCATTAGACAGCGTTTCGTCAGGACGACCTGATACAACCGAGGTCGAAGATGACAACCCAAAACAAGCATGCAAAGAAACGGATCGAAGGTAGACCCGCACTGATCGTGATCGACATTCAAAAGAGCACATTCATTGATGATCGCGAAGTGCGCTCGATTGATAATATGCCCGGCTACAGGGAACGCATGATCGCAGCGCGCGATCTGGTAGACGCAGCGCAAGAGTACAAGGTGCCCGTCATCTTCATTCAGGAGGTGCCTCGTTCTGATCACATCGACTTTGGTAGGGAGCTGGATGGCGATGAGGACATACACTGTCTCGAAGGCGATCCGCGGACGGAAGTTGCCGAAGAAGAATTGGGATATCGCGTCGGCGACTATCTGGTTCCGAAAAAACGTTATTCTGCGTTTTTTGGAACCGACTTCGAAATTCTATTGCGCGGCCTGAAGGTGGATACTCTGATACTATGCGGAGAGCTGACTGATGTCTGTGTGCACTACACGCTCGTAGATGGCCACCAATCAGATTACTTCTGCCGCGTTGTAGAGGATTGCGTCAGCGGGTCATCCATCCAAGCCCATGAAGCTGCACTAAGTGCAATGGAAAATTTGCAAACCGGCGCTGTTCAGAACCGTGAAACAGTGATCAAGTCAATCTCGTTGCTCTAACTTGCCATTGAGCTTTTTAACAGCAAAATTGTTAGAAACTAAACCCGATCTGACCATTCGTCATACGTTGGGAAGTTGGTAGGGTTGAGCTTGGTGAAGCCGCTCGGAAGAATTTCGAGAGGGCCGGTTTGCGTAGCAACCAGCTGCTCAGTTTTTGGGTGGTTCGTAGGGATCGGACGTTCCCGGTGGAATCGGAGGGTATTCCTCGAAGGTAGCGATGTGCTCTTGCAGCTGCGGAAGCGCCTTTTCGACCGCCCACGTGTAAGGGAAAAGTACACTTTCGCGCTCGTGTGGATCGTTCAATAGATTGTAGACCCTTGGTGTGTCGAAAGACTCCGTTGCACCAAAAGCCGTCGTATTCTCTTTGAAAAGAACTTTCCAATCCTTCCATTTTACGCCGAATATTTGCTCTCCCATGTAAACGATCACGCCTTCTCGGTTTGAATTTGGCTGGACACCAAGAAAGAACTTCGACTGGTCGATACCATCAAAGGCCCTGTCATCAGGCACCTTGCCGCCTGCAAATGCCGCAAGTGTCGGATAGAGGTCCATCGAATGGACAACATCGTTGCTTGCTGAACCCGCGGGAATCTTACCCGGCCACTTGATCGCAAAAGGCACCCGCATGCTTCCTTCGAGGCTGGTGAACAGAGTGCCACGCCAAGGCCCGCCGGTGCCATGTACCGCTGGCACGGGCGAGACATTTGCGTTTCCAACCGGAAGAGCTTCGGGGCCATTGTCAGCAGTAAATATCACCACAGTGTCGTCGGAAATACCTGCCGCCTCGATCGCATCCACGATGCGCCCGACATAGGTATCTGTTTGAAGCAGAATATCGGCCCAAACACCGTTACCGGTGGCGCCATCAAATTCCTCGGACGCGATATTTGGATAGTGAGTCTGAGTATAGGCAAGATAGATAAAAAACGGCGCTTCTTCGGCACTCTTCGCTTTGATAAACTCGATAGCCTTTTTCGTCAGGTCGCCGTCTATCTCGCCGCGATAGTCGAGATCGTAGTCCCGCGCGATGGTTGCTGGCTCACCTGCAACACCTTGCATCACAACAGGCTCTTCCAAGTTGGCTTCAGCAAATCCCGGAAGTGTGCGCCAGACTGTAACGTCAGTGGTCTCAACTCCGAAAAATTCGTCGAATCCTTGATTCGTTGGATATCGTCCTTCGGTCCAGCCAAGGTGCCACTTGCCGTACATGGCCGTTTTGTATCCCACATCCTTTAGCATCTCGGCCATCGTGATTTCCCACTGAGTTAGGCCGTAGACACCGCCGCCTAGTGGGACCGTGTGGTTGCCGCTCCGGATGCCATATCGTCCTGTCATGGTCGCTGCGCGGGACGGCGTGCACTGGCTTTCCACGTTGAAGTTCGTGAGTCGCAGTCCCTCCGCAGCGAGGGCATCCATCTCGGGGGTCGCTGTACCCCGGATTATGCCACCTCCATTGAACCCGGGTTCACCCCAACCAAAATTATCTAGAAATATGAATACGATGTTTGGTTTATCTTGAGCTGAAGCGCCCGTGGCAAATAGAAGGGATAAGGCCAGCAGGAATGTTCGCGACACCCATTTCATAACAACGCCTCCAATCAAGATCACAGATTCAAGTCTGACGATCCAGGCCACAAGTCGTCAAGAACACTCACTCGTTGCGGTATTTTCTCACAACGGCTGAGCGTTAAAGAATTGGGCGAAGCTGCGGTCTGATTTTGGTCGAACTTCTCCCGGGGTCCTTGTGCAAAACTAAGAAAAACTGTTGTTTTCCTTGACGAACAGCCGGCTCAGATGTTGCCATGGGCTGGCATTCGGCTCGGCTGGGAGGTTCAAATGAAGTTTTTTCTGACGACATCAACAGCAATAGTTTCCGCAGCATTCATAACAAGCTCTTCACATGCTCAAGAGGCCGCAGAAGGTGGGCAAGTTGGAGAGATGACCATATCAGTTGATGATATGCGTGAACCCGCGCCTGCTGATTTCTCACCTTATGCAGGTCGAAACTTTCCTACACGACCTCTGTGGGGTGACACTCACCTGCACACGTCAAATTCGCTCGACGCGCGGGGGTTTGGCGTCATCCTGAGCCCAGACGATGCTTATAGATTTGCACGCGGTGAGGAAGTCACTACGTCGCACGGCCTTCGGGTGCAGTTATCGCGTCCCCTCGACTGGCTTGTCGTATCCGATCACTCGGACGCCATGGGCGCCATGAATGAGATCGTCGCAGGGAATTCTACGCTGATGCGCGATCCAACACTTCGAGACTGGAACGAACGTCTTAATGCCGGTGGAGATGTTGCTCTCGGCGCAACAATGGAGGTCATAGAAACCTTTGCGGGTATAACCGGTGATGCTCTTCCCGAGGCTGTTTCAGATCGCAGGTTCGTACAATCCGTTTGGGACGAATTCACGCAAACTGCGGATCATCACAACGACCCCGGCGCATTCACTGCGTTCATCGGGTACGAATGGACGTCCACTGAAGGAGGCAACAACCTCCACCGCAACGTGATCTACCGAGATGATGCCATTCGCGCACGGCAGATGCTGCCATTCACAACCGCAGAAACTTTTAATCCCGAACGTTTGTGGGACTGGATGGAAACTTATGAACTAGAGACCGGCGGCCGTGTGCTGGCCCTTGCCCACAACGGCAACGTCTCCAACGGCCTGATGTTTCCTGTCGAGACCAACCCTGAAACGGGTGAACCTTTGACCGAAGACTACGCAGAGCGGCGTGCCAAGTGGGAGCCGATGTATGAGATCACCCAGATCAAGGGCGATGGAGAAACCCACCCGTTTCTCAGCCCGAATGATGAGTTCGCGGACTATGAAACCTGGGATAAGTCAAATCTGGGTCCGACACCCAAAGAAGACTGGATGCTTCAGTACGAATACGCGCGTGAGGCTTTGAAGAATGGTCTTAAACTAGAGGCTCAACTCGGCACCAATCCATACAAGTTCGGAGTAGTGGGCTCGACCGACAGCCATACGGCTTTGGCAACGGCGGAAGAAGACAATTTCTTTGGCAAACACTCCGGTGTCGAACCGGAACCTGGCCGTTGGCAGCATGTCGTTGGCGAGTTCGATACGACAAGGATTCTTGGGTGGGAAATGGCAGCCTCAGGTTACGCTGCAGTCTGGGCAGAAGATAACACGCGCGAAGCGATATTCGATGCCATGGAGAGGAAAGAAGTATATGGGACGACTGGTAGTCGCATCGCGGTTCGCTTCTTTGGTGGCTGGGACTTTACTGAAGCTGATGCAAAATCTCGTTTGCCCGCCGACGTCGGATATGAAAAAGGCGTTCCGATGGGTGGGGACCTCGCAACCGCTACAGAAGGCGCGGACGCCCCAACATTCCTGGTTGCTGCCCTGAAAGACCCGTTTTCCGGCAATCTCGACCGTATTCAGATTGTGAAAGGCTGGTTAAATGCCAACGGCGACACTGAAGAGCGGGTTTATGACGTGGCATGGTCGGGAGACCGCGAACCTGATGCGGACGGCAACCTACCGGCGGTGGGGAATACTGTGGATGTTGCAACGGGTACGTTTACCAATTCGATAGGATCCCCGGAACTGATCACTGTTTGGACGGACTCTGAATTCGATCCTTCTGTGCGGGCTTTCTACTACGCCCGCGTCCTGGAAATTCCCACACCGAGGTGGACAATTTACGATGCCGTTCGGTTCGGAGACGAATTGCCTGCTGAAGTGCCGACCTCAACACAGGAACGCGCTTACACTTCTCCAATTTGGTATACTCCCGGGGGGTGAGATTAATAAACCGATTTTTTCGGTTCTGTCGCGAAGTTCGCCCTCACCTGTCAGGGTGTGTGCATTTCTGGTAGCGCGCACTAGAACATGACAGGAGCAGGCCGTGACGATCTAATTTAAGGGCGCGCATTTTCCGAAAGACGTGATCTTGCATGCGGTTTTCTTCTACCTGCGCTACGGTGTTTCCCGGGATCTGGAGGAAATCATGGCGGAACGTGGCGTTGATCTGGATCATGCAACGCTAAACCGCTGGGTCAGTCGATATGCTGGCCTCATTGCCGAAACAGCGCGGTATAGAAAGCGTCCAGCAGACCGTTCGTGGCGCATGGATGAAAGGTCAATTCACGCCCGGACTCCGCCCGTTTCAGCAGTTCGCCCAACTGGTAGGGTAAACTGCTCATCAATTTCACTCATACTCGGTCATCCAAAAAAAACGCGACAGAACCCTTGCTATCTAGTTGTATTGTTAGGTTTTGGTGTAGCCTAGGGCCACCATACCCTCATTGAAAACGCTGCGTTTTCCGCCAGCTGGGACATCTCGCCCACACACAAAACCCCACATATTACTGAATTCTCCTGACTTCAACTGCTGTCAATTGGGCAAATGAAACCAATTTGGCAGTCCAAAACCTTGATGTCGCGCGGTGCTATCACCTTCATCCAGACAACTTGGCCAACGTGCGTTCAACATTGAGGAATGGAAATTGAGAATTGAGTGGGAGCATCCTAGGTGGTTTGCATGTCTTGTAACTAAGGAATTGAGCGTTGAGCATGTTATGCCAGATGGCCTTGGAGGCATCCTCACGTCTTGATTTCTTTGTGGGAATGCAACAGCCGATTTGGTTTTTCACTTGAAGGAGCGGAACACCTCGCTCTCGAACTCCGTAACCCACGGGTCAATCCCAAGACAGTGACAAGAACGCAAAGTTAAGCTATTATGTCAGTATTATTGACGTATAAATGACGAGATTGACGGTTCTATGCCCCATGACGAGCAACAAGCTAAACGCGGCCCGGATGGCAAGTTCCTGCCCGGGCACAAACCGCCAAAGTCAACCGGCCGACCGCGGGGCGCAAATGGCATTAAAGCACGCGCAGCACGGCTTGCGGGCGAACGGCTTGAAGAGATGCTCGGGCGCGCCACTGACGTAATTTCCGACGAGCTTGATAACGGCAATCCAACCGTAGCCCAATGGCTCGTTGATCGGGTCCGGCCTCCTACACGCTCTGACTTCGTTCAATTGGCTGACAGGAACAAATTGAGCTCAATTGAAGATATCCTCGTCGCTTCAGAGCGGACCACAACTGCAGCATCGCGGGGCGAAATCAGCTTGCAACAGGCAAGGCTTCTTCAGGATGTCCTGGGTCGTCACGCCCAGCTCAAAGGGCTTGAAGAACTGTCCGCACTCCGTGCGGAGGTCGAGGAAATGCGACGTACGGATAGAACGACCGCCGCAATTGATAAGTCACTGCTACCAAAATGGGGCCGCCTAAGCGAGGAACAAAAATGAAGAGAGGGTCATGGACAGACAACGGAGGAATGGCTGGAACTCGCCTGCCCATTTCTGATAGCACCGCCATCAAGGCTGCACTAAAAGCCGCAATCGAAGCGGCTGATAGGTTAGAGATATCAATCCGGCATTCTGAAAAGATAGGTGCTCTGCCTCCAAACCTAATGTCTGGTCAGCGTGAACTCTACGAGGCAAGACGACTACTGGCTTCGGGTATCGCGCACTTAGGAGAAAAGCGTTATTAGCAACACTTGTACGAACTGAAGCAAGAAGACGCATTTCCCGCTTCAGTAAAATTTTCCGCGAAGGAGGCGTTCAAGCAAGTTGCAACGAATGTCCCCTTCGAGCCCGAAGCGGACGTATTTTTGCGCCTCTAAAAAGTTATTTTGGAACAAAGGGACAAACTATCTAAGTTACAAAACAGAGTTGATCGAAATTGAAGCCTGAAATCGATTATAAGCTTCCTCGATACACAGGGTTCGCGCAGTCACAAACGAAGCCGCCCACAAAGTGGACGGCCTTGAAGTATCGACACCGATCAGTTGGTCAGAGAAGCATTGCACTCACGCGCCGCTTCAATTGCCTTCTTGGTGCCAGAAAGGCTTAATTCGAAGGCAAAATTAGACTCTGGCATTACAATCATGATTTCGCGCTCCATCACGTCTGTGACGAAGTCGGGATTGTTGGCAATGAGATAACCGCCTTTGTACCCGTCCGCCAAATTAGGTGGCGCCGCTGTTGTATCGCCATAGTATAATTTGTTGTCCATGAGCAGCTAGACTTTATCATCCTCAAATTCGATGTCTGCCTTTGTAAAAACACCCATGTAGCCAAAATCTTTGTCTGGGGTCAGACCCATTTGAACAACGTTGGTATTCTCATCCACCCGTTCGATCAGGCAAGTATTTCGGCTCTAATCCACAAACATATTCCAGCCGGATTCCTCGCCATAGTTTACGAACTCTGCGTTGTCTTTTGGCAGAATATTTTTTGTCCTTGGCATGTCCTACGGTTGCTCCGCATGCAAGAACGGCAGCGGCAGCAAGGGTCTTAGTTGTCGTTTTCATAGGAACAATCCCATTATAATATTGCAGAATGAAGATATGAGGGAAAACCGAAAACGCGAATCTTCAAACTAAAATGAATGGCTGCGTCCTTTCGAATGGTTTGAAAAGCAGGTGGTAATGAGGCCAACACGTGCGCCATCGACCAAACCAGAAGTAGAAGGTCCAGTCGGTCGCTCTGCAAAATGGAAACTCATTATATCCCCATCCCCCAAAAAAACCCGCATCGTTCGGAGGGAAACCAGGTGAACAACGCGGGCGGTAGTCTTGGGGTTTTGGTGTTACGGTACTGATTGAAAGATGGATCAAAGTTCCCCGCGTCACCTCTATCTGGGATGATGGGCAACGCGGGGATTTAGTCTGACCATGGGACTGGCCAGACTAAGTCGAATGTGCGGTTGGCCGCTGTTAGTCAACCAAGTTGGCATGAGCGCAAATTCTGTTCGCTACAGTCAAAGTTCGTCACCCGCCATCTGCACAGCGCCGCCACGTTTTCTGAAGCGGGCGTGTAAGCTGGAATAAACAAGAATTTCTCATGCACGCGAGGGCAAACTTTTTGGCGCGCGTAAAATTACTTGATTTGTTGTATTTTATATTCAAGTATGCGAATGCGTTGCGAATTTGTATTACCTCTGTTGCTCGCGCATTCGCCAGACTTGTCTGGTTGCCTCCTGGAGACGCAAGTGAGTGGTGTCGCCAGGAGGCCGTTATTCTCGGTTTAATGGGTCTAATGGAAAAGGCTCCCAATTCTACGTGCACGGCAAGTCTATGACCCTTTTGCGGAAATTTCTGTTTCATTCACAGATATGTGGTTCCGCGAATTTGAGAGATTCTCTATATCGACGGCGACCCCAAAATCCGTGGGGTTCGTCACAAGGAAATATTCAAACATAAACATAAGTCTGGATTTGTTGCGTCTGTGTGTGCTCTCTTCGACCGTTAAAGAAGTAAGGGACAGACAGATGAGACGAGCACTGAGAACGTTGAAGATTTGGTCATTCATTTGGTTCACGGCATTAGCGAGTGCTTTTCCTGCCGGCGCGCAAGAGACTGAGGCCGACCAAGAGGCTGTGGAAGTCGAGAATGACGATCTAAAAAAAGCAGTCGTTGATGAGATGATTGCGGCTGATGATCTCGAGATCCTACTTGTTCCCCTAACCGCGGAAGAGCTTTCCCAAGTCGCTGGTACTTGGCAGAGTTATGTGCGCTCTCGGCTCGAAGAAGTCGCGCAAGTAAACTTGCAACTTCGGTCGGCGAGCGGAGCTCGGGAAGACAACTTGCGGTCTCAGTTGTCCTCTTTGAACGACTCTGGATCAGAAACTCTCAACAACTATCGTCTGGTGCTCGAAGCATGGGCCCTGAAAGGCGCGAAGGCGGAAGATCTAGAACCGCATTCTGACTATATTCTCGCGTTGAAAACGGGAGCCCTAAAAACTACCGACCTTCAAACGCTTTTTCAGAACGCTTGGGCCTGGTTGTTCTCGTGGGATGGGGGCGTAGGCCTGCTGATGGCCGGTCTGGGTGTTTTGTTGGCAGTTTGGGCCATGATGTTCATTGCTCGGATGGTGCGCCGGGTCACTGAACGGGGTCTGAACAAAATTCCAACTATCTCCAGAATGCTGAAACGCTTCATTGCCACCGCCGTATACTGGGCCGTTTTCGTCCTTGGTATACTCGTCGTTTTAGCTTTGTTCGGAGTTAACGTCACACCGCTTTTTGCCGTGCTCGGTGGTTTGTCGTTCATCCTAGGTTTCGCATTGCAGGAAACGCTGGGAAACCTCGCAAGCGGTCTGATGATCATGGTCCTCAAGCCATTCGACACTGGCGACTATATCCAAGTGGGCGGTTCATCTGGGTTTGTGGATGAGATGTCGGTGGTTTCAACCAAGATCAGAACATTCGACAACCAGATTATTATAGTTCCCAACAGCAAGATTTGGGGGGATGTCATTACCAATGTAAGTGCATCCGAAGAACGTCGGGTCGATCTGGTCTTTGGTATCGCCTATTCGGACAACGCTGCCCAAGCAATTGAAGTGCTCAAAGACTTGGTTGCGCATCACCAGCTTTGTCTGAAGGCACCAGAACCAGAAATTTTCGTGGGTGAGTTGGGAGACAACTCCGTCAACATCTTCTGCCGTCCATGGTCCAAGTCTGATGACTATTGGACCGTTTATTGGGACCTGACCGGTCAAGCAAAAGAGCGGTTTGATAAAGAAGGCATATCTATACCGTTCCCGCAACGCGATGTGCATATTATTCCCGCAGAAGGAGCAAAATCATGAGGGCCCTTACGCTATGGTTACTGCTTCTTCTATTTTCCTGCACTGTTGCGCTTGCTCAGTCTGAAGAAATCCTCGCACCGGCTGAAGAGAGAGAGGATCCCGAGTTTATTGCGCCGGTGATTGTGGATGGCGAAGAATTGTTCGTGGTTCGCGGTTCAAGTGCGCTGCCCGCAACCGAACGAGCGAGAAAAATTGAGGAGCGGATCGCTCAAGTCGCCGATGCATCTGCGAAAGCTTCAGTTCAGCTTGAGATATCGGACGCCGAATTTGGGAAAATGATACGCGTTGACGGGCAGATGGTTACGATCACCACCCAAGCTGATGCTGAGCACGAACAAATGGCTATTGAAGTTCTAGCTGGGCTTCAGTCCGAAGCGATTGAGGCTGCAGTCCTTCAATACCGAGATGCTCGGTCCAATGAGGGCAGAGTAGATAGTGCGATGGCTGCCTTTGCTTGGACTGCAGTCTTTGCCCTCACTTCTTATGCGTTTTTTGCGAAACGGCGAATGTTATTAGACTACTTTAGAAACATCTTGGAAAAGAGAGCTGAAGGTGTTGAAGAAGCCACGAAATCGCTCTTGAGAAGCAGGGCAATCGCGTCGATTATCGTCTATTCAATACACATATTGATGTGGGTCCTGTTTCTGTTCTTTTTCTACTACTACCTTTCATTGGTGCTGCTCTCCTTTGCCGAGACCCAGGGCATTGCCCAGATCCTCTTGAAGTATGTCAGCGAGCCGCTCGTAACCGTCGTTTTGGCAATTGTTGAATATATCCCCAACTTGATCATGCTCGCAATCATCGCAGCTGTGACACGGTTGGGAATTCGAGGCCTCGATCTTTTTTTCGACAACGTCGAGAGCGGCGCTTTCCAACTGAAAGATTTTGAAGATCATTGGATTGCACCAACAAAAATGCTGTGCAGGGCTTTGCTGATTGTTATCGCGCTGGTGTTTGCCTACCCTTATATTCCCGGATCTGACTCTCGAGCCTTCCAAGGCCTGACTATCCTTGCCGGTATCATGGTATCGTTAGGGTCGAACACGGTCGTCTCGAATATGATGGCCGGTCTGTTTGTCATCTATAGACGCAGTACCAATGTCGGTGATCGAATTCAGGTTGGCGACAAGATTGGGGATGTAACCGAGATCAAACTGATGGAAACACTCATTAAGTCGATAAAGAACGAGATGATTAGCATTCCAAATGCACAGCTGCTCAACTCCGAAGTCGTAAACTATTCGCGCAAAGTGGATGGTCGAGGGCTGTTGGTTCACACGACAGTAGGGATCGGATACGAGGAGCCACCAAAGAAAATCAAAGCGATGCTGATAGAGGCAGCTCATCGTACTCAAGGGTTAAGAAAGAACCCTGAACCTTTTGTGCTTTGGACGCAGCTGGCTGACTACGCAATCAATTATGAGATCAACGCATACACTTCGCGCGGATCGAGCTTGCCTAAGATTTTGTCCGATTTGCGCGAAAACATTGTCGATGTGTTTAATGAAAACGGAACACAGATAATGACACCGTCGTACATTGCGGACCCGCCGGAACCCAAAGTTTCGTCAGAGGAATGGGACGGCAAGCTTGCTCATCATGCTGAATAAACTGCATTCAGCTATAGGTTATCAGTGTCAGTGCTTAAGCTTCGTATTGTATAAATATGTCATTGAGTAGCCATGTCTCCGCAGTCCACAGAGCCGACCATTAGGGGCTTGAAACGCTCGTTCAGGAATGGCAACTCAAAAGGAATCAGCGTCACGTGGGAAATGCCAAATGAAAAACCTTTTTCTGACGTGCTGCTTTGGAGCTATTTCTCTAGGATTTGCAGCGTCACCTTCAGCCGCGCAGCCCCGGCTAGGTTGGGCGTATCAGGTTGATGGGCTTGCTGCGTTTCAGGGGGACGCGGATTTGAGTGACGGCGGTGAATTCTCTGCAAGCCGAGCATTTCTACGTGCTACCGCACTTTACAATCTGGAAGGAGGAAACTCCATTGGGCTTTCAACCAGCTTCGGCAAGCTGGACTATAGCTTCAGTCAATCGAACAATCAGCCATGGGAGAACATCCGTGACTTTCGCGTTTCTGTTCCCCTGCGATTTCGTGCGAGCGATACAGCAACAGTTTTTGTGTCACCGCAGATCAGGTGGGATTATCAAAGTGGAGCTTCCTCATCTGATGGCAGGACCTACGGTGTTTTTGCGGGTATTGCTTGGCAACTTAACGAGCGTCTGACGATAGGACCGGCCTTTGGCGCGTTCTCTCAATTTGACGATGGTGGTACAGATTTTTTTCCGGCCCTGCTGATCGATTGGGACCTAAATGATCGCTGGAACTTGAACACTGGCTCAGGGATTGGTGCGACACAAGGCCCCGGGTTGACCCTGAGCTATACGTTGACTGAGACCATAGATCTTTCCTTAACCGCACGATCGGAGAGAATTCGATTCAGGTTAGATGGGGAAGGTCTCGCGCAGGACGGGGTGGGCGAAGACAAGAGTATCCCCGTCGTACTTTCCGTTGGATACAACCCAAATCCTGGAGTTTCATTGAGCGTATTTGCAGGCGCAGAATTTGACGGCCGCCTGACGCTAGATGATGCGAATGGAGCGGAAATTAGTCGTCAGACCTATGAAACAGCACCATTGGTTGGGCTGGCGTTTAGGGTCAGGTTCTGATCACAGCATTGAGCCTGTTTGCCAATTGTGCGCGGAGTTATTATTGCGTCTGAGTTCGAACGTCCGCTTTGTCCGCATGGCGGTCATTTAACGCAAATAATCCAAAGTCTAGTATCCGAAGGAGCGGCCGTTCGCGCCTAAACTTCGGAACCCGTTTTGAGATGAAGAACGGCTGCTGCCGTCCGTCAAACCGTCAGATGTCGATCTCCTCCGAGATGCTCAACGCGTCGTCGAGTTCGACCCCAAGGTACCTGATCGTGCTGTCAACCTTGGTGTGTCCAAGCAGGAGCTGGACGGCCCGAAGGTTGCCAGTCTTCCGATAGATCAGCGCAGCTTTTGTCCGCCGAAGAGAATGCGTTCCGTACCCACAAGGATCCAGTCCGATGACCGACACCCAGCTGCGCACGAGACGTGCGTATTGCCGAGTCGAAATGTGCGATGAACTGTGGAACCTGCTTGGAAAGAGGAACTCGCGACCAAGCATGGCGGGCGATCTGACCCACTCAAAAATCGATCTTCGCGTGTTCTCGGACACTTCGAACTGAACTGGCCTGCCTGTCTTGCTCTGGACGATCGATACGCGGTCTCGAACTGCTCCGGCAACGACCAGATCCGCCACTTTCAGGCGAACAAGATCACAACTGCGAAGTTTGCTGTCGATAGCAAGATTGAACAGCACAAGGTTGCGCGGGTTCCCGGCGAGTTCGAGCCGCGCACGAATTGCCCAAACCTGTCTTGGCAGGAGTGGACGTTTCTGACCAATTAGTCGGTTCTTGTTCCACGGCGGCTGAGACGGTCTGACTATTGGAAGCTGAATACTGGACATGGTGAAGTCTCCATCCAGCCCTTCCGCACCAGGCTTCGGCACCCTGCCAACCAGCGCACTTTTCTGTCTTTGCCATCATAGAAACCGATCGCGCGCATCTCAAACTGCAATTTATAACACACAATGGCCGCTTCTGATCAAGTCGGACGTCCGATCAGAACGAGCCTATGACCGCTTTGCGGACAAGACAGCCGTTCGCGACATACGATGCTACGGTTAAGGCGGATGCGAAGTTTGCAGAAGCTCGTCGCCGTTCACTCCTCCATTTCCAATCACTTCAACCAGGGGCGATTCCTTCCCAGCCGAGACACCTTCAAGTTGTCACGGCACCACCGCTCTTGCCGAGTGGCGCGAACTTGGCGCGTTATAAGCGACATCTCTGTTGGCCTAGCTGAGACTTGTTCGAACCGGCCTCACAGTATCCATCGGTATTCTTATTGATCCTTGTCAAGATTGGCGAGGGCAAGACGTGGTACTGTCAATGGTAATTCAGGGGGGGCTCATGGAAGAGTTGATTGAAATCGGAAGATCATTCGCCCAGGCCATGCGTGAGCGCAGGGGCCTTGCAAGTGTTGATGAAATGTATGCCGAAAACGCACAGTCGATAGAGGCAGTCGTGCCTCCGGTTCGACAATTCCGCGTTTCAAAGGGGCGAGAAGCCATCAAGGGAAAAAGAGAGGATTGGTTGGCATCGCATGAAATCCAAGACCTAGAAGTGGATGGACCCTACGTCCACCCACCCAACCGCTTTGGAGTGCGCTTCAGAGCCGAAGTCGTTCAGAAGGCCACGGGTGAGCGTATGACCCTGCGCGAGATCGCGGTGTATTCGGTGGCGGAAGGCAAGATTGTGCTGGAAGAGTTTTTCATGCTGCCGAAATAAGAAGAGCGACCAACAACACTGTCTCTTCGTTGGTTTAATCCGTGCGCACGGCCTTTGGGCGAATTGAAATTCCGGACGGAGGTCGGGAATGCAACACAAAACAGTGGCATATTATGTAGGAGTTGATGCTGACGACGCGTCGATTTTGGAATGCGCTGAAACTGCTCGTAACCACAACATTCACTTGAATTGCGTGTTGATCGCGGACTTACCCAACCTGCCGTACCTAAAATATGGATCGAACAGGTTCGTTGAGGCGGGTCTTCCTTCAAACTGGTTGGATGTTCTTAACGGAAAAAATGCCGCCTTGAAGTCCCGCGCTACAGAAGTTGAATCGCTCCTGGTAGCGCAAGGCGTATCTGCAAATGTAATTGCCTTTATGGGATCTGGAGCAGAGTTGAAGCATCTTGTGGCTGGCCAAGCCAATCGCTCTGATATCGCCTTTCTAGACGCCGAGTTGCGAAAAGACCCCGATTTGTTTCACAAGATCGCGTACGGAGTATTGTTCCATTCGCCGGTAGGCCTGATGATAAATGGAGATCCGTTTGCCCAACGCGACTGCATTTTTTTGGCATGGAATGATAGCCTGCCTGCGTCTAGGGTTGCGCATTTAGCTTTACCCATTCTTCTGGCGGCCAACGAAGTTGTGATTGGGTGTTTTGATTTGCCGTCGCCTGATGACGTAGAAGGTCAAGCGCCCGGAACCGACCTAGCTGGATGGCTCAGCCATCACGGTTGCACTGTGACCGTGTCGCAGTTTCGGTGCGGCGGGAATTCAATTGAACACTGCATTCAGGAACGCGCAAGAGAACTGGGGGCCGACCTCGTTGTTATGGGCGCTTACGGGCATTCCCATTTGCGTCAGTCGGTATTTGGGGGAACGACACAAGCAATGTTGGAGCAGACAAGGTTGCCAGTGCTGTTCGGGCACTGATGAAGAGAACTGGCGACTGTGATTTTCTGGGATAGGTAGCTCTATACGTTCATCGGTTAATACGGGAACAGCCAGTTGTTATTGGGTACTCGCTTGAGGTTGAAGCGTGTTTGCCCGCCGGTTTTCGCCAAGGAACTCTATCACAATTAACGTGAGTTCATCCCAGTCAGTAAACTCCCTTGCCCCTTCTCGTGGATCGATTTTTCGACCGAGCAAGACGACGTGCTGAAGAATCTCCCTCTCAAAATACCCGTAGTTTTCGGGCCTCACCGCGCCTGCGACCAAAGCCGTCGCATTTGGTTCAAAACCTGTTCGAAGAAGCATTTCGTCAAGATAGTCGCGTGCTTCTTCTCGACCTGACGCGAAAGCAGCTTTTAGACCGACGGAAAGCACAAGAGACTTTCGCTTCATTAAGGCATCTCTATTTGAAGCGACAAATGCTTCGAATGACTTGGGGTGCTTACGCTCGTGGACAGGGGCCAGGAGAATAACCTTGACCACATCGTCAAGTGAAACGTGGCTGGGCATTTCATCGGTATTGATCAGCTTTGCGTCGAAACCGGCATTCTTCGCGAGATCGGTGATGAAGCGCGCAATCTTTGCTGTTTGGCCTTCGACCGTGGCGAAGGCGATGAGTAAGGTCATTCCGATCCTCCCAAAAATCGGCCTGATTAGATTGCTTATTATGAATAAGTGACGTGCGTTGCCCTTGATCTCCATCAAAGGCGTTTCATAGGGGCATATCTGGATCGTTGCGGTATGCTCAAGCTGTCCACGCGGAGCATGTTTTTAAGGAAGTTCGTGACGGCATCCATCTCCAAGAAAACCTGCCTTTTCGGCCGGCAGCCTTGAAGCTAGCCAACTGCTGGCGGTCTAGCTTTCTACCTTAAGCAAAAGGCCAAGACAGCGACGAAGATTGAAATACTGATCAACCACACTGCGAGTTTCACTTGTTGGCGTGCGGGCAGGTTTCTGAGCAGTCTAATCATAGTCAAACCTTTCAGACAAAATCCGGTGTGACGCGGTGCCCCGCTCAATCAGATGATCTTCGACCGTGTCCATCATGGCAGGGGGGCCGCAGAGAACAAAAAGCCAGCTTTCAAATTGTTCAGAAGACAAATTGCGGTCCAACAGATGACCGTCGATCAAGCCTGTCTCTCCGGACCAATCCTCTGGCGGCTCGGATAGAACAAATACTGTTTCTTCTTTGGACAACTCCTGGCGAAAAGCAATCTGCTCCTCCACCCGGTTGCCATAGATAAGCTTGAGATCGTACTGTGTTCCACTCAACCGTACCTGACGCACAATGCTCAACATGGGCGCGATCCCGACACCACCTGCGATCAGAACAATGCCTTTCTCAGTTCGGTGGCTGATCGATAGATTTCCGTGCGGGGCATCCAGATAGGCCGTGGTTTGCGGAGCGATCTGTCCGAGGCCGCATGTGAAATCCCCAAGCTCCTTTATCATGAATGAGACTTCGGGGCCTTCGGCTGGTGCCGAACTAATCGAGAATGGGTTCTCATGCAGCGAAAAAACACTGTGGCCAACGTTTAGCCAAGCAAATTGCCCTGCTTCGAAGTTTAGTCCGTTGTGACCATCTGGAACGACGCGCAACTCCCATTGCTTCGGTGTTAGTCGAGACACAGACGTGACGCGCCACGGTCTTTTTCTCTGACGTAAAGGGCGAACGAGATAGACATACAGCAAAGTTCCAACTGCAATACTGGTTAGGGCAAGCCAGAGATAGGTTAGTAGCGGATGCCCACCGTAGCGCCCAGCATAGACCGTGTGATGCAACAGCAGGCTTGCGATCACCAAGGCTCCCAGCCCGTGTAAAAGGCGCCATGTTTCGTATTTGTAATCAAGGGATTTGCGGGCAATCGCCGAGGCGACCAAAATGAACAGCAATAAATATGCGCCGATGCCCGATACCAGCACAGAAAAGTCGGTCGAAATCGTAAGTTGGTTTGTTTCATCCCACGGGCGGCGTCCGCCCGAAGGCGTGCCCTGATATAGCAGCGGGTGTATCAGCGCAAAGCCGAGTGCTGTACGCGCCATCAACTGATGCGCTCGCATGGTTACATCCATACCCAGACCGGAAGAGATGAACCTGAACCGCCCAGACAGCAGGAACTCGACTAAGATTATTGAAAAAGCAAGCATTCCAAGCCCGGACGCGAGCTCTTGATGAAATGATCGTGTTGGCCATCCCAGAGACCAAGAAAAACCCAAGGGAGCCAAGATCAGCAAAACGTAAATCAGTGCCAGATAAGGCCATTTCATACGGTTTTGCTCCACTGCGCTAAAGGTAGGCAACTCGGGCTCGTTCAAAATAAACGCTAAGCTGACCTGGGATTCCGATCAAGACTACCGAGAATGGTGTTAACTCCACCACGACGTGGCAGGTTTAGTGGACGACGTTTCCGGTTTCTGTTCGCTTAGCCGCTGCGTTCAGCCTGGCTGATGCTGAGGTTGCATGCTTGCGCAAGATCAAGGTCCTTGACCGCTTTTCCTGTCATAATGTTGCGCGCGCGAAATCCGACCAAAGGAGGAGGCTCAAAGTGTTAGAAGACAAAAAGTCACCGCAACTTTTCACTGGAATGCATCCGCTCTCTGACAACTTCCGGCGAGAAATGGAAACCCTGATGTCGCGTTTTTTGGGGGGAGGATCACCCTTCCTGCCGATGGAAACGGCTGCGCAACGCACGGGCTTTCCGTCTCTTGATATGACGGGTGCGATTTCACCGGCAATCGATGTCCAAGAAACGGATTCTGCGATTGTCCTGACTGCTGAATTGCCGGGGCTCGAAGAGGATGATGTGGAAATTGAAATCAAGGACCGCAAACTAGTCTTGAGCGGTCAGAAGAAGATTGCGCATGATGAAACGGGCGATTTGCGTGTCAGTGAAAGAAGCTATGGCAGCTTTTCCAGAGCCATGTCGCTGCCAGACACTGTGGAAATCGACAAGATTTCAGCTGAATTCGACAAAGGCGTTCTGCATATCGAAATGCCGAAGTCTGAGCCTCGGGATCCAAGCCGTAAGATCAAGGTATCGTCGAAATAGATGGTCTGGTGGCTCGATACCGTGCATAAAAATGCCAAGGTAGAGGGTCGATCATGGATCGGCCTTCTTACAGTTGCGGCCTCATAAGTGTGTTTGGTTGAAGCCGGGCAGACATCGCAAGTGTCTGTAAAAATGTGTTTTTTGCCCATTTCTACCAGGCCATGGGTTTGGTGTTGAAGCGTGGTAGAATGCCCTCACGCGTTTGGGTAGGGGGCCACAATGCGAAAACCAGAAGAGAGTAGCATGACACCCTCAGGACATGCTGGTGAAGGTGAGGTGCGGGCCTTTCTGGAGAGCCTGACCGGACCATCGCGCGGAAACGTGAACTGGCTGGTCGATAAAGCCCTGACCGTTTCTGTTGACGATGGCAGGGTGTTAAGCCTTCGACATAAAGACGACCTGCCTCCGCATGACAACGATATTGCCACCTTACAGTGGGCTGACGACGGCTACACGATAACCGCGTCAGCAGGGCGCAATGTATGGGTGAACGGACAAAAAGCCTCATCGGCGTCTCTTAACCATGGCGACATGATCGAGTTCGGCGAAAAGGGCCCTATGTCTCGGTATAGGTTGTGCGATCACTCATTTCCCGCGTACCATACAGTCGAGGATATCCTCAGTGATGCATATGCTTACACCCGAACGAGCCGTCGACCTTTCGCTAAAAAGATGTCTGGTGCCCTGCGCGACAGCGGGCGGCGGCTTGCCTCTCAAACCACGATATTGTTCAGGATCACAGTTCTTGCGACGCTTCTTGTGATCGCGGGGTTTGGGTACCTGCTTTACCAAAACGACCGGCGCTTGGCGGATAGTATCGAACAGGAGTCCCGCAAGATCGAAGCGGTCGCGGTTATGCTCGCTCAGACGCGAGAAGACGTACTTACGCCTGATGACTTTGCTTCATTGCGTGACGCTTTTGAGAACCAGGTCTTGTCGACTGAACAACGTCTTGGAACCTTGGAACAACGGGCGGGAGCACCCACGCGCGTAATCGCTGCCTCGATTCAATCCGTCGCGTTCATTCAAGGGGCTTATGGGCTGCGCCACGTGGAAAGCGGGAAGATTTTGCGGCACGTGTTGGGACTGAACGGAGAAAACCTGAAGACCCCGTTTGGCCAGCCTTGGATCGAACCGGACGGGACAGGCGAACCTGCAGAATTTCAATTCACCGGAACGGGCTTTTTGATCGCTGGGGTGCCGTTGATGGCCACCAACCGCCATGTTGCGTTGCCATGGACATCAGGGGATCGAGAGAAGGCGCTGAGAGACGCCGGTCTCGAGCCTGAGATGTTGAGGCTGCTGGCCTATTTGCCTGATCAAACGGAACCAATAGAGGCGCGTTTGGTTCGGTTCAGTGAAGCGGCAGACTTGGCTATTTTAGCAGTTGAACCAAGCCGCGTTCACGACCTCGGCATTCCGTTGGCGGATGCCACGTCGCTCGTCGGTGAAGAGCTTTACCTGTTGGGATATCCAACGGGCCTGAAAGCTTTGATTGCGCAGGCTGGTCCGGGCTTTCTGAAGGAACTGGAGGCAGAAGGAACGCTGAACTTTTGGTCGATCGCGTCCCGGCTTTCTACTCAAAGCAAGATTCACCCGCTGGCAAGCCGGGGGATCGTTGCACGGACAAGTGAGAGCGCCATCGTTTATGACGCCGAGACCACGACCGGTGGGAGCGGGGGGCCAGCATTGAATCGGCGGGGCGAGGTCGTTGCGATCAATGCTGCGATCCTGCCCGAGTTTGGTGGCTCAAACATCGGCGTCCCGGTTTCACATCTCAGAGCTCTGCTGAGAGAGGTCGAAAGCCAGTGATCATTCACTCGTTCGGAAGCGCGAGTTTTGAACGAAAAACACTGTGGCCAGCGGAACGATCACCGAGATCACGGCTACGGAGATCAGCAAGTATCCAAGTTGACTGTAGTCCGCGGTAGACGTGACCTCACCGGTCTCTGGATATGTGACGGCGCGTGTGACGACGTATATTTGGTTGAGGTATTTGGTGCTGAGGCTGCTCGCCGACAAAGCCATGTTTGTGAATGATGCCATCACCGCAAAAAAGGTCGCTTTCAACTGAACAGGGGCATTGCGTGCAATCCAAGCCAACATCGGGACCATAGCAATCTGTCCAAGCGGCGACTCAACAGCTGTATCAAGAATGGCAATGAACCTTGCGTCGACAACTCCGCCGGTATGCGCCGCCGTCCATTCGTGCACACCGTAGTAGAGGGCAAGGTTAGGCAGGGCGAGAACGCCCGCCGCAATCGTTAGCAACACCACCACATGCGCAATCGAGCGGTTGGCCATAAATGGTCGAAGGACGATTAACCCGAGCAGGGCCAGCATCGAAGTCAACAAAGCCAGAATTGCCAGGAATTGCTCATCGAACCCCAGTTCATCGATTTCAAACCAAGTCAGGCCTGGTCCCGGCAGAGGAACGGCACGAAATACAAAAATGATTGTCGCTGTCCCGATCAAGGCTTTGGCTTGGGCTGGTTCCAACTCCTTCAGCAGACGCGACATGAGGTAAAGGATCACCGTCAGGGAAACCGCAAAAACGGTCTCTTGCGCGAATTCGAAATCTGCGGTTCCCAGCACGATGCTGAGCACAACGAATGCAAGGCCGCCGAGCAATATGGACCATTTGACTTCGGTGGCTTCATCCGGCGTATGTGGCGGGTGGCCGCGCCTAATAAGCTGACGCTGGATAAAGCTGTGAAGAACGACTCCACTAACGGACAACACCGGGATGGTCAGAGCTATCAGATATACTTGGCCATAAAGCGCAAGGCGTTCGGATTCTTGCAGTTCTTCGGTTCCAGAGAAAACCCAGATGTTTACAGCCGCAACCGCCGCAAACCCGGAAATGATCGAAACTCTGCCCAAGGTCTGCATCGTTGTGTGCTGTGCACGAGTTTCTTCCGGCGAAAATGGTGCGCCGTTCTGGTCAACCTTTGACACCGCCTCAACCGTCATGGCGTCGGCAACAACGTCCTGAATTGCATAGCCCGAAGGCGCCAAGAGCAAGGCAACAACATACCAGTCTTCCAGCGGCATGAAACTGGACATCTGCGCAGGTGCGGTCACGAGCCCGTACATGGTGAGCAAAGACAACGTGATCAAGGACGCGCCGAACAAGATCAGCAGGGACTTCCAGCGCCAAAACAGGTCCACGACATGACCAAGCGGCATTTTTAGTATCCATGGGATACCAGCCCAAAATGCTAGCCCTGCAACGAAAGAGGCGGATAAATCGAGGTAGTCTTTCAGGAAAAAAGCACCAACGACCGAGGTCAGGCCGGACACGCCGGCCGCAAAATAGACCATCAATGGCGGCAGGTAGGACCATTGCAGCTGCTGAACCAGATCCACAAACGTTCTATGCCACCAGGCCGAAAGTTTTGATCCTATGGAAGTTTGGTCAGTCGTCATATGCCGTGGCAGCTAGTTGAGGCCTTTGGGTCGTTGTATCAGTTAGAGAAATCCAGATCCGAAAAGCAATGCACTGGTGATCACCCCAAGGATCGGTATCACAAGAGGAACGCGGAAGTGCTTTGCGGACTCGTCCGGCTTCATCTTCAGCAGGATCAGCGAAATATTGACCAGTACAAAGACGCCGAGAACGATCTGAGACGTGCGCTCTGCCAGAATACCAAGCGGTATAGTTTGGGTCAGCAAAACGATGATCGCCACGACCAGCAAAGTAGCGATAACTGGTGTCTGAGTTGCTTTTGGGACAATCGCCAGAACCTTCGGTAAATGGTTACGGTCAGCCAGGCCGTAGATCACTCGCGAGGCCATAATCATCTGGATCAGTACTCCATTGACTGTCGCCACAATCGCGACCGCGGAAAAGCCCTGTTTGATCACCTCGGGGGCGTTTGAAAACACAAGCGCGAGGGGTGCTGCGGTTGTCGAGAGAACATCGATCGGAACAACAAGTAGAACCGTCATTGAGGTTCCCAGATACAACACGGTCGCCAGAACGAGGGTTAGTAAAATCGCTTTTGGGATGGTGCGCACGGGGTCTTTGACCTCTTCCGCGACATTGGCCATGTCCTCGAAGCCAACAAATGCAAAGAAGGCGAGAATTGATGCTGCGAAAATGCCTCTCCACGCGTCGAGTTCAAGTGGCGGAAGCATCAAACTGATCCCGTATCCTTGCGGATCCTGAACCGACATACCCCAGCCAATCACAAAGAGAAGGCCTGCGATCTCGATGATCGTAATGACGGCCGCAACAAAGACCGATTCAGTGATCCCCCAAAGCGCGATTAGACCCATGATCAAAACGACGCTGATGGTCAAAACAGGAATCGCAAAACCGGTCAAAGCGTGAAGGTATGATGCTGCGCCAATTGCAACGGCAGAAGCGGAGATAACGCCCGAAGCCGCGACCGCGAGGCCGACGAAAGCCGCCATCCATCTTTTCTGAAATCCCGCTTCAACATAGGCCGCTTCACCTGCGCTGACGGGAAATCGAGTTGCGAGTTCTGCATACGAAAGCGCGGTGAGTGATACGACGAGCGCGGCTACAACGAACGAAAACGCTGCAAACGGTCCAGCAATGTCTGCTGTCGCGCCGACTAGAACATAAATGCCCGCTCCGACCGTTACCCCAAGGCCGTAAAGCGTGAGCAACGGTGTAGTAAGGGCCCGCCTGAGTTTCTGTTCGTTTGGATCAACAGAGTTCATAAGTGATTTCCGCCAACTGCCCACTCTGAACGTCGTCAGTGGCGTCCTTCTCTTTTTGTCTCGATTGGCGCAGTGGCTTAATCCTATGGTCAAAGCTGCACCGAATGCCGTGTGTCTCAACCTGGGCACATTGGGCGCCAATCAACTAACTGGGGGCTCGCCATCACTCCTGCCGAGCCCCCGTGGGTGGAACTTCCACTCCTTCAAAATTCCATTCACCTTTGTGTTTACTTGGGGACAGGACGGTGAACGTAGAATATGTTGAAACATTCGGATTTCACTATGTAATTCATGTTGGTGCTTTGATCTATGTCAATCACCTCGCTGCGTCGGGTCTCCGAGGCTGAACGGAACCCAACTGTCGTTTGTCGTCGGACTTAAAGGCAATGCAAACATGTTCGACGGTTTCAGATTTAGGGTGGAAAGCAATTCTTGACGCTTCGGAACCTGTTACCAGTCTTGGGCTCGGATGGATGCGCTCAGATGGTTGCATCGCGTGCCTTATCACCTCTGACGAATTCTCAGGTATATGAACATATTGGAAGGAGAACCGTCTGCGCGCAAGGGTGGTGAGGTCAACGATGAGGTGGTGTAGTTTTAGGCCGGCAGGAATAAATTAGGCGCGTACACCAAACGCTATTCGACTGAAACGCCAATCCTCGTACAGGAGCGTTCAAAATGAGCAAGGTCAAAGTGCTTTCTTAAGGATGCCTTATAATTAGATCTTCTTCCGGGGCAGCAAATTGGAGGAGCATATGCAGATTTTTCGAGGGATTTTACTGGCACTGTTCGTCACGGGGCCCGTACTAGCGCAGGAGGTCAGCGTTGATGAGGGAAGTGATTTGTACCGGACGTATTGCTGGCAATGTCACGGTTTCGAAGCAACCGGAGACGGGCCAATGGCGGAAATGCTGGCTATTCGAACACCTGACCTTACCAAATTGGCAGGCGAGAACGGCGGTGTGTTTCCGATAGATCTTATAGCTGAACAGATTGACGGTCGTTCACAATTGCTCGCGCATGGGGGCGAAATGCCAATCTTTGGCGCGGTGTTTGAGACAGACCAACAAATCGCGGTGGCTCTGCCTAATGGGCAACCTATGATGGTAGGCCTGCCGTTGGCGAATTTGCTCGCCTTTCTTGAATCGATCCAGTCTGAATAGTTACTGACCAATCTGCTCATCTGTGTCAGCCGTTCGTCTGATTGACATGAGAGTCAACGGCGGCCCCAACACCTCGAAGGCCACAGCACTGGCTAGAGTAAAGGCCATGATCGACGCGGCCCAATGTGGAAATTGCTCTCCGGCGACGAGGGCCATTCCTACCGCGACACCGGCCTGTGGTAACAAAGCTGGGCCGTACCAGCGGGTCTGACGGCTAGGCAGGCCGCCAAGTCTCGCTCCGCAATAACCCCCGACGAGGCGGGCGACGGCGCGCAAGAATAGGAAAAGACCACCGGCCCAGCCCATCAAACCGAAGGCTTCAATCTCCAGCGTGGCGCCAGCCAGTAGGAAGAACAAAATCATGAACGGCCACTGAATGTGCTCGATCTCATGAAAAGCACGGTCGTGATGGCGGGCAAGATTCCCAATAACTGCGCCAGCAACCATGCTTGCGACAAGGAACGAAACTTCTAGCCACAACGAAAGGCCTGCTGTCAGAAACACGATTCCCACCGCTTCGGCTTGCATTGGCTCTCCCGGCTTCAAACGGCCGGTGAGGTAAGCGGATGGCACGCCTAGCGCGGAACCCAACAAAATAGCCCCTCCGAAATCCCACATCGCTGTGGTCGTGACGGTGGCCCAACCATCCGAATGACCGGCCAGAAGCAAGGCGATGCTGAAAACGATCAGACCCCAAGCGTCATCAATTGCGACGACGCCCTTTAATGTCTCGGTGAAGCTGTTGGACACCCCAGATTGCTTGATTACGTCTGTCATGGTGGCCGGAGCCGTAGCCGTAGCAATTGCCGCCAGCACCAGTGCCAACCCGAAGGGTACGCCGATTGCCGTCAATCCAGCAGACACGATAACAAGGGTTGCAACCACGATTGAAATCGAAATCGTCAGAATGGCTCTGCCATGCCGAACCAAGTTCTCGCGGGTTAAAGAACCTCCAAGAAGAAACGCGACCATCGTTAAAGCCACAATGGAAATCTCGTCGAACCACATTGCAACGTCGAGTGGGATCAAACGCATTCCGGCGTTCCCGGCGATCAGACCGAGGAAAAGCAAGGTTGTAACACGAGGAAGATGGGTGACCCGGCCTAATTGATCGGCCGCCAATCCGGCAAGGAAGAGGACACCTAGGGTAATCAGAAAGCCGGCAATGTGCATAGAGATCCACGCGTTAAGTTCTTGTCTAAAATACTTTAACTCCAACCCTGCCATCTTGGTACCGATGTCGAAAGAATGCCAATGTCCCGTCGCAGCCTAAGCCGAAGATCCTAAGAAATGGGGGATATTGATCTGTATTAAGGCGAAAGCGCGCCGCAGGTGGCACAATAGCTCATTCAGGAAATGAGGAGGGACTTTCGATGCCGACAAAGAAATCTAGCACAAATAGCCCGACCTCACTTGTGGATGTTTTCAAGCAAATGCAGCCGCCCATGTCTGGCAATCCAGCCTTCGGTGCCCAGATCGAACAATTTTGGGACGCACAAGAAAAAATGCTCGAAGAAACAGAGGCCTTTGCGCAGCATTGGTTCGAACGGCGTCACGAGGCGGTGCGGACGGCTCTACAAGCTGCACGCAAAGTGTCTTCTGCGAACCCGTCCGATCCATCGAAAGCCCTTCAGAGTGTGACGGAATGGCAGCGCCATTCGGCTGAGCGGTTGGTTGCTGACGCGCAGGAATGGTTCGAAACCGTGTCTCGTTGTGTATCCTATATCGCTGAAACCGAAGCTGAAACTGTTGAGAAAACAGTTGATGACGTTGCAGCCGCTACAAAGAGCGCGGGGAATTCTTCAAAGTCCGAGCCTGTTTAGGGTTCGTGCCGCCGAAAAACCAAACTGAAATCATCGGAGCAGTAGATAGGAGGTCAAATGTACAAGAACATCCTGATCCCGGTTTCTCTGGACAAAGAACACGACACTCAAGCGTCGTTTAAGGCTGCGCGCCAATTGGCTGATGCCGACGCTGTTTTCACCGTTGTGCACGTCCAAGAACCTATTCCGGCATATGTGGGTTCTCAGATTCCAAGTGAAGTGCTTGCACATACGCGGCATGAGATATTGGAGAACCTGCATAACACTGCCTCTGAAATTTCAGACGCGAAGGTACAGCTCATCTCCGGGCATGCGGGTAGGGCAATTGTCGACTTCGCAAACCAGAGCGACGCCGATTGCATCGTCTTAGCTTCGCATAAGCCCGGATTCGAGGACATATTTCTAGGTTCCACTGCGAACAGAGTCGTGCATCATGCCAAGTGCTCGGTTCACGTAATTCGGTGATCCAAAGCTAGCGATGCGAGATCTCTATGGGGTCTTGTCAGAAGAACTTGGGTAGAGCGCTGCAGGGCGGTTGCGTATCTTTTGCTCATTAGCAGACCTGCCTCTTTCAAGTACTTAAAAACCAGTCTCGAAATCATCCGCCTTGCGGAGATGTTGTACATCCGTTTCACGCTCATTCTGACGCCAGCAAAGCACATCAAACTGCAATTGGTGCAAGTACCGCGAATCCACACTTCGTCCGCAACGTAGACGTTTCAGCAAGTTGCAGCGAACGTCCGAGTTGCGGACTTTCCCGACATTGATTTTTGGACATGTTGCTGACGCAGCATTCGTTCGCATTCGCGGCAGGTGATACTCTGCGTTGCGGCAGTTGTCGTCAGACCGGTCATTTGCGGGCACGGTTTCGGCCGGAACCGATACTGTACTTTCGCCGCAGCCGGGTCAGACAAACGAGGGGCAGGACAAAACTGACCTTGGAGTCTACACCTTCGCTGACGCAGGATCCACCGCACTGGCAGCAACAGCTTTTTCCTTCAACAGGAAAAATCGCCAAAGCGGCCGTTCCATAGAGGGCTTGGGATGTCAATGAGCGTTCAAAACTGACCCGGTTTCAGCGTTTGATTTTGACCCACCCTATGTGGCGCAAAGCCCCCAGGCGGGCCGCCCTCATA
>NZ_JBQFRW010000007.1:0-145899 GCF_056537625.1 Ruegeria sp. C6 | reverse complement strand
CCCAATCAAAAACCTCAGATGCCCCCAGTCTCTCCCGAGCGTCTCCGCAGCTTCCACCGCGTCCCAGCACCTCAGCAGCGCCGGTGAAGGGGTATTTACGGATTAGGTCTGGGACCTGCAACCCCCAATTTGAAAAAACTTCACATTTCCGACCACCTTCCTCTGCACCTTAATAAAAACAACAGGTTAGAATAACAAATCCTCCCGAAAACTCACAAAAAAGAGGTTTATAGAAAGAGAAAGAACAGTCTCTCGGCGGAATCGTACCCAATGCTTGGTACGCGCCCTGAGCCAGGCGCATGAAAACGCCGCCCGACTCTCCTCGGGCGGCGCAATTTACTGCGATGGTTATAGGGTTACTTCAGATCAAAACGATCCGCGTTCATCACCTTGTTCCAGGCCGAGACGAAATCGCAGACAAATTTGCCGCCTGCGTCGTCCTGACCATAGACCTCGGCCAGTGCCCGCAGCTGCGAGTTCGACCCAAAGACCAAATCCACGCGGGTACCCGTCCACTTCACGTCACCACTTGCGCGGTCGCGGCCTTCATAGACGCCGTCACCGGATGGTTTCCATTCGGTGCCCATATCCAGCAGGTTCACGAAGAAATCGGTGCTGAGCGTGCCGACCCGTTCGGTCAGCACACCATGAGAAGTTCCGTCAAAGTTTGTGCCCAGCACACGCATCCCACCTACAAGCGCAGTCATCTCCGGTGCCGACAGCGTCAGCAGTTGCGCTTTGTCCACTAGCAGGGCCTCGGCCGGAACCGAGTATTCCTTGTGCAGGTAGTTGCGGAAACCGTCCGCTATCGGTTCCATCACCGCGAAAGACTCGACATCCGTCTGCTCTTGCGAAGCATCGGTGCGGCCGGGGCTAAAGGGAACATCAACGTCATGACCTGCGGCCTTGGCTGCCTTTTCGATGGCAGCACCACCACCCAAGACAATGAGATCGGCCAATGAGACCTTCTTGCCACCAGACTGCGCGTCATTGAACGCTTTCTGAACGCCTTCCAGCGCATTCAGCGCCTTGGATAGTTTCAGCGGTTCGTTGACCTCCCAATCCTTCTGCGGGGCCAGACGAACGCGCGCACCGTTGGCACCGCCACGCATATCCGATCCCCGGAAGGTCGAGGCCGAAGCCCATGCGGTCGACACCAGATCTGAGACAGACAATCCCGTCGCGAGTATCTTGGCTTTCAGATCGGCTACATCAGCGTCGTCAATAAGCGCGTGATCGACGGCCGGGACGTTGTCTTGCCAAATAAGCTCTTCGCTAGGTGCCTCGGCTCCCAGATAACGCGCACGCGGACCCATGTCGCGGTGGGTCAGTTTGAACCACGCGCGGGCAAAGGCATCGGCAAATTCGTCCGGGTTTTCGTGGAAGCGCTTCGAGATCGGGCCATAGATCGGGTCCATGCGCATCGCCATGTCGGCGGTGGTCATCATAGTCTTGACCTTTTTCGATGGATCACCCGCTGCCGGGGCCATGTCCTCTTCCTTGACCCCAACAGGTTCCCAGATCCACGCGCCCGCTGGGCTCTTGGTCAGGTTCCAGTCGTAGCCAAACAGCAGGTCGAAGTAACCGTTGTCCCACTTGGTCGGGTTTGCGGTCCAGGCACCCTCGATGCCGCTGGTGGTGGTATCATCACCCTTGCCGCTGCCAAAGTCGTTGATCCAGCCAAAGCCCATCGCCTCCATCGGGGCGGCCTCGGGTTCGGGACCGACAAGACCGGGATCACCGGCGCCGTGGGCCTTACCAAAGGTGTGGCCACCCGCAACCAAAGCAACGGTTTCTTCGTCATTCATCGCCATTCGGCCAAAGGTGTCGCGAATATCGCGACCTGAAGCCAAGGCATCTGGCTGACCATCTGGACCTTCGGGATTCACATAGATCAGACCCATTTGCACAGCGGCCAACGGGTTTTCCAGATCACGTTCGCCCGAATAGCGGCTGTGCGGGTTCTCGGTTGGAGCCAGCCATTCGGTCTCGGCACCCCAATAAATGTCTTCCTCAGGTGCCCAGATGTCTTCACGACCACCGGAGAATCCAAATGTTGTGCCGCCCATGGATTCGATCGCGCAGTTGCCCGCCAATATGTAAAGGTCAGCCCACGAGATCTGGTTGCCGTACTTCTGCTTGATCGGCCAAAGCAGACGGCGCGCTTTGTCCAGGTTGCCATTGTCCGGCCAGCTGTTCAGAGGCGCGAACCGCTGATTGCCGGTCGATGCGCCGCCGCGGCCATCTGCCGTGCGGTAGGTGCCCGCTGCGTGCCAGGCCATACGAATGAACAAACCGCCATAGTGACCATAATCTGCGGGCCACCAATCTTGCGAATCTGTCATCAGCGCATACAGGTCTTCCTTCAGTGCCTTCAGGTCGAGCTTCTTGAACTCTTCGGCATAGTCGAATGTCTCGCCCATCGGGTTCGATGCAGGGCTATGCTGATGCAGAATCGACAGGTTCAGTTGGTTCGGCCACCAATCCCGGTTGGACCGGGCCTCGGCGCCATGCATTACCGGGCATTTGCCCATGTTGGGGGTATCACTTCCGTCCATATCGATCTCCAGTCCTGGCTAGATGTGTGCGTCGCGCGGTTAACTTTGAAACGAGAAACAGGGGTCTTGAGTGTTTTTGCGCTCGTCCTTGGCAAGGGCGTTACGCGGGATCGCGCAGATCGGCCCTGCCTTCATTGTAGGAAATAGCATTAACGACTCGTTCTTTCTGTTTGGATGTAGATTTAGCAAATCCAAGCCATTCATATAAGTTTTGTTTTTTGATGATATTGATAATCCAGAGCTATCACTTGAACATCTACGCGCAGCCTGACCCTGAAGCGCATGATTACGATTGCACCACCAAGCTTCACCGTGCCTCGCAAGTCGGGCACGAGAGAGAGTGGACGCAAATAAGCTTACGATGATGGCCGCGCATGAAACGACTGAACTGAGTCTAACGCAAAACGGATTGACCGGCCCAGATTCAGTGGCCACTGACCTTCTTATAAAGGGCCGATTTATAGCCGAAGGGAATTCCCAATACCCCGACAAGCCACCCAACCGTTCGGGCGATCTGGATCAATCGCCGATCTGGTTGGAACGGAAACAGAAGGATTGCCCCTAACAACGCCAACAAGCGAAAGGGGGTGCTCAAAAACCCCAAGATCGCCTTTGTTGGCTTCTGATCAAGCTTACGGCGCATATGGGTGTTGGACTGGTCCCTTCCGCGGGCGGTCTGATACCAGAATGACAACCTTTCGGGAGGAATGGTCTCGTACACAAAAGCGTCGGGCACCCAGCCGACCGGTAAGCCTGCAGCAACGGTCTCGGCATAAAACTTTGCGTCCGTCCCGCCGGTCATCCGCATGGTTTCATCGAACCAAAGGCCGGTTTCGCTGAACAGGCGTGTCTCGCCCAGCCAGTTGTTTGTCACGATGGTCACGCCACCGGTACCGTTCAACGTGGCTTTCTTTGCAGCCGCGTTTTCCTTGTCGAGGTAACGATTGCTGATATTGCGCAACATCAGCCGCTGAATCGCGGTCTCCTGCCCCGTTGGCCCCGCCGCACGAAGCGGAGCGCCCATTAGCACGGCAGAGCTGTTGCGATACCCGGCGACCAACCGTTCAAGCCAATCGACCGCCACCACCTCGTCATCATCGACAAAACAGAGCAGATCCGAGCCATTCTCCAACGCTTCGCGCGCGGCTCGGTTGCGTCCGAACGGGATGCCGAGTTCGGTCTCAAGGACATAGTTCAGACTTGCTCCATTAGGCAGCTTCTCCCCTACTGCCTGCACGGTACCTTCGCTGAGCGCTGCGCTGTCGTTTTCCACCACCAAACATCGCACCGAGCAGTCGGGCGGCAGCTTCATCTCTCCCCAGCTTTGGATCAACGCGGCCAGCATCTCGGGCCGCTGCCGGGTCAGGGTCGAAACGGTAATGTTCAGCGGGACAGAGCGGTCTTTCATCGAAATCCCATACAATCCGTGCCGGTTTCTTGGCAAGGCGCGGTGATCAAGTGGCATCCTTCTGATGCTGCATCAGTGCTTCCAACCCTACACGGTAGTTCGGATAGAGCAATGAGACGCCCAGTTCATCCTTGATCCTGTCATTCCGAACGCGCTTGTTCTCATTATAGAAACTGCGCGCCATCGGGGTCAGATCAGCCTCATCAAACGGAACAGCAGGTGGCATCGGCAGACCTTGCAATTCGGCGGCATAGCCGATCACATCCTGCGGCGGCACCGGTTCATCATCACAGACATTGTAGATCGCACCCGGATTGGGTTTGGCCATCGACGCGATCAAAACCTGTGCAATGTCGTCAACATGAATGCGCGAAAACACCTGGCCCGGCTTGATGATCCGCCGCAACCCACCGCGTTTCAGCTTTGAAAACGGCCCGCGACCCGGCCCGTAAATCCCTGCCAGTCGGAAGATATGCAAGGGCAGGCCCGGAATGCCGCCCCATTGCTCCTCGGCACGCACGCGCCAACGGCCACGTTCAGCCGTCGGTGTGGCGGGCGTCGTCTCATCCACCCAGCCTCCCTGGTGATCCCCGTAAACGGCTGTGGTCGACAGGTAGCCGACCCATTTGAACTGTCCGATCCGCGCGGCGATCTCATCCTTCAATTCCGCCAGCACCGGATCACCATCGGCTGTGGGTGCTGTAGAGACAAGCAGATGCGTCACCCCATCCAGATCAAGCCGATCCCCCGGCCAGACCCAAGGCTCGGCGCCCGAGTCGCGGATTGTCTCAAGTTGCTGGGAATCACGCGTGGTTCCGATGACCCGCCATGTGGTTGGATCCAGTTGCCTCGATATCGCTCGGGCAGAATAGCCGTGGCCGAAGGAGAATAGTGTCTGTGTCATGGTCCCTTTGATGATCTGCCCGGCACGTGGATGCAAGCGCCGGATGGACGCACTTGATTCGAATCCTCTGATGCGCATTCATTGAGAAATGACCAAAAAGACACCTGACTTGCACGCAGCCTACTCCCTGAAATCGCCCGAGGAGAACAAGCGCCTTTATGCGGAATGGGCAGGGGAATATGACGACAGTTTCGCAGCGCTTGAGGACTATCAACTCCACATCCACACGGCGCGCGCTTTTGTGGGTGCAGGCGGACAAGGCCCGGTATTGGATGTAGGCGCGGGCACTGGGTTATGCGGAGCTATTCTGGCCGGGTTGGGCGTGGGTCCGATCGACGCCACCGATATCAGCGCCGAAATGCTGGACGAGGCGATGCGCAAGGATATCTATCGCGACGCGATCGAAGCCGATCTCAATCAGGGCCTGCCGGTTCCGCGCGGCAGCTATGCCGGTGTCGTCTCGTCCGGAACGTTCACCCATGGCCATCTTGGGCCAGAAGTTTTGCCAGCGCTCTTGCGCGTCGCACGCCACGGTGCGCAGTTCGCCCTGTCGATCAACGCAAAACACTTTGAGGCGCTCGGGTTCGCCGATACCTTCCGCCGCCTCGAAGCGGATCAGATCAGAGACTTATCGTTAACGCAGGTCCGGATTTATGGCGATCTTGCTGCCGGCCCTAACAAAGATGACGTCGCTTTGATCGCGTTGTTTGAGAAAACCTGACCAAAGCTCTGCGTAGGTCATATACGGACCTATGCAGAACTCGGCGGGGCAGAACGCCCTCGTGATCTAAGTATACATCTGCTTCTTGAAAGCCCGTGTCCGCGTTGTCGCCTCGGCTGAACCATCATGATAAGTGCCGAACCACTTGTCGAACGGAATCTCGGATGTGCCGTAGTTACACTCGAAATACCGGTGATGAAGCTGGTGGAAGAAGTCCCCTGCCCGCGCGGCATCCGTTTCACCAGCCTTCAGCTTTTCGAAACCCGAGTGAGACAGTACAGGGCTGATCTGCTGGAAGTAGGCGTGAAACAGCAGATGCAGCGGATGCGAGGGTACAATCAGATGGATGAAGTAGGTGGTGAAATAGAGAAGGTTTTCATACCAGTGGTTCGATATTCCTGACCATGGTCCGATATTGACGTTGCGATGGTGCACAGCATGAACGTGCTTGTAGAGTTTCGGGTGATGTTCCAATCGGTGCACCCAGTAGAAATGAAGCCCTGACCACATCGGGATGAAAAGCATCCAGATCACGAACCAAACGGGGGCGGTGGCCCAGGTTATCACTGGCGCATAGCCATTCGCCATCGCCCAGTAGATCAGCCACTGATAGACCGTCGCCACAGTCATCGCACTTCCCAGCGTCCACCAGATGTTATCCAAAACCTGATTTCGAAAGGTAAACGACCCATTGTCACGTGTCAGATCACGCCGGTCGAATTTCTTGTACATGCCCTGCCCTTTGCGCATGTAAAGCCACCAATGCAGACCTCCTGCTATCATGATCTGAGGCACCATGTTCAGCAGCCAGATACGGAACATCCAGCCGGGCGCGAAACTCTGCATGGTCTCTAATGGAGGTAAAAACACGAAATAGGCGGCAAAAGCCATCACCATGCAAAGCGTCAGCGACGTAAGGGGAAGCCAAGCCCCTTTGTACCAGTTCAGGATAGCCGCAGGACGCGGCGGCCAGTTGAACAAAGGGTTCAAACCGACGGGCCCTTCGGGGCGGTAATTCCATCGGGCGGCTTCCGCATCATGCATATCGGTCATGGCTGAAACTCCTAACAGTGCGCTTCAGGTTGCGTAATCCGAGCCTTCGGCATCCAGAACAGATTTGATTTCGCGTAGATGTGCTTCGGCCTGACCGGGATATTCATCAAGCTCTTGCGCGGTTTTCTCAGCAATCTCATTGGACAGAACGCGCAAAGGTTGCCTGGTTTGAAGAGCGCGAATGTACGTTTCTGCGGCGC
Source organism: Ruegeria sp. C6 (assembly GCF_056537625.1). Lineage (NCBI taxonomy): Bacteria > Pseudomonadati > Pseudomonadota > Alphaproteobacteria > Rhodobacterales > Roseobacteraceae > Ruegeria > Ruegeria sp. C6. The sequence continues at coordinate 139,055 of NZ_JBQFRW010000007.1, read as the reverse complement.
GTTCAAAATAATAGAGTCTGTTAAAGGCATCTGCTGGACTGTCGCCGATCACCAAAACCCCGTGGTTGCCCATGATCATGACTTTCTTTTTCGGGTCCGACAGCATCGCGGCACAGCGCTCACCTTCGTTTTCAAAAGCCAGACCTCCGAATTCTTCATCGATTACGTAGCGATTGAAGAAAGTTGCGGTGTTCTGATCGATCGGCGGTAAGGTGCTGTCTGCCAGCGAGGCAAGAACCGTCGCAAAAATCGAATGCACGTGCATTACGCAGCGCGCATGTGGGCAATGGCGGTGGATCGATCCGTGCAGCCCCCAAGCCGTTGGGTCCGGTGCGCCGGGCTGATCCATGACATCTTTGTCATTGGCATCAAGCAGCAGCAGATTTGACGCCTTGATACGCGCGAAATGCATCTGATTGGCATTCATCAGGAACTGCGTGCCGTCTTCGTTCACCGCAAGGCTGAAATGGTTCGCCACCCCTTCATGCATGTTCAACCGTTCGGTCCAGCGGAATGCGGCGGCCATGTCCACGCGTTCGGACCAATGATCGATGTTGGGACGCAGGTTTGTAACGCTCATGCCGGGCTCCTTCGCTGGTCAATTGACTTCTGGGAAATCGTGCCTTCACCGCAAACGTTTGACCAACGAAAAAAACATGCCTAGTTCATTAGTAAAACTACTGGCAGAGTTATGAGCATGCAGAAATCACTTCCACCGCTCGGCTGGCTACGCACATTTGAAGCGGCGGCCCGTCATTTGTCATTCACGGGGGCGGCGCGGGATTTGAACATGACGCAAAGCGCAGTCAGCCAGCAAATCAAATCACTAGAGGGCTATTTGGGTCAGCCATTATTCCTACGTCGTCCGCGTGCATTGGAGCTGACCGAAGCTGGTATCACCTATCTGCCGGTCGTGCGTGAAGCCTTTCGAACTCTGGTAAGGGGGACACAAGCCGTCACGGGCGCACAACAAAACGCGGTTCAGGTCCAGAGCAACATCACATTTGCCGTCAACTGGCTGGCTCCGCGCCTACCCCGGTTTCGGGAACTGCATCCGGATGTACATCTGAATATCTTCACTGAGCTCTGGGAGCCGCGCGAAATGGCCGAAGGCGCGGCGGTGGAAATCCGCTATTCGCTGCGCCCGGCCGATACGGTGCGAACGGAATTGCTACGGACAGATCACTACTATCCTGTCTGTGCCCCCGACTTCCCGGTGACGCTGGAAACCCTGCAGGAACAGCCCCTGTTCGACTGTTCAAATTTGTTGTCGAATTGGGAGAGTTGGATCACAGATCAGAGTCTAACTTGGGGGAAACCTAAGGTAACCTATTCGACGACCTATCTGGTCAGCCTGTCGGTTGCGATGGCCGGAGGAGGCTTGTGTTTAGCCCACGACATGATCGCAAAACGGTTGATTGAAGAAGGCCGCCTGATCGCGCCGTTCATCCATCGCGCTGCTATGCCCGAGGCCTATTATCTATTGCTATCGCCCCAAGCCGAGGAAACGCCGGGCGCGTTGGCGTTTGTCGACTGGCTGCGCGCAGAGATTGAAGCCGATCGCCACAACTAATCGCGGGTCGCTCCCGCCCATCGTTGATGCCCTTTGGGCATCTCCTCTGGTTGGGCGTGGCAGCGCTGGCGCGCTGCGGATGGCAGGTTTTGTGATGATTCCATGATACCTTAATAGTGGGGGTTGCACCTTGCGCCGCATTCGGGAAAGTTGGGTCATGGAATACACTCCCTTCCCAAGTTGGCCCGATACCGCCCCTCGTCTCATCGCCGTGGCTGCTGGCCGCGAGGCTGCCGATTTGGTGATCCGTGGCGGCGTCTGGGTCAATGTGCATAGCCGCGAAACCCTGCCTGACCATGACGTGGCGATCGCTGCGGGGCGCGTTGCTTTTGTGGGGCCGGACGCCGCGCATTGTATCGGTCCTGAGACTCAGATCATCGAGGCGCACGGTCGCTATTTGGTGCCGGGGTTATGCGATGCGCATATGCATATCGAATCGGGCATGTTGACCCCGGCAGAATTTGCCCGCGCAGTCATTCCGCATGGCACAACTTCGATGTTCACCGACCCGCATGAGATCGCCAATGTGATGGGGTTAGAAGGTGTGCGACTGATGCATGACGAGGCGCTGATGCAGCCGCTGAACATCTTCACCCAGATGCCGTCTTGCGCGCCATCAGCTCCTGGGTTGGAGACGACTGGGTACGAAATCACCGCTGAGGATGTAGCTAAGGCGATGTCTTGGCCCGGTATCATCGGTCTGGGTGAGATGATGAACTTTCCCGGTGTCATTCATGGCGATCCGAAGATGTTGGCAGAGATCGCGGCCACACAGCGCGCCGGAAAAACCGTTGGCGGGCACTACGCTTCGCCTGATTTAGGGCCTGAATTTGCCGCTTACGTCGCTGGTGGCCCTGCCGATGATCATGAAGGCACCTGCGAGGCCGACGCCATCGCACGTGTCCGTCAGGGAATGCGGTCAATGATGCGGTTGGGGTCGGCCTGGTATGATGTGGAAAGCCAGATTACTGCGGTGACTGAAAAAGGGCTGGACCCGCGCAACTTCATCTTGTGCACCGACGACTGCCATTCGGGAACGCTGGTAAATGACGGACACATGAACCGCGTAGTGCGACATGCGATTGCCTGTGGTTGCGATCCTCTGGTTGCGCTGCAAATGGCGACGATCAACACGGCGACCCATTTTGGGTTGGAACGCGAGATCGGCTCGATCACACCCGGGCGGCGCGCTGACATTATCCTGAGTTCTGATCTGGTAGAGCTTCCGATCGAAACCGTGGTCGCGCGCGGTCAGATTGTGGCTGAAAACGGGACGGTAACGGTCGAATGCCCGCATCTGAACTGGCCCGCTAAGGCGCGAAATACCGTACACCTAGGGCACGCGCTGACCTCGACAGACTTTGAGATCGCAGCCCCTGCCGGAGCGAACCGTGTCACGGCCAACGTGATCGGGGTGGTTGAAAATCAGGCCCCGACGCAGGCACTGAAATCGGAGCTGCCCATTATCGAAGGGCTTGTTGAAGGCGAAGGCGATGTGTGCCAAATCGCATTGGTCGAACGGCATCGCGCCACGGGGGGTGTGACCAACGCCTTTGTCTCGGGCTTTGGATATCAGGGCAAAATGGCCATGGCCTCGACCGTTGCGCATGACAGCCACCATATGATTGTTGTCGGCACCGACCGTGAACAGATGGCACTGGCTGCGAACCGGCTGGCCGAAGTGGGTGGAGGCATCACAGTCTTTCGCGATGGCGAGGAACTGGCCTTGGTGGAACTGCCGATCGCAGGCCTGATGTCCGACAACCCAGCGACTGAGGTTGCCGCCAAAGCAGAACAAATGGTCGAGGCGATGAAGACCTGCGGCTGTCAGCTTAACAACGCATATATGCAGCATTCTCTGCTGGCCCTGGTTGTGATCCCAGAACTGCGGATCTCGGACCTTGGGCTGGTGGACGTACGTACATTCGAAAAGATCGACCTTCTGGAACCCCTTGCATGACTACTATCCGAACACCTGACGTTCCCAACCCCGAGAAATTTAGCGATCCGCTTGCAGCTGTCGCACGTTTAGAAGAGCTCTATGAACAGGCGACAAAATTCCTGTGCGATAGGTTTGCAAATGCACTTAAGAACGGCGCTCCTACCGAGAGGTTTCGGGCGTTCTACCCCGAAATCCGGATCAGGACCTCGTCTTACGCGCAGGTCGACAGCCGGCTGAGCTTCGGTCACGTGTCCGAGCCGGGCACGCACGCCACGACAGTGACGCGCCCCGATCTGTTCCGGTCCTACCTTACCCAGCAAATCGCGCTATTGATCAAGAACCACGATCAACCGGTCACAATCGGAGCTTCGGAAACGCCGATCCCGGTCCATTTCGCTGTCGCCAATAACCCGGATCTGGTTGTCCCGCATCAGGGTGCAGCTGGGTTCACTCTGCGCGATGCGTTCGATGTACCGGACCTGAATACAACAAACGACGATATCGTGAATGGCGTGCACGAGCTGGAAAACGAAGCGGAACCCCTTGCGCTCTTCACAGCCCAGCGGGTGGACTATTCGCTTGCACGACTGTCGCATTATACGGCGACTGACCCCGGCCATTTCCAAAACCATGTGCTGTTCACCAACTATCAGTTCTATGTCTCGGAATTTGAGAGCTACGCACGGGCTCAACTGGCCGATCCCGACAGCGGCTATACCAGCTTTGTCTCGACCGGGAATGTTGAGATCACGGACGCCGAAGCCGTACTGGAACAGCCCCTTAAACTGCCGCAAATGCCAACCTACCACCTGAAACGCGCGGATGGGTCTGGGATTACGCTGGTCAATATCGGCGTCGGGCCATCGAATGCCAAAACGGCCACCGACCACATTGCGGTTCTGCGCCCGCACGCCTGGTTGATGGTCGGCCACTGCGCCGGTCTGCGCAACACGCAGGCGCTTGGGGATTTCGTACTGGCACATGCCTACCTGCGCGAGGACAAAGTGCTGGACGACGATCTGCCCGTCTGGGTCCCGATCCCACCGCTGGCCGAAGTCCAGGTCGCGCTGGAACAGGCTGTGGCCGAGGTAACCGAGTTGGAAGGCTACGAGCTGAAACGTATCATGCGAACAGGTACAGTCGCCTCAGTCGATAACCGCAATTGGGAGCTTCGCGATCAGTCCGGCCCGGTGCAACGGCTCAGCCAGTCCCGTGCGATTGCGCTGGATATGGAAAGTGCAACAATCGCAGCCAACGGTTATCGGTTTCGGGTTCCTTATGGCACGTTGCTGTGCGTCTCGGATAAGCCCTTACATGGTGAATTAAAACTTCCCGGCATGGCTTCGGCGTTCTATACCACTCAGGTCAGTCGTCATTTGGCGATCGGAATCCGGGCGATGGAGCACTTGCGCGGCATGCCGCTGGAACGGTTACACAGCCGGAAATTGCGTTCGTTTGACGAAACGGCCTTTCTCTGAAGCAAAAAAGCAACGAATTTCCCCTATTTTTGGGGTTTTTAGTGCTACTATTCGTTGTGTTTAGCCACAATATCCCGTTACAGTTACGCGGTGAGGCCCTATAGATCGGGCACGTTAAGGAGACCAAGAAATGGCAAAGCCTATGACAAAGACTCAGCTGGTGGCTGCTCTCGCTGAGGAAATGGGAACTGACAAGAAATCCGCAAATGCCGCGCTGGAGGCCATGACCGGCCTTATCACTCGCGAAGTTTCGGCCGGTGGTGCAGTCACCCTGCCCGGCGTTGGCAAAATCTACTGCCGCGAGCGCCCCGAGCGCATGGTGCGCAACCCCGCCACCGGCGAGCAGTTCAAGAAAGAAGCCGACAAAGTGGTCAAAATGACCATCGCGAAAGCTCTGAAAGACAGCGTCAACGGCTAATTCGCCGAAGACAGATCGCAAGATCGAAGGGGTCGCCACCGGGCGGCCCTTTTTTTGTCTGAATAAGTTATGTAAGCATCTGATTAATATCGAGTTTTTGCCGCTATCGCCATAGTTGTGTCATGTTCCTCATCCACTCGCTTAATGGGAAGTATTATTGAGGAATCTCGATTTATGGCACGATATCAAACCACTGAATTCGATACAGAAAATCAATTCGACTGGGCAGACATCCAATACACGATTGAAGACGATGTTGTCGTTGCAACGCGGACGACTTTTGATGCCGGATACGAGGTCTTCGGGACTTACGAAGACGGCGTTTTGCGTCAGGAATTTTATGTCGGAACAGAAGAGGCATTGGGCTTTGATAATCGGTTCATTGACTATGACGCCAATGGCATAATGACCGAACGCGGAACGGTTTATCCAGACAGTATCCGCGTGACCGAGACCTTTCAAAATGGTGTTCCGGATGAGATTCTCATCCAAGATGGGTTTTTCGGAGACGGTGCAAAACCCTGGGACCAGATCGTTCTACGCTATGATGCGTCGGGCAATATCATAGGCCGCACGATAACAAACGATAATGGTGCCCGGACGGTTGAAGCCTTCGCGCCCGGTCATTTCAGTACTGTTCAGGACTTTCTACAAACCAAATCCTGGGATCGGATCGACACGTTCTTCGATGTCAACGGAGAGACAACCGGACGGACGACCACCTATGACAATGGAATTGTCAAACAGGAAACGTGGACAGACGGACAGCGTAGCAACGTAACGCAGACAAACGGAAGCGACATTAAGTCGTGGGAAACCATCAGCACCTCATTTGATGGCAGTGGAAAGAAATCTGAAAAGACAACGACATATGACAATGGAGTCGTGAAACACGAGATCTGGTCAAATGGCCAGCGCGTCAGCATCAGCCAGACTGATGAGCTGGATGCGAAATCCTGGGATTCGATCACGACCGCCTATCAGGACGGACAAATCTCGGAACGTCGGCTGGAGAAAGATAATGGGGACGTAACCGTTACACTTTATGCGGATGGAAAACGTTCTGACGTGCTGCAACTGGACGGGGACGACAGTGCTTCTTGGGCATTGAAGGTCACCAGCTATCCAGACGCAGGCGGGAAAGAGATTTCTTTGTATGAAAAGGTCGAGGACATCCCTGAATCCTTGTTCCAATACTTCCCGGAACTGACCGCGCCTGACCCGCTTGAAGAGTTCGTGCTGGATTTCAATGACGGAACCCGCATCAATGACAGTGATCAGGTGCTGAATGGTGCATTTATTGCAAGTGTTAGCAAAGGGCAGAGCAACACTGATGGCATTCTAACCCCATACGAATACGGTGGCTCAAACCCCGACCCAGACCTGGAGGCATTCAATTCCTGGGGGGCAACGGTTGGCTTCTCCAAAAGCGATGGCGAAGAATTCAACTTCAACAGCGTTTCCTTGGCCAATGCTTCCAGATCGGACACCACGTATATTCCTGAAGCGAACTGGGCAAACCAAGTCACAATCAATGCCTATAATGGCGATGAGCTGTTGCACTCCGCAGAGGTCGATCTGACATTCGATCACGTCACACACGAGTTTGACTGGCGCGATTTTGATCACGTCGAGTTCGTTGCATCGGGAGGTGAAATTACCAATGACCATGTCGAGAACGCGGGTTGGTTCTCGATGGACGATCTTAGCTTTTTCGCCTGAATCAAGCGACAAGCTGAATCATAATGATGAGCAGCGCTTTTCTACAAAAAGCTCTGCTCATTCTCATTGCGCGCAAGCTCATTGATGCCAACTATCGGGCGACCCCGCTATTCGACGCAATGGGTCCTTGCAGCTCATGTTAAAATCAGGAACAGTCGCCCGAATTTCATCAGGAGGCCGTAATGGACCTGCGCGCCATCGCCATGGGGCTTGTTTTCGCCCTCATCTGGTCTTCGGCCTTCAGCTCGGCGCGGATCATCGTTGCCGATGCCTCGCCTTTGTTCTCGTTGGCGCTGCGATTTCTGATTTCGGGACTAATTGGCGTGGCGATCGCACGCGCCATGGGGCAAAGCTGGCGCCTGACTCGCAACCAATGGCGCGCCACTATTCTGTTCGGAATCTGCCAAAATGCCCTTTATTTGGGTCTAAACTTCTATGCGATGCAGACAGTCGAGGCTTCGGTCGCGGCGATCATCGCCTCGACTATGCCCCTGCTGGTAGCCCTAGCCGGCTGGCTGCTATTGGGTGAGCGGATACGCCCGCTGGGCATCGTCGGCTTGCTGGCAGGTTTTGTCGGTGTCGCGCTAATCATGGGTAGCCGGATTAACGCTGGTGTCGATCTGTTCGGGGTTCTGCTCTGCGGAATCGGGGCGCTGGCGCTGACCTTTGCCACCCTGGCTGTTCGGGGGGCGACTTCGGGCGGTAACTTCATGATGGTGGTTGGGCTGCAGATGCTTATCGGATCGGCGGTGCTGTTTCTCGCCGCCCCGGTGTTCGAGTCTATTCATATCCACGCCACACTGCCTTTTGTGCTGGCTTTTACCTACACCACGCTATTCCCGGGCCTTCTGGCAACTTTCATCTGGTTCCTGCTACTGGATCGCATCGGCCCGATCCGTGCAGCAACGTTCCATTTCCTCAACCCGGTATTCGGCGTGACCATCGCCGCCATTTTACTGGGTGAGAAGTTGGGCCCATTGGATGCGGTGGGGGTTCTGATCACAACGCTGGGAATTCTTGCCGTACAGCTGTCGCGCGAACCCGGTCAGCGCAGTAACGCCTCGACCTGATCTATCAATTTAGGCGCATTTGGCTTGGTGCTTGACCCATAGGTGGCAACGACCTCACCCTCGGGGCCAATCAGCACTTTGTTAAAGTTCCATTTCGGGACAAAGCCAGTCTGCGCAGCAACAGCTCGGTAAAACGGATGGGCATCCGAACCTTTCACTGGAGTGATATCCGTCATCGGAAGCGTAAGGTCATAATTTAGTTCGCAAAAATTCTTGACCTCTTTCGACGACGCCAGCTCTTGTTTGAACGAATTCGACGGGACCGCCAGTACCACCAGCCCGCGTTCTTCATATGTTTCGTGCAGCTCCTGCAACGCTGCGTATTGTCCGGTAAAGCCGCAAAGCGACGCCGTGTTGACCACAAGCACGGGCTGTCCGCGCCAGTCTTCCAGTGATATTGTCCCACCATCGATTGATGAAAATTCGCCCGTCAGTGGTGCCGCCTGAAGGGCTTTGCTCAACAAGATCAGAGCAGTCAACAGAGCCATACGGAACATCACTTCACCTCCTGTTGTAAATCATACGCGCTGTGCATTCGTTTGGATCAACTGCACAGACCCGCGAGCGCGCTGTAATATGGTTTTGATTCCTGCGCATCTATGCCCAAATAGGACATCATCATTCAAACACCGGAGGATCCATGTCCCGTTATACCAAAGACCCCGAGGTCATTGCGGCCCTCTCACCTGAAGAATTTCACGTCACCCAGCGCAGCGGCACCGAACGCCCGGGCACTGGCAAGCTGTTGAACAACAAGGAACCGGGCATCTACGTGGATATCGTCTCGGGCGAGCCGTTGTTCGCCTCGACCCACAAATACGAATCCGGCTGCGGCTGGCCCAGTTTCACCAAGCCAATCATACATGAACATGTCGAAGAGTTTCGCGACACCACTCATGGCATGATCCGGACCGAGGTCCGCTCGAAACACGGCGACAGCCACCTGGGCCACGTGTTTCCCGATGGCCCCCGCGAACACGGCGGGCTACGCTATTGCATCAATTCCGCCTCGCTGCGGTTCATTCATCGCGACGAGATGGAGGCCGAAGGGTATGGCGAATTTCTGATCCATGTGGAGGATATCTGATGACCGATGAACGCGCCGTTCTGGCTGGAGGCTGCTTTTGGGGCATGCAGGACCTGATCCGCAAATTGCCCGGCGTCTCGCGCACCCGCGTCGGGTACACCGGCGGCGATGTGCCAAACGCAACTTATCGCAACCACGGCACCCATGCTGAAGGGATCGAAATCTGGTTCGACCCGACCCAAATCACCTATCGCGATCTGCTAGAGTTCTTTTTTCAGATCCACGACCCGACCACCCTGAATCGTCAGGGCAATGACCGCGGAATGAGTTATCGCTCGGCGATCTACTATGTGGACGATGCCCAGAAACAGGTGGCCGAAGATACAATTGCCGATGTCAACGCCAGCGGCATTTGGCCCGGCAATGTGGTGACCGAAGTCGAACCCGTCGGCGATTTCTGGGAAGCCGAGCCCGAGCATCAAGATTACCTAGAGCGCATCCCCAACGGATACACCTGCCATTTCCCGCGCCCGGACTGGGTGCTGCCAAAACGCTCCAGTGCGGCAGAATGATAAGCGCGGTATAGCCCCTTGCGGGGCTATCCGACCGCCACCCGAGGTCGTCCGCTCGCCTCAACCGTGATCAACGCTTCGACGAATACTTCTTGCGCCTCAATCTTGGCGGTGCGGATATCGCGGTCGACTGTCACGCGTATATCCTCGGCACCTGCTTGGCGCACCGCGCCCTCAGCCTCGTTGCGCAGCACATCTTCAAGCAACTGTAGAGCGGAATTCGAGTCCGAGAAATCCTGCGGCCCCTCTTCCAGATGTACCCGATAGCGGCCTTCGGCCGGGGACGTAACTGAACCGGCACGCCGAAGGGTCAGCCGCCCGACAACCGCACCGATGGCATTTGCAACACCGGCATGCTCTGGCAGGACCATCTTGCAATGCAACCGCTCTCCGACTGCCGGGTAATAGCTGGGGGCCGAAGCCCCAAGGCCCACCACATCCACATTCAGCGCGGCATCCAATGCCAACAACCCACGGTGTTTCGCCAGCCCGCGCTGCGTCAGAACATGCCGGGCCAGATCTCTTGCAGGCTGGTCAAACCCATGGCTTTCCTCGGCAAAAGCAGTCTCTAACAAGGTCAATGCGGTTTGTTCCGTCAACTGATCAACGATAATCTGAGCCAGCGCTTCAGGCGATACTGCCAGCCTGTCCCCTGATCCAACCCGCTTACGCGCCATCAGTTCCAGCGCCTTGAGCGCTGCCGAGCAGTCCCAATCCGCAAGCCGCCCCAGAGCATGGCTGGCATCCGAAGGGGTGACACCCGAGACCTGTACGATCCCGCGATCCACCAAACGACCCAGTGCCCCATGCTCCATCCGGGTTTGCAACAGACTGCTGAGCGGCACAACACGATCCTCCAACCGGTCTAGCAACACTGATTCACGCGCCCCGACACCATCGGCGGGGATACCCGGCACACGACGGGCAAACCTCGTGTCATGTTCACCTACAGTCGTCGCCCGCAATTGCTCATCCAATGCCGCATGTACCACATCCGGGGCCTCAGCTGCGATCAGCGACACCGGCAGCACCCGACGCGGCCCAAGGAAGACACCGCCGCCCAAGCCTTCGGTCACCACATGCACCTGACTGTCACCGCCCAAACCATGAGTCCGCATCGCAACCGCTTCAACCATGGTCCTGAAACCGCCAACCTGCGCGCCTGCGGGGTCGATGGCAGGTTTGCCATCTCTGATCAGCGCGACGTCGGTTGTGGTCCCGCCGATATCGGACACCAGCGCGTTCTCAGCTTCGGTCAGCCAGCGCGCGCCAACGATAGAGGCCGCAGGGCCACTTAGGATCGTTTCAATCGGACGCTCCCGCGCCTGCTCGGCGCTCATCAAAGCGCCATCCCCGCGCACAACCATCATTGGGGCGGTGATGCCCTGCGCGCGCAACTGATCCTGCGCGCGCCCGATCAAGCGGTCGATCATCCCGATCAATCGTGCATTCAGCACGGCGGTCACTGCACGCTTTGGCCCATTCAGCTTGGCCGACAGATGATGAGAGCACGTGACCGGCACACCCGTACGCTCGGAAATCACGCGCGCCACTTCCAGTTCATGCGCCGGATTTCTGGTCGCGAACTGTGCTGCAACCGCATAACCGGAAATGCCTGAATGTGAGTCTAGAAAGGCCTCAAGCCCTGCAACATCCAATTCGGCGACCTGACCCCCGGCATGGTTGTGCCCCCCGGCCAGAACCAAAGCCGGATCGCCCTTCAACGCCTCTCTTAGACCGTGTTTCTCAAGGTCGCTTTCCCGAAACCCGACATAGATCAACGCCACGCGCCCGCCCTGGCCTTCGACCAACGCATTGGTGGCCAGCGTTGTCGATAACGATGCCATCCCAATCTGATCCGGAGACACATCAGCCGTCTCTAGCACAGCAGAAACCGCGCGGCCCACACCAATCGCTAGATCCGCTCGTGTAGTCAGCGATTTGGCCGACGCGATCACCTCGCGCTCATCCCGGATCAGCACCGCATCCGTATAGGTTCCGCCCGTATCCACCCCCAAAGCCAACGCCATCGGGTCCTCCATCTGTTCGCCAGAACCGGGTGTAGCGTTTTCCTGCGGCGCGTCCAGCCTGTTTACGACAACCGGGATGCCGCCCAGCGCGCTGCATCAGCCACGGTCGGATCCGGATCATCGGTCAGCGCCTGCGCAACCGGCAGTAACGCCGGCACCGCTGAGTTCCCAATCGCATAAAGCACGTTCCGCACGAACCGATTCCGGCCGATCCGCTTTATCGGCGAGCCCGAGAACATCGCGCGGAATGCTGTATCATCCAGCTGCGCCAGTTCCGCCAACGGAGGTGCCTTTAGCTCCTCCCGCGCCGCATAGCGAAGGTCACTGGCCGCGACCGCAAACTTGTTCCACGGGCAGGCCGCGAGACAATCATCGCAGCCATAGATTCGGTTGCCCAACAGCGCGCGCAACTCTTCCTCCACCGGCCCCTTATGCTCGATGGTCAGATACGAAATACAGCGCCGCGCATCCAACTGATACGGTGCCGGAAACGCGTCGGTCGGACAGGCCGTCAAACACGCGCGGCATGAGCCACAATGGTCGACCTCAGCGCCATCCACAGGCAAATCCAAAGTTGTGAAAACAGACCCTAAAAAGGCCCAATTTCCCCAATCCTGACTGACAAGATTGGTATGCTTGCCCTGCCACCCCAGCCCAGCGGCCTGCCCCAGCGCCTTCTCTGGCACCGGAGCAGTATCGACAAACACCTTCACTTCACCCCCACCCTCGGCAATCAGCCAGCGCGCCAATCGTTTGAGGCGCTTCTTAACCAGATCGTGATAATCCTTGTTCTGCGCATAAACCGAAATGGCGCCCAAGTTGGAATGCGCCAGCACCGCAGTCGGGTCATGCTCGGGCGTATAGCTCTCCGCAAGCATGATCACCGACCGCGCGTCAGGCCACAGCACAGACGGATCACCGCGCCAATGAGCCCGCTCAGCCATCCAGCCCATCTGGCCATGATATCCGGCTTGTAGAAAGGCATCCAACCGTTCGGAAACAAGGGGCACATCCCAAGGACGACAAACCCGACAGGCGACAAACCCCTCAGACAAGGCTTGCTCCACCAACCGCTGTTTCAACTCCGATCCGCTCTTCATCTGGCCAAAAATACCTTCGGGGGTGAATTGACCCAATGGCCAAGAGGGGGCGGACAGCCCCCTACCCCTCAATCTATCAGAAATCCAGATCCGCGTAATGTGGCGGTGGCCGGAATCCCGGAACCTGATCCGCCAGAATCGAGCGGAACGCCGGGCGGGATTTGATCTTGGCGTACCAGTCCTTCACCGCAGAGCTTCGGTTCCAATCTACGTCCGAAATGTAATCCAGCGCCGACAGATGCGCCGCCGCGGCGAAATCGGCCAATGTCATCTGATCTCCGGCCAGCCAGCGACGGTGATCCAGCAGCCAGGCCATATAATCCAGATGATACTTGATCGCGCGCGCGCCTTCCTTGACGTTCTTGCTGTCCGGATAGCCTTGCCCCGTTACTTTCTTGTTCACCCGCTCATAGAGTAGCTTTGAGGTCACCTCGTGGTGAAACTTGTCATCAAACCAGCCTACCAAACGCCGCACCTCATAACGTGCTTCGGCTTTTTTAGGCATCAAGGGTGGCTCGGGTCGGGTCTCTTCGATATATTCGCAGATCGCGGCGCTCTCGGCCATGATCTGACCATCCAGTCGCAGCACAGGAACCTTACCCGCCGGGTTGCGGCGCAAAAAATCCGGGTCCTGTTCCCAGTATCGTTCTTCGACCAGCTCAACCTCGATCTTCTTTTCGGCCAGAGACAGGCGAACCTTGCGGCAATAGGGCGAGAGGGGGACGTGAAACAGACGCGCCATGAACTTCCATTCGAACCAGTAGAGTACCCTTCAAGCTTTAGCCGCTGAGGGGTCTGGGTTTCAATCCTCGAAACACGCGGCGCGTCCATCTGCGCGGATGGTGGCCGCTCCATCCAGAATTGACGCGGCACGCCTGCGGGTCCGCACCGATGGATCCGTAACCGACCGGTTGCGCGGCGATGGCAGAATCGCCGCCACACGCGCCGCTTGTGTCGGAGACATCTTTGCCGCACTTACCCCATAGTACTTCTGCGCCGCGGCCTCGACGCCAAAGATCCCTTGTCCGGTTTCCGCGACGTTCAGATACACTTCGAGAATGCGCTGCTTGCTCCAGACGATTTCAACAACCGGAGTCATCGAGGTTTCAAGCGCCTTGCGGACCCAGCTGCGCCCTTGCCAGAGAAATACATTCTTGACCACCTGCTGCGTGATGGTCGATGCACCCCGGCTGCCGCCATCTTCCAGCGCATCGCGGATCGCTTCGACATCAAAGCCCCAATGCAGGCAGAAGTTGGCATCCTCGGCTGCTACGACCGACCGCGCCATGATCGGTGCAATCTCTTCGATCGGCACCCACTCGCGATCAACCTTCCCAAGCCGACGCCACTCGGACCAGATCGTATGCGTGACCGGCGGGTTCACGACTGAATAGATCAGAACCAAAGACACAAAAGCCACGACCATCGCCAGAACAACACGAAGGGCCCAGCGCCGTATCCGAGCGATGGGGCCTGTTGTTTTGTTTGATCTGGACGCCTTCTTTTTCTTACCGCGCGGTTTGCGGACTGCTTTTTTTGCCATGCCTTGCTATACGCCGCGAAGGGCGTATTTGAAACGGATTATTTCGACAACATCTGTCCGTCGCGCGGTCGCACAACCGGGCGTGCAGTTCTGACTGAGGCTGCTCCGCGCGCCGCCAACTCCGGGAACAAGGCCAATACTTCTGCTTGCGTCCGACGCTCGGCCTGGGTCAGTGCATGTCCCGGGTAGTAGCTTTCACTTTTGGCGCCATTGGCGAACACGATCTCATGTCGCCGGAACAGAATGTGGATATAATCCACCTCGCCCCCTTCGACACGCGTGACTGTTGTTCCGTTCACAAGACAATGGGCAGCGATCAGAACTTCTTCATGGCCAAACAGGTAGGGTGCACGCCAATCATCGATCAGCATCCTGTGCTGCGGCGAAACAAGCAGAGGGCGCGTGAGCCCGAACATCCCTGTCTCGAACCGAATTGGGGCCAGTTTACCCTCGGCTGCTACCTTGGTACGACCAATCCAGAGCACAGGTTTAGCGCCGCTATCCGCGGTCGTAACCAGATCTCCAAGTTTCAGGTCCTCGACCGGCCGGGGCCCATCGGGGGTTTCAATCAATGTGCCGGGCGTAAAGCAGGGCGGACCGAGATCACCGTTGGCGATATCGACCGAACCAAACGAAGCCCCATCATCGCTAAAATCGGTGACTGAAGAAGAAACAAACGTGCCTTGCTGCAGAACCGATCCGTCTGTTGGGGTAAAAACCTCGCGCCCGTCAGCAAGGTAGAAGGTAACGCCGGTATATGTAACCTGCGCACCACCCGGCAACTCGATCGTCACCATATCATTGAAGTAAGACGCAGTGATATCAGATCCGTCAACCGAGTCTCCATTCAGCCGGTTGATCAGATCATCGTCATTCTGATCGATGATATCAAAGAACTCGACGTTCAGCGTGGATCCAACAACGGTTCCGTTCGCACCCGGATTGGCCGGGTCGAGCACAAAAAACTGGTCTGTATACGTCGTGGGCACACCGATATTCCACTTCACTCACATCATTGGGATAGCAGCATGCCTGCATTTCCCGAATAAACTATGACTAAAGCTAGGCGTTATGCACGGCATTACACAAGAATTGGAAACAATATGGCCAGACAAAAGAATACCCGGCGTGTTGGGAACGACACGCCGGGCCAAAGATTTAGATCTCTCAAGACCTATTCTGCAGGAACCGCCGCCACTTCGGTGGTCAAAGGATGACTGAGCTTGTTCAACATCTCTTTCGGGCAAACCTGCAGGAAGTTGGTCTTTTCCACATCCCAATGCTGTAAGATATCAATGGCTTTGCGGCTATTGGTTTCCGCGACATGGCGCTCGATCATTGCTTTCAGCTGATCTTCCCAATGGTCCACTGTCACCGGACAGGTGACAAGCGTCTCCATGTTCATCAGCGCTTCGGCCTTGCCTTCGGGGTCGTACAGATAAGCCATACCACCCGTCATCCCCGCACCAAAGTTGGCACCGATATCGCCGAGAATAACCGCAACACCGCCGGTCATGTATTCACATCCATTCGAGCCGCAGCCTTCGATTACCACTCTGGCACCTGAATTTCGCACCGCGAACCGCTCACCTGCGCGGCCTGCCGCAAATAGGTGGCCATCGGTGGCACCGTATAGGACGGTGTTGCCAATGATGGTGTTATATTCCGCCTTGAGCGGGCTCACCTGCGGCGGACGTACGACGATCATGCCGCCCGAAAGCCCCTTGCCGACATAGTCGTTGGCATCACCCGAGACCTCCAGCTTGAGACCCGGAGCGGCAAAAGCCCCCAGTGACTGGCCCGCCGAACCCTGCAGCTTCACATGCAAGTGATCGTCCTGGAACGTGTTCCGCATGCCGAAATTCTGGACGATGTGGCTTGAGACACGTGTACCCACGGTCCGATGCGTGTTCTGCACCGCGTAAGATAGTTGCATCTTCTCACCGTCTTTCAGGAAGCGCGCCGCATCGCGCACAATCTCGGCATCCAGCGTATCCGGCACTGCATTACGATCCTTGTCGCGGTTGTAGACGATATCATGTGCGCCATCGACGGTGATCAACAGCGGGTTGAGGTCCAGATCATCCAGATGCGCCGATCCGCGGCTGACCTGTGCTAGCAGATCAGCACGACCGATGATTTCGTCAATCGAGCGTGCGCCGAGGCTAGCCAGCAGTTCTCGCACTTCCTGTGCGTAGAAGGTGATCAGATTCACCACCTTGTCCGCGTTACCAGTAAACTTGGCACGCAACGATTCGTCCTGCGTACACACGCCCACCGGACAGGTGTTCGACTGGCACTGACGCACCATGATACAGCCCATTGCGATCAGGGCGGCGGTACCGATGCCGTATTCCTCAGCGCCCATCATCGCGGCCATGACGATGTCGCGACCAGTGCGCAGGCCACCATCGGTCCGCAGAGTCACACGGTCGCGCAGGTTGTTCATCGCCAGAACCTGATGGGCTTCGGTCAGGCCCATTTCCCATGGCAGGCCGGCATATTTGATGCTGGTCGCAGGTGAGGCCCCAGTGCCGCCATTGTGACCCGAAATAAGGATAATATCGGCTTTCGCCTTGGCCACACCGGCAGCAATCGTGCCAACGCCCGAGGACGCCACCAGCTTAACCGTCACTTTGCAACGCGGGTTGATCTGTTTCAGGTCATAGATCAGCTGCGCCAAATCCTCGATCGAGTAGATGTCGTGGTGCGGCGGCGGCGAGATCAGCGTAACGCCCTTGGTAGAATGCCGCAGACGCGCGATCAGGTCTGTGACTTTCATACCCGGCAGCTGACCGCCCTCACCCGGTTTCGCGCCTTGGGCGACCTTGATCTCAAGCTCTTCGCACTGGTTCAGGTATTCGGCGGTCACGCCGAACCGGCCCGAGGCCACCTGTTTGATCTTGGCCGACGGGTTGTCACCATTGGGTTCAGGCACAAAATGCGCCGGGTCTTCACCACCTTCGCCGGAATCCGACTTCGCGCCAATCCGGTTCATCGCCACGTTCAGTGTCTTGTGCGCCTCGGGGCTGAGCGCGCCCAGCGACATGCCTGGAGTGACAAAGCGTTTGCGGATTGAAGTGATCGATTCGACCTCTTCGATCGGCACCGGCTTGCCCAGCGGCTTGAAATCCATCAGATCGCGCAAGTGAATCGGAGGATTGGACTGCATCTTGGCCGAATACTGTTTCCACAGCTCATATGAGGCGCGGTTACAGGCCATTTGCATCATGTGCATTGAGGTTGCTTCCCACGCGTGGGTCTCACCCGATTTACGCGCTTTGTAGAAACCTCCGATGGGCAGAACATCCAGACCGCTGTCCCACGCCTTGGCATGAATTTCTTCGACTTTGGTCTGAATGCCGGTGACACCGATGCCGGAGATTCGACTGGTCATGCCCGGGAAATACTCGGCCACCATAGCGCGGCTGAGACCCACGGCTTCGAAATTCAGACCACCGCGATAGGACGAGATCACCGAAATACCCATCTTGGCCATGATCTTCAGCAGACCCTGGTCGATGGCTTCGCGATAGCGCGCAACGTTTTCGGTCAGGGTGCCGTCCAGCAGACCACGGTCAATGCGATCAGCCAGTGAGTCTTCGGCCAGATAGGCGTTCACAACAGTCGCGCCACAGCCGATCAGAACCGCAAAGTAATGAGGATCAACACATTCAGCAGACCGCACGTTCAGCGAACAAAAGGTCCGCAAACCCTGACGGGTCAAATGCGAATGCACAGCACTGGTGGCCAGGATCATCGGCATCGCCACACGACCTTGCCCTGAATTCATGTCAGACAGAACCAAGTGACCCGCGCCCGAGCGCACGGCTTCCTCTGCTTCGGCTCTAACACGTGCCAAGGCGGCGCTCAGAGCGCCTCGGCCGGGTTCAAAGCTACAATCGATCTCCGCAAGGGGTGAACCCAGTTGATTGACCAGGGTGTCCCATTGTGCATTGCCGACAAAGGGGCTTTCCAGAACGATGATCTCGGTCTGGCTGCTGTCTTCGTCCAGCACGTTCTTAAGGTTGCCGAACCGCGTCTTCAGCGACATCACACGGTATTCACGCAAACTGTCGATCGGAGGGTTCGTCACCTGGCTGAAGTTCTGCCGGAAAAAGTGGCTAAGCGGGCGGTATTGCTTGGACAGAACAGCCGAGGGCGTATCATCCCCCATCGAAGCCAGCGCCTCTTTGCCGTCCTCTGCCATCGGGGCAAGAATCTGTTCTAGATCTTCTACAGAATACCCGGCCGCGATCTGACGCTTGCGCAGTTCTTCTCCGATGAATTTCGGGTGTTCCGTCACGCCCGCAAGTGACTCGTCCAGATCGTTGATCTTGCCGACCCAGTCGCCAAACGGCAGTGCTCGGGCCAGTTTGTCCTTGATCTGCTTGTCGCGGTACAGCTTGCCCTTTTTCATATCGACAGCCAGCATCTGGCCCGGTCCCAGCGCGCCTTTTTCGGTCACGGTGGCCTCATCAATCGGCACCATACCCGCCTCGGACCCCGCGATGACCAGACCATCGCCGGTTACCACATAGCGCATCGGGCGCAGACCATTCCGATCCAAACCGGCACACACCCAGCGGCCATCCGTCATTGCCAGCGCAGCAGGGCCATCCCAAGGTTCCATCACTGAATTGCAGTAGGAATACATGTCGCGCCAGCTTTGCGGCAGCTCGATAGCTTGCTTGGACCAGCTTTCCGGAACCAGCATGGTTTTCGCCATCGGCGCCGAGCGCCCAGCACGCACCAAGACCTCGAATACCGAGTCTAATGCGGCGGAATCCGACGATCCGCCCGCTATGATCGGTTTGATATCCTCGGCATAGACGCCAAAGCTATCCGAGGTCATGCGGATCTCGTGGCTTTTCATCCAGTTGATGTTGCCTTTCAGCGTGTTGATCTCACCGTTGTGGGCCAACATACGGAAGGGTTGGGCCAGCCACCATTGCGGGAACGTGTTGGTCGAATAGCGCTGGTGGTAAATCGCAAAAGCGGACTCGAACCGCTCATCCATCAGGTCGGGGTAGAAAACAGCGACCTGCTCGGCCAGCATCATGCCTTTGTAGATGATCGACCGGCAAGACAGCGACGCCAGATATAGCCCCGAGATTCCTGCGGCCAGCGCCGCTTTTTCTATTCGGCGACGAATGACATAGAGCTCACGCTCGAATGTCTCTTCATCCACGCCTTTGGAGTTCGAGATCAGGATTTGCTCGATCTCGGGCCGGGTCGCGTTGGCCTTTTCGCCCAGACAGGTCACATCAACCGGCACATGTCGCCAGCCATAAATATAGTAGCCCATGCGTAGAACTTCGGTTTCCACGATGGTCCGGCACTGTTCCTGCGCGCCAAAATCTGTGCGGGGCAGGAAAACCTGACCGACAGCAACCAGTTCATCCAAGTTTGGTTCATGACCCGTGCGACGAATCTGATCATAGAAGAATGGGACCGGGATCTGCACATGGATACCTGCGCCATCCCCGGTTTTACCGTCCGCATCCACCGCGCCGCGATGCCAGATTGCCTTTAGCGCATCGATCCCGGCATCCACCACCTTGCGTGACGGCTTACCATCGACGGACACAACAAGGCCCACACCGCACGAGGAATGTTCTTCTTCCTCTGAATAGAGACCGTTTTCTGCCATCCATTTGCGCTTGGCTTCTTCGGCCCGCACCCAATCGGCATCATATTTGGTCATTGGCTGTCTCCTTCTTCCCAAGGGGGCACACAGGCTTTTGTTCATCTGTCGGCGTTCGCTTTCGAACGCATACCCGCTGGGATTTTTCGAATTGCTTTTGCGTTTTGTTTCACTCGGCTGCGATGGCGGATTTGACGTTAAAACGCTCAATTATGGCATCTGCGCAATCGCGCCCGTCACGGATCGCCCAGACCACCAGCGAAGCACCGCGCACGATGTCGCCGATGGCATAAACGCCCTCCATCTCGGTTGCACCGGTCTGGAACGCAGCTTTGATTGTACCCCAGCGGGTCACGGGTAGATCGGGTTGACCAAACAGCGTGGGCAGGTCTTCGGGTTCGAATCCAAGCGCCTTGATCACCAGATCGGCCTCTTCGACATAGTCTGCGCCCTCAATCACTTCGGGAGCCTGACGGCCCGAGGCATCGGGCTGGCCCAGACGCATCTTCTGCACCATGACACCGTTTACTTGCTCATCGCCGGTAAAGCCTTTGGGTGCGCTAAGCCATTCGAAGATCACGCCTTCTTCCTCGGCATTCTGGGTCTCGCGCTGCGAGCCCGGCATATTGGCGCGGTCGCGGCGATAGAGGCATTTGACCGACGTCGCACCCTGACGAATCGACGTGCGCACGCAATCCATTGCGGTATCGCCCCCGCCGATGACGACCACTTTCTTACCTTCCGCGTTCAGGCGGCCATTGTCGAAGTCATCAACCGCATCGCCAAAACTTTTGCGATTCGAGGCTGTCAGAAAATCGATCGCCTTTTCAATCCCACCCAGACCGCTGCCGGGCATGGACAGATCACGGGATTTGTAGACGCCCGTTGCAATAATCACCGCATCATGTTTCGCGTGGATTTCCGCGAATTTCGCGGCGTCCACATCGCAGTTCAGCTCAAATGCAACACCACCATCTGCCAGCAGGTCATTTCGGCGTTGGACGATATCCTTTTCCAGCTTGAAACCGGGAATGCCGTACATCAGCAGCCCCCCCGCACGGTCATATCGATCATAGACCGTGACCTGAATACCCGCCCGGCGCAGCATATCCGCCGCTGCCAATCCTCCGGGACCACCGCCAATGATACCCACGCTTTCGTCGCGCTCGGCACGAGGCTGAACGGGTTTGACCCAGCCTTTGTCCCAGGCTGTATCGGTGATGTATTTCTCGATCGAGCCGATGGTGACCGTACCGTGGCCCGATTGCTCGATCACGCAATTGCCTTCGCACAGACGGTCCTGTGGGCAGATGCGGCCGCAGATTTCAGGGAAAGTGTTGGTAGCCTGGCTTGTTTGATACGCCTCTTCCAACCGCCCGGTTGCCGTCAGGTTCAGCCAATCAGGGATATTGTTGTGCAGCGGACAATGGGACTGGCAATAGGGCACTCCGCACTGGCTGCATCGGCTGGCCTGTTCGGCCGCCTTCTCCGCGGCGTACTCGGCATAGATTTCATCGAAGTCCTCTTTGCGGTCACTGGCGGCACGCTTTTCAGGCATGACACGATCGATCTGCACAAATTTCAGCATCGGTTGCTTGGCCACGGGTCAGACTCCATGAATTGGCTTGGTCAGGGTTCTTTAAGTGAAGTCATTCTGGATGAAAAGTCAACTGTACTGACCTATATTGAGAAAACTGCATCGCTCGATGTTTTTTCAGAGAAATTTGTCGTGTTTTTAGTTCCGATTCGGACCTATCTGGACACTTCACTTTCCCGTTGCCCGCTTATACCCATTGTTCTCAACAAAACGAGCACGGTACCGGCAGAGCAGATGAGCCTTTTTCACTTGATTCTTGTGGCGATCATTCAGGGCGTCACCGAATTCTTGCCTGTATCTTCATCCGGGCACCTGATCCTGCTGCCCCGCCTGACTGGCGCGGATGATCAAGGCCTGGCAATCGATGTCGCCGTCCATGTAGGAACACTTGGCGCGGTTATTCTTTATTTCTGGTCAGATGTGAAACAAGCCCTAGCCGGGATACCCCAAATTATCCGAGGACGAATTGAGACGCCTCAGGCGCGGTTGGCACTGGGCTTGGTCATCGCCACGATTCCGACAGTCATTGCGGGCGGGATCGTGTACCTGACGGGGCTTGAGCAGACTCTACGTTCAGTCGCCGTCATCGGATGGGCGATGCTTGGCTTCGGGTTAGTGCTGTATTGGATGGATCAAAAGGGGGTACAAACCAAACGTAGTTCGGACTGGGGCTTAAAGGACGCAATGATCATGGGGCTGTGGCAGATGTTGGCCTTAATCCCGGGGACTTCACGCTCGGGGATTACGATCACAGGCGCTCGTCAGCTTGGCTATACACGCGAAGATGGTGCGCGGATTGCCATGCTGATGTCGATACCAACGATCATCGCTTCGGGCGTCCTGCTTTCGATCGATGTCGTCCGTGAGGCAGATACACAGCTGGCCAAGGACGGAGCGATTGCCGCAGCCTTCGCCTTTGTTTCGGCTCTGCTCGCGCTTAACCTGATGATGCGGCTTCTGCGCAGCGTCAGTTTCACACCCTATGTGATCTACCGGGTCATCCTCGGAGCAATCCTGCTGGTGATTGCCTATAGCTGATCAGATGCGCAGGTTCTTGGCCGAGTTCTGAATATCGTCATACTGACCCGCGGGGCGGAATTTCCACAGATATTCTGGCAGAACCGACTCCAACGTCGCGGGCTCGATCCCGAGGTCCGAAAAACCTTTGGCGTCATCCGCAACCACATTATCGCGCCGCAGATTCTTAAGTTGGTCACGGGTCAGGATATTATTCGGAAACAACTGAAAACTGACGAACTTCGCGATATCCAACACACCCGCCATGATTTTCGCCGCCCAGAAAGGCATCCCGATGATGATCCGGCGGCGATGAATTACGTCGAGCATCTGCTGCATCAAGGCGCGGAAACTCTTTACCTCTGGCCCGCCCAGTTCATAAACAGCGGCAGACGCTTTGCCCAGAACGCCTTGAACTGCCGCTTGCGCAACATCATCGACATAGACAGGTTGAAATTTCGTTTCCGCCCCAACAAGCGGCAGGAACGGGCTCATCCGTGTCATCCCTGCGAAGCGGTTGAAAAACTGGTCTTCGGTGCCGAAAATGACTGATGGGCGCAGAATGACGGCACCCGGCATGTGTTGCAAAACGCCCGCCTCGCCCTGCGCTTTGGTGCGCGCATATTCGCTGTCGGATTCGGGATCCGCACCAATGGCCGAGATATGGACTATGCGGTCAATACCCTGAGCGGCCGCCAGCCGGGCGATCCGTTCGGCACCTTCGGCCTGCACTGCGTCGAACGCATTCTTGCCCAGCTCATTCAATACGCCGACGCAATTCACCACGGCGTCAACACCATGCATCGCTGCAGCGACCGAGGCGTCATCACGGATATTGCACAAGATAGGCTCGACCTGACCAACCGCGCCATAGGGTCTGACGAACATCGCTTCATTGGGCCGCCGCACAGCGACGCGGACACGCCAGCCTTCGGCAGCCATACGCCGCGCGATATATCGGCCAACAAAGCCCGATCCACCGTAAATCGTGACGAGTTTCGACATGATGGCGCTCCTGCTGTCTTGGTCTGAATTGATCTAGCGCCCACGAGCCCGTCGAACAAGGCGCAATAACGCCGCGCTTCTCTGAAAATCCGTCGCGTGAACCAGAAGTTGGGGCACGCATCAAAAAACTTTCAAAAACACCCCCGAATCTGGTTGACGCCCCCTGCCAGTCAGCTTAAACGCCCCTCCACGACACCTGCCCAGGTGGCGGAATTGGTAGACGCGCTAGCTTCAGGTGCTAGTGTCCGTATGGACGTGGAGGTTCGAGTCCTCTCCTGGGCACCAAAATTTCCATAAAATTTGAACCCCTGGCACTTCCGGTCACTTGACCGATGTAGAATCAGACTGGTTTGGCCTGTCTGAGTCAATTTCTTTGTTTGACCCCGAGAATCGACCCTTAGCTACCGGAATTAACAATCTCTGTTGCACTACCTTTTGCCAGTCTAAGAAGGACATGGTGCAAGGCTATGGCAATTTCCTGCAAATCAAACTCATCTTTTTTGAAGATACCTTCCCGTCACGCTTGTTAGTTACAAAGTCAACTATTACCACACCGATTAAATTCGATCGTATCTGTCCGGAAGGAACGTGCAAAATGAATGAGCTGACCAAGAATGAACGCATGACAGTTGCCCCATCCTTGAAAGGGCCGCACGAAGGGTACATGCCGGGCTTTGGCAACGATTACGAAACCGAAGCGCTTCCTGATGCTCTGCCCCAGGGTATGAACAGCCCGCAGAAATGCAATTACGGCCTCTATGGTGAGCAGCTTTCAGGCACTGCGTTCACGGCACCTTCGCACCAGAACGAGCGTACCTGGTGCTATCGTATCCGCCCGTCGGTAAAGCATTCACATCGCTATGAAAAAATCGATGTTCCCTATTGGAAATCAGCGCCCAATGTAGATCCTGACGTTGTCAGCTTGGGACAGTACCGCTGGGATCCGGTGCCCCATACCGGTGAACAGACAACCTGGGTCACGGGCATGCACACCATGACCACTGCCGGGGATGTGAACACTCAGGTCGGGATGGCCAGCCATATCTATATGGTGAATACTTCAATGCAGGATGACTACTTCTTCTCGGCTGACTCCGAGCTGCTGGTGGTGCCGCAAGAGGGCGTTCTGAGATTCTACACCGAATTAGGGATCATCGACCTTGAACCCAAGGAAATCGCTATCATTCCACGCGGCCTTGTCTACCGGGTCGAAGTCGTGGAAGGCCCTGCGCGCGGGTTCGTGTGCGAAAACTACGGCCAGAAATTCGAACTGCCTGGCCGCGGCCCGATCGGCGCCAACTGCATGGCCAACCCGCGTGATTTCAAAGCACCGGTCGCGGCGTTTGAGGACCGCGAAGTGCCCTCAACCGTGACCGTCAAATGGTGCGGTCAGTTTCACCAGACCAAAATCGGTCACAGCCCGCTGGACGTGGTGGCGTGGCATGGCAACTATGCACCCGTCAAATACGACCTGCGTACCTATTGCCCGGTCGGAGCCATCCTGTTCGATCATCCGGATCCGTCGATCTTCACCGTTCTGACCGCACCTTCAGGCCAGCCCGGCACCGCCAATATCGACTTTGTTCTGTTCCGCGAGCGCTGGATGGTCATGGAAGATACCTTCCGCCCGCCCTGGTACCACAAGAACATCATGTCCGAACTGATGGGCAATATTTACGGCCAATATGATGCGAAACCGCAGGGCTTTATTCCCGGCGGTATGAGCCTGCACAACATGATGCTGCCCCACGGCCCGGATCGCGAAGCCTTTGAAAAAGCATCGAATTCAAACCTAGGGCCAGACAAGCTGGAAAACACCATGTCCTTCATGTTCGAAACCCGCTTTCCGCAGCATCTCACAGCGTTCGCCGCCAATGAGGCACCACTGCAGGACGATTACATCGACTGTTGGAGCGACATCGAAAAGAAATTCGACGGCACACCCGGCAAGAAGTGACGAGGGTATAATTTCTTCGTCTCCCAAAGGGCAGAGATTTAGAACGCTTGATCTGTAACGCATTTAAGCGGGTACGTTCAGAAAAGCTTGGCGACCCCGGCAGGATTCGAACCTGCAACCTGCCCCTTAGGAGGGGGCTGCTCTATCCAGTTGAGCCACGGGGCCGCGCGTCGTTTTCTCTAGCGGGGTTTTTTCAGATTGTCATGGGCTTTGCACAACAGTTGAACAATTCGCCCTGTTCACGCTACCATCGGCCAAACAAACAATGCAGGTATCTCGGTGACAACAGAAACAAAACGCCCGCTTACCCTTCGTGATGTCTCGGAAGCGTCCGGAGTATCCGAAATGACCGTTAGCCGGGTGCTACGTAATCGCGGGGATGTGTCGGATGCCACCCGTACCCGTGTTTTGGCCGCCGCAAAAGAGCTGGGATATGTGCCCAACAAGATCGCGGGAGCATTGGCGTCAAGTCGGGTGAATCTGGTCGCTGTGATCATCCCGTCATTGTCAAATATGGTCTTCCCCGAAGTTCTAACCGGTATCAATCAGGTGCTGGAAGATACTGAACTGCAGCCGGTGGTTGGCGTCACGGACTATCTGCCAGAAAAAGAAGAAAAAGTGCTGTACGAGATGCTCTCGTGGCGGCCCTCAGGCGTGATCATTGCCGGACTGGAGCATACCGAAGCCGCGCGCGCTATGCTGGATTCAGCTGGCATACCGGTGGTCGAGATCATGGATACTGATGGCAAACCGGTGGATGCGATGGTGGGAATCTCTCACCGCCGCGCCGGGCGCGAAATGGCGCAGGCAATCCTGAAGGCGGGCTATGAGCATATCGGGTTTATGGGCACCAAGATGCCGTTGGACCACCGTGCCCGTAAACGGTTCGAAGGGTTCACCGAAGTATTGGGCAAGCACGGGATCGAGATTGAGGACCGTGAATTTTATTCGGGTGGCTCGGCGCTGGCCAAGGGGCGCGAGATGACACAAGCGATGCTTGAACGCTCGCCCGAGTTGGATTTTCTGTATTATTCCAACGATATGATCGGCGCGGGTGGGCTGCTGTATTTGCTGGATCAAGGGATCGATGTGCCCGGTCAGATCGGATTGGCCGGATTCAACAATGTGGAGCTGCTGCAGGGGCTACCACGCAAGCTGGCCACCATGGATGCCTGCCGGACCGAGATTGGGCGCACCGCGGCCGAGATCATTGCGGCGAAGCTGGCCGATCCGGATTCCGAGGTTGAAACCCGCGTTACCCTAACCCCCAAGATCAGCTATGGCGACACGCTGAAACGGCGATAACGCCAGATGGCGCAGCAACGTCTGGACAACCGCGCTGCGCGGGCGCTGTTCATGGATCGGCACGCGCTTTTGGAACAGCCTACCGGAAGTTCCAAAGGCGATGACTTGTTACAGCTGATCCATCGTTTAGGGTTTGTCCAGCTTGACAGTATCAACACCGTCGCCCGCGCGCATGACATGATCCTATATGCGCGTAAGCCCAGCTATCGCGCGCGCCACCTCAAACACCTCTATGAACGCGACCGCGCGCTGTTTGAGCATTGGACGCACGATGCGGCGGTGATTCCAATGGAATTCTATCGCCATTGGCATCTGCGGTTCCTGCGCGATGCCGACATGCTGAAAGCTCGTTGGAAGAACTGGCGGCGAGACGGGTTTGAGCAAAAGTTCGAAACCGTCCTACAACATATCCGCGACCATGGTCCGGTTGGCTCGTCCGATGTGGGAAAAGACGAGAAAAAGGGATCTGGCGGTTGGTGGGACTGGCATCCATCCAAGACCGCGCTGGAATATCTCTGGCGATCCGGCGCGCTGACCGTGGTTGGACGCGATGGGTTTCAGAAACGCTATGACCTGACAGAGCGGGTTATAGAAACTCAACTTTGCCCCGGCAATTTGCACTGCGACGCAAATGAAACTGTGGATTGGTTGTGTAACGCCGCACTCGACCGGCTGGGGTTCGCCACATCGGGAGAGCTTGCCGCGTTCTGGGATACGGTAAGCGCTGCCGAGGCAAAATCCTGGTGCCAACAGGCTCTAACACAGGGTGAAATCGAAGAGATCTGCGTCGAATGCGCAGACGGGCGGGAACGAAAAGTGTTCGCCCGCCCCGGTCTATGTGAACACGCTACAGAGCTGCCCGATGCGCCGGGCCGGATCAGAGTTCTCAGCCCTTTTGACCCTATGTTGCGTGACCGGAACCGGGCCGAGCGGTTGTTCGGATTCCACTATCGGATCGAGGTGTTCGTACCCGAACCCAAGCGTACCTACGGCTATTATGTCTTTCCGTTGCTTGAAGGGCACCGGTTGATCGGACGCATCGACATGAAGGCCCAGCGAGACCGTGGACTGTTGCAAGTCCGATCCGTATGGCCAGAACGGTCGGTGCGTTGGTCTGACGCAAGAACCCGCCGCCTGCAGGCCGAATTGGACCGGGTACGGCGATTTGCGGAACTGGACGGGGTGGAATTTGAAAAGGATTGGCTGAAAGATCCTAAATAGAACCCAATTTTTCGATCAGGAAACCTTGTTCCTCAATCAGTAGGCGCAGCTCGTTCAGCGAAACATGGGGCGCCCTGCCCGATGTATCTAGCTGCGCATTTGCCCGCCCATACAAAGCCTCGCGACTGGCCAATATGTTCTTGAGCTGTTCCATCGCCTTAGGATTTCCGGCCATCGGGCGTTCGTCGCCTTGGGCGCGCACGCGGTCCATATGCTCGGTCGGTGACGCGCGCAGCCAGATGGTGTGAAACCGGCCAAGCAGGGTAGCATAGGTCGAAGGCTCTGATACGATCCCGCCCGCGACTGCCAGCACGACCCGATCATGCTCTGCAATCACCCGATCCAGCGCCTGCGCTTCCAGATTGCGATATCCGTCTTGCCCGTAGAACGCCATCACTTCAGACATGGGCATGCCGGCCATCTCTTCAATCATGGCTGTGAGCTCAACAAACGGCAGTCTTTGTGCAGCGGCCAGCATAGCGCCAAGAGTTGACTTACCCGCTCCGCGTAACCCAATCAGACAAACCCGATGCGCACGTGCATCCTCATCTGGGTGAGGTTGCAATGCACGCCTGACGCTTTCTTTGACGTCGTCGCTGGCTTGTCGGAAAAGCTCAACTATCTGCAAAGCATCCGAATCCCACGGATCATCTTCACCAATCAACCATTCGGCTTTGTAATCCAGTGCCTGTGCGACACGGTGCAACACGCCGATCGAGATGTTGCCCTCACCCGCCTCAAGCTGCGCCAAATAGCGTGGGGAAACGCCCGAGTTCTCAGACAGGATCCGGCGCGGGATGCCTCGCATTTGACGCGCCCGGCGTACACGCGCGCCCACTCGTTCGCTCAAATCCTGCTTTGCAATATGTGCAGGCGGTGCCGGTTCTGGCGGTTTGGGCCCATCCATCTGCATTGAACCGTTTGTTAAAGGTAAGGATGAGGCTACGACGCGAACCATCTACGGGCAACGAATATTACCTTCTCCGCCCACAATGCTTATCGTTTGGGGCCTTAAACGAGGTCTGAACGACGGCAAACAGCTTGGTTAGAGCCTGTTCTGAGCATTGCGCTCAGCCTTCCAGCTGGTGAAGCTCTACCAGAAGGTCCAGCAACTTCTCGTGCTGCTCTGCCCCGAGCAAAGAGCGGGTGTGTTCCGCCAGCTCCAACATTTCCGCCAGATTTGCGTCGATAATTTGCAACCCATTCTCGCTGATTTCGACAATCTGTCGGCGGCGGTCTTTGGTATCCGGCCGCCTCATGATCAGCTTGCTGTCTTCTAGCTTTTTCAGAATGCGCGTCAGGCTGGGCAACAAGAGGCAGGCGCGCTCGGCGATCTGAGTAGGCTCCTGAGGCCCTTCTTCCTGTAAAACGCGCAGAACGCGCCATTGTTGCTCGGTGACGCCAGCATCCGTTAGCACACCACGAATAGGCCCCATCACCCTTTCCCGAGCGCGCAACAGCGCTATCGGCAATGATCGGGACGTCTGTGGTAAGTTCTTTGACATATGGAATTTTCGCGCAATTCCAAATATTTCGCAATAGAACGTTGGTTGTGGTTGAGTTTCGTTGACTGGACTTTACTTAACTTGTTTAGCATATGATACTGACAAAAAGGCTACCGAGGCGGATAAGATGAAATGGAATGAATTCTCCGATTGGGGCAAGAAGGTTGCCGAGTGGACGCAAGACTATCACCTGACGGTGGGCGACAAGCCCGTGCGCGCCCGGACCGAGCCGGGCGATATCCTGAACGCTCTGCCCGCGCATCCCCCTGAGCAGGGCGAGCCGATCGAGGACATCTTTCATGATTTCGAACAAATCGTGATGCCCGGCATTACCCATTGGCAACACCCTCGGTTCTTCGCCTACTTCAATTCGAACGCCTCGGCCCCGTCTGTTCTGGCCGAGTTCCTGGCCAGCGCCATCGCGCCGCAATGTATGCTGTGGCAGACCTCGCCCGCCGCAACCGAGATGGAAACACGAATGATGGACTGGCTGCGCGAAGCGCTGGACCTGCCCAAAGGTTTTGCCGGGGTCATTCAGGATTCGGCGTCATCTGCGACATTGGCGGCTGTGCTGACCATGCGCGAGAAGGCGATGAACTGGCAGGGCAACACGCTGGGGCTGTTCGGTCAAAAGCCACTGCGCATTTATTGCTCTTCCGAGGTTCATACCTCAATCGACCGCGCCATCTGGGTTGCGGGGATTGGACAGGACAATCTGGTGCGCATCCCCGTGCAAGGTGATTGGCGTGGAATGAACCCCGATGCGCTTGAAGCAGCGATTCAATTAGATTTAGAGTCTGGTTTCCACCCGGCGGGCGTGATCCTTTGTGTTGGAGGGACCGGAACCGGGGCAACTGATCCAGTGGATCACTGCCTGGCGATCGCACAGAAATACGGCCTTTATACCCATGTCGATGCAGCCTGGGCGGGGTCGGCGATGATCTGCCCCGAATATCGTCACTACTGGCCGGGGATCGATCAGGCCGACAGCATTGTATTCAATCCCCATAAGTGGCTGGGCGTGCAATTCGATTGCTGTGCGCATTTCCTGAAAAACCCCGATGATCTGGTCCGCACGCTTGCGATCAGCCCGGAATATCTGAAAACCCACGGCAAGGACGGGATCATCAATTACTCGGAATGGTCGGTGCCATTGGGACGTCGGTTCCGCGCGCTGAAACTGTGGTTCGTCATCCGCACCTATGGGCTGGAGGGGTTGCGCGAACGGCTGCGGAATCACGTCAATTGGTCGCGCGCACTGCATGATCGTCTAGCAGCAGAACCGGATTTTCGGATCGTGACGCCTCCAATGTGGTCTCTTTGGACCTTCCGATACGAGCCGGATGGGGCCGACGATCTGGATGATCTGAACCTGCGGCTGGTGAATGCAATCAATGATGATGGGCGGATCTACCTGACACAGACCCGCGTGGATGGCGATCTGGTCATCCGCTTTCAGGCCGGTCAGTTTGAAACCACAGAACAGGACGTGATGATGGCCTATGACGTGATCACTGAAATCGCTCGAGGGCTTTAGGCCCTCATTGAAGCTGCAGCCTGCGCGTATCCCCCCGAGGCCCCGTCAACAAAATGCACATGGTCGTCGCGCATGGCCGAGGGAACAAAGCAGGTCATCATCGCCTCTTGCTGGGCGTGCATTCCATATCTGATTTTGCCTTTTGTTTGCGCGTCGTCCAGCATCTGAGTGAGCTGTTCCAACGTGCTCGAGTCACAATCCAGCGTCATTTTCAGACCGTCATCAAACTTTCGGAAATCAGCGTTGCGACTGACCATCTCTTTGTAATGCTTGGGTTCGAATTGACCCAGGCGCATCCCGGTTTTGAACAACAAGCCGATCAACATATTCCCGATCATCAAGCGTGTTTTCTGCATCAGAAGATTCCGACCTGCGCGTGAGACATGGGCATCGATATCGACGCCGGGCGGAGGGAAACTCATCGGAGGTCCTTTGGCCGGAACCGGGTGACCGGCGCGTTCTAGCCCTTCGGCGACGGACAGGATGGATTGAGTCAGGGCGGCGAATTCAGCCTCATTAGACTCTGATGTAGGCTGAATAACCAGTGAAACGATCTGACCAACCCTCGCTGGACTGTTGGACCAACGACAAGATAGGCCGGTCAGATCGGGCTGCGCGTCAGGTCCGGCTGGTTGCACAACAAGTTGCCCGGATTTCATCTGAGCCTCGGCCCAGGCCAGTCCCCCGCCGGTAAACATCGCATAGTCAACGCCGGTGGACGGCGCAAAGCGAGCAACACGCAGATCACGTCTAGCGGCGCGGATTTCGGCCACCGAAACCAGAGCCGCGCGCAGAGTGATGGCGAATTCCGTTTCGGCCCAGCTTTGCAATGTTGCCAGCGTGTCCCGCGCGATCTCGGCATCCTCACCCGATACGGCGAACCCAGCACCATCACCACCGAAGACATACGGGAATATGCGCCCGCCCAGCGCATTGATCATGCCTGAAATCACGGCCGCCCCCACCATGTTGACGGTCTTGTACCGGCCCCGCGCGATTTCACCGGTCGAATCTACGATATCGGCGACGCCCAAAACCCATGTCTCTGGCAAAGGTGTGAACTGCGCGGGGTCACTGAGGCTGAGGAAATTGTCCGAAATGGGGACGGAGTCATAAAATACAGAGTCTGAGAGGGTCATAACACACTCGGAAAATCCAAAATCTGCAGTGATGATAGCTCAATTGTGAAGAATGTCCGCCCCATTCGATTCAATCATGGCACTTGTGCCGATCAACGCGGCGTGCCAAGCATCGGGGCGAGGCAGCTAGACAATAGGTCAAGAAATGCAGGCAGGTTTGGTGATCTTGTGTCTGGCCTATGTACTCAGCCAGTTTTTCCGCGCTTTTCTGGCAGTTTTAAGCACCGATCTGGGACGCGATATCGGCGCAACACCCGAAGACCTCGCCTTTGCTTCAGGTCTTTGGTTTCTAATCTTTGCGGCGATGCAGATTCCGGTGGGCTGGGCACTGGACCGCGTCGGTCCTCGGCGCAGTTCTGCGGTGCTGCTGCTGATCGGCGGGGCTGGCGGGGCTGGTCTGTTCGCGGTCGCAACGACCCCGTTCCATGTGGCGCTCGCCATGGCGCTGATCGGGGTAGGATGCTCGCCGGTTCTGATGGCATCCTACTATATCTTTGCACGAGAGTTTCCACCCGCCAAATTCGCCACGCTCGCCGCCGTGATGCTGGGCGTGGGATCTGTCGGCAATCTGGTCGCCTCATACCCCACGGCGCTGGCGGTCGAGCTGATGGGCTGGCGCGCTACGCTGGCCGGTCTGGCGATTATCTCTGCTGCGGTGGCTGCGGGGATCTGGCTGACGGTGCATGACCCTGAAAAGGTAAAAACCGAGCAAAAAGGATCACTTCTGGACCTGCTGAAAGAACCTGCGCTGTGGACCATTCTGCCGCTCATGCTTGTGTCTTATGCGCCATCGGGTGCGATCCGAGGGCTTTGGGCCGGGCCGTATTTGAATGACGTGTTCGGGCTCAGCACCGCTCAGATCGGGACGGCAACGTTGATCATGGGGGCCGCGATGATCGCGGGAACCTTCGCCTATGGGCCGCTGGACCGTATGCTGGGCACCCGGAAATGGGTGATCCTGGGCGGTAACGTGTTGGGGGCCACGACGCTAGGCCTGTTGTGCCTGTGGGTCGACAGCGGCGTTTGGGTCTCGGTGCTGCTGTTGGCAGTGATCGGCTTTCTGGGCGCCAGTTTTCCGGTGATCATGGCCCATGGCCGGGCCTTCGTGCCGCCGCATCTGGTCGGGCGGGGCGTCACCCTGCTAAACCTTTTTGGCGTCGGCGGCGTCGGTCTGGCGCAATTTGCCACCGGGCGCATCCATGCAGCCAGCGCCGGGATCAGCCCCTCAGCACCTTATACGGCGATCTTCGGCTTTTTCGCGGTCACCCTTGCCATTGGCTGCGTGATCTATCTATTCAGTCGGGACAGCGTGGACTGAAACCGGAGACCGCCCGTGCAGGACATTGAGGTGATTGCACCCAATCTGAAGCATTCCCTGTCGGGCGTGACAACGACGGTGATCCGACTGCTGCCAATCCAGCAGAAAATGATCGGCATCCGTGCCACCGGTCCCGGCCTGCCGCCAGATTTGCCCCATATCAGACTCTGGAATCTTTTGTTTCTGTCCAATCGAAAACGCGTCTGGCATGCACGCCGGAATACCGAGATGTTGATGGGTCTGGTCTTGCGTTCGGTGCTTCGACGCAACTACAAACTGCTATTCACCTCAGCTGCGCAACGTGATCATTCCGGGTTCACCAAGCGGCTGATTTCGAAAATGGACGCGTTGATCGCGACGACGCCTCAGGCCGCTTCCTTTCTGGAGCATCCCGCTACTGTCATCATGCATGGCGTCAACACCAAGCTGTTTCACCCAGCCGAAGACAAAAGCGCCCTGCGCCAAAAACTTGGCCTGCCAGACGGGCTGCTGGTCGGCTGTTTTGGCCGTATCCGCCCTCAGAAAGGGGTCGACTTGTTGGTCGATGCCGCCCTGAAGGTGCTGCCTAATCACCCCGATGCGCATGTGATCTTCACCGGGCGTACCACCAACGAATTTGAGGCGTTTCAGGCTGAGCAGGAGCAAAAGCTGCAGGACGCCGGGCTGGGCGACCGCGTTCATTTTCTGGGTGAGCGTCCTTGGGATGAGATTGTCGAGACCTATCGCGCGCTCGATCTGTTCGTTGCGCCCGCACGGCACGAAGGTTTCGGCCTTACACCGCTTGAAGCAATGGCCTCGGGCGTTCCAGCCATAGCCAGTCACGGGGTCGGCGCGTTCAGTGCGCAAATCAAGGATGGTGAGACCGGAAGACTGGTCGAGAAAGACAATGCCCCTGCACTGGCCGACGCGCTGGAGGATATGGTGCAGGACCGCGCCGCGCTGGCCGCTGCGGGACTAGCCGCGCGCGCCCATGTCGAGCAGAATTTTCGAATCGAAGGCGAAGCGCAGGCGATTGTCGAGGTTTATCGATCCTTGCTGAAACAACCCTGAACGGTACTGAACTGTGTCAAATCGGTGTGACGGGGTGAAATAAGCCGAAACCCCTCTTTTTTCTTTGCCGCAACGCGGCTATGAACGCGCGTCCTTAACTTTGGAGACATGAAATGGGCTATCGCGTCGTAGTCGTCGGCGCCACGGGTAACGTGGGCCGCGAAATGCTGAACATCCTGGCGGAACGCCAGTTCCCTGTCGATGAACTTGCTGCTCTGGCAAGCCGTCGTTCGCTGGGTACTGAGGTGACCTTTGGCGACAAGACGCTCACTACCAAAGATCTGGACACATTCGATTTCACTGGTTGGGACATGGCGCTGTTTGCCGTGGGTTCCGAGGCCACAAAGGTTTACGCCCCCAAGGCGGCAGCGGCTGGCTGCGTGGTGATCGATAACAGCTCGCTCTATCGCTATGACCCGGAGATTCCGCTGATCGTGCCGGAATGTAACCCCGAGGCGATCCACGACTATAAAAACAAAAACATCATCGCCAATCCCAACTGCTCGACCGCGCAGATGGTCGTCGCGCTGAAGCCGCTGCATGACCGTGCACGCATTAAGCGCGTGGTCGTCTCGACCTATCAATCGGTGTCGGGAGCCGGCAAGGAAGGCATGGATGAGCTTTGGGATCAGACCAAGGCCATCTATAATCCCACGACCGAGGTTGAGCCGAAGAAGTTCCAGAAACAGATCGCTTTCAACGTCATCCCTCAAATCGACGTCTTCATGGAAGACGGCTCGACCAAGGAAGAGTGGAAGATGGTTGTCGAGACCAAAAAGATCGTCGATCCGTCGATCAAGGTCACCGCAACCTGCGTTCGCGTTCCGGTATTCGTTGGCCACTCCGAGGCCGTGAATATCGAGTTCGAAGAGTTCCTCGACGAAGACGAAGCCCGCGACATCCTGCGCGAAGCACCGGGCATCATGGTAATCGACAAGCGTGAAGCCGGTGGTTACGTCTCGCCCATCGAATGCGCGGGCGACTTCGCCACCTTCATCAGCCGTATCCGTCAGGACTCGACCATCGAGAACGGCCTGAACCTGTGGTGCGTATCCGACAACCTGCGCAAAGGCGCGGCGTTGAACGCTGTTCAAATTGCAGAATTGCTGGGCCGTGAAGTTCTGAAGAAGGGGTAACCTTCGCCAGTTGGTTATGACTCTATTAAACCCCACTGCACCGCCAGTGGGGTTTATTATTTTGTGGACGGGCAGAGATGGCAATATTGCGGGGCAAAGCCGCCCTGTGCATGCGTTGCCATTGCCTATCCAGCACCAGTTGGTCAGCCACCGATCTGGGACATTGTCGCTTTTACCGCATGGTATCTTTGAGAGTTTGGGGGATGCGTCCCTAGAAAGCGATCACCAGGATCAGGAACTCGTGCGAAGTACAGCGCACCCTTGAGTGGATCATAACCCGCTTTGTAGGCTATTACAGTGCCTAGTCGATCAGCTTCCAATTCAAAGTTCTTTGAATAGCTGCGGCCGCCAACAAAGGCTCCAATGTCTTGTGCTGCGGCAATGTCATTCGGCCCCGACCCCGCAATTGTTGCTAGACCGGCCAAAAGCACCGCACCAGCCGCCGCATTTTGGGCCTGTCGCGCCAAATGCCCTTGAATGTGGTGAGCGGCCTCATGCGCCATAACAAATGCAAGTTCGTCAGTGTTGTTTACATTCCGTATCAGCGCTTGAGTCATTGTGATAACGGGGCGCCCCGACTTGCTTAAACTCTGATACGCGTTTGAGGGTGCTTTTTTGTCTGGATCAATGCGGATCAAAAAATCACAATTCACATTCTTAGTGCGGCGGAGGCATTCTCGTTCTGCCACAGGTTCTATTCGTGAGGCGACCTGACGGAACCTTATTTGTGCCTGTTGTGAACTGACGGGCGCGCTCGCGCGACCGGGGTTTGGAATAGGTGCTGATGGAGGAGTGGTGGTTGAAGCGCATCCCGCTAATGCCAAAACAGCTAACATCAATACCGTTCGCCTCATAAACACACCTTTCCAAATGTTCAGAGCATCAAAATCGAATCTGTGGCTTTCGAGAAACCAACTTGCACATTCGAACCTACGGTCTTCACGATTTGATATTCAATAACAGACGGGTTGTCGGTGGTCGCCCCGATTAAGCTGTCGTCAATATGGTAGGCACTACAAATGGCATTGAAGCGAAGGACCAAACGATCCACGCCCCGTTCTGTATGGGCTTGAACCGAGTTGAACACCGCGTCAGCGGAGGTTATTTGCGCTGCACGATGGCTTGATCCCAGCCTCCTGCGCGGCAAAGGGACTGCTACGAGCGCACGTACATTTCAACAATCGTTTCTGGTATGGCCTCAAAGCAGTCATCAGAGAGATGCCTCCTGCCTGATCCTTCACCCCTGTCCCTCAACCAGCGTCTTCAAATTCTCCAACCCGCGCTCGTAATCTCCGCCGACCCAATTGTCCATCATTAGGCCCATCCAGCGGGACATGGGGTTCATACCAAGGTCGGATACGAATCCCCAGGTAACCTGTGTGCCTGATCCTTCTGGCCGCAACTGGAACGAGGCGGTGGCTGTCCCCATCGGGCCAAAATCCAGTGCGGTTTGCACGGACTGATCCGGGGTGCTCTCGGTGATTTCCTGCGAACCGGTTCCCACCTGCGGGTTGTCCGAGGCCCAGTTCAGCGTGTTTCCGACACCCGCTTCCGGGCCACTATAGCTCAGCTTGGTTTCGGGGTCTCGGGACAGCCAGGGGGACCATTTCTCGGTCTCCTGCATCGAATTCACATAGGGAAAGATCGCCGAGGCTGGTGCGTCGATCGTGATGCTGCGGGACACCTCGGCCTGACCAGGCAAAAGATATGATACTCCGACAAGCGCCAGAATGATCACCAGTAGGGTGACGAGAATACGTTTAATCAATTTCATGAGCTCGATCCGATTCTGACAACATCATCGGAAACATATCAAAAAATCGACGTAATTTCAGAGGTCCGATCGTATGACCCGCAGGATCAGGCCGGTGGCTGGTAAGGCAGCGACGAATGGTGCAGCACGATGCGAAGCACTCCGTCAGCGTCTTTTTTGTAGCCGAAGCTTTTGTCGACTTGCGTGATGTTACCTTGGCTATCCGTCAGAATGACCTTGCCCATCCACATGGCGACATCGCCTTCGACGAAGCTGGCCGATGTCTCACTTGTCATTTCGCGCCAACCCTTGATTCCGAAACCGCCATCAAGCGGAAATTCGGCATCGTGACCGACAAAATAGGCCAGTGCACCGTGGCGAGTCGGGCGAAAGGTTTGATCTCCGGATGCCATAGTTGGTTTGAACAGGACCGGACCCAGATTATAGCCGTATGCCGCATCTAGAACACCCTCGGCAACGGAACGGGCCGCATCGATCCCACCGTCTTCAAAAGCTTTGGAGATCGCAATCAACCCATCGCCCCAGGCGGTACGGGCAGCGGCCAGCTCGTCAGTGGTAATCGGCATGATCCTGTCCTTCTCTGTCCGGTTTCTATGGTACTGGCAGCAAGTGAGCGTCAACGCAAGAGGTGTGACCTGACTCTCGCCCGGTTTTGCCCACAGAACCGCGTGGAAGCCTGAATTCTCAGAAAATTCGACCCATTCTTTTGAACCGGTGCAAGGTTTTGCAAAGTATTTTGCCGCCAATCTCTGACAGTGCCGTGGGGGCACTTCAATTGGGGTGAATGTGGTGGACAAGATTATCACACTGGAACAGAAAGAACCCGTGCGTCTGGACCCGGACCGCCTGAGCAGCCTGTACAATCAGCTCGGCGACACCAACGCGATGGACGTGCTGTGCCGCACGGTTGAAGAACTGGCGTTGCGGCTGTCGAATTGTGAACGGTTTTGGCGGCAACGCGATTGGGCCGGGCTGCGCAAATGCGCAAAATCTCTCGTGGCCATATCCGAGCAAATCGGCATGACAGCACTGGCACGTGTGGCAGGCGATGTAGCCTGTACTGTCGACGCTGGCGATGCTGTGGCGACAGGGGCGACTCTGAGCCGCCTAATCCGGGTGGGTGAGCGATCGCTGACCGCCGTCTGGGACCAGCAAGATCTATCCGTCTGAGGGGGGTTGCGAGTGCGCCGCAGACAGATAGTCTGGGCGAAAATCCAACCAGCCGAGACACGCATGACCCTGTCCTTCGCCCCTGCCTCCGACCCATCGCTGCCACTACATGTGTTAGAGCAATCAGATTTTGAAAGCTGGCTGACCGATCAGCCGGATCATATCCGAGCTTGGGTTGCGGCCGATGGGTTTTCCGGAGCTCTGGGTCAAACACTTCTGGTGCCCGGCACAGATGGTAATCCGCAGTTTGCCTTGGCGGGATATGGCAGCGCGGCAAAACGGGTACGCAAGCGGTTTCCGCTAGCCGCTGCGACAGAATCGCTGCCCAAGGGCACCTATCATATCGCCTCGGGCGTTCCCGCAGATGTGCTTGAGGCCGAATGCCTGGGCTGGCTGATGACGGGATATGCCTTTGATCGCTATGCGGCGCAAAGCCCGGCTAACGCCACGCTGATCGCGCCCGAGGGCGTAGATGCCCGGCGGATCGAAATCATGGCCAATGCCGAGGCATTGACACGGGATCTGGTCAACACACCCGCTTCGGACATGGGCCCGGCGCAATTACAACACGCGGTTGAGGCACTGGCACGGGAACACGGCGCAGACATCTCGGTCATCACAGGCGATGCGTTGCTGGAACAGAATTTTCCGATGATCCACGCGGTCGGGCGTGCTGCCGAACAGGCCCCGCGTCTGATCGAGATGAACTGGGGTGACCACGGGCCAAAACTAACATTAGTTGGGAAAGGGGTCTGTTTCGATACCGGCGGCCTGAATCTGAAACCCGGTGCTTCGATGGGGTTGATGAAAAAAGATATGGGCGGAGCGGCCAATGTGCTGGGTCTGGCCCATATGATCATGGCGCTGGATCTGAAGGTGCAATTACGGGTCCTGATCCCGGCGGTCGAAAACGCAGTAGCGGGCAATGCTTTCCGCCCCGGCGACATCCTGACGGCGCGCAATGGGCTAACGGTTGAGATAAACAACACTGATGCCGAGGGTCGGTTGGTGCTGGCCGATGCCCTTGCTCTGGCGCATGAAGGGGCACCAAACCTGCTCATCTCGATGGCCACTTTGACTGGCGCGGCCCGGGTTGCATTGGGCGCTGATCTGGCCCCGTTTTATACCGATGACGACAAAGCCGCGGACGTGCTGGCGCATGCTGGCCGGGCTGCCGCTGATCCGGTCTGGCGTATGCCTTTTCATGACCCCTATGAAGCGATGATCGAACCCGGCATCGCTAACCTCGACAATGCGCCTTCTGGTGGATTTGCAGGCTCTATCACCGCGGCACTGTTCCTGCGCCGGTTCGCTGCCGAAAGTCGCTATATGCATTTTGACATCTATTCGTGGCAACGCAGTAAGGAACCCGGTCGCAGCAAGGGTGGTTTGGGCCAAGGCCCGCGTGCCCTTCTGGGTGCTTTGCCAGAGATCCTTGGCCTATGACTCAGGCGCGCATCATTCAACCGGTCATAGACCTGCTACGCCACCCTGACGGTCCGCGCGACCGGCAATTGTTGTTCGGCGACACGGTCACTGTTTTGGACGACCAAAACGGCTGGAGCAAGATCTCAGCCAGCAAGGACGGCTATACCGGATGGGTGGCGACGGACCATCTGGGACCAATTGAGCCACAGACTCACTGGATCGTCGCCGCTTCGACCCATGCCTATGAGAAGCCCGATATAAAAAGCCGCGATCTGACCTCGCTGAGCTTTGGCAGTAAAATCAGGGCTCTGTCTGAGGAGGGCGGATTTCTGGAAACGCCAATCGGGTTCATTCCGGGGGTGCATGCCGTGCCCGCCTATTCCCTGCTGACCGATCCCGTTTCCGCGGCCGAACTTTTTCTCGGCACCCCTTATCTTTGGGGTGGTAACAGTCGATTCGGGCTGGATTGCTCGGGCCTCGTACAGCTCGCACTGCTCGCCTGCGGCGTTCCTTGTCCCGGAGACAGCGGCGATCAGGAACGCGAAGTTGGTGGATCGGTGCCCGAGGGCGATCCCGCACGGCGCGGAGACTTGCTGTTCTGGAAAGGCCATGTTGCCTGGGTTGCCGCCGAAAACCTTCTACTTCACGCCAACGCCTATCACATGGCCGTTGCGCTCGAACCGATGGATCAAGCGATTGCCCGGATCGCTGCCCAGGGCGACGGGCCGGTTACAGCGCATAAAAGGCTCTAATCCAGGTCAACCGCACGGATGAGCTTGCGTTCCAGAACCCTCAGAACCGCGCGCAGATCGTGCCCGCGCTTCAATATACGCCCATCCATGCCGACCACGGAATACATGCCCTGACGTAGCCGCAGGCGCGGGTGCTTCTCGACTCTGTAAATGGGATGTTCCGCCGTGCGCCGAAAGATCGAAAACACCGCCATATCCCGCAGGTTCGAGATTCCGTAGTCGCGCCATTCACCGGCAGCGACCATTCGGCCATAAACAGACAGGATTTGAGACATCTCGCGCCGGTCAAACGCGACCGGCATCTGGGCAGAGCCGGACCCGAACCGGCTGGGAGGCTGCATGTTCATATGACAAGCCTTGCCGGAAATCGCCGTCGAATCAAGCCCACTGGCATCAAGGTGTTGTATTTTTGGATCGCGCGCTCGCTATCTGCGCCCAACCTGACGGCAAATCAGGATAACCGGCAACAAACCAACCGCCAGTATAACCAGCGACGGAACCGCTGCGCCTTCAAGCCTCTCATCCGAGGCCAGACGGTAAGCCTGTACCGCCAATGTGTCGAAATTAAAGGGCCGCATGATCAGGGTCGCGGGCAGCTCTTTCATCACATCCACAAAGACAATCAGCAGTGCCGTTAGCAGCGAAGGCGTAAGGATCGGCAGATGCACCCGGCGAAGCGTTCCTAACGGGGTTTGACCCAGTGACCGCGCCGCGGCATCCATATTGGCGTGAACGGTACTCTGCCCACCCTCATACGCGCTGAGCGCGGCGGCCAGAAAGCGCACCATATAAGCCGCGATCAACAACCAGATGGATCCAGTGACCAGTAGTCCGGTCGAGATACCAAAGGTT
Organism: Ruegeria sp. C6; assembly: GCF_056537625.1. Taxonomy (NCBI): domain Bacteria; kingdom Pseudomonadati; phylum Pseudomonadota; class Alphaproteobacteria; order Rhodobacterales; family Roseobacteraceae; genus Ruegeria; species Ruegeria sp. C6. Next base: position 97,170 of record NZ_JBQFRW010000007.1, on the reverse strand, counting down.
TGGCGCATCCACGCGTCCAGCGCGTTGTCGAAACCCGCAAATGGGACGATCAGCCCCACGGCAATCACGCCACCCGGCACCGCATAGCCCAACCGCGCCACATAAGCCGCCATTGCGGCCCCGCGTCCGGGGCGCAGGCGTTGGAAGAATCCTATCGAAATCGCCGCGCTGACGGTGATAACCGCCGCAGTCCCCGCCAGTGTCAGCGAGTTCTGTATGAACCCGATATATCGGCGCGACAGCAGGTTCTGCTCGGATTCCAACCCCATCTGCACCAGGATAACCACAGGCAGAAGGAATCCGAACAGGACGGGAATTGCGCATAGCAGAAATGCCGCAAGTGATTGCCATCCCTTGAGTTGCGCCGCTGGCAGGCCTGCGTGGCGCTTGCCTGCCTGATAGTATTTGGCCTTGCCGCGCTGTGTCCGCTCGGCCACGGCCATGACAAGCGCAAAACCCAACAGACAAAGGGCGAGTTGCGCCGCAGCAGCGCGATCAGCCATGGAAAACCAGCTTGTGTAGATGCCAGTGGCAAAAGTCTGCACACCGAAATAGGCGACTGTGCCGAAATCGGCGATGGTTTCCATCACCGCCAGCAAGACGCCCCCTGCAATCGCCGGGCGTGCCATCGGCAGGGATACGCGCCAAAAGGCATGCCAGGGGCCGTTGCCCAGCGCCCGGGCCGCCAGAAAGGCCGTGGCGCTTTGCTGCAGAAACGCCGCGCGCGCAAGCAAGTAGACATAGGGATACAGCACCAGGATCAACATCACCGCCGCACCCTCGGTCGAGCGAATCTCGGGGAACCAATAGTCGCGCGGGCCCCAGCCGGTCACATCCCGCAGCGTGGTCTGAACGATTCCGGGGTGATCCAGAATGAAGGTATAGGCATAGGCCAGCACATAAGCCGGAAAGGCCAGCGGCAGGACCAGAGCGATTTCCAGCCACCGCACTCCGGGAAAGCGGGTCATCGTGACCAGCCAGGCAGCGCCGACACCAATCGAAAACGTCCCTGCTGCGACCAGCACCACCAGGATCACCGTGGTCAGCGCATAGCCAGGCAAAACAGTCTCTAACAAATGGGAAATTGTGTCGGTGCCACCGGTCACCGCCGCTAGAACAACCGCCACCATTGGCAACAGACAAGCGGCCGCCACGACATAGGCAATGCCGCCCACAAAGCGTGTACCTAGGGCGCCGCGATTATGCGTTCCGTGTTCTGAATATTCGACTTCGGCCATGGCGTCTGACTGAGAATCCCATAGGGTCTGCCTTTAATCGACTAAAACTCTAAGAAACACCAGTGGGCCCACTAACAAAAACTGCGGCAATGTTTGCCGCAGATCCCTATTCATAAACGCGCTGATCCTCGATCACCAAGCCATCTTTGGGCAAAGAGCCCGGCGCCACAACTTCAATCGCGCCTTTCAGTTTCAGGACTTCGACCACCGATTTTGCATAGGCACCATCGTTCTCGCAGGGGCTTTCGATCTGAACGGTCATGGTATCCATCTCGCCCTGTCGCGCCGCAATGACACGCGCCTTGACGATTTCATCATGCTTGTCGACCAGCGCGGCCACCTGTTCGGGGCGGACGAACATGCCCTTGATCTTGGTGGTCTGATCGGCGCGACCCATCCAGCCATTGATACGCATATTTGTGCGCCCGCACGGAGACTCTCCGGGCATGATCGCCGACAGATCACCGGTGGCAAAACGGATCAACGGGTAATCGGGGTTCAGCGTGGTCACAACCACCTCACCTACTTCACCAGGTGCAACCGGGGTTCCTGTGCCGGGGGTGACGATCTCAACGATCACGTGTTCGTCGATGATCATACCCTCCATCGCAGGGCTTTCATAAGCTATGTTGCCCAGATCAGCGGTCGCGTAGCATTGCAGGCAGACGATGCCCCGATCGGCGTAATCCTGTCGTAGGCTTGGAAACAGCGCCCCGCCACCCACAACGGCCTTGGAAAATTTCAGCGCGACGCCCATGGCTTCGGCTTTATCCAGAATGACTTTCAGATAGTCAGGCGTACCTGCATATGCGGTGCAACCCACATCGCGCGCAGCTGTCACCTGCAACTCGGTCTGACCTGTACCTGCAGGCAGGACCGACGCGCCAACGGCCTGCGCGCCGCTTTCAAAGATCATGCCCGCGGGGGTGAGGTGATAGCCAAAACAGTTCTGAACGATATCGCCCGGACCAACCCCTGCAGCATTCAGGAACCGGCCCATGCGCCACCAGTCGTGATCAGTGCTGCCGGGTTCATAGATTGGCCCCGGAGATTGAAAGACATGCTGGAAATTCCGCGCCGGTTTGACGGTGAACCCTCCAAACGGAGGCCGGGTGCCCTGCGCCTTTGTCAGATCGGATTTTCGCAGAACCGGCAGTTGTGCCAGCGCCTGCATGTCTGTCACTGTGCCGGCGTCCACGTTGGACAGGATGCCGGCATATCCGGGCGCTTTTTGCGCGCGGGCAATCTGTTCTGGCAAGGCGCGCGCGTGATCAGCGGTGCGCTCGTCAGCGGATCGGGTTTCAAGCTTATCAAAATAGGTCATTGAAATATCCTCCACACGCTTACAGCCATCTCTTGCGGCGGCGGTATGAGCGCACGTCTCGAAAGCTTTTGCGGCCCTCGTCTGACATGCCGAGATAAAATTCCTTTACGTCCGGGTTTTCGCGCAATTCCGCGGCGGGGCCGTCCATCACCACGCGGCCAGATTCCAGAATATAACCGTAATGAGCAAACCTTAGAGCCACATTTGTATTCTGTTCAGCCAGCAGGAAGGACACGCCTTCCTTCTCGTTCAGGTCCCTTACGATGCCAAAAATCTCTTCGACAAGTTGCGGAGCCAGACCCATTGAGGGTTCATCAAGAAGGATGGTCTCGGGGCGCGACATCAGAGCCCTGCCCATCGCAACCATCTGCTGCTCACCGCCCGAAGTATAACCGGCCTGACTACGACGGCGTTCCTTCAAGCGTGGGAAGTAATTGTAAACCAATTCAAGGTCCTGCTGGATCGCGGCAGACCCGTCCTTCCGGGTATAGGCACCGGTCAGCAGATTTTCCTCGACTGTGAGGTGTTCGAAACAGTGGCGGCCTTCCATGACTTGAATGACGCCCTTCTCCACCAAGGCAGCCGGGTCGCTTTCATGCACGCCCTCGCCGCGATATTTAATCGAGCCTTTGGTGACCTCGCCCCGTTCCGAATGCAGCAAGTTCGACACGGCCTTCAATGTGGTTGTCTTGCCCGCACCATTGCCACCCAGTAGGGCTGTGATGCCGCCCTTGGGCACAGTCAGGCTGACGCCTTTCAGAACAAGGATCACATGGTTGTAGATCACCTCGATATTGTTGACCTCAAGCAGGGTTTCCGCCTGCACGTCAGTGGTTTGTGCCGCATCCAACATCAGCGCGTGTCCTTGTGCGAGTGTGGGGTTCGGGGCGGCAGCGATCCGCCGCCCCGTTTGGTTCAGAGCACCTTATTCGCAGCGCTGAGAAATATTGTTCTCAGCAGCATATGCGCCCGAGTCTTCGTCGATCAGTGCGTTGATGACCTCAGCGTCAGTCGGTTCGAAGCCCTGAATCGAGTTCCAGGTACCCGCCGCTGCATCCCACTGAACAACGCCGACAAGGCCTGGGCCGCCGTGGTTTTCGCATGAGACCGCGAATTCAGGTCCGAAACCGGCCATACCCAGCGCTTCCATCTTGGCGTTGGTGATCTCCAGCGCCTCCATGCCATCGCGCATCATCGATGCGTCGATCTCGGCAGTGCCGTGCATTTCTTGCGCGGTTTTCACTGCTTCTGCGGCCAGCATCGCAGCATAGAGGCCGCGGTTGTACTGCACCGTACCCAGTTGATCACCGGCGCCTGCAGCTTTGCCCGCATCGACGACATATTTCTTCAGGTCGTCATAGACAGGATAGTCGTCGCCCAGACCGGTGAAGGTCAGCGCTTTGTAACCGGTGGCCTTATCACCCGCAGGCTCAACATCAAACTCGGCCCCGGACCACCAGACGCCGATGAAGTTCTCCATCGGGAAGCGGATATTGGCGGCTTCTTGCACGGCGACCTGGTTCATCACGCCCCAGCCCCACATGATCACATAGTCGGGCTTTTCCCGGCGGATTTGCAGCCACTGCGACTTCTGCTCCTGACCGGGGTGGTCGACCGGCAGCAGGGTCAGGTCATAGCCATGTTTTTCAGCCAGTGTTTCCAGCGTACGGATCGGTTCCTTGCCATAGGCCGAGTTGTGATAGACCAGCGCGATCTTCTTGCCGCTCAAGTCGCCACCGTTTTCGTCCAGCAGATAGTTGATCGCGCCCGACGCCCCGTTCCAGTAGTTGGCAGGATAGTTGAACACGTTGCTGAACACCTTACCGTTTGCCGCCGAGGTGCGGCCATAACCCATTGTGTGCAGCGGAATGCCGTCTGCGGTCACTTTAGGGATCAACTGATAGGTGATGCCGGTGGACAGGGGCTGATAGACCAGAGCACCTTCGCCCTTGGTCGATTCATAACATTCCACGCCTTTTTCCGTGTTATATCCGGTCTCGCATTCGATCACGTTGGCCGCAACACCGCCGATACCGCCATCGCGTTCGTTCAGCAGTGTGAAGTAGTCGGCATATCCGTCCGCAAATGGGATACCGCCGGCCGCATAAGGCCCGGTCCGGTAACTGAGCGACGGGAATACGAGGTCGGCCATGACCGGACCTGCGGCCATCACGGCGCCCAGCGCCAGGGTTGCCAGTTTCTTTTTCATCGGGTGTCTCCTCCCTTGGTTGATCCGATGTTGGGTTTCGGGTTTCACACCCGTCTTTTCGTTGGGCCGGTCCTTAGTGCGGGAACGGCCAGAGTCTGAGTTTCTCTTTCGCCACACGCCAAAGCTGCGCCAGACCGTGCGGTTCGAGGATCAGGAACATGATGATCAGAGCACCGACGATTACGAGGTTCAGGTGCGCGACGATATCCGTGGGCCAGCCCAGCAGATCGACGCCCAGCAGCTTCAGTACAACCGGCAGCAAAACCAGGAAGGCAGCCCCCGCAAAGGATCCAAAAATAGACCCTAATCCGCCGATAATCACCATGAACAGCACCAGGAACGATTTTTGAATGCCGAACACTTCTCCAACCTCGACCGCGCCCAGATAGACCGCAAAGAACAGCGCCCCGGCGATGCCCACAAAGAACGAGCTGACGGCAAAAGCTGTCAGCTTGGCCTTGAGCGGGTTCACCCCGATGATCTCGGCCGCGATGTCCATGTCGCGGATTGCCATCCAGGTACGACCAGTGGTGCCGCGGGTCAGGTTACGCGCGATGATTGCGCAGACGGTCAAGAAGATCAGGCAGAACAAATAAGTCGCCCATGCCGGAGCATTCGGGCCAGTGATAATGATACCGAACACATCGCGTTCCGGCGCATTGATCTGTCCCGAGGCCGAGTAGTTGTAGAACCACGGCACCCGGTTAAACAGCCACACAAGGAAGAACTGCGCCGCCAGCGTGGCCACCGCCAGATAGAATCCCTTGATCCGCAGAGATGGCAGTCCAAACAAAACACCAACAATCGCAGTGATCCCTCCAGCAAGGATCACATGGATGAACATGCTGACATCCGGAAAAGCCGTCATCAACTTGTAACAGGCATAGGCCCCCACAGCCATGAACCCGCCGGTGCCCAGCGACACCTGTCCGCAATAGCCCACCAGAATGTTCAGCCCGATCGCCGCAATCGCATAGATCAGGAATGGCAGCAGCAGCGCGTTGGCCCAATAATCGTTGATGATGAACGGAATTATTCCAAACGCCACCGCCAGAACGACATAGTACCGATACCGGTCAAACTTGATCGGGAAAGTCTGGCTGTCGGCGATATATGAGGTTTTGAAATCCCCGGCCTCACGATAGAACATGTCTTACTTTCCCCATTCTTCCTGCGCCCGATTGCGGGCAGCGGCGTCCAGTTGATTGGACCCTTTGGCATATCCGGTGGCCTCGGAAGCGCGCACCAGTTTCATGTAAGCCAGGATGCCCATGACCAGCCCGGCAAAGGCCAGAATTACAGCGATCACAAGTTGGCCCTCGGTCAGATCGCTCGATGTCAGGGCGATGTAGCCGAAGGCCCAAAACCCCGCCCATGCGATCACGTTGATGATGGCAATCAGCTTGGTCACGCCCTACACCCTCTCGATGATCTTCTCGCCGAACAGGCCCTGAGGTCGGAACACGAGGAATATCAGCGCCAATACATAGGCAAACCAGTTCTCAGTCGCACCGCCAACCATTGGGCCGATGGCGAACTCGAACAGTTTCTCACCCACACCGATGATCAGGCCACCGACGATGGCTCCGGGGATCGAGGTGAACCCGCCTAGCATCAGCACCGGCAGCGCCTTCAGCGCGATCAGCGACAGCGAGAACTGAACGCCCGACTTGGTGCCCCACATGATGCCCGCGACCAGCGCCACGAAACCAGCCACCGACCAGACCATCACCCAGATGAAGTTCAGCGAAATCCCGACCGACAGCGCCGCCTGATGGTCATCCGCCACCGCACGCATCGCCCGGCCCTGCTTGGTGTACTGGCTGAACGCGACCAGAGCCGCCACCAGAAGTGCTGCGATGATCGTGGCCACGATGTCCAGATTGTCGATGAAGAAACCGTAGTCGAAGATATTAAAGGTCGTCTCGTCAATCCACAGGTTGATACCCTGCGGCAGACCCACATCCAGCGTCTTGATCTCGGACCCCCACATCAGGTCGGCGACGCCCTCAAGGAAATAGGCCAGACCGATGGTCGCCATGAACAGGATGATCGGTTCCTGTCCGACCAGATGGCGCATCACGAACCGCTGCACGCACCAGGCCAGCAACACCATCACGGCCATGGTCAGAATAATCGCAAGCAACGCGGGCACATTCCAACCAAAATTGTACACGTGCGTGCCGAAAGTCGCGTTGATCAGGTGCGCAAAAGGCACCTGCCCGTTCATGATTCCGACCAGCGTCATCGCGGCAAACAGGGCCATAACCCCTTGGGCATAATTGAAAATCCCCGACGCCTTGTAGATCAACACAAAGCCGAGCGCGACCAGCGCATACAGCACCCCAGCCATCAGACCGTTGAGGATGACCTCCATCGCGAAGATTAATTGTTCAGGCATGCCAGCCCCTCCCCAATTCTGCCCGGACCTCAGTCATGGCTGACCCCCAAATAGGCATCAATGACTTCTTGGTTGTTGCGCACCTCATCCGGGGTGCCGTCACCAATCTTTTTGCCGTAATCCATCACAACCACACGGTCGCTCAGATCCATTACCACGCCCATATCGTGCTCGATCAGCGCAATCGTGGTGCCAAACTCGTCATTCACGTCGAGGATAAAGCGGCTCATGTCCTCTTTCTCTTCGACGTTCATCCCGGCCATCGGCTCATCCAGCAGCAGCAGTTTCGGTTCCGCCGCCAGCGCGCGCGCCAGTTCGACGCGTTTCTTCAACCCGTAAGGCAGGCGGGACACCGGCGTTTTGCGGATGTGCTGAATCTCAAGGAAATCAATGATCTTCTCGACCGCCTCGCGGTTCTCGGTCTCTTCTGCCTCGGCCTTGCCCTTCCACAGCGCTTGCTGAAGAATATTGGTCTTCATAAAACCCAAACGCCCGGTCATCACGTTATCCAACACGCTCATGCCTTCGAACAGAGCGATGTTTTGAAACGTCCGCGCGATCCCCTGCTGCGCCACCTCGAACGGCCGCATCAGAGGGCGCTTGGAGCCGTGAAACCAGACCTCACCTTCTTGCGGGACATAGAACCCCGAGATCACATTCAACATCGAGGATTTGCCCGCGCCGTTTGGCCCGATGATCGCCCGGATCTCACCCTCGCGAATATCGAACGAGATATCCTTGATTGCCACCACGCCGCCAAAGCGCAGGGTGATGTTCTTCATCTCCATCACCACACCGCCGATCTTGCGGCCGTCTTCGGTGACATATCCTTCGGAGTTATCCAGCATCAGAACCTCCCTGACACAAAAACGGGATGGCGGGCGGGGCGATGACCGCAGGTCGAGCGGCGCGCTTCAGCCCACTCATTCCGCCGCCACCTTGTGCTGCGCGACCGGAACCACTGGCGCATCGACAATTTCCAACGTCGCAGAAATCGATCCCTTTCGACCATCTTCATAGGTCACTTCAGTCGTGGTCGAAACGCTCGACGACCCGTCGTACAACGCCGCTATAATGTCGCTGAATTTGTCCTCGACAAACCCACGCCGCACCTTGCGGGTCCGGGTCATCTCGCCATCATCGGCATCCAGTTCCTTGTGCAACACCACGAAGCGATGCACCTGACAACCCGATAGCATTTCATCGGCGGCAACCGACTTGTTTACCTCTTCCACATGCGCCTTAATCGTCTCTAACACACGCGGATGTCCCGCCAGTTCTTGGTAAGATGCATAAGCAACGTTGTTGCGTTCCGCCCAGTTTCCAACCGCTGTCAAATCGATATTGATGAAAGCCACGCATCGATCCTTGCCATTCCCGAACAGCACGACTTCAAGAATATCGGGATAGAATTTCAGCTTGTTCTCGACATACTTCGGCGCAAACATCGAACCATCAGCCATCTTGCCCACGTCTTTGGCACGATCAATGATCCGCAGATGGCCTGAATTCTCCTCGATGAACCCGGCATCCCCCGTCGCCACCCAACCTTCGGCATCCTTGGTCGAAGCCGTCGAATCCGGGTTGTTGTAATACTCGACGAACACGCCGGGTGAGCGGTAATGAATCTCGCCCTTATCATCGATCTTCAGCTCGACATCTGGGGCCGGAACACCAACCGTATCCGCCCGTACCTCGCCATCCGGCTGCACGGTGATGAACACGGTCGCTTCGGTCTGACCGTAAAGCTGCTTCAGGTTAATGCCCAAAGAGCGGTAGAAATCAAAAATTTCCGGCCCGATCGCTTCACCCGCCGTATAGCCCACACGGAACCGGCCATAGCCAAGCGTATCTTTCAGCGGGCCATAGACCAGCAAATTGCCCAGCGTGTATTTCAGCTTGTCGCCAAAGCCCACCGCCTTGCCGTCCAGCAACAGGCCACCCACCTTCTTGGCATGGGCCATGAAATAATGGAACATGCGCTGCTTCAGCTTGCCCGCATCCTCCATCCGGATCATCACGTTGGTCAGCTGGGTTTCGAACACCCGCGGCGGGGCAAAGAAATAGGTCGGCCCGATCTCGCGCAGGTCTGTCATCATCGTGTCGGCGCTTTCGGGGCAGTTCACGCAGAAGCCGCACCAATAAGCCTGACCAATCGAGAATATGAAATCGCCAACCCAAGCCATCGGCAGGTAAGACAGGATGTCTTCGTTCCGGGTCAGATGATCGAATTCCGCCGAGTTCTTAGCGCTTTCGATAACATTGCGGTTCGACAGCACCACGCCCTTGGGCTTGCCCGTGGTGCCCGAGGTATAAAGCATCACGCAGGTATCATCGTAAGTGATCGCCGCAATGCGCTTGTCCAGTTCCGCATCAAACCGCGCGTGCCCCGCACTGCCCTCGGCCATGATGTCCTCAAGCGCGTTCATCTGCGAGTGGTCATACTTCCGCATCCCGCGCTTGTCGGTATAGAGTATGTGTTTGACTTGATGCAGGTTTTCCTGAATCTCGATGACTTTGTCGACCTGCTCCTGGTCACCGCAGACGACATATTTCGCGCCGCAATGCTCCAGCACATAGGCCATCTCTTCGGCGACCGAATCCTGATACAGAGGCACCGGCACCGCGCCTACCATCTGTGCGGCAACCATCGACCAGTAATGGGCGGGCCGGTTCCGACCAATCACAGCAATATGGTCACCCTTTTCAACGCCAAGTTCTAGAAACCCAAGCGCGATGGCACGGATTTCTTTGGCGGCTTCCGCCCAGGTCCAGCATTGCCAGATCCCGAATTCCTTTTCCCGATAGGCCGGGGCATCCCCGAACTGGGTCACATTGCGGTGTAATAGCGCCGGAAGAGAGTCCTTCCCTTCAGCGCCCGACTGCGTCTGAGCCAATCTTTCTCTCCTCCCCACCCGACCCCTCCCCGGGTCGGAAATGGCGGGTCCGGGTCAGGCCCGAACGCCAATGCCCCGATTAGGAGCACTGGCACGATCAGCGTCAAGTTTTGCCTGATGTTTTCTCAATTCTTACGAATTGTAACAGGGGTGGAGGGGTGATCTTTCGAGTTGTACGAAACGCGTAAGAAGGCTTACCAGCTGTCATGCGTTGGCGAAGAGTGGCCGTTTAACGGCATGAGTGACTTTGGTTCCAGTTACATCAATTGATAATTCCTACGAGCTAAGAAATACAGGAATGTTAACTTGAGAAGGAGCAGTACTTGCTGACGTATGCGTCATAAGCCTCTGTAAACGTAATAGCTTTTGTTTCTACACCGGGCCCTGTCATCGAAATCACCATGCTATCTCGCCACTCGTAGTAGTGGCTATTTCCGTCACCTCTAGGAGAAGGAGACGTATCCGACGAGGGCTCTCTTAACACCGATCGTTCTTGTCTCGTAAGCGTGCCATCTCGCATTGTGAATCCGTACAGCGCCAAACCTACCTCAGGTGTACCGTCGTAAAGCTTGCCATAGGCGTACTTCTTTCCAGGAAAACGATTGTCCTCATTGAGTTGAGCGTCAATCATATCGAATTGGAATGAAGTCCAGAGAACCCAGCCATGGTTGGGTAATTCGCGCCACCTAAAGGTGGTCATTTGACACCCATCAACCTGAACTTCACGGCGTTCATCTTCGAATTGATGGCTTCCCCCTTGCATCAGAGCCGCGACGAGTTCTTCCCTTTCGCCCGCGTACGCAGTCGTAGAAAGAAAAATCAAAACTGCAGGAATATTCTTCACAACTTTTTCTCGATATATATGGAAAAAACTACAACCAATCCCGCAAAATCGGAATCAACGGGACATCCGCCGCGGGCATCGGATAGTTCCGCAGGTCATTTGCCCGCACCCATTTCAACGCCTGGCCTTCCTTGGACTGTGGGATGCCTTCCCACTTCCGGCAGGCAAATAGCGGCATAAGCAGATGGAAATCGTCATAGCTGTGGCTAGCAAAGGTCAGCGGGGCGAGGCACGAGGCCCAGGTGTCGATGCCCAGTTCCTCGTGCAACTCGCGGATCAGGGCGGCCTCGGGGGTTTCGCCGGGTTCGATTTTGCCGCCAGGGAATTCCCAGAGACCGGCCATGGATTTGCCCTCGGGACGTTCGGCCAGCAGGACGCGGCCCTCGATGTCGATCAGAGCGACAGCAGACACCAATACTGTCTTCACGAGCGATAATCCGCGTTGATCTCGATATATCCGTGGGTCAGATCGCAGGTCCAGACGGTGGAAGCGCCCTGACCCAGTCCCAGATCGACTGCGATCACCAAATCCTGACCTTTCATATAGGCCGCAGCGTCTTCCTCGCGGTAGTCGGGGCTGACCCAGCCTTTTTCAGCCACAAGGATGTCTCCGAACGATATGCTCAAAAGGTCGCGGTCTGCAGCAGCACCGGATTTGCCGATGGCCATGACGATGCGGCCCCAATTCGGGTCCTCGCCCGCGATGGCGGTTTTGACCAGCGGGGAGTTGGCGATAGCCAGCCCGTGGGTTTTGGCATCAGCATCCGTGGCGGCGCCGGTCACACGAATTTCGACGAATTTCGTGGCCCCTTCGCCGTCGCGGACCACTTGCTGCGCAAGGTCCAACATCACTGTTTCCAGCGCTTGCGCGAAAGCGGCATTGCCGGCGGCATCGACGCCCGATGCCCCGGTGGCGCAAAGCAAGAGGCTGTCGGATGTCGAGGTATCGCTATCCACGGTGATGCAGTTGAAGGTCCGGTCAGTCTGCGCGCTCAGCATCGCCTGCAGCGCTGATTGCTCGATCTGAGCATCGGTGAAGATATAGACCAGCATCGTCGCCATATCGGGCGCGATCATGCCGGAACCCTTCGCAATCCCCGCAATAGAGACTGTTTGGCCGCCAATATCGACCTGCGCCGACGACCCCTTCGGGAAGGTGTCGGTGGTCATGATCGCGCGCGCCGCGTCCTCGATCGCGTGACGGCTGAGGCCCGCCTTCAACGCCTCAAGCTGTGCAACGATGCGGTCATGGGGCAGCGGCTCGCCGATGACACCGGTCGACGAGGTAAAAACCCGATCTACCGCGACTCCGGTAGCTTTGGAGACGGCTTGCGTCACCTCGGCCACTGAGGTCTGCCCGTAATGGCCGGTAAACGCATTGGCGTTGCCCGAATTCACAAGGATCGCTGCAGGCCCGTCGCCGGGCCCGCCGATCTTGTCCTGACAATCCAGAACGGGGGCCGCACGGGTGGCCGAGCGGGTGAACACCCCCGCCACCGAAGTGCCCGGATCAAGAACGGCCAGCATCACATCGGTGCGGCCTTGATATCGGACACCAGCCTCGACAGTGGCGAAGCGCACACCGTCGATCGCGGGCAATTCGGGGAAGGCCGCCGGGGCCAGCGGTGAAACCTTGGTTATCGTGGCCACGGGGTTACTCCTGCAGCAGCTCCAGCTGGCGCATGACCTCGGGGCCGGCGCCCTCGAGCTCGGGACGCTCGATCTGCGCTTGCTCCGTCAACTCGTCAATCTTGGCCTGAATTGCTTCTTGCCGAATGGTCTGAGCCAATTCATCGCGCACGACCGCCAATTCGGGGGCCTCGGTCTTGCGCTTGTCGTTCAGCGTGACCACGTGCCAACCGAACTGGGTTTGCACCGGATCCGAGACCTGACCCTTTTCAAGGCCAAGCACGGCACCTTCAAACTCGGGCACCATCTGGCCTTTGCCGAACCAGCCCAGCGCACCGCCATTGGGGCCAGAGGGTCCTGTGGATTTTTCTTTCGCTAGCTCAGCGAAATCTGCACCTTCTTCCAGTTGGGCTTTGACAGCTTTGGCTTCGTCCTCGGATTCGACCAGAATGTGGCTGGCATTGAACTCGTCTTCGCCCTGAAACTCGGCGAATTGCGTGTCATAGGCGGCCTGTATGGCCTCATCAGTGACACTGGCGGCTGTCAGCGCTTCGACGGTTTGCACGGCGCGCAGGGACCGGGTTTCGTTTTCCAGTCGAAGGGCGTTGAGTGTATTCAGCTCTTCCTGTTCAAGGCTCAGAAGGTGCTGCTGGACAAGTTGCTCGAGGATGAAATCATATAGCACCTCATCTTCAAGCTGCTGATACTGCGCCGGCAGCGCCGAGGCGGTGGCGATGACGTGACCCAATGTGATCTCGTCGCCGTTCACGCGGGCAACCACGGTGTTGGCATCCGGTGCGTCCTGGGCGGCCAGCGGCAACGCCATCACGGCAGCAAGCGCAAGCGATGGCAGAAAAGTGAGGCCTTTGGGCATGGAATTATCCTATTTCTTTGCCGCGACAGGGCGCAGCGTTGACACTGTGGAACCTGCCCCTTACATCGCTTTGAAGCCTTGGACAGGGCCGCCTTTCACCCCCCGTATCTAGGGGCTGCGCGCAAGGTGGGCAAGCCTGTCGCAACCAAGAAAAAAACAGATCCGCTGGAGTGAACATGCTGGGACTCGGAACGCTCGCCAAAAAGGTGTTCGGAACACCGAACGACCGCAAGATCAAGGCGGCCCGCCCGCTGGTCGAAAAGATCAATGCGCTGGAGCCGGAGTTCGAGATCCTGACCGACGATGGCCTGATCGAGAAAACCGCTGAGCTGCGCAAACGAGCGCTGGACGGTGAAAAGCTGGATGACTTGCTGCCGGAAGCATTTGCCAATGTCCGCGAAGGGGCCAAGCGCGCCCTAGGTCTTCGGGCCTTTGATGTGCAGTTGATGGGTGGTTTGTTCCTGCACCAGGGCAACATCTCGGAAATGAAAACGGGTGAAGGCAAAACCCTGGTCGCCACCTTCCCCGCCTATCTGAATGCACTGACCGGCAAGGGCGTACATGTGGTCACGGTGAACGAATACCTGGCCAAGCGCGACTCGGAATGGATGGGCAAGGTGTTTGCGTCCGTTGGCATGACGACCGGTGTGATCTGGTCGGGCCAACCGGATGCCGAGAAGATGGCGGCGTACAAGTGTGACATCACCTATGCCACAAATAATGAGTTGGGCTTCGACTATCTGCGCGACAACATGAAGGCCGATCTGGAACAGGTCTATCAGAAGCACCACAATTTCGCGATCGTCGACGAAGTCGACTCGATCCTGATTGATGAGGCGCGGACGCCGCTGATCATCTCGGGGCCGGCACAAGACCGATCGGACCTTTATACTGCCATCGATACCGTGATCCCGACGCTGCAGGACGATCATTACTCGCTCGATGAAAAAAGCCGCAGCGTGACGTTCACCGATGAAGGCAACGAGTTTTTGGAGCAGCAACTGCTTTCAGCGGGTCTGCTGCCCGAGGGGCATTCGCTGTACGACCCCGAAAGCACCACTGTAGTGCATCATGTCAATCAGGGCCTGCGCGCGCATAAACTGTTCCAACGCGACAAGGACTATATCGTTCGGGATGGCAATGTGGTGCTAATCGACGAATTCACCGGTCGGATGATGCCGGGCCGCCGCTTGTCGGAAGGTCTGCACCAAGCCATCGAAGCCAAGGAAGGCGTACAGATTCAGCCCGAGAATGTGACTCTGGCCAGTGTGACATTCCAGAACTATTTCCGCCTCTATGACAAGCTGTCCGGCATGACCGGTACTGCGCTGACCGAGGCGGAAGAATTTCAGGAAATCTATGGTCTGGGTGTGGTCGAGGTTCCGACCAACAAACCAATCGCGCGTGAGGACAAAGACGACCAGGTCTATCGCACGACAGCCGAAAAATACGGTGCCATTATTGAACAGGTCAAAAAGGCCGGTGAAAAAGGTCAGCCGGTTCTTGTCGGCACCACGTCGATCGAAAAGTCCGAAGTAATCAGCCAGATGCTGACTAAGGAGGGTATCGAGCACAATGTTCTGAACGCCCGTCAGCACGAACAGGAAGCCCAGATCGTGGCAGATGCCGGCCGTCTGGGTGCGGTGACCATCGCCACCAACATGGCGGGTCGCGGTACTGACATCCAGCTGGGCGGTAACGTTGAGATGAAGGTGCTGCAGGCGCTGGCGGAAAACCCCGAGGCTGACCCGGCCGAGTTGCGTGCGGCAGAAGAAGCCAAGCACGCTGAAGAAAAGGAAAAGGTGCTGCAGGCCGGTGGTCTTTACGTAATGGCGTCCGAACGTCATGAAAGCCGCCGGATCGACAACCAGCTGCGCGGGCGTTCGGGACGCCAAGGTGACCCGGGCCGCACCGTGTTCTACCTGAGCCTGGAAGATGACCTGATGCGCATCTTCGGTTCGGAACGTCTGGACAAGGTCCTGACCACGCTGGGTATGAAAGAGGGCGAGGCAATCATTCACCCCTGGGTGAACAAATCGCTGGAACGGGCGCAATCCAAAGTCGAAGGTCGCAACTTTGACATGCGCAAAAACGTTCTGAAATTCGACGACGTGATGAACGATCAGCGGAAAGTCGTGTTCAGCCAGCGGCGTGAAATCATGTCAGCGGATGATCTGTCGGATGTCGTGTCCGATATGCGTGAGCAGGTGATCGACGATATGATCGACGAATTCATGCCGCCAAAATCTTATGCAGATCAATGGGATACAGAAGGTCTGCACGAAGCGGTCAAAGACAAGCTGACCATCGATGCGCCGGTTCAGGACTGGGCCGCCGAGGAAGGCGTAGACGACGAGCAAATCCGCGAACGTCTGATCAAGGCCGCCGATGAAATGATGGCGCAGAAGGCCGTGGCCTTTGGCCCGGAAAACATGCGCAACATCGAAAAGCAGGTTCTGCTGCAGACTATCGATGGCAAATGGCGCGAACATCTTTTGACGCTTGAACATCTGCGCTCGGTCGTGGGTTTCCGTGGCTATGCACAGCGCGATCCGCTGAACGAGTACAAGAACGAAAGCTTCCAGCTGTTCGAAGGGATGCTTGATTCCTTGCGCGAAACCGTCACTCAGCAATTGTCGCGCGTGCGCCCGCTGAGCGAAGAAGAACAGAAGGAAATGCTCGCGCAGATGGCGGCGCAACAGGCACAGGCGCAGAATGCTGTGGATCAAGCTGCCGGGAATGCTGAGGCGATCGCCGAAGCCGAAGCGTCTGGTGACAGTCGTCCGGGTTTTGTCGAGGATGATCCTTCGACTTGGGGTAACCCGTCACGCAATGATCCTTGCCCCTGTGGCTCGGGGAAAAAATTCAAACATTGCCACGGCAGGTTGACTTAACGTCACCTGCTTTCCACCACAATGAGTCCGCCTCACGGCCACATATTGGCCTTGATTGGGAAGCAAATTGCGACTCGCTCCTTCAACTGGGGAGGGTGTCTTGTTTGTCATTAAGAACTACGTGACCACGGGCGGAACCGTTGCCTGCGCTCTGGCCATTGGATATTTGATGCAAAGCGGATCGGCGCAGCAACCCAATGCTGAGCCGAGCGGTGAACGCGTCGCTTCGATCTCGGAACAGGACTCGGACCTGACCGGACTGGAAAGCGTTGTCCTGACCTCTTCTTCCCCGACAGAAACGCGTCCCAAGGATGTATCTCAATCCATACGCTCAGCGCCAGAAACCAGCCGTTTGCCTTCGAATTGCGATATGAGCGCTCGCGCCATGGCTGTGCCCGGCGCCAACGTACGGCTGCGGGTCAAGGCCCCCTGCCACGCCAATGAGACCATCGAGGTTCATCACAACGGGCTGGTTTTCAGCACCGAGACCGATGCGCTTGGCGGCTTGAACCTGACCATCCCGGCGCTGTCAGAATACGCTATTTTCCTGATCTCGCTGCCGGATGAGAAAGGCACCGTTGCGACGACGCATGTGCCCGAGATCAACAGCTTCAACCGGGTTGCCTTGCAGTGGCAGGGCGAAACCGATCTGCAGCTTCATGCGCTGGAATTCGGCGCAGGTTACGGGGAAGAAGGCCACGTGTGGTCAGGGTCCCAGACCGGCGGCGCGGGCTCGGTGATCCATCTGGGTCAGGGCGGTTCGGACGTCGCGCGCAACATCGAGGTTTATTCATACCCCATCGAGACCGCAACCGAGGCCGGAAGTATCACACTGTCAGTTGAAACTGAGGTCACTGAAGCAAATTGCGGCAAGCCCCTAAACGTGCAATCATTGGAATGGCGCGCGGAACGGCTACGCTCACGCGACCTGTCGCTGGATATGCCCGGTTGTGAGGCAGCTGGCGATTTTCTGGTGTTGAATAATCTGTTCTCAGACCTGACAATCGCTGCCAAATAAGCAGCAGGCAGATCTACGGTTTCCAATGAACATTCTTCGTGCGGCGTTCGCCGCGCTTTTTGCCTTATCCTTGGCACAAAGCGTATTCGCGCAGGACATCACTTTGACCTCGCATGACGGCAAGGTAGAAGTGGTCGGCACCCTTCTTGGTTACGACGGTGAATTCTACCGTGTCGATACGCAATTCGGAGAGCTGACGGTCGATGGATCGGGGGTCACCTGCGACGGCCCAGCTTGCCCCAACCTGACGGATTTTGTGGCCGAAGTTCGTTTCTCTGGCTCATCAGTAATCGCCGAGACACTGCTGCCCGCGCTTGCACAGGGCTTTGCCATCGAGGAAGGGTTAACCCTGTCACAGCCCGAGGGCACCGGAGACCTGCGGGTCTACGCCCTGAATCAGCCTGATCGGCAGGCGCCTTTGGCGAGGTTCATATTTCGTGCAACGGATACGGCTGACGGCTTTATTGATCTGGTTGAGAACACCGCAGATGTCGTGTTGGCGCAGCGGGAAATTCGATCAGACGAACTGGAGTTGACCAAAGCCGCTGGGCTCGGAGATCTGACGCAAACCCGCCGGTCGCGCGTCTTGGCTCTGGATGCAATCGTGCCAATCGTGTCGGCCGACAATCCCGTGCGCCAGATATCGCTTGCTGATCTGGTGAAGGTTTTCACCGCCGAGGTCGCAAATTGGGGCGATCTCGGTGGGCCTGATGCGCCGATCTCTCTGCATCTGCCACAGGTCGGTTCCGGGCTGGATCAGGCGGTCGAGGATTTTCTGTTAGCACCTGCCAACGCACATATGACCGCTCAGGTCACGCGCCACGATCGAAACAGCAATCTGGTGCGCACGGTCTCGAACGACCCGTTCGCGCTCGGCGTCGCCAGTCTTGCCGAGGCCGGGACTGTGCGCGCCCTGCCTCTGACCGGTGGGTGCGGACATGCCCTGTCGGCAACACGGCAATCGGTCAAGACCGAAGATTATCCGCTGACCTCACCCATGTTTTTCTATTTGCCACAAAGACGATTGCCCAAAGTCGCGCGACAGTTTTTGGCCTATACCCAAAGCAGCGCCGCACAGATGGTCATCCGGCAAGCCGGATTTGTCGATCAATCCCTTGAAACAATCCAGGTTGGGCTGCAAGGCGATCGGCTGGCCAATGCGATCAGCACCGGTGGAGCTGAGGTCGGGTTGGAAGAGTTGCAGCGCATGATCGAAACTCTCCGTCCACTTTCGCGGCTATCTTTGTCCTTTCGGTTCGAACCGGGGTCTTCGCGGCCCGATGCTCAGTCCCGGTCAAACATCTTGAACCTTGCGCAAGCTTTGGAAAGCGGAACGTTGGAGGCGCGTCAATTGATCTTTGTTGGGTTTAGTGACGGCGAGGGCGCGGCGGTCGCCAATTCACGTATTGCCCTGCAGCGAGCCAAAACCGTCCGAAACGCAGTGCTGGCATCGGTCGAAACCAGCCTCCCCGACAGCATCGAAATCAGTGTCGAGGGCTTTGGCGAGGCCATGCCGATGGCCTGCGACGACACCGAATGGGGCCGTAAGGTGAATCGTCGGGTCGAAGTTTGGATCCGATAACCCTTACAAATAGCCTTGCGAGCGGAAACTCAGTTCAGCCGATTTCCCGATGATCAGGTGATCATGCAAAGTCAGCCCAAGGGCGGAACACGCATCCTGAATCCGGTTGGTCATATCGATATCCGACTGCGACGGCGTCGGATCACCGGATGGATGATTGTGGACCAGGATCAGAGCCGAGGCATTGAGTTCCAACGCCCGCTTCGCGACCTCTCGCGGATAGACCGGCACATGATCCACCGTGCCTTTGGCCTGCTCTTCATCCGCAATCAGCACATTCTTGCGATCTAGATAAAACACACGAAACTGCTCGATCTCGCGGTGCGCCATCGTGGTGTGACAATAGTCCAGAAGCGCATCCCATCCCGAGATCACATGCCGTTGCATCACCCGGGCACGCGCCATGCGATGGGCACAGGCCTCAAGGATTTTCAGATCGGTAATCACCGTGTCCCCAACGCCTTTGATCTGACGCAGCCGTTCCTCGGGTGCAGTCAACACACGATTGAAATCACCAAACTCTTCCATCAGTGCCCGAGCCAGCGGTTTCACATCCTGACGCGGGATGGATCGGAACAGAGCAAGTTCCAGCAGTTCATAATCCGGCATCGCTGCTGATCCGCCAGACATGAACCTTTCGCGCAGCCGCTTGCGATGGTCTTTGATGTAGGAGGGTAACCGACCAACGGGCAGCGGCTGCGCCGGTGCTTCATCCGTATCGAACAGCATGGGGGCTTCGGCAAAGGCGTCTTGGGTCATAACACCACTCTGACGCAGAATCGGTTTCCGAAAAGTTAACGCGCCTTATCCCTGCCCGCCGGATCGGCAACACACGGATCCCCTGTTTCATCTGGCCATAAATATCTCGGGGGGGTCGCCCAAAGGGTGATGGGGGCAGAGCCCCCCTGCTCAACCGTTTAACCCTTCATGCCATCCCAGAAGGACTTTACAGAAGAGAAAAAGCTTTTAGATTCCGGGTGGTTATCTTCACCCAAATCGTCAAACTCACGCAGAAGTTCTTTCTGACGACTGGTCAGATTGACCGGAGTTTCCACGGCAAGTTCGATGAACATATCCCCGATGCCTCCGCCGCGCAGGGCGGGCATGCCTTTGCTACGCAGGCGCATCTGGCGGCCCGACTGGCTGCCGGCAGGAATCTGAACACGACCGCGACCACCGTCGATGGTCGGCACCTCGATCGAACCGCCAAGTGCTGCCTTGGCCATGCTGACTGGCACACGGCAATAGAGGTTCACGCTGTCACGTTCGAACAGCTTGTGCTCGGAAACTTCGACAAAAATATAGAGGTCACCGGGAGGACCACCACGCATTCCGGCCTCACCCTCACCAGCCAGACGAATCCGGGTGCCGGTCTCGACACCGGCAGGGATGTTCACGGACAATGCACGATCTTTTTCAACGCGCCCCGCACCTTGGCACGACTTACAAGGGTTCTTAATGATCTGACCCAAACCAGAGCAGGTCGGGCAGGTGCGCTCAACCGTGAAAAAGCCCTGTTGCGCGCGAACCTTGCCCATGCCGGAACAAGTCGGACATGCGGTAGGTTCAACACCACCTTCGGCACCAGTTCCCTCGCAAGAGGAACAGGCCACAGCCGTAGGAACGTTTATGGTTTTCTGCAGGCCTGCATAAGCCTCTTCCAACGTGACCCGCAGGTTATAGCGCAGGTCTGAACCGCGTGCAGCGCGACGGCCCCCGCCTGCCCCACGCTGGCCACCCATGAAGTCGCCGAACAGGTCGTCGAACACGTCAGAGAACGCGCTGGAGAAATCGCCCTGACCGAAGCCGCCACCGGGACGGCCGCCGCCACCGCCCATGCCGTTTTCAAACGCGGCGTGACCAAAGCGGTCATAAGCGGCTTTCTTGTCAGCATCGCGCAGAACATCGTAAGCCTCGTTGGCCTCTTTGAACTGCGCTTCGGCATCGGGGTTGTCCTTGTTGCGATCGGGATGCAGCTGTTTGGCTTTCGAGCGAAAGCCTTTTTTGATCTCATCCGCAGAAGCGCCCTTGGACACGCCGAGCACTTCGTAATAGTCGCGTTTGGACATCAGTATTTCCTTCTGCCTCAACGTAATCGGGCCGGCCCGGCAACCGGACCGGCCCAAATTGGCCCGGTTACCCGTTAGTTACGCTTGTCGTCGTCCAGATCTTCGAACTCGGCGTCGACAATGTCATCGTCACCCGGCGCGGCATCTGCGGCTGCGGGCTCATCTTCGCCCTCTTCCGCCTGTGCCTTATAGATCGCCTCACCCAGTTTCATGGCCGCTTCGGTCACGTTCTGGATGCCCGACTTGATCTTGTCGGCATTGTCCGTTTCCAGCTCATCCTTGAGCGCAGCAACGGCCAGCTCGATCGCTTCGACGGTCGACGGGTCGACCTTGTCGCCATGTTCCTCGATCGATTTCTCGGTCGCGTGAACAAGGCTTTCGGCCTGGTTCTTGGCTTCGACAAGCTCTTTGCGGGCCTTGTCCGCCTCGGCGTTTTCCTCGGCATCCTTGACCATCTTGTCGATATCTTCGTCCGACAGACCGCCCGAGGCCTGAATGGTGATCTTCTGCTCTTTGCCGGTGCCTTTGTCCTTGGCCGAAACCGAGACAATGCCGTTGGCGTCGATGTCAAAAGTCACCTCGATCTGAGGCATGCCGCGCGGTGCGGGTGGGATCTCTTCTAGATTGAACTGACCCAGGATCTTGTTGTCCGCAGCCATTTCGCGCTCACCCTGGAAACAGCGGATGGTCACGGCGTTTTGGTTATCCTCGGCGGTCGAGAAGACCTGAGACTTCTTGGTCGGAATGGTCGTGTTGCGGTCGATCAGTCGGGTGAATACGCCACCCAGCGTCTCGATGCCCAAGCTGAGCGGGGTCACGTCCAGCAGAACCACGTCTTTGACGTCGCCCTGCAGAACACCGGCCTGAATGGCGGCGCCCATGGCAACAACTTCGTCCGGGTTCACACCTTTGTGTGGCTCCTTACCGAAGAACTTGGTGACCTCTTCGATCACTTTCGGCATCCGGGTCATACCACCGACCAGAACAACCTCATCCACGTCGCCAGCCGACAGGCCTGCGTCTTTCAGGGCAGCCTGGCAAGGCTTCATCGACTTCTTAATCAGGTCGCCAACCAGCGATTCCAGCTTGGCACGGGTCAGTTTCATGACCATGTGCAGCGGTTGACCGTTCGAGCCCATCGAGATGAACGGCTGGTTAATCTCGGTCTGCGAGGTCGAGGACAGCTCGATCTTGGCTTTTTCAGCGGCTTCTTTCAGACGCTGCAGGGCCATCTTGTCGGCAGACAGGTCGACACCGTGTTCCTTTTTGAACTCATCCGCCAGGTAGTTGACGATGCGCATGTCAAAGTCTTCACCACCCAGGAAGGTATCGCCGTTGGTCGACTTCACCTCGAACAGGCCGTCGTCGATTTCCAGAATGGTTACGTCGAAAGTACCACCACCAAGGTCATAAACCGCGATGGTTTGGGTTTCTTCCTTGTCAAGACCATAGGCCAGAGCAGCCGCTGTCGGTTCGTTGATGATCCGCAGCACTTCCAGACCGGCAATTTTACCGGCGTCTTTGGTGGCCTGACGCTGTGCGTCGTTGAAGTATGCCGGAACGGTGATAACCGCCTGCGTGACTTCCTCACCCAGATAGCTTTCTGCGGTTTCCTTCATCTTGCCCAGAGTGAAGGCCGAGATCTGGCTTGGGGAGTACTTTTCACCGCGGGCTTCAACCCACGCGTCGCCATTGCCGCCATCAACGATGGCGTAGGGCACCATTTTCTTGTCTTTTTCGACTTCTGCATCATCCACACGACGACCGATCAGACGCTTGACGCCAAAGATCGTGTTGTCGGGGTTGGTGACCGCCTGACGTTTTGCAGGCTGACCGACCAGACGCTCATCTTCTGTAAAAGCGACGATCGAGGGCGTGGTCCGCGCCCCTTCGGCGTTTTCGATGACCTTCGGCTGCGAGCCGTCCATGATGGCCACACACGAGTTGGTGGTACCGAGGTCAATCCCGATTACTTTTCCCATATTTTCAATCCCTTTCTCTTCAAGGCGATGTCCCGAGGGTTGGACCCGTTGCGGCATCCTGCCCCCGATTGATGTGCGCGACAGCACTACACCATCGCGCGTCGAGGCGTATATAAGGGCGAGAACAGGGGCCTGCAAGCGTTCAGAAACGCAGGTTTTCGGGAATCTGTGGCCTTTTTTGGCAAGGTTTTGGCAAGGTTTGGGGATTCTGGAATGGCGCGGCTGTTATTGCGCGGATTTGATATTCGGAAAGGCTATTTGGATGCGGCGGCGCAGTCGCATCTAGTTGACCTGCTTAGGCCGATTCTGAAAGTGGCACCGCTTTATCGGCCCGTGACACCTTCGGGCAAGGAAATGTCAGTGCGCATGACCTCGGCCGGGGTGCTGGGATGGGTCACTGACCGGGCGGGCTATCGGTATCAGGACACGCACCCAAAGGGCATGACATGGCCCGCGATTCCAGATGAGATTTTGACCATCTGGCAGGACCTGACCGGCGCGGATCGCCAGCCCGATTGCTGTCTGATCAACTATTACGGTGAAGGCACCAAGATGGGCCTGCATCAGGACAAGGATGAGGCCGATTTCTCGTGGCCCGTGCTGTCGATCTCATTGGGCGATGACGCGCTGTTCCGTATCGGTAACACCACGCGGGGCGGCAAGACCGAGTCGATCTGGCTGAGCTCGGGCGATGTGGTGATCATGGGCGGCCCGGCACGCTTGACCTATCACGGGGTTGATCGCATCCGGTTTGGATCATCCAAACTTTTGCCAAAAGGCGGACGCATCAACCTGACATTGAGGGTCGCAACGTGAAGTGCGATCCAATATCCGGGAACAGTTTTTAGAGTACAGCACGTACAGCAAAGATCAGCGTCGCGCATCCCAGCTTTTCGAGACCTGCTTACGGGTATAGAACTCGCCCAGCAGGCCGATCATCGTTAAAACTATTCCGACCCAAAGCGCATATTCCCAACTGGTATTTCGGGGAAAGTAATTTCGGAACACAAAACCACGGCATTGATCGATGATGTGAAACAGTGGGTTCCAGGCAAACATAGTCAGCATGAAGCCGCCCAACGCGTTGCCGACGAACATCTTGCCAGAAAATATCATGTTCAGACGACGGTACATACTTGTCAGGATGCTTACCGTATTTGGAAACCAGGGCTTTAGCGCCAGAAACACAAGACCGACCGAGCATCCTACAAACCATGCCAGCAAAAGCATCCCAAAAGCACCGCCGGGCTCCTGAATTACAAGGGGCGAGACGGCTACGCTGTAGACGAACAGGATGACCAGGATCGAGACAAGCTGCGTGTACAGAATACCGAAGGCAGATGCTGACAACATCACCATCATGGTCATCGGCGAATGCAGTGTCATCGGATTGTTGCCGGATCCAACCCCGGCGATAGCAGCGACAGACTTGATATGCGTCAGGAACAGAAAAACTCCGGAGAGCAGGAACAAAACCATCTCGCCCCGGATTTTGGCCATGCCGGTCATTCGACCAATTAGCGTCATAAGTATATAAAACGCCGTCACCAGAAGAACGACCTGAACAATGTTTATCAGGATTGCGATCACCGCATTTGAATGCTGCGAGCGGATATTGCGGACCACCGCATGGAATATAAGCTCGGCGGTGGTGAAAACCCCGCCCAGCAACGACTGATTTCGCTTGTAGTGAAACACTCGAATACTCTTTCCTGCTGTGTCAGCCGCAAATTGGCACGAAATTCTTGCTGTTCCGTATCCATCGCATCATAAGTCCGTGAGATGCCCTGATCAACAAACCACAGGAACGGAGCTTTTTTGTGACTTATGACGCGCTTATTCCCGTCATCCGGCGGCTGGCCTTGCAGGCAGGCGACAAGATCATGCAGATCTATGAAGCAGATGATTTCGACGTCAAGGTCAAGTCAGACTCAAGCCCGGTAACCGAGGCGGACGAGGCGGCGGATGCTTTGATCTCGGCCGGATTGCGCGAGGCTTTTCCAGATATCCTGCTGGTGACCGAGGAACAGGCGGCTTCGCATTCCGAAAAGGGCGAGACCTTTCTGATTGTTGATCCACTTGACGGCACCAAGGAATTCATAAATCGGCGCGGCGATTTTACCGTAAATATCGCTTTGGTCGAAAACGGCGTACCGACGCGTGGCGTGGTCTACGCCCCTGCACGCGGCCGGATGTTCTATACGCAAGCTGACGGGCAATCGGTTGAAGAAATCGGGGATCTGGACAAAGATCAGCCGGGTGCGTCAACGCCAATATCAGTCTCTAAACCAAACAATTCGGCGCTGATGATCGTTGCATCCAAGTCGCATCGGGATCAGGCGACCGAGGATTACATCAACAAATATCAGGTGCGCGACAGCAAAAGTGCCGGGTCGTCGCTGAAGTTCTGTCTGGTGGCGACGGGAGAGGCCGACCTCTACCCCCGTGTTGGCCGCACCATGGAGTGGGACACCGCTGCGGGCCACGCGGTTCTGGCCGGTGCGGGCGGACATGTGGTGCGCTTTGACGACCATTCGCCGCTGACCTATGGCAAAGACGGCTATGCCAATCCATTTTTCATCGCCTATGCTCCAGGCGTTGAGCTGAAGGAAGCCTGATGTCAGTATTGATTGCCATTCCCGCGCGCTACGCTTCGACCCGCTATCCAGGCAAACCTCTGGTTCCGCTGACCGGGGCAAACGGAACCAGCATGACTCTGATCGAACGATCCTGGCGCGCCGCGATTTCCGTGTCAGGCGTAGATCGCGTGGTTGTGGCAACCGACGATGACCGTATCCGCGAAGTCTCAGAGGGATTTGGTGCCGAGGTGGTGATGACTTCAGACACCTGCCGCAACGGTACCGAACGCTGCGCCGAGGCGCACTCGGCTCTGGGTGGCGGTTATGACATCGTCGTCAACCTGCAAGGGGATGCGCCTTTGACCCCGCATTGGTTTGTTGAAGACCTGATCTCGGGTCTGCGCAACGCGCCAGATGCGGGTGTGGCCACCCCCGTGCTGCGCTGTGACGGGGACGCACTGAACGGATTACTGAACGATCGCAAGCAAGGCCGGGTCGGGGGCACTACAGCGGTGTTCGGCAATGACCACAGCGCGCTTTACTTCTCGAAAGAAGTGATCCCTTTCACAGCCGAGACCTATGCCAGCAGTGACCCGACACCGGTATTCCACCACGTCGGAGTTTATGCCTATCGGCCTGACGCTCTGGCTGCTTATCCGGGCTGGACTAGCGGTCCGCTGGAGACACTGGAAGGGTTGGAACAGCTGCGCTTCATCGAAAACGGCCGCAAGGTTCTGTGTGTCGAAGTTGAAGCCAAAGGTCGTCAGTTCTGGGAGCTGAACAACCCGCAGGACGTGGCCAAGATCGAAGAAATGATGGCCGCTATGGGGCTTGAATGACAAATATTCTGGTTACAGGTGGTGCAGGTTATATCGGCTCTCATGCCTGCAAGGCACTGGCAAGGGCGGGGTATACGCCCGTAACCTATGACAATCTTGTCACCGGATGGCAGGACGCGGTGAAATTCGGCCCTTTCGAGCAGGGCGACCTGCTGGACCGCGCCCGGCTGGACGAAGTGTTCGCCAAATACCAACCCGCCGCCGTGATACATTTCGCCGCCCTCAGTCAGGTCGGCGAAGCGATGGCTGAGCCCGGAACGTATTGGTCGAACAATGTCACCGGTTCGCTGACACTGATACAAGCGGCTGTGGATGCGGGATGTTTGAACTTTGTGTTCTCGTCGACCTGCGCCACCTATGGCGAACATGACAACGTTGTGCTAGACGAGAGCACTCAGCAGCAGCCATTGAATGCCTATGGTGCTTCGAAACGAGCGATCGAGGACATCTTACGTGATTTCCAAGCCGCATATGGCCTGAAGCACGTGATCTTCCGCTATTTCAACGTGGCCGGGGCCGACCCGGATGCCGAAGTTGGAGAGTTTCACCAACCAGAAACCCATCTGGTGCCGCTGATGCTGGACGCCATCGATGGCAAGCGGGGTGGCTTGACTGTATTCGGCACCGATTACGACACACCCGACGGCACCTGCATCCGCGATTATGTACACGTCTGTGATCTGGTCGATGCACATGTACTGGGGCTAAAGTGGCTAGAACAGGGCAAAGAAAGCCGCGTGTTCAATCTGGGCACCGGGTCGGGGTTTTCGGTGATGGAAGTCATCGAGCATTCCAAAGCCGTCACCAACCGTGCGGTGCCGTATAGCATCGGCCCGCGCCGGGCCGGGGATTGTACGCGTCTAGTTTCAGGCTCGGTCCGAGCCAAGGAAGAGCTGGGCTGGACACCAAAAAGATCAACGTTAGAGACGATGATCACGGATGCCTGGCGTTGGCATCAGAATGGCGGCTACACCAAGTGAGGCTTGAGGATCAGCCGCTAAGCTGGGTGCAGCGCTACAAGCTGCGCCTGAAACGCAAGCGGCTGTTGTGGCGATCCTTTCGCAGCCGCCATCAACTGAAGTCGTTGACTGACAACACGCAAAAGATCACACCCGGCGCCATTCTGGCCTTTACCACGCTGCGGAATGAGATCACCCGTCTGCCGTGGTTCTTTCACCATTATCGCACGCTGGGCATTGATCATTTTCTGATGGTGGATAATGACAGCGATGACGGCTCAGTCCCGTATTTGCTCGAACAGCCGGATGTGTCGCTGTGGCGGACTACGGCAAGCTATCGCGCGTCCCGGTTCGGGTTGGATTGGCTGTCTTGGCTGCAGTGGAAACTTGGGTACGACCACTGGACGTTGATGGTCGACGCCGATGAGTTACTGATCTACGCCCATCACAACACCCATACGATGCGCGATTTAACTGCATGGCTGGACGCGCGCGGTCAAACCACGTTTGGGGCGATGATGCTGGATCTCTATCCCAAAGGTCGGCTGGGCAAGCAAAGTTATGATCCGCATTCCGATCCAACCGATTGCCTGAACTGGTTTGACCCCGGCCCCTATCGTGCCCAGCGCCAAAGGCCGATGGGCAACCTTTGGGTTCAGGGAGGCGTACGCGAGCGGGTGTTTTTTGCAGATCAGCCCCAAAAATCACCGACCCTGAACAAAATCCCTCTGACCCGGTGGTCACGGCATATGGCCTATGTGAATTCGTGCCATTCCGCGCTGCCCCGGTTCTTGAATTTTGAATATGACGGTCCGGGTGGGCAGACCGCCTCGGGCGTGTTGCTCCACACGAAATTCCTGCCTGAGGTTGTCGACAAATCGCGGATCGAAAAACAGAGGCGGCAACATTTTCACGACCCCGATCGGTTCGGCGCCTATTATGACGGGATCATCAGCGGGCCTGATCTTTGGACTTCTGACTCGGTCAAACTAGGTGATTGGCAACAGTTACAAGACCTTGGGCTCATGAACGCGGGCGGATTTCCTGCCACAGGGGGGAAGTAAACCGGATTTAAACCCGTTGCCTCACAAGGTGCAGAGATGTCATAAAACGTTAATGTCCGGCACCACTCAGGCCTCAGGCGGCCCCGGGCAGACGCGCGTATCAAAAAAGGTTGGGCAGCCGCGTGAGCCTTTTGGATTCCTATCGCATGAGACTGCGGCGCAAGCGCCGCCTGCTGCGTTGCCTACGTCGGCGTCGGGATCTGAAAGCGGTGCAAGATAACACCAACAAGTTCAAAAAAAACGACATCTTGTTGATGAGCGTGATGCGGAACGAAAAGATCCGCCTTCCCTATTTCTTAGACTACTATCGAAAGCTTGGCATCAATCACTTCCTGTGCGTGGACAACAACAGCGATGACGGCACCCGCGAATACCTGAGCGGCCAGCCGGACGTTTCGCTGTGGTGGACGGATGTAGGTTACAAGAATGCGACCTTTGGTCTGGATTGGTCCAACTACCTGCTGCGCCGCTATGCGCATAAGCACTGGGTTCTGACGGTCGATCCGGATGAATTCTTTATCTATCCTTTTTGCGATACCCGCCCGATCCGCGCCCTGACCGACTGGCTGGACGATACTGGTGTGCGCAGTTTCGGCACCATGCTGATCGACATGTATCCCGAAACCGGAATCATGGATGCGCCCTATCATGAGGGCCAGAACCCCTTTGAAGTCGCGCCTTGGTTCGATTCAGGCAACTTCATGATTACCCGCAACCCGACCTATGGGAATCTGTGGATTCAAGGCGGTGCACGCGCACGGGTTTTCTTTCAGAACAATCCCCTGAAGGCTCCGGCCCTGAACAAGATACCTCTTGTGAAATGGCACCGGCGCTACGCCTATGTCAGCTCAACCCACGCCTTGCTGCCGCGCGGGCTCAATCAGGTCTATGAAGAGCAGGGCGGTGAAAAAACCAGCGGAGCGCTGCTGCATGCAAAGCTGATCAATACGCTTGGGGAAAAAGCTAAAGAAGAGTTGCTGCGTGGACAGCACTATGCTGCGTCGGGCGAGTACAAGGCTTATGCCAAGCAGTTAGAGGATAATCCGGTTTTCTGGAACAAATGGTCCGAGAAATACATCAACTGGCGACAGATTGAGATCCTCGGCCTGATGTCCAAGGGGAACTGGGCATGAGCAGCTTGGGCATCGTAATGCTGGTGCACACCGCGCTGGATCGGGTTGAGCAGGTGGCACGCCATTGGGCCGCCTCGGGCTGTCCTGTGGTCATTCATGTAGATCAGAAAGTCGGCGATCCGGCTTATTCCGATTTTGTCGCCGCTTGTTCGGATGAACCGCTGATCCTGTTTTCAAAACGCCATGTCTGTGAATGGGGCGGCTGGGGTATTGTCGCCGCATCACAATCTGCCGCATCGCTGATGTTGGAGAGGTTTCCAGATGTCCGGCATGTATATCTGTCTTCAGGCGCGTGTCTGCCGCTGCGTCCGGTCGCTGATCTGATCGACTATCTGGCCGACCGGCCCCGTGTCGATTTCATCGAAAGCGCAACCACGCGCGACGTCAGCTGGACGATTGGCGGGTTGGATCTGGAACGTTTCACCCTGAGGTTCCCCTTCTCATGGCGCAGGCAACGAAAACTGTTTGACAATTACGTGCGGTTGCAACGCGCCCTCGGTCTGCGCCGCAGAATTCCCGAAGGCCTTGTACCGCATATGGGCAGTCAATGGTGGTGTCTGACCCGCCAAACCTTGTCGGCCATCCTTCAGGATCCCAAGCGCGCCGAATATGATCGCTATTTCCGCCAGGTCTGGATTCCCGATGAAAGCTATTTTCAGACACTGGCACGACTCTATTCCACCCATATCGAAAGCCGATCGCTGACCCTGTCGAAGTTCGACTATCAAGGTCGGCCGCACATGTTCTACGACGATCACCTGCAATTGCTGCGCCGGTCCGACTGTTTCGTGGCGCGCAAAGTCTGGCACAGCGCGAACCGGTTGTATCAGACCTTCCTGACCGACCACGAAGGCGCACTGACCCCGGCCGAGCCCAACCCCGGCAAGATCGACCGGGTGTTTTCCAAAGCGGTCGAGCGGCGCGTTCGCGGTCGTGATGGTCTTTATATGCAAAGCCGCTTCCCTCGCGCGGCTACGGAACGTAGCCTGACAGCCTTTCCCTATTCGGTGTTTCAAGGCTTTACCGAGTTGTTCGAAGATTTCGAACCCTGGCTGACAAACGCCATCGGCGGGCGGGTGCATGGGCATCTGTTCGGTCCCGAACGGGCGCAATTTGCCGAAGATGAGACGATCATCAACGGTGCGCTCAGCGATTGCGCCACGCTACGCGACTATAACCCCTCGGCCTTTCTGTCGAACCTCATCTGGAATACAAGAGGCGAGCGTCAGTGCTTTCAATTCGGGCCAACGGATATTCAGAAAATCAATGAATTCCTGACGCAAGATCAGAATGCACATATTGCGGTCATCTCGGGGGCCTGGGCGGTTCCATTGTTCCGTTCGAACCTGAATTTTGCCGATATCCGGTGCGAAGCTGCCCGCCTACAACAGATCGAAAGCAAACAGCTCAAGCTACTGGATGCCGCTCGGGCAAAGACGCGCATCCGAATATGGACAATGGCAGAGTTTGTGGAATCCCCCATGGAACAACTACAGACCGTTCTGGAGGACATGGGCGCGCCCAAACCCACGCATCTGACCGAGGCACCGACGATGGTCGATCTGACCGGGTTCGGAAAGTTCCTGCAAAACCTCAAGAACCAAGGGATGCATCCCTATCTGATGGGGGATTTCCCTGTGAATGACGTGTTTGGCGCACAGTCCAAATCGTTCAAGAAGCCCTATTTGGTGCAGTAACCTAAAATGACCCGCCGCTTCGATTATTTCATCGTTCTGGCCGATATGCGCACAGGTTCGAACCTGCTTGAATTACAGCTGAACACGCTGGATGGCGTCACGTGTCACGGAGAAGCGTTTAACCCCTATTTCGTCGGCCTGCCAAAACTGGACAGCGTTCTGGGCTTTACCCTGGAAGATCGTGAACGCGACCCGATGGCGCTGATCGACGCCATCCGAAACGCGCCGGGCGAGATGAACGGCTTTCGCTTTTTTAGCGACCACGATGCGCGGGCGCTGCCACCGGCGCTGGATGATCCGCGCTGCGCCAAAATCATTCTGATGCGCAACCCTCTGGATAGCTACATATCGTGGAAAATCGCTTTGGAAACAAAGCAGTGGCGGTTGGTGAACATTAAGCAACGGCGGGAGGCTCAGATCAACTTCGATGCCGAAGAATTCGCCGAACAGCTCGACCAGCGGCAAGCATTTCAACAAACAGTGCTCAAACATCTGCAGACCACCGGGCAAACACCGTTTTACATCGACTATGACGATCTAACAGATTTGGACGTTCTGAACGGCCTTGCCGCGTGGCTTGGCGTCAGCGCACGTCTTAAGGAGCTGAACCAGCATCTCAAACGCCAAAACCCAGCGCCTGCCCTGTCGAAAGTGACCAATCCGGATGATATGGAGCTGGCCCTGTCGCAACGTGACCGCTTCAAAGTACACCATATCCCAAGTTACGAGCCGCACCGCGGGCCGGCTGTTTCGCGCTATGTGGGTGCTGCGCAAACTTCGCTGATGTACCTTCCGGTGCGCGGCGGCCCCGAGGCTGAAGTGGTGCAGTGGATTGCCGATCTAGACGGGGTGTCTCAAGCCGACCTGATCACCGGCCGCAATCAAAAACAGACCCGTCAATGGATGCAGGATCATCCCGGTCACCGCAAATTCACGGTGCTGCGCCATCCGCTGGCGCGCGCGCACGCTGTGTTCTGCGACCGTATTCTGCACACAGGCCCCGGCGCATATGTCAGCATTCGCAATATGCTGAGCCGACGGTACAAGGTGCCTCTGCCTGCCAAGGGTGATCTCAGCAATTATACCCGCGATCAGCATTCCGAGGCGTTCGCGGCCTTTCTGGGCATGCTGCGCAGTATTCTGGCGGGTCAAACCCCGATCCGTGTGGATGGGGAATGGTGCGGACAGGCGCAGACGCTGGAAGGCATGGCCGGTTTCACCATGCCCGACCTGATCCTGCGCGAGGATGAGATGGAAACCGCCTTGCCCGACCTTGCCTACAAAGTTGGGCATACAGCCCCGCCAGCCCCAAACAGGGCCAAGCCGGACGCGCCGTTTGCACTTGATCAGATTTACGACGCACAGCTTGAAGTGCTGGCGAAGGAAGCGTACCAGCGCGACTATACAATATTTGGATTTGGTGACTGGAAACCGCTTTGAACCTTGCTTAGGGGCGCAGGGTAATCACGGTTCCTTCATTCACCATGGCGTAGATCTCTTCGATCTCATCATTCTTGACCGCAATACAACCTGCCGTCCAATCCGGGGTCTTCTTCGCCCGCTTGAACTCGGATCGCAGATTGGGTTGTCCGTGAATGAAGATGTCGCCGCCCGGATCAACACCTGCGGCCTTGGCTTTAGCCAAGTCTTCCGAATTGGGATACGATATACCCAACGATAGATGATACCTGCTGCGCGGATTGCGGCGGTCGATCAGATAGGTACCCTCGGGCGTACGACCATCGCCTTTTTTGTTTTTCGTGCCGGTGGGCGCAAATCCTAGATCGATATCATACTCCCGCAAAATCTGCTCGTTATGGAGCAAATACAGCTTGCGTGCACCTTTGTTGATGACCATCGAGGTCACCTCGGGCCCGCGATAAGAAAGAAATCTGGGTTTGGCTGAGGCACATGCTGAAAGGCTCAGCGTTGCCATTGCGCCCATTCCGAATGCTCGACGATCCATTATTTTCACTGCCTGATGCTCTTTTTTGTCAATTATTATGTCAGATTTTCGCGAAACTTAAATCACTTTTTGCTGTTCGACTGTTCCGTCAGGCGGCGTTCGATCGATTCCAGCCTTTCAAGAACCTCATCACGATAGGCATCGGTCTTGACCTCATCCTCGGCATGGTGCGCGTCCTGCATCGAGTTCACGATGAGACCGACCAGCAAGTTCACCACCGCAAAGGTGGTCACCATGATGAAGGGAACAAAGAAAAGCCAGGCGTAGGGATACACCTCCATCACAGGGCGGACGATGCCCATGGACCAGCTTTCCAGCGTCATGATCTGGAACAGCGTATAGGCCGACAGACCCAGATCACCGAACCAATCGGGGAACGTGCCCGAGAAAAGCTTGGTTGAGATCACAGCGCCGATGTAAAACAGGATCGCCATCAACAGGAACACGCTGGCCATGCCCGGCAGGGCTGAGATGAAGCCTTCGACCACTCGGCGCAGGCGCGGCGCGACCGAGATGACGCGCAGGACCCGGAGGATACGCAGTGCCCGCAGAACTGAAAGCGCCCCTGCACTGGGAACTAGGGCCACGCCCACGATCACGAAATCAAACACATTCCAGCCGCTGGTGAAGAACCGGCGCCCTGTGGCGATCAGTTTCATGACGATTTCGATGACGAATATGGTAAGGCACAGCTTGTCCAACGTCACGATCAGCGGGCCCGCTGCGTCCATCAGCGTGGGCGATGTCTCCATCCCCAGCAGTACCGCGTTGAACAGGATCACACCGGTGATGAATTTCCCGAAAGCCGGTGCTTCGATGATGGGCAGCAGTCGTTGGGCGATCACCATGCGGGCGGTCCTTATCTCAGGGTTATTTGTTCAAAATGAACCGAGCGGCAAGTTCGGTGTGTGACGACCATCGAAATTGGTCAACCACCTGTACCCATTCAAGGGCATATCCGGCGTTAACCAGCATTTTTGCGTCACGGGCAAAGGTGATCGGGTTGCACGAGACATAAACAACCACCGGGCGCATGGCCTGCGCCAGCTCGGCCACCTGCGCCTCGGCCCCAGCGCGCGGCGGGTCAAGCACAACGGCGTCGAATTTCTTGAGTTCATCGGGCATGAGCGGGCGGCGGAACAGGTCTCGGGCCTCGACTGTGACCTGTTTCAAGCCTTGCGCCTTGCGCCAGCCCTGATCCAAGGCCTTCGTCATCTCGGCCTCACCTTCGACTACATGAACTTCAGCAGTCTGTGCCAGCGGCAGCGAGAATGTCCCGCATCCGGCGAACAGATCGACAATCCGCTTTGCCCCCGACGTAGCGTCGGAAACAGCCTGTAATAGAGCCTGTTCTCCGTCTTTTGTGGCTTGTAAAAACGCGCCGGGCGGTGGGGTGACGCCAGCGGTTCCAAAGCGTTGGATCGGAGGCTCACGCATGGCGATAACCTCATCATCCCAACTAAGCCGGGCAAGAACGTGATGCTCGGTCGCTTGCGCGAGCGCCAGCTCCAACGGTCCATCCAGCGGTTTGCCGCCCTTGACCGCAACATCCAAACCGCCTTCGGACAGGGTCAGCGTTACGGCCAACACACCTTTCCGACTGCCACCCAACAACGCCAAGGCTTCGGCCACCGGGATGGCAGCAATCAAGGTTGGGTGCAGCAAATGGCAATCCGGGATTTCGGTAATCGTGTCAGAAGCGCGACCATGAAACCCGGCCAGCGTACCCTTCTTGGTGCGCCGCACGGCGATGGTGGCCCGACGGCGGGATCGTTCAGGCGAAGTGTGAATGGGCCGCATCAGGGCATTGAGCCCCTGCGCGGCCAACGCGTTGCGCACCACCTCAATTTTCCACTCGGCGACAAAATTATCGGTCGCGTGTTGCAACTGGCAGCCGCCGCAGGCCTTGTAATGACGGCAGGGTGCCTTGACCCGCTGATCCGAGGGTGTTTCGACGCGAATATCGTTCAGAAACTGACCCAGCAACGTACCGCTGACCACTTCACCCGGCAGAGTGCGTGGCGCATAGATCGGACCATCGGCGATTCCGTCGCCCTGATGTCCAAGGCGGTTTATTATGTATTGCTGCGTCATGGAGGCCTGATAACTGGGGTTTGAGCGCAACAAAACCCTTTATTCTGCAGCCTCGGCCTGAATGAAGCCGCCCGATTGGCGATGCCAGAACCGGGCGTACAACCCGCCACGCTCCAGCAGAGCCTCGTGCGTCCCGCTTTCAACGATGTGACCGTGGTCCAGAACAATAATCCGATCCATCTCGCTAAGTGTGGACAGGCGGTGGGCAATAGCCAGCACAGTCTTGCCCTGCATCACCCGGTGCAGTGCCGTCTGAATCGCTGCCTCGACCTCGGAGTCCAATGCCGACGTCGCCTCGTCCAGAACCAATATCGGTGCGTCTTTCAGGATAGCGCGAGCCAGAGCGATCCGCTGTCGTTGCCCGCCGCTCAGCTTCACGCCGCGTTCGCCCAGATGCGCGTCATAGCCCTTGCGTCCTTGCGCATCCTCTAGACCGAGTATGAATTCATGCGCCTCGGCTTTGGTCGCGGCCTCTATCAGCTCATCTTCAGTCGCGTCAGGACGACCATAGAGGATGTTCTCGCGCGCCGAACGATTGAACATCGCGGTTTCCTGCGTGACCATCCCAATCTGTTGCCGCAGGCTGTCCTGAGTCACGTGAGAGACATTCTGCCCGTCGATGGCAATAACGCCATGTTCCCCGTCATAGAGCCTTAGCAAAAGTGAAACCAAAGTGGATTTCCCAGCACCTGAGGCCCCGACTATGCCCAACTTTTCACCCGATGCGGCGGTGAAATTAAGATTAGCAACACCACCGATATCGCGGCCATAGGCAAAGCTGACGTTGTCAAAGGCAATCTCGCCCTCTGAGACCACAAGTGTCGATGCGTTCGGAGCATCCTCGACCCGAACGCGCTTGGTCAGTGTGTGCATTCCGTTTTCAATCTCACCGACATTTGCGTAAAGGCCCATCAGTGTGAAACTGACCCAGCCGGTCATTTGCGAGATGCGTATCGCCACGGCCCCGGCCGCCACGATGTCCCCGGCCGTCGCGATGCCCGCCTGCCACAACCACAGTGTCGCGCCGATCAACAGGACCGGCAGCACCCCCGCCAGAGTCATTAGGATGAACCGGAAACTGGCCGATAGCTTGCCGAATTCCAGCGACCGTTCACGCAGGTCGACCATGGAATTTCGGGCGGTATGATCTTCGAACTCGGAATGGGCAAACAGCTTGACGGTCTTGATGTTGGTGATCGTATCGACCACCTGCCCCGACACCATCGCCCGCGCCCCCGCCCGCGCGGCGGAGCGTACGCGTATGCGTGGAAGATACCAGCGCACCAGCAGGAAATAGACAACAAGCCAGGCAACAAATGGCAGCATCACAAGCGGGTGAATAGATCCTAATAAAAGCAATGAGCCCGCAAGTGAGGCTATAGCAAAGACAATAGCGCTGATTGTTTCGGACACCACTTGCGTCATGGCGTTCGATGTCTGCATCTGTTTTTGGGCGATACGTCCGGCGAAATCGTCATCGAAATAGGTCACAGACTGGCCCAGCGTCCAGCGGTTCAGTTTTGCCAAAACCAACGGCGTGATGTTGGGCATGACGATGTAGTTATTTGCCACCGACGACAGGCCGAACAGTGCGGGGCGTAGAAGCATGAAGAATGCGACAGCACCCAAAATGATCGCGAGATTGCCGCCGGTCAGAAACGTCTCGGGACTGCTGTTGGTGGTCAGATCAATGACGCGGCCCAGGACCCAGGCGGTGCCAGCCTCCATCGCACCCGCGATCGCCGAGAAG
This sequence comes from Ruegeria sp. C6, assembly GCF_056537625.1. Classification (NCBI taxonomy): domain Bacteria; kingdom Pseudomonadati; phylum Pseudomonadota; class Alphaproteobacteria; order Rhodobacterales; family Roseobacteraceae; genus Ruegeria; species Ruegeria sp. C6. The sequence goes on along the minus strand of NZ_JBQFRW010000007.1, from coordinate 60,128 downwards.
GCTGCTGCGACGAACAGCATCGGCCAGGCGCCGGACAAGCTCCAACGGATGAACGCCCCCAGCGTTTGCGGCGGGGGCGTTTCGGTGTCTTTGAACGGTTGGATGAGGTCGGCAATCCTCATTCAGCGGCCTCCGGGTTCAGGAAGCCTCCAGATTGCCGCGCCCAGAACTGGGCGTAAAGCCCTCCTTGCGCCAACAGATCGGAATGACCACCTTGTTCAACGATCCGGCCGCTATCCATCACAAGGATGCGATCCATCTGAGCAATCGTGCTGAGCCGGTGCGCAATGGCGATCACGGTTTTACCTTGCATCATGCCGTAGAGTGTTTCCTGAATCGACGCTTCGACTTCGGAATCTAGGGCGGATGTGGCCTCATCCAACAGCAAAATCGGAGCATCTTTGAGGATCACCCGCGCAAGCGTCACCCGCTGTCGCTGACCACCCGAGAGTTTCACGCCCCGCTCGCCCACATGCGCATCGTAGCCGGTGCGGCCCTCCGGGTCCTGCAGGTCAAGGATGAAATCATGCGCCTCGGCCTGTTTCGCAGCGGCGACCATCTGTTCCTCGGTCGCATCAGGACGACCATAGAGGATGTTAGCCCGCACCGATCGATGCAGAAGAGCGCTGTCTTGTTGGACCATCCCGATATGGCTGCGCAAACTGTCCTGCGTGACCTTCGAGATATCCTGGCCATCGATCAGGATCGCGCCCTTCTCGACGTCGTAAAATCGCAAAAGCAGCTTTACTAGGGTCGATTTTCCGGCTCCTGAGCGACCGATCAGGCCGATCTTTTCGCCTGGCCGGATGGTCAAGTTGACGTGATCCAAACCACCGGTTTCCCGTCCATAGTGATGAGACAGATCGCGTATTTCGATCTGGCCATTACCCAGCCGCAAAGGTTTCGCATCAGGTTCATCCAACAGATCGATGGGCTGCGCGATGGTCTGCATACCCTCGGCAACGATACCCAATTCGCGAAAGAAGCTGGTCAGCGCCCACATGATCCAACCGGTCATGGCATTCAGCCGCAGCGTCAAGGCTGTGGCGGCGGCCACCACACCGACCGTTGCGCTTCCTTGCGCCCAAAGCAGGATTGCCCAACCAACGACACCCACGATCAGCACACCGTTCAACGCAACAAGCGCGGCATCCATAATGGTGAAAATCCGCATCTCGATCTGGAAAGTGCGGCGGGTTTCCGCAATCGCCTCGCGCGCATAGTCCTGTTCCTGAGTGTCATGGGCAAACATCTTGATCGAGTGGATGTTGGTATAGCTATCCACGACCCGGCCCGTCACGGTCGAGCGTGCATCCGACGCCGCCTGAGATGCCGGACCGACCCGCTTAACGGTCCATCGCACAAGCGCGCCGTAAAACACCAGCCAGATCAGCAACGGCAACAACAGGCGCGGATCAGCCGCCATCAGCAGAATGGCCGCACCGATCATGTAGGCGATCGAGAACGAGATCGCGTCAAAGACCTGAAAGACCACCTCGCCCGCGGCGGGTGGGGTCTGCACGACCCGGTTTGCGATGCGCCCGGCAAAGTCATTCTCGAACCAGCCAACCGATTGACGCAGAACGTGTTTATGCGCCCGCCAACGGATCAGAGTGCCAAAGTTCGGCAGGATTGTGTTGTTGAGCAGCAAGACGTCAACAAGCTGAAGGATGGGACGAATAAACAGGATCAAGGTGGCAACCACGATCAATTCAGTCCCGTGCGCCTGCCAGAATTCAGCAGGAGAACTGCCCAACAGGTCCACAACGCGACCCATATAAAAGATCAGCCCGACCTCGACAGCAGCAACGACCACGGACATCAGCGCGGCCAATACGAAAACGCGTTTGAAAGGCTGCGAGTAGCCCAGCATGAAAGGCCACAGCCGCGTCGGTGGCTTGTCTACCTGTTCATAGGCAACAAAAGGGTCAATGAGATTTTCGAAGTAGCGAAACATGGAGAGTGCTCCGATTGAGCAGAAAATAGGTCATGCGAAGAAAGATGGCGCCAGAACACCACCCCTACGGGTCAAAGTGTTCCGGGCTTTAGCCGAACCAGATCCCGTAATACATTCGCATTCCTCCCTCCATATGAGTCAGGCGCACCCTGCCAAATCAAATCGGGTTTGTCATCCCTTTTTGAGACTTCAAATCAGTCGGCCAGCAATTCTTCGCGGCTAAGCGCGAAATCCGACGCGATCCAACGCGCCTCAAGCTCGGCCAGTTTTGCGCCCAGCGCGGGGCCCGAGAAGGCGGGGATCAAATCCGCCGCCTTGATCGGGAAACTGGCCGCGGACCCTTTTTGCAAAGCTCGGTTCAGGTCTTCGGACCAAGGCTGTTCAAGAAATGCATGACGCAAAAGTGTCTCGTGCAATCCGCCTTCCGACCCATAGCGATAACCCAATTCTGCGACACTGGTCGTCGCCATCGCTTCGTCGCGCATCCGAGCCAGACGCTGCAGTTGCGCGCGGCTGAGACGCAGGGTTTTGGCCACTTCGGGCGACGCAATCGCTGCCAAACGACGAATCGCTTCGGGCGCTGCATGGGCGTCTTGTTCCAGCTGAATCAGGATCGGCAGTGCCCGGTCATCAGCCCCGGGTAAGAGCTGCGCCAAAACGCCAGTGACGCGCATGGCGGCAACCGACGGCGCGGGGTCAGGCGCAGCGAGCAGTTTAAGCATCTCTGCCCCGACCCGTTCGCGCGAAAGTGTCTCTAACCCGTCCAAATTTGCAGCTATTGCATCCAGTGCAGCGGGGTCAAAGCCACCATCCACATCCCCGTACCAAGCATGAAACCTGAAATATCTGAGCGACCTTAGGTAGTCTTCTTGGATGCGATCACTGGCCTCCCCGATGAACCGTACGCGACGCGCCTGTAGATCCGGCAAACCGTTCAGCGGATCAAGGATTGTGCCGTCAGGTTTGGCATAAAGCGCGTTCATGGTGAAATCACGACGCGCGGCGTCTTCTTCGACCTTGTCGGAAAAGGCGACGACAGCACGCCGACCATCCGTTTCGACGTCACGGCGAAACGTCGTGACCTCGTGCGGGATACCTTTGCTGACAATCGTCACGGTGCCATGGTCTATCCCTGTTGGTATCGGCTTCAGCCCAGCTTTCTGCGCCAGTTCCACGACGTGTTCCGGCTCAGCGTCTGTGGCGATATCAATGTCAGAAACCGGCGCCTGCAGCAGAGCATTGCGCACACAACCGCCAACGAATAGCGCCTGCGCCCCGCCGTTGGTCAGGGCGGTGCATACATCCTGCGTGGCTTGGTCGGTTAACCAATCTTCTGTGATCCGCTTCATTCACTCATCCGCGCTGCCAATCCCCGCAGCATCCGTGCCGTCGCACCCCAGATATAATAGGGGCCATAGGGCACAGCATAGTAATACCGTCTTTGGCCACGCCAACGGCGCGACTCGACGACATAATTCTCTGGGTTCAGGACATGCGCAAGCGGAACGAAGAAGATCTCATCCACCTCGCCCGGTTCGGCGACTGGTTCAAAACTGGCTTCAAGGATCGCAACAACCGGCGTGACCGAAAAGGATGTCACGGTTTCATGAGTCGGCAGATGACCCAGAATACTGGGTAGTTCTGGCGGAAGACCAATTTCTTCCTGTGCTTCGCGCAAAGCTGTCGCAGTAACGTCGATGTCGCCCTCATCCTGTTTTCCACCCGGAAAGGCGATCTGGCCCGGATGGTGTTTCAACGCCGAAGAGCGTTTGGTCAAGATCAATCGAGATGCGTCTCCGGTCACAGAAACAGGCACTAACACGCCCGCAGGGCGCAGTTTGCGCCCCGCCGGCAGCACCGTTTCCGGGTTCAGATCAAAGTCACTGGACCCGGGCCCGTCACGGCTCAGCGCCTCGGTCAGGTCTGTGATCAGATCACGCGCCATCCGGGCCTTCGGCCTCGAACCCGACGGTCGCAGGGTCCAGCACATAGTGCGCACCGCAGAATTGGCAGTCTGCTGTGACGGTGCCTTCGTCCGTGGTCATTGTCGCAATATCCTGCGCCGAATAGATCGACAGGCTTTGGCGCACGCGATCTTCGGAACAAGTGCAACCGAATTTTACCTGCTGTGCATCATAGACGCGAGGCTGTTCCTCGTGAAACAGACGCACCAGAAGGTCGGTTGGCGCAACGGATGGCCCGATCATCTCCAGATCATCCACGGTGTCGAGCAGGATGTTGACGCGATCCCAGTTCTCGCCCTCTTCACCGTCCACCAGATCCGAGGCAGACAGGATCTCTCCGCTGCCCTCCCCGGAAGCGGCAAAGGGCGAGGCTTTGGGCATGTGCTGCAGCATGATCCCGCCAGCGCGCCAGTGTTCACCGACACCGGGTTCGGTCGATTTGCCGAAGCTCAACGAAAACCGGGTCGGCAGCTGTTCGGACTGCGCGAAATAGGCTTCCGCACACGCGCTCAGTGATCCCCCAGCCAATGGGGTGATGCCTTGATAAGGCTGTGTACCTTCACCTTGGTCGATCATGATGGCGAAGTACCCGTCACCCACCTGATCGAAAGGGGCTGCATCGGTCAGCCGGTCGCGGTCAAAGCTCGCATAGGCGCGGATCTGCGCGGGTTCGCCCTCGACCTGTGGCGCATAATAATCGGTTGCGATCATCCGCACCGCGCCCTTGGATTGCACCTGCAGAGACAGCTTCCAGCGCAGCGATACCGTTTGCCCTATCAATGCAGTCAGCAGGGCCATCTCGGCCACCAGCGCCTCGACCACCTCGGGGTAGTCGTGCTGTTTCAAGATGCCGCCCAACACGCCGTCCAGCCGGGCCACGCGGCCTCGCATGTCGGGTATATCGAGTTGAAAGGGCAGGACGGTATCGTCCCACGCGATTTTGGTTCCAATAGACATGGGGTTTCCTTAAGCGCCACAGGTTGGCATACCGCCACCATATAGGTTGAACAGTTTGGGTTGAAAGGGGCCTTACATGATCAGACGGTTCGGTGAAAGCCCCGAGGCAGAGCGAAAATACACCCGGCGGGCCGGCGTTTATGCCCTATTGCCACAAGGCAACCGATTGCTGCTGACCTGTCAGCTGGAACCCGGACCCGATCTGCAGCTGCCGGGCGGCGGCATCGATCCGGGGGAATCACCCATTACAGCGCTTCACCGTGAGGTTTACGAAGAAACCGGCTGGCTGATCGCCGCGCCCCGGAGAGTGGGTGCATTTCGTCGATATACCTACATGCCGGAATACGATCTGTGGGCCGAGAAGGTCTGCCTGATTTACCGCGCCCACCCGGTCAGACGCCTAGGCCCTCCGACCGAAGACCTTCACGAGGCCATTTGGATGGAGACCGCAGATGCCGTTCATCTGTTGGGCAACGAGGGCGACGCCCATTTCGCCCAGCGCCACCTGCATGGGCTTTAAGGTCCGTTATATTCAAAAAACACTGCAGAGACATCATCCGCAATTCCGCTGTCCGGTGACATCACCTGTGTAAGACGCCAGAACATGTCATCTAGGAATTCCGGTCCACCGTGATCGGCGGCGCATTCAACAGCCATCGCCTTCAACCCGTCATCATCCAGCAAACTGCCGTCGGCGAGCTGGCATTCGGTGAACCCGTCCGAATGCAAGAGCAGTTTGTCGCCCGGTTGCATATAGGTTTCCGTCTGCTGAAACTGCGCCTCGGGCAGCAGACCAATGGGCAACCCGCCTTCGCCCAGGAACTCGGTTTTACCATCACGGCGCAGCAACAGCGGATGCGGGTGTCCGGCCTGCACCATTTTCAGATGTCCGTTGCGCAGATCGATGATGGCATAGACCATGGTGAAGTATTCTTCGATCCCGGCATCGGCGATCAGACGCGAGTTGAGCAACGACGCGACCTCTTCGGGTGGCAGAAGGGCGTAGAATTTATTAAAACGACGCTCCATCGCGATGTTCTGATCGAAATGCGTGCTGGACAGATACCCGCCCAGCCGTGCCGTCATCATCGCAGAGGTGATCCCGTGGCCGGAGACATCAATGCTGTAAAACCCCAGCCGATTGACACCGGGCGAGAACATCCCCACCAGATCACCGCCGATATGACCGCAAGGTTTCAGAAGCAGGCTGACCTGTGAGTTGCCAAAGGTTCCCTTCAATTCGGGCACCAGCGAATCCTGAATTTTGCGCGCCTGCATCAGGTCTTTATCGATCGCATCATGGGCAAGCTTCAGTTCGTTCAGCGCTGTTTCGATCAACTGGTTTTTTCGGGACAATTCGCGTTGCATGTCAAGAATACGCGCCCCGGCCGATATGCGCGCACGCAGCTCATCAGCCTCAAGCGGCTTGATCAGAAAATCGTCTGCCCCAGCATCCAGACCGCGCGCGACCTCCTGCTTTTCGCTTTTTGAGGTCAGAAGAATGAAATAGCTATATTGCTCACTGTCCAGCTCTCGGAAGGCGCGACAGAACTCAAGCCCGCCCATACCTGGCATGACCCAGTCGCTTAGAACAAGATCAGGCGGGTCCGAGGTGCAAAGCTCTATCGCGGCTTCACCACTGTCGGCTTCAAGAACCTCGAATCCCCACTTTTTAAGCGAGGCCACCAGAATGCGCCGCTGCAGACGGCTGTCGTCCACAACAAGAACCTTGCGGATCGCACCAAAATCCAGCTCGACCCGGGTCTCAACTTGACTGGCATCCGGCACCATGAAGTCCCTGTACTTGCTCAACTCTCCAGTTGTCGCAACGCTATGCCTCTCAGCTTAACATCCTATGAAAAACAAAATGGCCGCGATTTAACCCCATCTTTACCCGCGACGGTCTAACTATATGCAATCGCAAGAGGGTGGCATGATTCAGTGGTCCAGAGTCAGACAGTTACGTGATGAAGTCGGCGCAGACGAGTTCACCGAGGTTGTCGAGATCTTTTTGGACGAGGTTCAGGAAGTTATCACTAAGCTACGCGATGACACTACCCGGTCCGAGATCGAACAGAACCTGCATTTCCTGAAGGGCAGCGCGCTGAGTCTTGGCTTTGATAGTTTCTCGAAACTGTGCCAGGACGGTGAGCGACGCGCAGCCGCAGGTGAAAACGCCGCCGTTGATCTATCGGCGATTATCGCGACCTACGACGAGTCGAAAAAACTGTTTCAGGCCGGTCTGGCCGAAAACCTGCGCTAGATCACAAACTGTGCCAGCGTCTCGTCTTCGGTAATATCCGTATAAGTGAACCCGGCTTCATCCAGATGCGCAAACAGGCGCATGAAGTTCTCGGGCTTTCGGGTTTCGATTCCGATCAGCACCGAGCCAAAGTTGCGCGCCGATTTCTTCATGTATTCGAACCGTGCGATATCATCCTCAGGGCCGAGGATGCCGAGGAATTCTTTCAGGGCACCGGGGCGCTGCGGTAGGCGCAGGATGAAGTATTTCTTCACCCCGGAATAGCGCTGCGCACGTTCTTTGACCTCTGGTAAACGCTCGAAATCGAAGTTCCCGCCCGAGGTGACACAGACCACCGTCTTGCCACGCACAAAGCTTTGCACGTCACCCACGGCCTCAACCGCCAATGCACCGGCAGGTTCCAGAACGATGCCCTCGACATTCAGCATCTCGATCATGGTGGTACAGATGCGGTCTTCGGACAAAGTCAGCACATCCGACAGATGCCGCGATTTCAGCAATTCAAACGGTTTCTCACCAATCCGGCCTACTGCTGCGCCATCGACAAATGTATCCACATGATCCAGCGCCACCGGGTGCCCCGCTGCCAGCGCCGCGCGCAAACACGCCCCGCCGGCCGGTTCCACGAACAGGCAATGCGCCCGGTCCCCGAACCAGGTCGCCACCCCCGAAGACATACCGCCGCCGCCAACCGGCAGAATTACATGATCGGGCACTCGGCCCAATTGCTCTTCGATCTCAACCGCCAATGAGGCCTGCCCCTCGATCACATCCGCATCATCGAACGGAGACAGGAAATATCCGCCCTGTTCTGCGCACCAGCTTTGCGCCGCAGCCAGCGTGTCATCGAAATAGTCACCGATCAGGTGAACCTCGATATTGTCGCCGCCGAAAATGCGCGTCTTCTGGATCTTCTGCTGCGGCGTGGTCACCGGCATGAAGATCACACCCCGCACACCCAGATGCTTACACATATAGGCCACGCCCTGCGCATGGTTGCCAGCGCTGGCGCAAACGAATAGGTCCTGCCCCTGCTGCTTGCGCATCGCATTGAACGCACCGCGGATTTTATACGACCGCACCGGGCTGAGGTCTTCGCGCTTGAGCCAGATATCCGCGCCGTAACGGTCGGACAGATGGGCGTTCCGCTGCAACGGAGTTGCCGGAAACACTGAGCGCATTGCCTTTTCGGCAGCGCGGGCGCGGGTCGTGAAATCAGTCATGTTGGATTCCCTGCCCCATCATCGTCGAAAGGGCAAGGAATACATATGTGTACGGGCTTAGGCCAGCTCGCGCTTTTCGATGAACACACCATAGATCGTCGTCAGGATACTGACATTGATCAAGGGGACGATCAGCATGCTCGCAAACAAGACAATCAAGACACCTATGATCGGGACGAAAAGCAGCAAAGACGCCAGTAGCTGAAGCAATATTTGGAAGAGAATGGACAAGACAACCAGAAGTGCGATGGCTCCGCTTGCGCCCGAGGTTGCTTGCCACGCTTCAGACAGCTTTATTGGTTTTCCGATCGCTGCGCCGGGTAAAATCGGGGAGGCCCGATAGAATCCGATCGTGAGAAAGATGATCAAACCCAGCCAAACCAGAACTCCCAGCGCCACAGAGGATTGCGCCATCATGCCCATGATCAGCGCTCCCGGTATCATGATGATAAGAGCGATTAGGCCGAGCATCAGAAGGCGTCCGAAATAGGCGAGCACACGGTCGAACCTGAAAGGCGGAACCAAACCGCTTGGATATTCCTCAAGTAGAACGAAACGGTGCCACGACACGACAATCCACAGCATGACCCCAAAGACAACGGCCATAAGGCAGAGCAGAAATCCGGTGAAGGACGCGGCCGTTACGCCTTCAGGGAAGCCATTGGTTTCACTGTTGAATTCTTCGAAAGGGATGCCAAACAGGAAGAACAGGCCGATGGCTAAAAAGCCGCCAATGAGCGCCGGTACGACTGAAATCTGTAGCGCCTGCGTCAGGTTCCTCAAAACCATCTTCACCGAATGTACGAAAATCTCCAGCCCCAGCATGAAACCGCCCTCTCAACCAATCATTGTTCTCTATCCGCCCGTTTCACCGCAATTCCCGCCCTGCGTCAATGCACGCCGCTTGCCCCCACGTCCAAAACCCGCTAGGGGCCAGTCGTTCTACGTACAAAGGGAAATCAGATGTCCGCGCCCAAGAAAGTTGTTCTGGCCTATTCCGGTGGCCTTGATACCTCGATCATTCTGAAATGGCTGCAGACCGAGTATGGCTGTGAGGTCGTGACCTTCACCGCCGATCTGGGTCAGGGCGAGGAGCTGGAGCCCGCCCGCAAGAAAGCCGAGCTGCTGGGGATCAAACCCGAGAACATCTATATCGAAGACATCCGCGAGGAATTCGTCCGCGATTTCGTCTTCCCGATGTTCCGCGCCAATGCACAGTACGAAGGGCTGTACCTGCTGGGCACCTCGATCGCACGGCCTCTGATCTCGAAACGTCTGGTCGAGATTGCCGAAGCGACCGGTGCTGACGCTGTCGCCCATGGCGCAACAGGCAAAGGCAACGATCAGGTTCGTTTTGAACTGGCTGCTTACGCACTGAATCCCGAAATCAAGGTGATCGCGCCGTGGCGCGAGTGGGATCTGACCAGCCGGACCCGTCTGCTGGAATTTGCCGAAGCAAACCAGATCCCGATCGCCAAGGACAAGCGCGGCGAAGCGCCCTTCTCGGTTGACGCCAACCTGCTGCACACCTCGTCCGAGGGTAAGGTTCTGGAAGACCCCGCCGATATGGCACCCGACTATGTCTATCAACGCACTGTCCACCCCGAGGATGCGCCGAACGAGCCGGAGTTTATCGAGATCGGTTTTGAAAAAGGCGACTCGGTCAGCATCAATGGCGAGGCGATGAGCCCCGCGACCATCCTGACCAAGCTGAACGAATATGGCGGCAAGCACGGCATTGGCCGTCTCGATCTGGTCGAAGGCCGCTTCGTTGGAATGAAATCGCGCGGTATTTACGAAACCCCCGGCGGCACCATCCTGTTGGAAGCGCATCGTGGGATCGAGTCCATCACCATGGACCGCGGCGCGATGCATCTGAAGGACCAGCTGATGCCGCAATATGCCGAGCTGATCTATAACGGCTTCTGGTACTCGCCCGAGCGGGAGATGCTGCAGGCAGCCATCGACAAGTCGCAAGAGCATGTCACCGGCACCGTTCGCGTGAAACTGTACAAAGGTCTTGCCTCAACCGTGGGCCGCTGGTCGGATCATTCGCTGTACTCCGAGGCGCACGTGACCTTTGAGGAAGACGCTGGTGCATATGACCAGAAAGATGCGGCAGGCTTCATCCAGTTGAACGCACTGCGCCTGAAGCTTCTGGCCGCGCGTGACAAACGGCTGAGCAAGTAAGCGTTTAGAATTTTAGATCTGGCCCCGGTGTCTGATCAGGCACCGGGGTTTTTCTTTGCCGGGTTTCCGTCGGGTCGGGCTTGCCCGGATCAGGCGATTGACTTTACGCATACGTCAATCAGGGAAGGACGGATAATGCTGCAAGACATCGCCGACGGAATTCAAAAGGGTTTGAACGGCAAAAACTTTGACGGATCGCTTAAGTTCGATTGTGGCGACGAGGGCGTGATCGTTCTGGCGGAGAATACTGCCTCAACCCAGGATCGGGACACAGACTGCACCATCCGCATCTCGCGCGAGAACCTCTCTAAGTTGCTGACCGGTAAGCTGAACCCAATGACCGGGGTTGCGCTGGGCAAGCTGAAAATCTCGGGCAACATGGGTGTTGCGATGAAGCTGGGGCAGCTGCTGGGCTGATAAACTCGTCTCACCAGCGCGTGACAAATCATGTCAGCGCATTGCAAGCACAAAAATCTGCGGGCAGCTTGGTTTCGGAAGGAGACCTGCCATGACCCGGATCACTTACCTTGATTGCCTGAAACCTTCACTTCTGTTCGTGCTGATCTTGTTGGCAGCAATGCTGCGCGCCTTACCTGCTCCGGCCGCTGGCACTGAGACGCTAACAGTCGCCGGTGGCTGTTTCTGGTGCGTGGAATCCGATTTCGAGTCCGTGCCCGGCGTGATCGGCGCGGTCTCGGGCTATACCGGTGGCAAGACGGATAGTCCCACCTATGATCAGGTCTCGAAAGGCGGAACAGGGCATTACGAGGCGGTCCAGATCACCTTCGATCCCGCCCGCGTTTCCCGTGCAACCTTGCTGAACATGTTCTTCCGCTCAGTCGATCCCACGGATGCGGGTGGCCAGTTCTGCGATCGCGGCGACAGCTATCGCACAGCAATTTTCGTCTCTAATAAAGGGGAAAAGGCGCAGGCACAGCAAGCCAAGACCAGCGCACAAAACGCGCTGGGGCAGACTGTGGTCACGCCGATCCTGCAAGCTGGAACGTTTTATCCAGCCGAAGCGTATCACCAGGATTATTACAAGGGTAGCAAGCTGGTACTGACCCGCTTTGGCCCCAAGCGCCAAAAGAACGCCTATAAGGCCTACCGCGAAGCCTGCGGTCGCGATGCGCGGGTCAAACAATTGTGGGGCAACGAAGCGCCCTTTGCAGGGTCCTAGTCAAACTGCGCTTCACGCACCTCTTTCAGATCAGGAATGACATCTGCAGTGCCGTGCCGCGTGACCATCAGGGCCGCGGCGCGGTTTGCTTGGGCAATCGCCTGCGCCATCGGCATACCCCGGTCCATTCCAGCCAACACATAGCCGGTGAATGTGTCACCTGCCCCGGTGGTATCCACAGCGTTGACCTTATGGGCCTGAAACGCTTGGGGTTGATGATCTTGCTGATAGTAGCGCGCACCTTTTGAGCCAAAGGTGACGATCACATGTTCGACCGGCAGGTCTGAAGGGGCGAGACCCGTTGCATCCTGCAATTGCTCGGCCTCGACTTCGTTGAGGATCAGAAAATCCAAATACGGTAGAACCGCTTGAACTGCGTCTGCCTGAAATGGGGCGGCGGCGTAGCAGACAGTCAGCCCCATTTCGCAACCTAGTTTAGCGGCCTCAATCTGCGCATTGGTTTCGTTCTGCATCACCAGAAGATCACCTGATACCGCCGAGGACAACGCCTGCCCAAGTTGGTCGTTCGAGATGGCATGGTTGGCGCCTTGATACAGAACGATCAGGTTTTCACCCTGCGCGTCCACCGCGATGATCGCGTGACCCGTTGGCACATCCACCTCGGCAATATGCCGCGTATCCACGCCATATTCGGTCAGCCTGTCCCGCGCCCAAAGACCATCTGAACCCACAGCACCGATATGCGATACCCGGGAACCAGCCCGGGCTGCCGCCACCGACATATTGGCGCCTTTGCCGCCCAGAAACCTCTGCAACCCGCTGGCCGCAAGGGTTTCACCCGCTTCAGGCAAATGCGGCAGGGCATAAACCATATCCGCGTTGATAGAGCCGAGGTTCCAGATCGTCATGATTTACCCGATATCGCAAGAGGCTAGGATGGCCATGTTCAGAATGTCATTCGCGGTTGAGACCGTCGAACAGATCTGGATCTGCTTATCGATCCCAGACAGGATCGGTCCGATTACGGTAGCTCCGCCCATCTCCTGCATTAGCTTAGTCGAGATCGATGCCGAGTGCCGTGCTGGAACAATCAGGATATTGGCCGGACCTGTCAGGCGTTGGAATGGATAGGCCTCTTGCTGGTCCACGTTCAGGGCCACATCAACCGTCATCTCGCCTTCGTATTCGAAATCGACGCCGCGCTCGTCCAGCACTGCCGGAGCACGGTGCATTTTTTCCGCGCGCTCGGAGACCGGATAACCAAAGGTCGAGAAACTCACAAACGCCGCCCGAGGCTCCAGCCCCATATGGCGTGCCACGGCAGCGGCACGTTCTGCGATGTTGGCCAGATCATTCTCGTCCGGCCATTCATGCACCAGCGTGTCGCCAATCAGAACGATCCGTCCTTTGTGCAGCAATGCGGTAACCCCCGCCGCACCATGGGCGGCATCCGCATCGAACACATGGTTGATGCGGTCCAGCACATGCGCCGACTTACGAGTGGCCCCTGTCACCAGACCATCCGCATGACCATGCGCCAGCATTAAAGACGAAAACACATGCCGATCCCGTGCAGCGAGGCGGTGAATATCTTTGTGATCAAAGCCCTTACGCTGCAGGCGCTGATACAGAAAATCCTTATAGGCCTCGAGATGCGCGGTATTGGCGGCGTTCACCACATCAATTTCACGCACCGCGTCCCCAAGACCAGCGGCTTCGAGCTTTTCCTTTACGTCGTCTGGCCGGCCCACAACCAGAGCCTTACCAAAGCCCGAGCGTTGGTACATAACGGCCGCGCGCAATACGCGCGGATCGTCTCCCTCGGCAAAGATCATCCGGCTTTGCGCCTGACGCGCCCGCGCGTTCAAGCCGCGCAGGATGCTGGCCGTCGGGTCCATGCGGGATTTCAGGCTCAGCTCATAAGCGTCCATATCGATGATCGGACGTCGCGCCGCGCCGGTATCCATACCAGCCTTGGCAACCGCAGGCGGGATACGGTGGATCAGGCGCGGATCAAAAGGCGTTGGAATGATGTAGTCGCGCCCAAAAGTCAGCGACTTGCCATAGGCCATGGCAACCTCATCCGGAACATCTTCACGTGCCAATCGCGCCAGAGCATGGGCGCAGGCGATTTTCATCTCGTCATTGATCGCACGGGCATGAATATCCAGCGCACCGCGGAACAGGTAAGGAAAACCCAGAACGTTATTCACCTGATTCGGATAATCGCTACGGCCCGTCGCGACGATCGCATCAACGCGCACCTCGTGCGCCTCTTCCGGGGTGATTTCCGGGTCAGGGTTCGCCATGGCGAAAATCACCGGATTGTCAGCCATGCTGGCGACCATGTCTTGTGTCACCGCCCCTTTGACCGACACGCCCAGAAATACATCCGCATCCTTCATGGCCTCTTCCAAAGTGCGAAGATCAGTCGTGATGGCATGGGCCGACTTCCACTGGTTCATGCCCTCGGTCCGGCCCTGATAAATCACGCCTTTGGTGTCGCAGACGATGCAATTCTCGTGCCGTGCACCCATGGCCTTGAGCAGTTCGATACATGCAATTCCTGCAGCGCCTGCCCCGTTCAGGACGATTTTTACATCTTCGATCTTTTTGCCCGAGATATGCAACGCGTTAAGCAGGCCCGCCGCACAAATCACTGCTGTGCCATGCTGATCATCGTGGAAGACCGGGATATCCATCTCTTCCTTCAGGCGTTGTTCGATGATGAAACATTCGGGTGCTTTGATATCTTCCAGATTGATACCGCCAAAGGTCGGACCCATCAGGCGCACAGCGCGACAGAACTCGTCCGGGTCTTCGGTATCCAGCTCGATATCGATCGAGTTCACATCAGCGAACCGCTTGAACAGGACCGATTTGCCTTCCATCACCGGTTTTGAGCCCAGCGCACCCAGATTTCCAAGGCCCAGAACGGCGGTACCGTTCGAGATCACGGCAACCAGATTGCCTTTGTTTGTATAGTCATACGCCGTCTCTGGTGCTTCAGCGATGGCTTCACAGGGAACCGCAACGCCAGGGCTGTAGGCCAGCGAAAGATCGCGCTGCGTGGTCATGGGTACGGTGGCCTGCACCTCCCACTTGCCGGGGGTCGGGTCTAGGTGAAAGGCCAGCGCCTCTTCTTTGGTGATCTTCGCTTTGGGCATCTTACAGGTCGTTTCCATGACTTTGGGGCTTTTGCCTCATAACGCAGGCGGGGCCGCGCCTCAACGAGAATGAGTTTTCACCTTTTACTGAAGATGCGGGATTTGTAAGGTCGCGCCCGGAACACGCCAGAAAGGGACCGAATTTGTCCACAGTCACGCCGATGATGGCGCAGTACCTTAAGATCAAAGAGGCTCATGCAGATGCCCTGCTGTTTTATCGCATGGGTGACTTCTACGAGATGTTCTTCGAGGATGCGGTGAACGCGGCTGAGGCGTTGGATATCGCGCTGACCAAGCGCGGCAAACACAATGGCGACGATATCCCGATGTGCGGCGTGCCGGTGCATTCTGCCGAGGGCTACTTGCTGACCCTGATCCGAAAAGGGTTCCGCGTCGCGGTCTGCGAGCAGATGGAAAGCCCGGCGGAAGCCAAGAAAAGAGGCTCTAAATCGGTGGTAAAGCGCGGTGTTGTGCGTCTGGTGACGCCCGGCACACTGACCGAAGATGCCCTGCTAGAGGCGCGGCGGCACAACTTTCTGGCTGCCTATGCCGAGGTTCGGGACGAAGCCGCACTGGCCTGGGCCGATATCTCAACCGGTGCGTTTCACGTGATGCCGCTGACGTCAATCCGGTTGAGCCCTGAACTCGCTCGGCTGGCCCCATCTGAGCTGATCGTGGCCGATGGGTCCGAGGAAAAGCTGCATGAAACCGTCATGGACCTTGGCATATCGCTTACGCCTGTCGGACGCGCCAGTTTTGACAGCGCTGCAGCCGAGAAACGCATCTGCGGGTTGTTTCACGTGGGCGCTCTGGATGCATTCGGGAACTTCGGGCGCGCCGAGGTTTCGGCCATGGGCGCGCTGATCGATTATCTGGAGATCACGCAAAAGGGCAAACTGCCCCTGCTGCAAACGCCCTTAAAGGAATCCGAGGATCGCGTGGTTCAGATCGACGCCGCAACGCGACGCAATCTGGAACTGACCCGGTCGCTGTCTGGTGGGCGCGCCGGGTCGCTGCTGTCCGTGGTCGACCGAACAGTAACGCCAGGTGGCGCAAGACTTCTGGAACAGCGACTGTCCAGCCCCTCGCGTAATCTGGATGTGATCCACGCCCGACTGGACGCGGTATCTTTAGCGGTCGAAGATAGCCTGATCGCCTCAGATCTGCGCGAAGCTTTACGCAAAACACCCGATCTGGATCGCGCTCTGTCTCGTCTTTCGCTGGATCGAGGCGGCCCGCGTGATCTGGCCGCTATCCGCAATGGATTGGAACAAGCCGCAACAATCGCTGAAACCTGTGCCTCACAGGATCTGCCTGTTCTGCTGGCCACTGCCGTCCAGAACCTTGTCGGATTTGACGATCTGTTGGCTTTGCTGGACGAAGCATTGGTTGCCGAACCACCCTTGCTGGCCCGCGATGGCGGCTTTATCGCCCCCGGGTTTGATACCGAATTGGACGAAGCGCGCACCTTGCGTGACGAAGGCCGTTCGGTCATCGCAGGTTTCCAACAGAAATACGCCGAGCATACCGGCATCACGTCACTGAAGATCAAACACAACAATGTGCTTGGCTACTTCATCGAGACCACGGCAACCCATGCCGAGAAAATGTTGAACCCGCCATTTAGCGAGACTTATATCCACCGCCAAACCACCGCCAATCAGGTGCGCTTCACCACGGTGGAGCTATCCGAGATCGAAACAAAGATTCTCAATGCCGGAAATCTCGCGTTAGAGATCGAAAAACGGCTCTATCAAAGACTTTCTGGGGCTATTCTGGATGTTGCCGCACGGCTAAATCAGGCCGCGCGCGGACTGGCTGAGCTGGATCTAACCACTGCACTCGCCGATCTGGCTCGCGGCGAAAGCTGGTGCCGTCCAAAGGTCGACGGGTCACGCGCATTCGACATCAAAAGAGGCCGTCACCCGGTGGTCGAGCATGCCCTGAGGCAGCAAAGCGGCGATGCTTTCATCGCCAACGACTGCGATCTGAGCGCCGATGCAGGCGCTGCAATTTGGTTGCTCACCGGTCCCAACATGGCCGGTAAATCAACCTTCCTGCGCCAGAATGCGCTGATCGCCCTACTGGCGCAGATGGGCAGCTATGTTCCGGCAGAACGGGCGCAAATCGGATTAGTCAGTCAATTGTTCAGCCGCGTCGGAGCGTCAGACGATCTGGCGCGGGGCCGCTCGACCTTTATGGTCGAAATGGTCGAAACCGCAGCTATTCTGAATCAGGCCGACGACCGCGCGCTCGTAATCCTTGATGAGATCGGCCGAGGCACCGCGACCTACGACGGCCTTTCCATTGCCTGGGCCACACTGGAACACCTACACGCGGCAAACCAATGCCGCGCATTGTTCGCCACCCACTACCACGAATTAACTGCACTCGCTGGAAGTCTGAACGGTGTAGAAAACGCGACCGTTGCAGTCAAAGAATGGGAGGGTGAAGTCATCTTTCTGCATGAGGTACATAAAGGCGCTGCCGATCGGTCTTACGGCGTCCAGGTTGCACAATTGGCTGGCTTGCCCGCCTCGGTCGTGGACCGCGCCCGTATCGTGTTGGATCAATTAGAAAAAACCGAACGTGAAGGCGGTAAGCAGAAAGCACTGATCGACGATCTGCCCCTGTTTTCAGCTGAGCCGCCGCCTCCCCCTGCGCCAAAAACCTCGCCCGTTACTGATATGCTGGAAACCATCCTTCCAGATGAACTCAGCCCCCGCGAAGCCTTGGACTTGATCTACAAACTGAAAGAGGCGGCCAGATCCTGACCGCCTCGAACCCGGTTGACCCAGGAACTGTTCAGCTTGCGGGCGTTGACGACACCCCAACCTGCGCCGGGCGCAACAACCTGTCGTGCAGCATGAAGCCTTCTGCCGACACCTGAATGATGTCGCCGGCTTTGGTTCCGGGCACCGGGGCCTCGAACATCGCCTCATGTACATTCGGGTCGAACCTGTCCCCGACCTGTGGCGTAATCACCTCGATCCCATGCTTCTGGAACACATCCTTCAGCGCGCGCATGGTCAACTCGACACCTTCCAGCAAGCCGGCGGCAACCTCTTTCTGCTCATCCGTCGCGGCCTCAAGCGCGCGTTTCATATTGTCGTAAACCGGAAGCATGTCGCGGGCCAGTTTTGACCCGCCATATTGTTCCGCATCCCGACGCGCCTTGTCGCCACGCTTGCGCGCATTTTCGGCATCGGCCAGCGCACGCATGAACTTGTCTTTGTAATCATCGCGCTCAGCACGCAGTTGATCGACCTCAAGCGCCTCATCGCTGATCTCAGCAAAATCTTCGGCAAACTCTTCCGCCTCGGCGGACATGATGTCGTCCAGAAAATCTTCGTTCTTGGGCTCTGCCATCTCTTACCCTCTAGCTCCGGTCGGAAATCAGCTTGCCGACCAGTTGCGCCGTATAATCCACGATTGGTACGATTCGCCCGTAATTCAGACGTGTGGGTCCAATGACCCCAACCGCACCGATTATCTTACGATCAGCGTTCATATATGGAGACACCACCAAAGAGGAACCCGAAAGTGAGAAAAGTTTGTTCTCAGAGCCAATAAAAATGCGCACACCTTCGCCTTCTTCGGTCAATTCAAGGAATTCGGCGATATCGCGTTTGCGTTCAAGGTCGTCAAACAGGGTGCGGATTCGATCAAGTTCTTCTGCCTGACCCGGCTCATTTAACAGATTCGCCCGCCCGCGCACGATCAGCCGGGCCGAGTCGCCGCCGTCCCCGTCCCAAGCGGCAATGCCGCTCTCGACCATCTCACGCGCCAGAACATCGATTTCCTGTTTCCGCGCGTCGATCTGTGACAGCATCTGACGGCGCACTTCGCCAAGCGTACGTCCTTCGATCAGTGCGTTCAGGAAATTGGCTGCCTCGCGCATCGAACTGGGTGTTTGGCCAGGCGGAGGTGTAAACAGCCGGTTTTCCACCTGCCCGTCCGAAAACACCAAAACCACCAAGGCCCGGTCATGACCAAGCGAGACGAACTCGATATGCTTGATCTCGGCCTCATGCTTTGGCGTCAGAACCAGCGAAGCCCCTTGTGTCACGTGTGATAGCGCCGCGCCGACGCGATCGAGCATACCACCCACATCGCCTGCGTTAGAGCCTAGTGTTTCGTCCAGCTTCTGCCGATCATCCGCACCCAGATCGCCCATTTCCAGCAATCCGTCCACGAACATGCGCAGCCCCTGCTGTGTTGGAATTCGACCAGCGCTGACATGCGGACTGTCGAGCAAACCCAGAAATTCAAGATCCTGCATCACATTGCGTACGGTCGCAGCACTGACTTTCTCGGACAATGTGCGCGTCAGAGTCCGGCTGCCCACGGGTTCACCGCTTTCCAGATAGCTTTCGACAATCAACCGGAACACCTCACGCGACCGGTCATTCATCTCGTCCAGAATTTTGCTTGCTTCGCTCATCGGCGGCCCTCTGCTGGATCGTCATTAAATCGCAGGCAAATGAAAGGTCAATCGGGCTTGCATCGTAACGCCGCAGGACGGTATCCCCAACCCAGCAGATAAAGGATTTCTCATGCGACCCTCAGGACGTGATCTAAACGAAATGCGCGCCGTTTCAATTGAAACGGGGTTCACCAAACATGCCGAAGGCTCTTGCCTGATCAAGATGGGCGACACCCATGTGCTGTGCACCGCCACGATTGAGGATCGCGTGCCGCCTTTTATAAAGGGCTCGGGCCTGGGCTGGGTCACCGCTGAATATGGCATGCTGCCCCGCGCGACCAATACGCGGATGCGGCGCGAGGCTGCCAGCGGCAAGCAAGGCGGACGCACCGTGGAAATCCAGCGCCTTATCGGCCGCGCCTTGCGCGCCGGTGTAGACCGGGTTGCCTTGGGAGAACGGCAGATCACTATTGACTGCGATGTCATTCAAGCCGACGGCGGCACCCGCTGTGCCTCGATCACTGGCGGTTGGGTGGCGCTGCGTCTGGCTGTGAACAAGCTGATGAAAACAGGCGATGTGATCTCTGACCCTTTATTAGACCCTGTTGCCGCCGTTTCATGCGGAATTTATGCCGGTCAGCCCGTGCTAGATTTGGACTATCCCGAAGATAGCGAAGCTGGCGTTGACGGCAATTTCATCATGACCGGCTCGGGCAAGCTGATCGAGGTGCAGATGAGCGCCGAAGGATCAGTCTTTAGCCGTACACAGATGGATCAGCTGATGGACCTTGCCGAGAAAGGCGTGAGCGAACTTGCTGCTGCCCAGAAAGCTGCAACCGCATGACTCGCAGGTTCGAAGGTGATCGACTGCTGGTCGCCACCCACAACAAAGGCAAGCTCGAGGAGATGGCGCATCTGCTTGAGCCCTTTAGCGTAACGGTTGTCGGCGCGGGCGAAATGAACCTGCCCGAACCGAAAGAGACCGAGGACACTTTCGTCGGTAACGCCCGGATCAAAGCCCACGCAGCTGCAAAGGCGACCGGCCTACCTGCCTTGTCGGACGATTCCGGGATCACCATCGACGCATTGGATGGCGCACCTGGTGTTTACACCGCCGATTGGGCCGAAACCGGCAGTGGCCGCGATTTCCTGATGGCGATGACTCGCGCCCATAATGAGCTAGAGGCGAAAAACGCCCCCCACCCGCGTATGGCCCAGTTTCGCTGCACTCTTGTTCTGGCCTGGCCCGACGGGCATGACGAAGTGTTCGAGGGCGTCGTGCCCGGTCACCTGACTTGGCCGATCCGTGGCAAGGACGGGTTCGGCTATGACCCGATGTTTGTCCCTGAGGGGCACGACATTACCTTTGCCGAAATGGATCGCTGGGAAAAGAACAAGATCAGCCATCGCGGGCGCGCGGTGGAGATGTTCGTGAAAGGCTGCTTTGGCGGATGATTGGCGAAACGGGGGCTTTGGCCTTTATGTGCATTGGCCCTTTTGCGAGGCCAAGTGCCCCTATTGCGATTTCAACAGCCACGTTTCCAAGAATATTAATCAAAAACAATGGCTTGAGTGTTATCTCAGTGAACTGAGCCGCTCGGCCATCGAAACTCCTGACCGGGTTTTGAACACAATCTTCTTTGGCGGCGGAACTCCATCACTGATGGCCCCCGAGACCGTCGCCACCATCATCGACAAGACCCGCGCCCTTTGGCGATCGGCCAACGATATGGAAATCACGCTTGAGGCCAATCCAGGCTCGGTTGAGGCCGGGCGGTTCGCGGCCTATCATGATGCGGGCGTGAACCGCATCTCGATGGGTGTTCAGGCCTTGAACGACGATGACCTGCGTCGTCTGGGGCGCATTCACACGGTTGCCGAGGCTCGCGCTGCCTTCGATATCGCGCGCTCTTGCTTTGACCGTGTGAGCTTTGATCTGATCTATGCCCGCCAGCATCAAACTCTGGACGCCTGGCGTGCTGAGCTGACCGAAGCGCTATCGATGGCAGTTGATCACCTGTCGTTATACCAACTGACCATTGAGGAAGGCACAGCGTTTGGTGATCGCTATGCCCTGGGCAAGCTGCGCGGTCTGCCCGAGGATGACAACGCCGCGGATATGTATCTGGCGACGCAGGAAATCTGCGAAGCGCATGGGCTGCCTGCCTATGAGATTTCAAACCACGCCCGGCCCGGAGCGGAATCACGGCATAACCTCATCTATTGGCGCTATGGTGATTACATCGGTATTGGACCCGGCGCACATGGTCGGATCACCCTGGATCGCCGGAAATTCGCGACGGAAACTCATCTTTCACCAAACAAATGGCTGACGGCTGCCTCCAATGGGCACGGCGAAAGCAATCGGTTCGAGCTTAGCCAACGTGAACAAGCCTCAGAATACCTTATGATGTGTCTACGTTTGGTCGAGGGCCTAAATATAGACAGATACACTCTGCTTGCAGGTGAAGAGCTTTCGCATGACAAACTTGATTCGCTGATCGATCTGGGCATGCTAACCCTTGATCGCAATCAATTGCGCGCCACTTCAAACGGGCGCGCCGTGCTCAACGCGGTAATCCGAGAGCTGTTGGAGTAACAGATGCAATTTCTCTGGGCCGGATTGGGGTTATTATGCGTTGCGCTTGCCATGATCGGAGTCGCTCTACCGCTGCTGCCGACGGTACCATTTCTTCTGTTGGCCGCGTTCTTTTTTGCCCGCTCATCGTCACGGCTGCACAACTGGTTGCTGAGCCATCGAACCTTTGGCCCTATGATCATCGATTGGCAAAGCTCTGGCGCGATCAGACCCGGTGCAAAAAAGGCGGCCACCCTTTCGGTTGCCGCCGTATTTGGCTTATCGGTTCTGCTGTCGGTTCCTTCTCACGTCCTGATCATTCAGGCCATTGTGCTCAGCGCTGTGATGCTGTTTATCTGGACCCGACCTAACGGCTGAGCTTTGCGCACAGATCATCCAACTGATCCAGGTTCTCATAAGCCAACACAACCTGCCCGGATTCAGATCCGGCCTTATGGTTGATCGTCACCTTCATCGCCAGAATCGCAGACAAATCCTTTTCAAGCGCTCGGGTGTCTGCGTCCTTCCCAGCATTCAGGTTTCTGGATTTCGGAGCCGGCTTATCCGTCCCACCTTGCTGCTTTTTCACTAATGCCTCGGTCGCACGCACCGAAAGGCCCTCACGAACCACCTGTTTCGCCAGCTCCGATGGGTTTTCTGCCGTGATTAACGCCCTTGCATGACCAGCGGATAATTTTCCTTCTATTACAAGGGATTGCACGTCCAATGGGAGTGACAAAAGACGCAGCAGATTAGCGATATGGCTTCTGCTTTTACCAAGCGCTTCGGCCAGCTTTTCTTGCGTGTGACCAAAGCGATCCATCAATTGCTTAAAGCCTGCCGCCTCTTCCACCGCGTTCAGATCTGCGCGCTGAATGTTCTCGATAATCGCGACCTCAAGCACTTCGGTGTCATCAAATTCGCGAACAATAACTGGAATATCATGCAGTTGCGCCATCTGCGCAGCACGCCAGCGCCGTTCACCCGCAACGATTTCGTATTGGCCGCCATCGATGCTGCGGACAATCAGCGGCTGGATAATACCCTTTTCCTTGACCGAGGCCGCAAGCTCATCCAATTGCTCTTGAGCGAAACGGCGGCGCGGCTGATCTGGGTTCGCCTGCAGTTTTTCGATCGGTACCGTGAGATCCGGACGGCGGGGTTCAGATACAATCCGACCGTCAGCTTCTGGTGCGACATCAGCCATCAACGCAGATAGCCCGCGACCTAATCCTCGGGGTTTTCCTTTCCTGGCATTCATGTTGCCCTCCTCACGGCCACTTAAATGGCTACCTTGTTGTTCTTGTGCATAACCTCTCGGGCCAAATGCCGGTACGCCATCGCCCCAAGCGAACCCGAATCATATTGCAGCACAGGAAGCGCGTAAGATGGTGCCTCGCTGACCCGCACATTTCTGGGTATCTTGGTTTTAAATACCATCTCACCCAGATTGTCACGCGCATCCTTTTCGACCTGACGGGACAAGTTGTTGCGGTTGTCATACATCGTTAACACAACACCTTCGATTCTGAGGTCAGGATTAGCGGTCTGACGAACCTCGCGAATGGTCAACATCAATTGTGACAGCCCTTCCAGCGCAAAGAACTCACTTTGCAATGGAACAAGGACGGAATGCGCTGCTACCATTGCGTTTACGGTGAGCAGGTTCAAGGACGGCGGACAATCAATCAGCACAAAGTCCAGATTGAAGGCATCAATTGCAGTCTGTCGAAGCGCGTCATGCAGCAAATAACTGCGCTTTTCATTCGAGATCAGCTCAATATCTGCCGAGCTGAGATCTACGGTCGCCGGAACCACAAAAAGATTACCGATCTCGGTCTCCTGCACCACAGCTTCCAATGGTGCATCGTCGAGAAGAAGATCATATGTCGTCCAGTCGCGATCTTCGACCCCTAGACCCGTAGAGGCATTTCCCTGAGGATCGAGATCGACCACAAGAACCTTGCATCCGGCCTCGGCCAATCCGGCTGCGAGATTGATCGCTGTAGTGGTTTTCCCGACCCCGCCCTTTTGATTGGCAACCGCGATAATCCGAGGCCCAGCAGGACGAGACAGATCAACCACGTGCAACTCCTTTGATTTTCAGGATAACGGCTTGGGGTTCTGTTGAACTCTTAATGGGTTCAGCCTCGAATTTCCATTCTTTGCGCGCATCTTCCAGCTCTTTTTTCCAGGTTGCGCCTTTTGGCAACAACGCTGTACCGTTTTTACTTAAATGCCTGTTACAAAATGACATTAGAGTGGTCAGATCAGCCAGAGCCCGAGCTGAAAGCACGTCCGCATGCAAGGGATCAATGGCTTCAATTCGACGAGAGATCACGGAACAATTGGCGCCACTCTCTCTGGTCACACTTCGAAGAAATGCGGATTTACGTTGGTCGCTTTCGACTAATGTGAAACGCGTTTCAGGCGCAAATTCAATTGCCATGATGGCGCAGACCATGCCAGGAAAGCCGCCTCCGCTGCCTAAATCCACCCAATGATCTACGCGATCTGCGTTCTGAAAAACTTGAATGGAATCTTTGATATGGCGAATCCAAATCTCTTCAAGACTATTTCTTGAAACCAGATTGATTTTTGGGTTCCATTTTTCAAGCAGAGATACATAGATCACCAGGCGTTCGAATGTTTCACGTGAAACATCCAGAGCCTCCGCAGAAACGGCGTTCTGATAACTCATGCTTTTCTGGCTTTCACATCGCGCCTGAGCTTCGCCAGGACGAGGGTTAAAGCCGCAGGCGTGACACCTTCAACCCGACTCGCCTGCGCAATATTCGCAGGCTTCGCCTGCGATAGCTTTTGCTTCATTTCATTCGACAGACCATCAAGCGCAAAATAATTGAAATCCCGAGGAATTTCATGCGCCTCATCGCGCTTCATTGCTTCGACATCCCGTTGTTGGCGCGCAATATAGTTTGCATACAACGCATCGCGCTCGACCTGACGGCGAATTTCATCGTCTGTATTCTGTAGATCGGGTTCGAGCAAAACCATGTCTTCAAACGATACTTCTGGAAATGCAAGAACCGCCATTCCATCGCGCCGGTTTCCGTCCTGATTTATGCTGATACCAGCTTCGCGAATTTGCTTTGGCGTATATGTGGTCTCTGTCAGTTTGTTCTTTGCCTTTACAAGTTTTTCTGATTTCTCAGCAAAAACCTTGCGGCGGAGTTCACCCACACAGCCCAACTGCTCACCAATCGGGGTCAGTCTTTGATCTGCGTTGTCAGCGCGAAGTGATAGGCGAAACTCTGCACGGGATGTGAACATCCGATAAGGCTCGGCAACGCCTCGTGTTGTCAAATCGTCAATCATTACGCCAATATAGCTGTCTGAGCGTGTAAAATGTATTGGCGCACGCCCCTGTGTTTCCAGAGCTGCATTCAAACCTGCAACGAGGCCTTGCGCGGCCGCTTCCTCATATCCTGTGGTCCCATTGATCTGTCCTGCAAGATATAGACCAGGAACATCGGGCACAGACAAAGACGCAGATAGAACGCGCGGGTCAACGTAGTCGTATTCAATCGCGTATCCGGGTTGTAAGATTACCGCGTTTTCCAATCCTATGATGGATTGGACATATTCGACTTGTACATTTTCGGGCAAAGACGTTGAAATCCCGTTTGGGTACACCGTATGATCTCGCACGCCTTCCGGTTCCAGAAATATCTGGTGTGACTCCTTTTCCGCAAATCTGACGATTTTGTCTTCGATTGAAGGGCAATATCTGGGACCAACACCATCAATATGACCTCCATACATTGCTGATCGCGATAGATTTTTCTCGATTATTCCGTGCGTCTGAGCATTGGTATGAGTTATTCCACAGGCAATTTGCGGCGCTGTCACCGCTTGGGACATGAATGAAAACAGTGTTGGCTCTGCATCGCCATCCTGTCGTTCAAGTATATCCCAATTTATGGTTCGTCCGTCCAACCTCGGTGGCGTACCTGTTTTTAGTCGTGCCGTAGGCAAATCAAAGGCATCAAGGCGTTCAGCCAGCCTGATCGATGGGCAATCCCCCATGCGGCCACCTGGTTTTGAAACGTCCCCTATGTGGATCACGCCGCGCAGAAATGTACCTGACGTCAGGATAACTGTCTGTGCGGGGACCTCGGATTCATCTGCCAGTTTAACACCGGTGACGCGGTCGCCATCCATTAGGAAATCAACCACTTCCCCGGTAATCACCGACAGATTATCTTGTTTTTGCGTTTCCCCCGCCATTGCTGCCCGATAAAGGGCTCGATCCGCCTGCGCCCTCGGCCCTTGAACGGCCGGTCCTTTTCGCCGGTTCAATAAGCGAAACTGGATACCCGCACGGTCCGCCACGCGCCCCATTACGCCATCTAGTGCATCGATCTCGCGGACTAGATGCCCTTTACCCAACCCCCCGATCGCAGGATTGCACGACATGACACCGATGTCCTGTTCGGACAAAGTAACCACCGCCGTGTTCGCACCCATCCGTGCTGCCGCATGGGCAGCTTCGGTACCGGCATGTCCAGCGCCAATGACTACAACATCAAATCTCGAATGTTTCACGTGAAACACTCCCTATTTTCCCAGACAGAAACTTGCGAAGATTTCATCCAAAAGGGTTTCGACATCAATCCTGCCAACCAAAGATTCAAGCGACCGAATTGCCGTTCTCAACTCTTCAGCAGCTATATCATACATGTCCGGACCTGATTCCAGAACCTCTCGCGCAGCCGCAAGTGCGTCCGATGCTTTAGTCATCGCAATACGGTGACGTTCCCGCGTTGCAATACCATGGCTAGCTGTTCGAACAGTCAATACACGCGATATGTTGTCTATCAACTGGTCAATCCCGTGCCCGGTTTTCCCCGATATACCACCGGAAAAGGGTTCACGCAGGTCAGATTTTGGCAGAACATGAATGTCATCTGCCTGCATCGGTACACCTAGCTGATCAGGCTCATCCGACAGAAATACTCGTAGATCGGCCGCCTCTGCCCGTTTGCGCGCCAGTTCAATTCCCAGGTTTTCAACGTGATCATCGGTTTGCCTCAAACCGGCCGTGTCCAGCAGAGTGACAGGCAATCCGTCCAAGTCCATACGAACTTCAATCACATCACGGGTTGTCCCGGCATATTCTGAGGTGATTGCGGCTTCCCGCCCTGCCAACGCATTCAGCAAGGTCGATTTGCCTGCGTTCGGAAGACCAACTATGGCAACCTCAAAGCCGGTGCGAATGCGCTCGGCGATCCGAACACCTTTGGCTTCTTGGGTCAATTCGGCCATCACACCAGAGATCAACGTCCGAACCTCAGGTGATACATCTGTCGGCACCTCTTCATCAGCAAAATCAATCACGGCTTCCAACAAAGACGCCGCACGGATCAGATCACGCCGCCAACCTTCAGCCAGTCTGCCCAAGGCACCAGCCAAAATCGTCTGTGCTTGTTTCCGTTGTGCTTCGGTTTCTGCATCAATCAGATCAGCAAGACCTTCGACCTGCGCCAGATCCATCTTGCCGTTTTCCAGTGCACGACGCGTGAACTCACCAGGTTCGGCCAGCCGAAGATCGTCCATATCCGAAAGAGAGGTCAGCACAGCGTTGACAGACGCCATGCTTCCGTGAATCTGAAGCTCGGCCACGTCTTCGCCGGTAAAGCTGGACGGAGCCTGAAACGTCAGAACCAAGCCCTCATCCAACCGCGATCCATCTGACGCGCAGAGTGTTCGTACTCTCATTCCACGCCTTGGCAGGCCCCCGCCAGACAACTCATTGGCGGAGGCATACGCCTGCGGACCAGAAAGCCTGATCACAGCCACGCCTGCTTTGCCCTGGGCGCTGGCCAGGGCGAATATCGTATCCATTGATAGCCCCCGCGTCAGTGCCAGAACCTTGTCAGGTGTTCATTGAATCGAAGAACTCGCCGTTCGTCTTGGTTTGTTTCAACTTCGACAACAGGAACTCGATTGCATCTGTTGTACCCATCGGATTGAGGATGCGGCGCAGAACGAATGTCTTGGCCAAATCGCCCTTGTCGACCAGCAGATCCTCTTTCCGGGTGCCGGATTTGAGGATGTCGATTGCCGGGAACACGCGTTTGTCTGCAATCTTACGATCCAGAACGATTTCCGAGTTACCAGTGCCCTTGAATTCTTCAAAGATCACCTCGTCCATGCGGCTGCCGGTATCGATCAGGGCGGTGGCGATGATGGTCAGCGAACCACCTTCTTCGATGTTCCGCGCAGCACCAAAGAAGCGCTTGGGCCGTTGCAGGGCATTTGCGTCCACACCACCGGTCAGAACTTTACCCGAGGATGGCACCACGGTGTTAAAGGCCCTACCAAGTCTTGTGATCGAGTCGAGAAGAATAACAACATCTCGTTTATGCTCAACCAAACGCTTGGCTTTTTCGATCACCATCTCGGATACGGCCACGTGGCGGGTCGCGGGCTCATCGAAGGTTGAAGACACAACCTCACCCTTCACCGAGCGCTGCATGTCGGTCACCTCTTCCGGGCGTTCGTCGATCAGCAGGACGATCAGATAACACTCCGGGTGGTTCTGTTCGATGGAATGCGCGATGTTCTGCAGGATCACCGTCTTACCAGTCCGCGGCGGCGCCACGATCAGTGATCGCTGACCTTTACCAATCGGCGAAACCAAATCGATCACTCGAGCAGACTTGTCCTTGATGGTCGGATCTTCGATTTCCATCTTCAGACGCTCATCCGGATATAGAGGCGTCAGGTTGTCGAACAGAATCTTGTGTTTGGCCTTGTCCGGATTTTCAAAGTTGATCTTGGTGACGTTGGTCAGCGCAAAATAACGTTCATTCTCGTCAGGCGCTTTGATCTCACCTTCAACCGTATCTCCGGTGCGCAGCGAATGCTTGCGGATCATGTCAGGCGAAACATAGATGTCATCCGGTCCGGGTAGATAGTTCGCCTCGGGCGAGCGCAGAAACCCGAACCCGTCTTGCAAAACCTCCAGCACGCCGTCGCCACCGATGGTCCAGCCCTCATCTGCACGTTCGCGCAGAATCTGAAACATCATCTCGCCCTTGCGCATGGTTGAGGCGTTTTCGACCTCCAGCTCCTCGGCCATGGCCAGAAGGTCTTTGGGGCTTTTGGCCTTCAGATCGGCCAGATTCAGGGATTCAGTTGTCATGATGATACGAACCTCGGCCGCTTGGATCGCGGCACCAGAGTGGAATTTCAGAACGGAAGATACCTCGCCCGGACGGGCGTGTTACGCGTTAGATAAGCGCTTACCTAAGAAGAGTCAAACAGGCCCTCAGAACTTCACAACGACCGCTAGAACGATAACAACCATTAGAACGGTCGGAACCTCATTCATCATGCGGTACTGCCGCCCAGTCAGCTTATTTCGCCCCTCAGCAAAGTCCTTGCGCCGAGCCATAAGCCAATGGTGAAACCATGTCATGCCGATCACTGCTGCGCCTTTGACCCAGGGCCAGCTCCAGTCCCATCCGACAATACCAGGCGTGAAAACCATGATCAGCCCGCAAATCCAGGCCACGACCATTGCGGGGCGCATGATCACACGCAGCAGCTTTTCTTCCATTTCAAAGAAAATCTGTTGCGCACCCTCTACGGCTTGCGCCTTTTCAACGTGATACACGAACAATCTGGGCAGATAGAACAAACCAGCCATCCATGAAATCACGGCCATGATGTGCAGCGATTTCACCCAAGGGTATATTGCGAAAAGAATATCGGTCATTGGGTATTCCGGGCTTACCTGAAACCCTCCTAATAAAAAAAATTAGAAAGAAAAAGGATGATGGTTTTGTAGGGAGGTCAAATTCGGTGGATTACTTTTTTGTCCTGCCTTTTTCCCTAGGTGGAAAAAGTGAAGCACATCGGCACAGAATCTGTTGATCAAGAAAAAAAATGATTAATAACAATAAATTATGAGATAAAAGCTCGGGCTGAATTGTGGATAACCATTGGAACAATCCGGGACGGGATGCTTATCCGAGTATTCCAACTTATCCTTGTCCCGTCTGGACAGGATCCGGGCGACTCGGGGAAGTCTTGCGCCAAATTCCCGGGGTTGCGTGTCAACCGGAAAGCCATACAAACCATTCGAGACTACTCATTGATTTGCACACGGGGTTTTCCACATGACTGTCCCCATAGTCCTTGCCTCAGGGTCCGTGATCCGCGCGCAGTTGCTCAGAAACGCAGGCGTCCCGTTTTCGGTTCAGATCGCGCGGGTGGATGAAGACACAGCCAAACGCGCCCTGATGGCTGAGGGAGCTTCGCCCCGTGATGTTGCCGATGCGCTTGCCGAAATGAAAGCACGTAAGATCAGTGACAAAGTGCCCGGCACTATGGTTCTGGGTTGCGATCAGGTTCTGGATTTCGAAGGTCAGATGCTGTCGAAGCCGGAAACGCCGGAAGAAGCACTGGCGCAGCTTAAAGCAATGCGCGGCAAGCGACATATGTTGCTGTCGGCGGCGGTGATCTATCAGGATGGTGAGTCCATCTGGCGGCAAGTCGGTCAGGTGCGTTTGCGGATGCGGGCCAGCTCGGATGCTTATTTACGTGATTACGTGGCGCGGAACTGGGACAGTATTCGGCACGCAGTGGGGGCTTATAAACTGGAAGAAGAAGGCGTGCGCCTGTTTGCCACCATTGACGGCGACTACTTTAACGTCTTGGGTATGCCCCTGTTAGAGCTGCTCAATTTTCTGGCCGTGAAGGGAGTGATCGATCAATGACGGAGCATCGCGTTCCTCTGGCCGGCGTGATTGGGCAACCCATTGCACATTCCCGCTCGCCAAAACTGCACGGGCATTGGCTGAAAACCTATGGATTGGTGGGGCACTACATCCCAATGGATGTCGCCCCGGCCGATCTGGAAACCGTTCTGCGGACACTACCGAAGGCTGGGTTTGTTGGGGCCAACGTGACCGTACCGCATAAAGAGGCTGCTTTGCGGTTGGCGGATCATGTCTCGGACCGTGCCTCAGTCATCGGGGCGGCAAATACGCTTGTATTCCGCGAGGATGGTTCAATTCACGCGGATAATACGGATGGCTACGGGTTCATGGCCAATCTTCGCAGCGGTGCGCCCGATTGGAACCCGCAGGATGGGCCTGCGGTTGTATTTGGTGCGGGCGGTGCTGCGCGGGCGGTGCTTCAAGCGCTGGCAGAAGCCGGAGTGCCTGAAATCCTGTTGACCAACCGCACCCGCACCCGTGCGGATCATTTGAAGGAAGAGTTCGGCCAACGGATTACGGTCGTTGACTGGGTGCAGGCGGGAAATGTGATCGAAGACGCAGAACTAGTCGTGAACACCACGTCTTTGGGTATGCAAGGGCAGCCAGAGTTACGCGTTCCACTGGATGGATTGCAACCCGGCGCTGTTGTCACCGATCTGGTATACGCGCCGCTTCAAACGCATCTGTTAAAACAGGCGGAAGAGGTTGGATGTACAACGGTCGACGGGCTGGGAATGTTGCTGCATCAAGCTGTTCCCGGGTTTGAACGCTGGTTCGGTGTTCGCCCCGAAGTGGACGCTGAAACCCGCGCGGCGGCCTTGGCATGAGTTTTGCGCTGGGGCTCACCGGATCAATCGGGATGGGCAAGAGTACGACCGCTCAGATGTTTGCAGATGAAGGCTGTGCGCTTTGGGATGCGGATGCTGCGGTGCATAGGCTCTATGCAAAGGGCGGTGCGGCGGTTGAGCCCATGCGGATTACGTTTCCTACCGCCATTGCCGAGGATGCGGTCAGCCGGGATGCATTGAAGCAAATCATTGCGAATGATCCTGACGCGCTAAAAACAATTGAAAAAATCGTACACCCTCTGGTAGCGGCGGATCGCGCCTCATTTCGTTCTTCGTCGTCCGCCGATATCTTGGTATTCGACATTCCGCTGTTGTTTGAAACCGGTGGTGATGCGGCGATGGATGCTGTTGCTTGTGTTTCAATCTCTGCTGAAGAACAAAAAAGACGGGTCATGGCGCGCGGCACGATGAATGAGGCGCAGTTTGAGCAGATTCGCTCCAAGCAAATGCCAAACGAAGAGAAATGCGGGCGGTCGGATTTCGTGATTGTCACGGATACTCTGGACCATGCTCGCGCGCAGGTGCAGGATATCGTCAGGCAGATACGGGCAGGGTTGGCAGATGCGTGAGATTGTACTCGATACCGAGACCACAGGGTTTGATCCCGAAAGCGGCGACCGGATCGTCGAGATCGGCGCGGTTGAGCTGTGGAACCACGTTGCCACAGGAGAAACTTATCACGTCTACATCAACCCCGAGCGTTCTATGCCGGAAGAGGCATTTGGTGTGCATGGCATCGGCCCCGACCTGCTGGAAAACCCGCGCCCGCCGGAAAAGGGCGAAGTGACGCTGAAGGACAAACCTGTCTTTGCCAAGGTTGGGCAAGGGTTTCGTGAATTCGTGGGTGACGCCAAGCTGGTGATCCACAACGCCTCGTTCGACATGAAGTTTCTGAACGCCGAACTGGGCTGGATGGGGGTGTCGCTGATCCCGATGGATCAGGCAATCGACACGCTGGCCATTGCGCGTAAGCGGTTTCCTGGATCACCCGCTTCGTTGGATGCGTTGTGCCGCCGGTTTGGCATCGATAACTCAAACAGGGTGCTGCACGGCGCGCTGCTTGACTCGGAAATTCTGGCCGAAGTGTATCTGGAGCTGATCGGAGGCCGTCAGCCCGACTTTGGATTGTCAACGTCGGCAAGCGCAGCGTCTGGCGGTGGTGAGGAATGGCGCCCGACAGTGCGACCCGATGCCCTGCCATCCCGGATCACCGAGGATGAGCGCGCAGCACATCAGAAATTTGTTGAAAAGCTGGGCGAGAACGCCCTGTGGACCCGCGCCTGACCCGAACCAGACGCGGACCAAAACCTTAGGCGTCGGTTTTTTGCTCTTGTGCGGCCGCCTGACGGCGCGCCAGTTCGTTGCGATAGAGCGCCACGAAATCAATGTTATCCAGGTTGACCGGCGGGTAGCCACCGTCGCGTGTGATGTCGCTGACGATGCGGCGCAGGAACGGGAACAGCATGCGCGGGCATTCGATCATCAGGAACGGATGCATTTGATCTTCGGGCACACCTTCCACGTGGAACAGGCCGCAATAGTCGATTTCGCACAGGAACAGGACGTCTTCTAGGCCCTTGGCCTTGGATGTCAGTTTTAGCTTGATCGAGACTTCATACTGGTGCTCGGTCGTGCGTTTCTTTGCGTCCAGATTAACCTGAACTGAAATCTCGGGCTGTACGTCGCCTGAGACGCCTTTTTGCGCCATGACGTTTTCAAAGGACATGTCGCGAATGAACTGTCCCAGAACGCGCATCTGGATCTGAGGGGCTGCCTGTGCGGCGGTGTTTTCTGCAGGGCTTTCGTCAGCCATGAAACTTCTCCGGAATTGAAATTCGGCACTGCTTAGCAATTTGGGCCGGATAGCTCAATGCTGGTGCGGGCCTTCCACCCACTTCGACGGCTTTCCGGAGTTCTGGCGAGGGCGAACCTCGGTGAATTCGCCATCTATCACATCGTCCTGATCAAACGGGTTTGGCCCCGACCTGAATTGTGCGCCGGTGCCCATTTGAAAATGTGTGATGGTCGCCTTGGACTTGAGATAGCGGAACACTGCGACCCGGATGCCGGGAACAAGCAGCGCAAAACCAATGGCATCGGTGAAAAACCCTGGTGTCAGCAGCAAAACACCAGACAGCAAGATCATCGCCCCATGGGCCAGCGGTTCGGTTGGGTCGTCCAATTCGGCAAAGGATCGCTGCAAATTCGCCAGCGCCATGCGACCTTGTGTCCGCACCAGAACCGTGCCCAGAACGGCGGTCAGAACCACGATTGCAAGCGTCGGCCAAAGCCCGATCAGACCGCCAACCTGGATAAACAGGGCGATCTCGATGATCGGAACCAATAAAAAAGCCAAGAACAAGTACATTTGCGGTATCCTTTAGCATGGTCCGGGCTGTGGACTTGGCCCCGACTGTCACCTACATAGTGGCAGAGGGCAGCGTATACAAAGCCCGGGTTCTGAAAAGAGGACGAAATGAACTCACCCCTGATCCAGCTTCTGGTGCTGGCCGGAATTGCCATTTTCCTGATCCTGCGCTTGAAAAGCGTGTTGGGTACACGCGAAGGTTTTGAGAAACCGCCCCTTCAGCAACAGCCTGATACCAATGGCGCGCGCCGTGATTTCGAAGTGATTGAAGGCGGGCCAGATCACGACATCACCGACCATGTGGCCGAAGACAGTGAACAGGCGCAAACATTGGCCGCAATGAAGCGGGTCGAACCCAGTTTTTCTGTCAGCGAATTTGTACAGGGCGCGCGCGGCGCCTATGAGATGATCGTGATGGGCTTTGAAAAGGGCAATCTGGACGAAATCCAGCCGTTCCTGTCCGAAGAAGTATTCGACAGTTTTGTATCGGTTGTTGCGGATCGTGAAGACAAAGGTCTGACCATCGAAGCCGAATTCATCGGGGTGCGTGAAACCACTCTGGTCGATGCGAGCTTCGATAAGGATACCAATCAGGCCGAGATCACCATGCGCTTTATCGGTGAGCTGACGTCGGTCGTGCGCGATCGCGGCGGGGATATTGTCGAAGGCAACCCGAACACCGTCAAACGCCAAAAGGACAGCTGGACCTTTGCCCGTGTCATGGGCGCGGACGATCCGAACTGGCTGCTTGTTGCCACGGACGCATGATTGCAGCGCTCCGGTCGCTATTTCTGGGGGTCGTCATGACCACTGCCAGCGCCGCCGGAGCCGAGGCGACGCGATCCATCCTGTCATTCGATGACCTCGATGGCTGGGCCGCCGACGATCACGGGGCGGCCCTTTCGGTTTTTCTGAACACCTGTGGTGATCTGGACGATCCTGATTGGCAGGCGCTGTGTGGCGTGGCTCAGAGTTATGAACCTGGCGCGGCGCGGGCTTTTTTCGAGCTGTTCTTTCGTCCTGTTCTGGTCGAAGACGGCGATGACGCCCTGTTCACCGGATACTTTGAACCTGAACTGGATGGGTCGAAAACCCCAACTGACAAATACCGCTATCCACTCTACCGGATGCCGCCCGAGGCGCGAGAGGCGGGCAAGTGGCTCAGTCGCCGTGACCTGCTGACCGGTGACGCCCTGACAGGTCGGGGCCTTGAGATAGCGTGGGTCGATGACCCTGTTGAGCTGTTCTTTCTGCAAATTCAAGGCTCGGGCCGGATACGTCTGCCCGATGGCGGTGCATTGCGGGTTGGATATGGCGGTGCGAATGGGCATCCCTATCGCTCGATCGGCGCGGAACTGGTCCGACGGGGTGCGCTGGGCGCGCACCAGGTCAGCGCGCAGATGATCCGGACCTGGGTACGCAAAAACCCTGAAGCCGGGGCTGAGCTGTTACTACACAACCCTTCGTATGTTTTCTTCCGTGAAGTGACGCGTGTCGCGCCCGAGTTTGGGCCGTTAGGCGCCATGAACCGCTCAGTGACCACGATGCGCAGTATCGCGGCAGATCCGGCTTATACACCTTTGGGCGCGCCAGTTTGGGTAGAAAAGGATGGCAAAAACCCGCTGCGCCGATTGATGATCGCACAAGACACCGGATCGGCGATCAAGGGTGCGCAACGTGCCGACATTTTCTTTGGCACAGGGGATGATGCCGGGCAGGCCGCCGGTCGCTTGAAGGATCCCGGCCGTATGGTTGTGCTGTTGCCGATCCAGAGGGCCTACGCCCTGTTACCGGATGAGTTCTGATGACCCGGCGCAAACTGACTGCGGATGAGATCGATTTGTGGCGCAAGGTCGCCAAACAGGCTGAGCGTTTGCACCCCGAACTGCCTCAGACTGTGCACCCCACTACCTTGCCCAAGCCCAAACCGACCAAAACGCCCAAGGCGCGGATAGAAGCCTTTGAACTGGGTCAGACTGCGCCAACCAAACCGTCACGGAATAACCTGAAGCCATCGATCACCGAAGGTTTGCGGGCAAATCCGGTGCAGATGGACACCAAGTCTTTTGGTCGCATGAAACGCGGCAAGCTCAAGCCCGAAGGCAAGCTGGACCTGCACGGGATGCGCATGAGCGCAGCCCATCCCGCATTGGTTCGGTTCATCCTGACCGCACAGGCACAGCGCAAACGGCTGGTGTTGGTCATAACCGGCAAGGGCAAGGACCGGGACGAACCGGGACCTATTCCAACGCCGCGTGGGGTCTTGCGCAATCAGGTGCCCCACTGGTTGTCTATTCCGCCACTTGCACAAGCGGTGCTGCAGGTAACACCCGCACATATCAGCCATGGCGGTGATGGCGCCTATTACGTTTACCTCAGGCGCGTCCGTTAGTCGGATCGCTGATTCTAGCTGGCCCACATGAACCGGATTCGCACGCGAACCCTGCCCTTACCCCTACTGGTTTATTGTTTCTGCAGGTCCCGCAACCCCGGTGATAAACTGCCGGCGCAATGAAACTTCGTAGCCTTGTCCAAGGCTTGCGAGGTTGTGCTTAACAACACAACCAGAACGGTACGGCAGACAATCGCCGATCCCATCTGATTGCATTGACCCAGCGGTTTCCGATTGCTTACCCTACGTAAAGCACCCCTGTGGCGCTGATATTTTTATGACGAATTTATGGTGGCCGAATGTTAGGCTCCACTGCCATTTCCCGACCTCAAAGGTCGGAAGCATCCGCCATTTCAGGTGACAATGGCGCCAACAAAGATGTGCTGTCGCTTAATCTGCCGAAAGGCGGTGGCGCGATTTCTGGTATTGGTGAAAAGATTACCTCGAACCCGGTGACCGGGTCTGCGTCCTTGACGATTCCGGTTCCTGTCAGCCCCGGGCGCGGTGGTTTCACACCAGAGCTGCAACTGAGCTATGAGGCTGGCACCAGCAGCGGCATATTCGGCTTTGGATGGTCACTTTCGCTGCCCGAGATCACGCGCAAAACGGAAAAAGGCCTGCCCCGATACGACGATGCCGCCGGATCGGATGTCTTCCTGATTTCTGGGTCTGAAGATCTGGTGCCGCTGCTCGATTCTCAGGGGGCACAATGGGAAGATCGCGCGCGGTTTCCAGGTGTGACCATCCACAGGTTCCGCCCACGGATCGAAAGCACTTTTGCCCGCATTGAGCGGTGGACAGACGAGGCGTCGGGTATCGCGCATTGGCGTGTCACGTCGCGCGAAAACGTCACTTCGATCTATGGCGCG
The DNA here is from genome assembly GCF_056537625.1 of Ruegeria sp. C6. NCBI lineage: Bacteria > Pseudomonadati > Pseudomonadota > Alphaproteobacteria > Rhodobacterales > Roseobacteraceae > Ruegeria > Ruegeria sp. C6. The sequence continues at coordinate 23,035 of NZ_JBQFRW010000007.1, read as the reverse complement.
TCAGGCCTATCAAGGGTGGCAGACCCGGACGACCCCGCCCGTGTATTTCGCTGGTTGTTGTCCGAGACCTTTGACGACAAAGGCAACGCCATCCGATACGAGCATGTCGCCGAAGACGCAGTTGGCATCGATCAGGCGCAGGCGCACGAAGCCAATCGGTCCCGCACAGCCGAGCGGTACCTGAAACGCATCCGCTACGGCAATCGAGTCTCTCGTTTGGTTGATCCGGATGTGAATGCAGCTGGATGGCTGTTCACGGTCGTATTCGATTATGGCGAAGACCACCTGTTGCCAATCGCACCTGATCCCAACGTGGCGGCGGACGCGCAGCATGAGCTTGTCCATGCATCCGCTGATCCCGGCCGAAATTGGCAAGTGCGCCCGGACCCCACATCAAGCTACCGCGCGGGCTTTGAGGTTCGGCGCTATCGTCGCTGCCATCGAATTCTGACATTTCACGATATCCCCGACCTGCCGACGGGCGAACCGGGCTATCGCGGTCTCGTGAAGGCAACTGAGTTTTCCTATGACGATTTCACCCCTCCCGGTGCTGACACTGATGACGAGCGTCAGCACCTCGGCAGTACGCGCTATGGCTCATTCCTCATGGCGGTCGCGCAGTCGGGCTTCGCTCCGGACGATACTGTTGCACCACGCGATGTGAACGGAGCCACGTTCCTTGCCTATCGGCGTCAGGCGATTCCGCCCGTGGAATTCACATATAGCCGGGCCGAGGTGAACGATATTGTGCACAGCCTTGACCGCGGGCAGACCGAAGGTGCTCCGGCCGGACTTACCGATCCGGCAAACTGGGTTGATTTGGACGGTGACGGTGTTGGTGGAATTCTGACCTCGACCCCGGGTGCCTGGCATTACACTCGCAACCTTGGGCCAATGAACGGCACGGCGCGCTTTGCGGCCCCCGTGCTGGTTGCCGAGCGGCCTGCATTTGCTGAGTCAGGCCAATGGATGGACCTTGCTGGGGATGGTCGCCCGGATCTGGTGGTAATGGACCGGACAACCCCGGGGTTCCATGAGCGCGACGCACAATCAGGTTGGTCCGACTTCCGCGCGTTTGAATATTGGCCACATGTAGATGCGTCCAATGACAGCATGAAGATGGTTGACCTGACTGGCGATGGCCTTGCTGACATTCTTCTGACCGAGGAAACCGCTTTTGTCTGGCACCCCTCTGAAGGCGAGGCCGGGTTTGGCCCCGCGCGCAGGCAAGCGCAGCCATGGAACGACACTGACGGACCCCGACTTGTGTTTTCCGATCCGGAGGCTGCAATTTTTCTGGCGGATATGTCCGGCGACGGATTGTCTGATCTGGTTCGTATCCGCTGTGGTGAAGTCGCCTATTGGCCCAATTGCGGATATGGGCGTTTCGGCACCAAAGTGGCGATGGACGATGCGCCACAATTTGATCGCCCCGAAATGTTCGACCGCAGCCGCCTGCGCCTGACGGATATCGACGGCTCGGGCACCACCGACATTGTCTATCTGGGTGCAGAAGGTATCGACCTCTATTTCAACATGTCTGGCAACCGGCTTGCACCGCGTCGACGCCTAGGGAATGTGCCGCCGCTTGATACCGAAACTTCGGTTGATCTGCTCGATCTATTTGGAACGGGCACCGCCTGTCTTGTGTGGTCCTCTACTTTGTCCCGCGACGCAGGTCAGCCACTGCGTTACGTCGATCTGATGGGCGGACAAAAACCGCACCTCATGACCCGATATGTCAACAATTTCGGTGGCGAGACCGAATTGCGCTATGCCTCGTCGTCGCGGTTTTACCTGCAAGACCTTTGTGAAGGACGTCCTTGGGCCACGCGCCTGCCGTTCCCGGTGCAGGTGGTTGATCGCATCGTCACACATGATCGTGTGGCGCAAACCCGGTTCGTATCTCGCTTTGCCTTTCACCATGGTCATTTCGACGGGGTCGAGCGCGAGTTTCGCGGGTTCGGCATGGTCGAACAATGGGACACCGAGGAATTCGCAGCGCTCTCGTCAGATGCGCTGGGGCCACTGGCATCAAACGAAGACCCGGCATCTCATGTTCCGCCCGTCCTGACCAGAACATGGTTTCATACCGGCGTGTATCTCGACCAAGGTAGTCTGCCCGATGTCTTGGCTGGTCTGCTTGATGGGCAGGATCGTGGGGAATACTGGCGCGCACCCGCTTGGCGTGACGACGATGTTGAAGCGCGGCGGCGGCTTTTGCCCGACACGGTGTTGCCACCCGGATTGACAACCGAAGAAACACGCGAGGCTGCGCGCGCGCTTCGCGGCACGGTGCTGCGGCGTGAAACCTATGCGCTCGATGGCAGGGCGGAGCCCGGCTATCCCAATGGTCACCCCTATCAGGTGGTCGAGCAAACGCAGACTGTGCATTTGCTGCAGTCCCGTGGACTCAACCGTCATGCCGTGTTTCTGACCCATGCCCGGGAAAGTCTAACCGCGCATTATGAGCGGATCCCCGATGACCCGCGCCTTCAGCATCAGGTCATACTGGAGGTTGACCCGTTTGGGACTGAACTGCGCCGCGTCGATGTCATGTATGGCCGGCAAACACCTGATCCGACGCTGACGCCTGAAGATCAGGCGCGCCAGACGCTGTTATATGCGGTATTACACACGCGACGCGTCACGGACCTGATCGCGACAGATCAAACCTACCGCGCCCCGGTGTCATGTGAAGAACAAAGCTTTGAGCTTACCGGCCTAAGCCCAGCGCCGGGTGCGCGTTTGTCCTTTGATGAGATCGAGACAGAGGCGAACGCTGCAGCCGATCTTGCTTATGAAACGACCCCAACCGCGGGTCAGGTGCAGCGTCGTCTGATCGAACACCGCCGTCAGTATTTCCGGGATGATACGCTGACCGGCCCACTGCCGCTTGGCCAGATGGGCAGTTTGGGGCTTCTCCATCAAAGCTTCCAACTGGCCTTCACGCCGGGTCTTGTCACGCAGGTTTATGGAGGCCGCGTTGGTGCGGCCGAGATGGCGCAGGCGGGATACACCGAGATTGACGGCGACGGCCAGTGGTGGCGCCCATCGGACCGTCAGCTTTTGTCGCCCTCAAGCGGTGATACGCCCGCGCAAGAGCTGGCATTTGCACGTCAGCATTTCTTTCGACCACATCGCCTGCGGGACCCGTTCCATCAGCCTGCGACACATACGGAAACAACAGCCCGCTATGACGCTTTCGACCTGCTGATCGAGGAAACGCAGGACGCATTGGGCAATCGCATGTCGGCAGGGGTACGCTCGACCGGTCCAGCTGGCGCAATCACCGAACGCCGACAGGATTATCGCGTTTTGCAAGCCTCGGTATTGACCGATGAGAACGGTAATCGCAGCGAGGTGGTCTTTGACGCCTATGGCCGCGTGACCGGCATGGCCCGAATGGGCAAGGTCGATGGGCCCGACGAAGGTGACAGGCTGGATGGCTTTGATCCGACACTGGTGCCTGCAGCACGCACCCAAGTGCTGACTAATCCGCGCGGACCTGAAGCTCTGGTAGCACTTGGGCGCGCGACAATGCGTTATGTTTATGATCCCTGGGCCTATTATCACTCTCGTGGGGATCCTGTCCCATCACCCGTCATCGGTCTTTCCCTGCATCGAGAGGTTCACGACAGTGATCTTTTGCCGGGTCAAACCACCCCGTTCCTGGCCGAACTTACCTTTACAGATGGGATGGGGCAGGAAATTCAACGCAAGATTCAGGCCGAAGACGGTCCGGTCCCAACGCGTGATGGCTCGGGGAACATCCTGTTGGGTCCTGATGGTCGACCGGTTATGTCCGCATCGCCGTCGCCACGCTGGGTCGGTACCAGCTGGCAAGTGCGCAACAACAAAGGCAATATTGTTCGACAGTTCGAACCGTTCTTCACAGATCGCCCGACCTATGAGTCCGACATCCGCATCGGTGTAAGCCCAATTTTCTTCTACGACGCATTGGGCAGAGAGAACGGGATTTTGAATCCCGATCATACATGGAGCAAACACCGGTTTTCTGTTTGGGACCAGACGACATGGGACCCGGGCGATACTGTACTGATTTCGGATCCCGCCCAAGACCCCGATCTTGGCGACCATTTCCGCAGGTTGCCGCAGGCTGCCTATTTACCCACTTGGCACGCGCTGCGCACCGATCCGGCGCAAGCGCAGGCGTTGGCGACCCGTTTCCCCGATCCCGAAGACCGGCAGCGCGCCACTGAGGCTGCATCGAAATCGGCGCTTTATCATGACACACCGATGCGGGCTTTGGCGGATACCCGTGGTGCGCTGATCGCGCGCCTCACTCCGAACCGCACGCTCTACAGCAACGCGGCCCCGGGCACCCTACCGACCGAGACACTCCACCGCGTTGCGACCGAAATCGATATCGAAGGCAATACGCGCCGAACCTGGGATGAGCTCGGGCGCGAGGTTCAGCGTACCGCTTTCGACATGCTCAGCACCGCCATTCGGACCGACAGTATGGAGGGCGGTACCCGTTGGCGGCTAACGGATGTAAGTGGCGAAACGGCGTTTACGTGGGATGCGCGCGACCACCTGCTGCGCCACGAATTCGATGTATTGCGCCGACCCATCGCCACGCATCTAAGCATTAATGCGGGTCCTGAACTGCGGATCGATGAAACGATCTACGGAGAATCGCTGCCGACACCCGAAGCCCTGAACCGCCGCAAACGCATTGCGATCAGCCGCGACCAATCCGGCACGATGGAAATTCTGGCCCATGATTTCAAAGGCAACCCAATCCGCAGCCAGCGGCAACTGGCGCAGGAGTTTCGCACCACGCTCGATTGGGCCGCACCCGTGGCGACTGAGCCCGAGATTTTCGCAGGGCAAACCCGCTTTGACGCGCTGGACCGTCCGGTCCAACTGGTGCCGCTGCAATCGCAATCGCCGGGCGCGCGCATCCAGGTTGTGCAGTACCGCTATAACCCGTCCTCGCGGCTTGATCGGGTGGACACCTGGCACGCACGACCCGCGGCACCTGACACTTTATTGGATCCCGCCACTGCGGATCATGCCGTGGTCACAGGCATTGCATACAACCCTTGGGGCGACCGCGAACGCATCACCTATGGCAACGCGGTTGAAACAGAAATCCTGCATGATCCGTTGACCCGTCTCACCGAACGCATCATCACCCGGCGCGATGCAACCGGATTTGGCTCGGACTGTCCGACACCGCCAGTTGCAGGCTGGCCAGGATGCCACTTGCAGGCGCAGCACATGATCTACGATGTGTCCGGTCACGTGACCCATATCCGCGACAGCGCGCAACAGCAGATCTTTTTCCGCAATCGCCGTGTTGATGCCTCTAACGACTATACGTTTGATGCCCTGCATCGATTGATCGAGGCGACGGGCCGCGAACATCTGGGCCAGCAAGGCGGCGCACCCGGTGCCCACAGCTATAACGATGCCGCGCGAACCCGGCTGCCACACCGCGGTGATGGTTTCGCCCTTGGCCGGTATCTTGAGCGTTTTCACTATGACATTGCGGGCAACCTGATTGAGATGCGCCACCGGGGCTCTGATCCCGTGGCGCCCGGTTGGACGCGGACCTACACCTATGGCGAGGACAGCGATCTGGCCGCGGGGGTATCCTCGAACCGCTTAAGTCAAACATCGGTCGGTGCCGTGAATGATATCATCAGTCAGGGCGGCGATGGCTATGACGCGATGGGTAACATGTTGCGGCTTTCCCACCTCGATCAGATCGCATGGGATCATGACAACCAGCTGCGTATGTGTCGCCGTCAGGCAGTTGGACCGGGTGATACGGACGGTCTTGCCCATCAGGGGGACCGCACATTCTTTGTTTACGCATCTGACGGGACTCGCATCCGAAAAGTGACAGAAACCGCTGCAGGAGCCATCCGTCGCGAAACGATCTCGCTGGGCGGGTTCGACATTATCCGCGAACCGGGTGCAAACCCGCGGACCCGAGAGACCCTGCATGTGGGGGACGAAGCTGGCCGTATTGCATTGGTTGAGACGACGATCGCCGGTGGTGCGGTCAGCCGCGTCATTCGTTATCAGCACAGTAACCATGTGGGCAGTGTGGGGATCGAACTGGACGAGAACGGCAATGTTCTGTCTTACGAGGAATACAGCCCCTTCGGCAGTACCACCTATCAAGGCGTTGCCACCGCTGGCCTAGGTCCGAAACGTTTTCGATATACCGCGATGGAGCGGGATGCCGAAACCGGGCTTAACCATCATGGTGCCCGCTATGCCGCCCCTTGGCTCGGCCGATGGATCAGCGCCGATCCCATCGGAATTGAAGGCGGGCTGAACCTTTATGCCTATGCCTATAACAACCCGGTAACGCTCAACGATCCCGAGGGCACTGCGCCGCCCACTGTGCCCAACGGAGGCCTTGAAGTTGCATCGTTGCAGAAGGGTCTTGAGACGCTTGATGCGCTGGCGACTCAGGTCAGGAACACCGAAGGCAGCGTGCAGGAGTTTGCCCTTATCAAAGAGAACAACACGTTCAAGATATTGAAGGGCACGGCCACCAAGCCCGAGGTCTCGATTCCAAAGGGAACGACGGCTATCGCACACACGCACCCGCCCACTGCCATGGTTTCCTTTGCAGACGTCAACACCACCCATGCCCAGGGTGTGAAGGTCGCCGGAGTCCGGTCTCACCTGGTGGCGCATGGCAACGGCAATTGGACGCTGATCGAGATCCCGAAACAGGGAAACGGAATGTTGACCTCATTCGACACCAATACCGGCATGATCAAGGGCACCGTGCAAGTCTACCGCCCGGGCGCTGCGCCCGATACTGCGTCGATGGTGCAAAAAGTCGACACCATGAACATGGTGAACAAGCAAGGCAAAATCACCTCAATCTCCAAGCTCGCCAAAGCAATGCGGGGTAGCAAGGCAGTGTCGCAGACCCTGTCCGGGGGCCGCGCCATCCTAGGGGTCATGGGCCGTGGGCTCATGGTGATCGGTATGGCGGCCAGCGGCATTCAGGTTGGCACAGGGATCACTCAAATCGCCGAAGGCGAGACCGGCGTGGGCACTGCAAATGTGGTCGAGGGCACAGCCTCGGGCACACTCAACGTGGTCTCGGTGTCGGGCAAGCTCGTCACGGGTGGTGGTGCCGGATCGGTCCTTGCCGCCGGGCTCGCAGCTTTCGGCTCAATTGCATTGGCCGGAACCGAAGCTCGCTCCGCCATCAAAGGCGAAAAAACCGCCGCGCGCGAAGCGGCCGATTATTGGGTGGACGAAATCGATGCAGGCCATCGTCAGGGCGGCGTTGGCGGCTTTTTCCGACGGTCCGCTGGATACCTTGGCCTGGGCGCGGCAGGCACGATGTCGATCCTGCAAGGCCAGGGCATCAAAGGCCATTTGAAATGGTGAACGCAGTTGTCAGAAAGGGTACCTCCTCATGACCAAAGTTACGCATCCGCTAAAGCCCAGAATGCGCCGCGCTACGGTGGGCGATCTGCAATCCGCTTTGCTGGCATTGCTGCGTGAAGGCTTGCTGCTGGCCAATGATATCAGCGCGCGACGAGCGCTGGCAGATATCGTGTCGCGCGAAAAGGATGGCCGCACACCGACCTACGGAAAGGGCACCACTGAAGCCGTTCGCCTGGTTCAGAAAGAGGCCGATCTGTCCCCGACCGGCAGTGTCGATAAAAGAACGGCAGCTGTGATTAACGATCTGGTCGCTCGACTGGACGCACCGACGGATTTTGGCACCTACCGTGTCAGCGGTCGCGTTATAAGTGCGCAAAGTGCGGCTGTTGATGGCCTTGCTGTTGTTGTTGTCGACAAAGGTGTCGGCGGCGACGTTGAACTGGGGAAGGCTACAACCGGTAAACGCGGTGCCTTCGAGATTGTGTTTACTGGAGATCAGATCACCAAGCGCGGCAAGGATGCACCAGACCTTCAGGTGCAGGTGCGTTTGAATGACGATGTGGTTGCCGCTTCGGCGGTGGCATATGACGCCGGACCGGATTCCGAGCTTTCCGTGGTTCTGCCCGCTGAAAGTGCCGCAAAACTGTCGTCAGAACACGCCACACTGACCAAGGCGCTCTCTGGTCAGTTCAACGGTGCCTTGTCGAAACTTGAAGAAAGCGACACCCGTCAGGACATCACATATCTGGCCAATAAAACAGGTTGGGACGCGCGCGCCGTGGCACTGGCGTCGCTATCCCAGCAGTTGTCTGACAAGACCGCTGGACGGCGTGGTCAACGCATCGACTCTGGCCTGTTCTATGCGCTTTTACGTGCAGGTGTTCCCGCCGATGACACCGCGGTTTTCCGCACGCCCCCTGCAAAAGTGGCGCAAATCTGGAAATCCGCGCTGGATGAAGGATTGATCGACGCCAAACTGGCGGATCAGACAGATGCCTCCCTTGCCCGATTTACCGAAGTCTCCGCGCGCGTGCGGCTGGATACACCCCCTCCCGGGGCTTTGGCCGGAATGCAGCCTTTGCTTGCACTTTCGCTGACGCGGGATGACGAGCGTGAAACTTTTGCCGCGCTCCATGCGGCGCATGGTGATGATCTCGATACATTCTGGACCGAGGTAGAGGGTAAGTTGGGTCAGGACAAAGCCGCCCGTTTGCAGACCGATGGCAAGCTTGCCTATCTGACGCTCAACAACTCCAAGCTGGTCGAACGCTTGCACCGTGACACCGATGGCGATGCGGACGGTACGTTGGGAGGCCTAGTGAAGGCGGGTTTTCATAAAGCCGATGCCTGGGCCGCGATCATGGATGACACCGACCCCGTGCCAGAGGCAGTTCAGGGCCGGGATGCCGCCGAAAGACGCGCCAACTATGCAGAATTCATGGCCGCTCAGGTGCGGCTGTCTTTCCCGACTGCGGTTGTTGCGGAGATGGTCCGGGCGCAGGAGACGCCATTGGTCGATACAGGGCTGTCGAATAACGTGCATGATTTCCTCGCAAAACATGCCGATACCTTCCAGATAGGCCAGCAGCCCGTTGCGCGCTTTATTGCAAAAAATGCGCTGGACGAACCGCCAGAAGTGGTGCGCGAAATCTCACGCATTCAGCGGGTCTATCAGATCTCGCCCGACGACAGCAGTATGAATGCCATGTTGGCTGCAGGGTTGGATTCGGCCTATACGGTCGTGGCGCTGCCACAAGATGAGTTCCTGCGCGCCCACAAGGCCGTTCTGAACGAGGCCGTCGCGATGCAGATCTACCGCAAGGCAGAACAGGTCCATGGAGCGGTTCTGAATCTGGCCACCGCCTATATGACTCATCGGATGATGCCAGCGATCGGCCCCAGCGTGGGCGCTGCTGACGGGTTTTTGAACCCTACCCCGGGCGGGTCGGACAATTTTGGCGATGTGCTCGCATACTCCACATTAGAAGAGCTTTTCGGTTCGATGGATTATTGCGGATGCGAGCATTGCCGGTCAGTCCTCAGCCCCGCAGCCTATCTTGTCGATCTTCTGCTGTTTCTCGATCGCCCCGCGACCGAGATTCCGAACGGCTTCACCAATCCACTTGATGTGTTGCTTGATCGGCGGCCTGATATTCAACACCTGCCTCTGACTTGCGAAAACACTCTGACGCCTGTGCCATACATCGACTTGGTGAACGAGGTGCTTGAGCATTTCGTTGTCAACGGCATGTCTTTGGGTGGATATCAGGGTCATTCGACCGATGGTCAAACACCGCCTGAAGAGTTGTTGGCCAGCCCTCAATTTGTACGCGATGCCGCCTATGCCACGCTGGCCACCGCCCAGTTCCCCACCCCATTGCCGTTTGACCGTTCGTTGGAGGCACTGAAGGCCCTGTTCAATCGTTTCGACGCGCCTTTACATCGGGTTATGGCCGACTTGCGTTCGTCAGACGCGCTGGACGATGCACCGTACGGATGGCGCGACATCTGGCTGCAGCGCTTGAACATCTCGCGCGGTCTCAACGCCGTCCTGACCGAAAGCGTGTCGGTTGCCGGGTCAGCGCGACCCGATCTGACAGTGCGTTCGCTTTATGGTTTTGATGCGGGTGCCAGCGCAGCCGAAGTGCGTGATGGCTTGGAAAGCGTGCGCGACCTGTGCCGCCGCACCGAGATCACGCCGGTTGATCTCGTGAACATCCTAAAGACCGAGTTCGTGAACCCCGGAGCCGCGCTGATCCCGAAGCTTGAGCATCTTGGCCTGGGCTTCGACGATATCCGGGCCTTCCGGGACGGCGCGATCAACTTCGCAGAACTACAAAGCCGGATGGCGGCAGGGGTCGAGCTTGAACGCTTTGGGGGTGATATCGAGGCATGGTTGCTTGATGACACTACTTTCGACCGGATCATGGGTCTGATCGTGCTTACAAATCCGCAAGACCCGTCGGATATGTGCGACCTAAGCGCGCTTGAATTGCGTCACCCAGACCCTGATCCGCTGTCCAACCGCCTTGAATGGAATGACTTTATCCGGATTAACCGGTTCGTCCGCCTGTGGCGTGTTCTGGAACTTAGCATTGCCGACACGGATGCTATCATCTCGGCGCTTTATCCGACGAACCAGATGCCGGACGGCGCCGACGCGCAGGTAGACCTGGCTCGCATGGACGCCGGTTTTGCCGAGCTCCTGCCACAGTTGGGCATCGCCATGTCGGCCCTTGATGCGCTGGAGCTAAGGCCCGAGGACGCGCTGCGCCCGATCCTGGCCCTCTTTGGACCAATCAGCACCAATGGAACCGCCGCGCTATTCCGTGAAATGTTCCAGCGGCCTGCTCGCGAAAACCCCGCCTTTGCCGAGGACGGTTTTGGCGGTGTGCTTACAGACCCTGCGGCCCTGTTGCTGCCCGAGGTTGAAACCTTGCGCGCGGCCTTTTCATTGACGGGTCCGGAATTTAACCGGATCGTCGCTGTTTTGGGGTTCGATGACACGACACCCCTGACCATCGAGACGGTCAGCGCAATCTACCGTCGCGGCTGGTTGGCGCGCGCGCTTGAGCAAAGCGTGCCGGGATTGGAGCGTTTGCTGCAAGCCACCGGTCTTGACCCTTATGGCCCGCAAGACGCCCCTGCACCCGCTCTGTTGACGGTTATCGATCTGGTGCATCGCCTGTCCGAGCTAGGCCTGTCGCTGGAAACAGCGCTGGCGCTGCTGTTGAACCATGACCCAAGTGGCCAGACGACACCGCCCGCAGAAAACATCACGACCCTGGCGCGCGATCTGCGTGCAGGGTTTGCGGCGATCACCAATGACTTTGTTCTGGTGGACGATCCCGATGGCGGTATTGCCCGGTCCCACATGGCTCTGGTCTATGGGGCCGAAGCGACCGAGCAGTTCTTCGGATATCTGGAAGCCACATCCTCGGCCGAGGTTACCTATGACCATTCTGCCACTGCGCTAGAGCCGGCGATCCTGGCCGAGGCGCCCGATCAAATCGCTTATGACGATTTCCGCAAGGTTCTGGTTTTCAACGGGCTGATGTCGACCACTGTCAGAGATGCCCTGCAGGCCGTCGCCGGGACACCTGCTGCCTTCGCGCCAGCAATTGACGCTTTGTTCAACGCCAGCGAGGCACAATCACAGCCATTCTTCACCCGCTTCCCCGAGCTGCTCCCGCTTCACGACGCATACCGCAGCTCAACTGCGTCAAAGGCCGAGGCCTATCGTGCCCTGCTTGAAGGAATCCTGCCGCAGCTGATCTCAAGACGGAAACGCCAGGTGGCGCTGCAGCTTCTGGGTACCGCGATCGAAGTTGAGGCTGATCTGGCAGCCGTCCTGTTCGAAAAGGCCGAGGTTCTGCATGCGGCGACTGATCCGGCCAGCTCCGCGCTTGAGGATGCCCTGATGCTCGAATCCGGGGGTCTGAGTGCTGAAATCAGCGATGGTCCGGCCCACACTGCACCGCCTGCGCGGGTCGAAACCTTATCTGGCGCGATTGATTTCGCCTCCACTGGAACAGTGCTGCCAGACAATCAAACCACACCAGGTTCTTCGATTTCGATCCGGTTACGGGGATATCTGGAAGCGCCTGAAAACGGGTTCTTCAACTTTGCTGTCGAGGCCGATGCGGGCGCGACCGTGACACTCAGCATCGCAGGCGAACCTGTTCTTCTAACCGAGGCGGGCGGCATATGGTCAAACACCAACGCGATCGAGCTTCGCGCAGGCACTTTGGTCGAAATCGCGCTGGGCGTGGCCAATGTGACCGACCGTCTGGCGTTGCGTTGGAGTGCACCGGGCCGAGGAACTGAGGTCATCGGCGCTTCGCATCTCTACTCGGCTGATCCGGTATCGCATCTGGGCGCGGCCTACCTGCGCACGCGCCGCATTGCACGGTTGTCCGAAACGCTGAAACTTGACGTCGCTGAGATCTTGCACCTGACGACACATGGCGATTTGCAGATTGCGGGTGCGGCCTGGCCAAACAGTCTGCCCATCACCGGTACACCCGATGATCCGACCTCCGCCGCGCTGATGGGGGTGCTAACGGCCCACCTGCGCATGGCGCGATTAAAGGCGGCTTATGCCCCTGAAAATGCCCGGCTGGTTTCGATAGCCGAGAATCCAGCGGTCGCCATCGCCGACGCCGAGGCTGAGTTGTTCCAAGTCACGCGCTGGGATCCCGTGGATATCGCCGCCCTGTTGGTACATTTCGGACTCACCCCAGCCGATATTGGCGATCTGGCCGTTCTGGAGCGGCTTCATGACATCGCCGAATGGCTGGCGGCACTTGGGATTCCGGCGACAGCGCTGATCGCCGCCGCAACACCCGCCCCAACCGGACCCATTGTGCGGAATTTCCGGGCTGCCCTTCGCGCGCGCTACAGCCCGGATGACTGGCTCAAAATCCTGCAACCGATCAATGACCGCCTGCGCAAGCGCCAGCGTGATGCATTGGTGGCGCATATCCTGCACGATCTGCGCGGGCGTCCGGATGCGGCGCATATCAACACGCCCGAAAAGTTATTCGAATTCTTCCTGATGGACGTGCAGATGGAGCCGTGCATGCTCACTTCGCGGGTTCGCCACGCATTGTCCTCGGTACAGATCTTTACCGAGCGCTGCCTGATGAACCTTGAACCCCGTGTAGCCGCGTCCAGCCTCAGGTCGAAACACTGGGAATGGATGAAGCGCTATCGCGTGTGGGAGGCAAACCGGAAAATCTTCCTGTACCCTGAAAACTGGATGGAGCCGGAATTGCGCGACGACCAGTCACCCTTCTTCCGCGAAGCGATGAGTGAATTGCTGCAGGGTGACATCACTGAGGAACGCGCAGCCACCTCGCTGATCGGGTATCTGCAGAAACTGGAAGAGGTCGCCAAACTGGAAGTATGCGGTCTCTACCAGATCGAAGGCGATCCCGGTGCTGCAGACGACGTGTTGCATGTTATCGGGCGCACCGCCGGGGCCAAACGCAGTTATTACCACCGGACCCGTGCCTACGGCTCGTGGAGCGCGTGGGAGAAAATCCCGCTGGATATCGAGGATAATCCGGTCATGCCGCTGGTCTGGAACAATCGTCTGTTCCTGTTCTGGATCAAGATGATGCCGGAAAACACGGCACAAGGAACACCCAACGCGGGATCAGGCCCGCTGGCCGAGGTTGAGGCGTCATCGTTGATGGATGTTGATGAACCCACCTTTGACGTCAAGGTCATGCTGAACTGGACCGAACGGGTGGATGGCGTGTGGCAACCGCCGCGCAGTTCGGATCCTGATGAGCCCCTGTTGCTGCGCGAAAACGTGCCAGCCCGAGAGATGCGCAATTTCCGTAAAGGCATCCGCCTGTCTTCATTCCCATGGACCAACGGGATGCGTATATCGATCTCGTACAAGGATTGGCTGGGCGTTTCGTTCTTTATGTACAACACGTTTAGCACACCCGATACGCGCTCACCCAAGAAGGCGCCGCATTTCTTGCCGAAACGTATTACGTCGACCGGGTCAAACCGCCTTACAGCGATCTATTCCAATGACGGGATCACGCATCGGTTGCTTTCCAATAAGGCGCCCGATCAGGCCACACAGCCGCATCACCCGACCAATGGAGAAGCCTGGGAGTCGCCGTTCTTCTATGCCGACCCGCGGCATGTGTTCTACGTGTCCACGAAGCAGCGGATCGTCGAAGTTGTGACTTGGCTTGATTTTGGCCGCGTGGCCGAGGTTGACCCGACAATCGATACCATGGTGCTGGCGTTTGAGCCGCTTGCCGAGCAGCCCGACCGGATTGAACGGGTGACTGCAATCCCCGGCTTTGGCAGCGCCGACCTGAGCACTCTTCGTGCATTCGTGACCGAAGACGCCTTTGTCCATACAGCGCTGGGCACCGGTGGCACGGTCCGCTTTGGCGACCGCGACATCGGCCCGATGGGCAGCACCGTCCGCATGCGTCGCACTTGATCCGGAAAGGACTTTGATCATGGATACCAGCAAGATCAGCACTTACGGCTATCATCACCTGCTTGATCAGGACATTTTCGGCCCCCAGAAGATCAAGCTTATCAGCTATGAAAAACACTGGGACTACACGTTTGAAAACTTCTTCCACCCCTTCGTGTCGGAGTTGATCGAGCGTCTGAACATACAGGGTGTGCCCGGGATGTTGTCCCCGGAGTTTCACAAAAGCTTGCGCAAGTCATTCTTCAATTCCCTCTATTCCCCGCAGGAAACCGACAAGATCGACATCCATTCGTTCCCGAAGGAAATCGACACGCGGATGGGTGGGCCTTATGCCAACTACAATTGGGAACTGATGTTCCATGTGCCGCTGACCATTGCGGTGCACTTGTCCAAGACCCAACGTTTCGCCGAAGCGCAACGCTGGTTCCATCTGATTTTCGATCCGACCGAGAATGACCCCGATGTACCGGTGCCCACACGCTATTGGCGTTTCCTTGCCTTTCGCGAGGGCGAAGCCCAATCCATCGATACGTTGTTGACCCTGCTCAGCAAACCAAACGACGAATGCACCGACGCGGAGCTGGCCGAGAAAGAAGCGATCCTAAATGGGTATGAAGCGGTGCGAAACACCCCGTTTCAGCCCTTTGCAGTCGCGCGCACACGGACGATTTCATTCATGATGCACGTGGTGATGAAGTACCTCGACAATCTGATTGCCTGGGGTGACAACCTGTTCCAGCAATTCACGCGCGAAGCCATCATGGAAGCGCTGCAGATCTATGTGCTCGCCTCGAACTTGCTGGGCGACAAGCCGCAGCGTTCACCTGCGGGTGGAACAACCACACCTCGGACCTTTGCGCAACTTCGGGCGCAAGGGCTTGATCCGATGGGCAATGCACTGGTTGAGCTTGAAGGCGCGTTCCCCTTCAATTTCACAACGCCAACAGGTGCGGGCACCAGCGACAGCGCTGCGCCGTTATTCGGTATGGCCCGCACGTTGTATTTCTGCATACCGCATAATGAAAAGCTGCTGGGTTATTGGGATACGGTTGCCGACCGTCTGTTCAAAATCCGCAACTGTATGGATATCGAAGGGCAGGTTCGTCCGCTTGCCCTGTTCGACCCGCCGATCGATCCCGGAATGCTGGTCAAGGCGGCGGCGGCTGGGCTGGATATCGGCTCTGTCGTTTCGGGTTTGAATCAACCGGTCAGCCCCGTCCGCTCGCGCGTGTTGATCGAGAAGGCGGCGGAATTGGCCGGAGAGGTCCGCAATATCGGGTCGGCCTTGCTGACCGCCTTGGAAAAACGCGACGCCGAGGCACTTGCCCTGTT
This sequence comes from Ruegeria sp. C6, assembly GCF_056537625.1. Classification (NCBI taxonomy): domain Bacteria; kingdom Pseudomonadati; phylum Pseudomonadota; class Alphaproteobacteria; order Rhodobacterales; family Roseobacteraceae; genus Ruegeria; species Ruegeria sp. C6. Next base: position 7,329 of record NZ_JBQFRW010000007.1, on the reverse strand, counting down.
GCGGCAAGGTCACGAAGTTAGCTTGCAGAAACTGCAGGTCGATCTTCGTTACCTTCAATGGAAAAACACCGAGGCAGCGACGCAAGCCCTGATCGGCAGTCGTGGCGCGGCGCTTGAGCGATTGAACTACTACAAGCGCCTGCTGGGTCAGGAGGCTGATCCAAATGCGCCTGAAACCCTTGAGTTGACCCGTCAAACCCTGACAAAGGCCAATTTTGATGAAGCGTATGAGGCGCTTGTTGCGCAATATGACGTCCCGGTTCAGCGGCTCGAGTTTCCCGATCTTGAGCGCCCGGGCGATGGCGACGGCGCACAAACGTCGGGTCAGACCGGGGGCGGAGACCTTCACCTGTCTAAGAAAGAGGATGAAGAGCTTAATACTCTGCTGCCAATAGCCCGTGACACAACGCTGGCCAAATCGGTATTCCACTCGATTTCAGCAACCCTTACCCCGATCCCCGACCCGAAACTTGATCTGCACTATTGGGGTCTCGGCGGCACCATCGATTTTAAGGTGGGAACCGTGCTGTCCTCGGTCATGCGGATCGCGGGGGATGTTTCCGGGATGATCGCGGACTGGAACCGTGATCAGGCCGGGATGGCGGCCCGCACTGCCGCCTATGAACGTCGCGCCGATGAATGGATATTGCAGCACAATCTGGCGGCCCATGATGTGATGCAGATCGGGCGTCAGATTCTGACATCGTTGATCGCGGAACAGGCGCAGCATCGCGAATACCTGAACTTGAAGAAGGCAATCCGTCTATCAGAGCAAACCCGCGATTTCTTGCAGGACAAGTACACCAACGAAGAGCTCTATGGCTGGCTGCAAGGCGAGTTGTCAAAGCTGTATTACGAGTACTACCGCTTTGCCTTCGATACCGCGCGACGCGCCGAGCAGACCATGAAAGCCGAACTGATGCGGCCCGAGCTGGATCAGAAAACTCTGGTGCAGTTCAATTATTGGGATGGCGGTCGCAAGGGGCTTCTTTCAGGCGAGGCGCTGCTGCTGGACGTCAAGCGGATGGAGCTTGCGTATCACGAGCACAATCGCAACGAATACGAGCTGACCAAACATGTCAGCCTGCTACAAATCGATCCGCTGGCCCTGGTCAATCTGCGAAGAACAGGTCGGTGTACCTTTAAAATCCCCGAGGCCCAGTTCGATCTGGATGGGCCGGGCCATTACTTCCGCCGGATCAAGAGTGTTGCGCTCAGCCTGCCCTGTGTTTCCGGGCCCTATATAGGAACCCATGCGAAACTTGTGCATCTCAAGAGCAGCATCCGGCAACGACCGGATATCGGGGATGGCTATGTTCGCACGGGCCCCGAAGACGACCGTTTCGCCGATATTCACAGCGCCGAAAGCAATGTGTTCAGTGCGGCGCAAATGGAAACCGGTCAGTTCGAGGGCATGCCTGATGATCGCTATTTACCATTCGAAAATGTGGGTGCAGTCAGCGAGTGGCGGCTAGAGCTGCCGGCGGACCCAACGCAGGGCGATCCGCAGCAGTTCGACTATGACACGATCTCGGACGTCGTCTTGCACCTGCGCTACACTGCGCGGGATGGCGGTGGGCCTGTGCGCAATGCAGCCGTTGATCAACTGAAGGCTGACATTGCGGCAGACGGGACTGTGGGCAATGTGCGGCTATTTTCACTGCGGCACGAGTTCCCGACAGAATGGGCACGCTTCCGCCGCGAAACACCCGCTGCGGGTGGGCGTCACGAGCTGCGGCTGACACTCCGACCCGAGCACTATCCCTATTGGTCGGCTGGTCGCCTCACGACGCTCAAACGGTGCGATCTTTTTGCTGAAAGCAGTCTGGATGCTGCTCCGGCAACAATCACCGTGTCTGATCGTTCTGATACCAGCGACGGAGGTGTGGTTCAGGACACATTGACCCGCCGTCCGGAACTGGGCGATCTGGCGGTTGGTCAGTTGGCGACGGTTCCGTTACCCGCAGGCCCAACGGGTGAGATCGTGCTGTTTTTCGACACCGCAGAGTTCGAGGATATGCTGATGACTGTAACCTGGGGTGGTTGACGATCCTCAGCCATATAGGAACGTCACGGATGGCGCGGACCATCCGGGGTGATCATCCAGTTTGACAGGGTCTTGTCCATTTTCCGCATCCGGTGGCGCAACATGTCGCGTGTCATGCGTGCCAATGTGGCGGCGTGTTCAGGATGTTCTGCCACGTTCTCCATCTCACCCTGCCCTTCACCGTCAAACAGCATGGGCGGAAGATCAGCCGCAAACTCAACCAATGTAAACCGGTCGTCGCGCAGGATGCTCAGGCAGCTGTCCTCTAACCCCGTTTCCAGATCGCGTTGCCAGCGGGTTGGGTTCAGCGGATCAGCGAAGTCCAACTCCGAGAATGAATAGCGGCGCCAGTCAGCCGGGGTTGAGGATTCACTCTGAAGGAAGGGCAACAGCGAATGCCCATTCATGGAATCCGGTATTGTCTGCCCGATCCATTCGAGAATCGTCGGAACGATATCAATCGATTCCGTGGGTGCCTCGACCCGTTTGCCACGGGCTCCATCGGGCAAGCGCACGATCAAGGGTGTATGATAGGCCGCATCATAAACCGACATCTTACCCCAACTGTGTCGATCCCCCAGCATCTCGCCATGATCTGCGGTGACCACCAGCAACGTGTTGTCGTACTGCCCGGTTTCTTTCAAAAACGAAACCACGCGGCCGATATGATGATCTACCTCCGTGGCAAGACCCAGATAGATCGAACGCAGCGTCTGCACTACCTCGTCCGTAGGTTCAAGGTCCGGGAAGCCTTCAACAAATCCGGCAACCGTGCTGTTGGCCCGTGCCGGAGCGAAAAACGGATGCAACGCCTCTTCGGCCTCGGCGGTTAGTAACCGCGATGGCAATGGTAGCGAGGCAGGGTCATACATTCGGTTATATGGTGCCGGGGCTACCAGCGGTGGATGCGGGCGAATGTAGGTCAGATGTGCAAACCATCCCCGGTCATCATCCGCATAGGCCGGCATGGTTTCCAGAAACCGATCGGTTAGAAAGGCGGTATCGCTATCCTCGGCTGCGTAGAAGGCCGGGTCATTCAGTGCAGGCTGGCCGCCATCGGGTGCGACCGGTTTGAACACGTCAATGTAGTTTTCGAACTCATATCCACGGTTTTTCAGATGAGAACGCCATGGGAATGACATCTCCAACCGCATTTCCAGCATTTCCTGAAAACCGGCCATGTGGAATTCATATGACCTGAGCGCCGGATCTTTTGTATCAAACACGCGCGGGTCCTGTGATGTGTCGGTATATCCAAACAGCATCGGCAGATACCCTGCCTTGCGCATCTCGCTGGCGATGGTCGGTGCATCGTGGCGCAGGGGCGTGCCGTTTCGTACCGACCGGTGGTTCATCGCGTATTGCCCGGTCAGCAATGAGGCGCGCGATGGCCCGCAGGGGTTGGTAACGGAAAAGTGCCGCGTGAAAGAAACACTGTCCTCCATCAATGCGCGCATGTGAGGCAGGTCAACATGGGCCTCCAATGCCCCAAACAAACAATCCGCCCGCATCTGGTCGGTAATGATAAACAGGACGTTGTGTTTGTCTGTCATATCCCGGTGCTCCTGATCGCTGAACCGAATCTTTGGCCCTGCGCGTGTATTCCTGCCAAAACTACGCGGCGGTATTGCCTGCTTTGCCTCGGAATGGCGATACCCACCGCTCAAAAATCCACAAACGAAACCGCCAATCAACCAAAAACGGAATAATTTGGTTGAATAAGTTGTTTTTTGTGGGTTAATGTTGCTGTGCTGTGTGGGGTTTTGTGACGTTGTTGCTTAAAAGATGTTGCGTAATGCAGCATCGCAGAGTGACGATACAACCGGCACACCCATGTGCAATGGCGATCCGTTAGTCATCCAGTTTACCTGTACCATGACGGCGTCTCTGAATACTGCTTAAGGCATTGCAATGAGGGACAAAAACAGATGCTAACCGCACCTAATACCGTTGCAACGCCCGAAGGTACGTCAGATATCGCGATTCACGCCGCCAAAATCGCCAATATCGCTGCGCAGGCTGCGCGCGGGTACTTTCGGGGACGTTTGGGGGTTGAGTTCAAGGCGGACGAAAGCCCGGTCACACAGGCGGACAAGGGTGTCGAGGCCGTGGTGCGACAATATTTGGCTGAGAACTTTCCAGATGACGGTATCTTTGGCGAAGAACAGGGGTTCGAAGGTCAGGATCGGCAGAATGTCTGGATTGTAGATCCCATTGACGGCACCCGATCATTCCTGTCGGGGCATCCGTTGTTTGGGTTCCTGTTGGGATATCTCACGAATGGTGTTCCCCGGTTGGGGGTCATCGGCATGCCTGCCCTGAACGAATTTCTGATCGGCATGAAAGGTCAAGGGGCCACACTGAATGGCAAGCCTGTCTCGGTCAGCGTTACACACCAATTGAGCGACGCAGTTTTTTTCGTCAACGAAGGCGACAAGATTTACCGGGATCATCCGGCCCTGTTTGATCGGTTGATGAATTCGGGACAGACCCGACGCTTCGCCTATGACTGCTACCCGCATGCACTACTTGCGATGGGCCATGTGGATGCGGTCATCGATTATGATCTGCAGCCTTATGACTATCTGCCGGTTTCCGCCGTAGTTGAAGCTGCGGGCGGGATCATGAGCGATTGGGAGGGTAAGCCGCTAGGTCTGAACTCCGACGGCCGAGTCATATCGGCGGCCACGCCGCAACTGCATTCCGAGCTGCTTGATCTGGTGAACGGATAACGGAATGGCGATTGTCAGTTTCCTCATAAGTCTGGCTGGTGCAACGATGCTGCTGCTCTACGCTGTGCGCATGGTGCGCACGGGCATCGAGCGTAGCTATGGTGCATCGTTTCAGCGGGTGATGACGGGGCAGCGCAGCTATGTGCAGGCCTCGATGGTAGGGCTTACAATGGCCGTCGTCTTGCAAAGCTCGGCCGCGGTTGCATTGCTGACCTCCGGATTTGCGGCGGGCGGGATGTTGGCCTTTCCGACCGGGCTCGCGATGGTTCTGGGTGGCGATCTCGGCTCGGCGCTGATCATTCAGGTTCTGTCCTTCAAACTGGATTGGTTGGTGCCGCTACTGCTTGCGGTCGGCGGCTATCTGTTCGTCAAGACAGAGGCCAAGAAACCGCGCCAGTTGGGCCGTATTCTGATGGGTGTCGCATTCATCCTGATCTCACTGCGTTTTCTGCGCGAGGCGATGGACCCGATCCGTGACAGCGCCTTTCTACCCGCCATCGCCGAGTATCTTGCGCGTGATTACATCACAGCGTTCCTGGTCGGTGGAGCGCTGGCCTTTGTCATGCATTCTTCGGTCGCTGCGATCTTGATGTGTGTGACCCTGGTGCAAATCGGGGCGATCCCGTTTGCCGCCGGGCTCTCGCTGGTGTTGGGTGCTAATTTCGGGTCCGCCTTCATCCCGGTTTGGCTGACACGCGGCATGGCCCTGTCTGCAAGGCGCATTCCCTTCGCTAATCTGGCGCTGCGGGGCAGTTGGTCAATTGTCTCGCTGTTTGCTGCCAACCTGGCGCTGCGAACCGGAGTATTGGGCGATCTGCAAGGCGGGCAGATGCTGGTGAATGCACATCTGATTTTCAACGCCTCGCTTCTGGTTCTGGCCCTGCCGTTCTGCGGCATGCTGCGCGCGCCATTCGAAATACTGCTGCCCGATCCGAAAAGTCCTGAAAGCAGCGCGCAGCCCGGGCAACCGATCAGCGCACTTGATCTCGACTCCCTCAGCAGACCCAATCAGGCCCTGTCTAACCTCAAACGCGAGCTTCTGCGGATGAGCGACATGGTTGGCTCGATGTTCCGGCCTGCGCTGGAGCTTTATCGCAGCGGCGACAAGGAGCAGATCCGGGCCATTCGGGACATGGATACTGATGTGAACGATTGCCTTTCTGGTATCCGGCAATATGTGGCGGCTATCCCCGCTGATGCGTTCGGCAAGGAAAATGCCAAGATTGCGCGGGACCTAATGGAATATGCCATTCGCCTGGAAACCGCGGGCGACGTGGTGGCCAAACGCCTGACGGCATTGGCGGATGACATGCGCAAAAAGGGGGCCGCGTTCTCGAAAGAAGGTTGGTCAGAGCTGGTCGAAATGCACGAGGGGATTGTGGCCAACCTGAAACTGGCCTCGAACGTGCTGATCTCGGACGATCTGGAAAGCGCGCGTCTGCTGAGCCTGGAAAAAACCGAAATCAAGCGGGCCGAGCGTGACAGTCGCAAACGCCACCTTAAACGCTTGCAACATGGCAGCGCAGAAAGCTTTGAAACCAGCGACATCCACCTAGAAACGCTGCGCGCCTTTCGCGAATTCAACAGTCACATCGCGGCCGTCGCCTATCCGATCCTGTATCGCAACGGGCAGTTGCTTGAAACCCGCCTGATCGAAGAAATGCCGCAGATGGAACAGGATGCGGATACCGAGGTCAAAGGATGACCGGATCGGTCGAAATCCTGAACCAGGCGGGCGTTGGGCGCGTCGTTCTGCTGTGTGAGCATGCAAGCAACCGCATTCCGGCAGAGTTTGATGATTTGGGATTGTCCGCATCCGCGCGCGTCAGCCATGCTGCTTGGGATCCGGGCGCGATGGCGCTGACACGGGCGCTGTCGATAGCGCTTGATGCTCCGGTCGTGGCCTCGACCGTCTCGCGATTGGTCTATGATTGCAACCGTCCGCCCGAGGCGGCAAGCGCAATGCCCGAGAAATCAGAACTGATCGAAGTGCCGGGCAATGTGGGCCTCGATCAATCGCAACGCGATGCACGTACCCAGGCAGTGTATGCCCCGTTCTGCCAGGCTGTAGCACAGGTTCTGGATGCGCGCGGTCCGGATACAGTCGTTGTGACTATTCACTCCTTCACGCCAGTCTATTTTGGTAAGCCGCGCGCGGTTGAACTTGGACTTCTCCATGACGAGGACAGCCGTCTGGTCGATGCCATGCTGGATCATATGGATCAGATCCCGCATCGCCGCACGGAACGCAATCAGCCCTATGGCCCCGCTGACGGTGTAACGCATTCGCTCCGTCTCCATGCGCTGAGCCGGGGGCTGGCCAATGTGATGATCGAGGTACGCAATGATCTTTTGGGCAATGAAATACAGGTTGCCAACATGTCCCGGGACATACTGGCGCTGCTTGAACCGGCGCTGAACGATATCACGATCAGGGAGGGCGCATCGTGAGCGCGACACTGACATTTGAGCATTTGAAGGCTGAGGTTTCGTCTGGCGAGATTGATACGGTATTGGTTTGTCTGGTTGACATGCAGGGCCGTTTGATGG
>NZ_JBQFRW010000006.1:0-234050 GCF_056537625.1 Ruegeria sp. C6 | reverse complement strand
ACAGCCTCGCCATCCCCCGCAATCTCTCCGACCTCGGCGTCACCAAAGCCGCCATCCCCGAACTGGTCCAAGGCGCAATCATCGACCCCTCATGCGGAGGGAATCCGATCCAACTCAACCAACAAAACATCACTGAGCTGTTTAATACGGCGATCTGACAGTGAGCGCTGAAATCGTTCTCATAATCCTTGCGGCCGCGTTACTGCATGCGATCTGGAACACGGTTGTAAAAACGGCCGCTGACCGAACGGTCACGCTGGGTCTGGTTGCACTGGGGCATGTTATCCCGGGGGCGCTGATGGTGGCGGTTCTGCCGCTCCCGAATGTCGAGAGCCTGCCATATCTGGCAGGTTCGACCGTTGTTCATTTCGGATATTTCTACATGCTGAATCAGGCCTACCGGCATGGTGATCTCAGTGTGGTGTACCCGATCGCGCGCGGTGTGGTTCCTGCGCTGGTCGCTCTTTGGGCCGTGATATTTGCGGGCGAACATCTGCCGACGCAGGCCTGGATTGGGATCGCGGTGATTGCCACCGGCATTCAACTGTCCAGCTGGTCGGTTTTGAGGCAAGGGGTCGGTAGGGCATCGCTTGTTTTCGCATTGGGAACGGGCTGCTTTATTTCCATCTACTCGCTTGTGGATGGCCTGGGCGTGCGGGTGTCAGGCAACATCCTGAGTTATTGGGCCTGGCATTCGGTTCTGCATATCTTTGTTGTGGGCTTTGTCGCGCTACGACGAGGCGCGCGTGTGCTTGATTTGCCTCTGCGCATCTGGGCGATTGGGATTGCAGGCGGAATGGTGTCGATGACGGCTTACGGCCTAGTGCTTTATGCCAAGAATTTCGCTCCGCTTGGCGTCGTGTCAGCCTTACGCGAAACTTCAGTGATCTTCGCGGCCCTGATCGGATTTCTGTTCCTGGGTGAAGGCAATCCCATGCGACGCCTTCTGGCAGCCGTGATGATGGCTGCAGGCGTGACGCTGATCGCATTGTCGTCATGAACACATGCTGGGATGAGTTGAATGATTCTTGCAAGAGATCTGAAATCCACCTGTCACGCCGCATGAAACTGCAGGTTTGCTGTGCCATGTTGACCGGAAAAGGCAAAAAAACCAAAATTGTCGCAAAAGATTTACATTTATTGTGGATTTTTGCGCGAAAATGTGACCGAGTCTGAAAATGGATGATGATAGCGTAACCATCCCACATCGTGGCCGAGAGCTGCTGGATGTCCTTGCGCGGCTGGGGGGGTCAGCGCGCAACACTCAGATCGCCCAGATCATGGACGTCTCTGAGGAAACTGTGCGTCGTTTGGTCAAGGCACTGGCGCGCGCGAACAAGGTTGAGCGTGTGCATGGCGGCACATTTCTGTCTCGGGCGCAGGATACACCGATGTTTTCGGGCGCGCTGGAGTATAATGCCGACGAGAAAACCAACATCGCCAAGCGGGTCTGCGGGTTGCTTGAGGACGAGATGGTGTTGTTCATCACCGTTGGCTCGACCATGACTCATGTGGCCGAGCAACTACGTGAGCTGCGGGGTTTGACCGTCGTTAGCAACTCTTTGTCAGTTGTCGCATCCCTGGCCGATCACAATGGCACGCGCGCCGTTCTGGCAGGGGGCGAAGTAATCCGCTCCGAACGAGGCAGTTTTGGCCGTGCGGCTGAAGAACTGGCGTGTCAGTACAGCTATGACGCGGTGATCTGCGGCGCGGATGCACTGTCGCTGGTTGGAGGTGTATTGGCCTCGAACCCGCTAGAGGCGGATCTGACCCGTGCGCTGCAAGGGAACACGCATCGCATGATCGTTGCAGCGGACCACACCAAATTCGGTGCAAAGGCAGCCAACGTGTCTTGCCCGTTCGACAAGGTGACGGATCTGGTGACCGATATCGCCCCACCCGATGCGTTTGCACCCGTTCTCAAGCAAGCTGGGGTCCAAGTGCACATTGCATCGCAAAACGATGTCAAATCCGGGCCGGAAGAAACAGAGCCCCGGAAGCAAAAAAAGAACAAAGAAACCTCCGAAGGCAAAGCGGGCAAATCGGGCTCTCGGAAACGCAAAACGAAATAAACAAAACCTAGGGAGAAAACATGAAAAAGCTTCTTATGTCAGGCGTGGCCTTTGCCACAATCGGGGGCGCGGCCTGGGCCAATTGTCCTGCTGCAACCGTCGCGGATATGCAGGGCGTCGCAGCCGGTGCTTATCCTCAGCAGTTTGATCTGTCCGAGTTTCAATCAGCTGCAAACTGTACGCTCAGCTTTGCCGAAAACCCGGCTATTGGGGATCTGAACGGCATGATCCGTGGCAATGGCGATCTTGCGGCCGTGGCAGATCGTCTGCCGGCCGACCCGTTGGTCATCGTACCCTATGACTCGATAGGTCAGTATGGCGGTGTTCTGGACGCGCTCTCCAACGCCACAGAAAGCGGCACCTCGGACTTCCTTTCGGTGCGTCACGTCAACCTGTTCCGCTATTCCGACGACCTGCAGACCTTGGTGCCCAACGTGGCGAAATCCTGGGAATGGAACGATGAATTCACCGTGCTTACCGTGACCTTGCGCGAAGGTCACAAATGGTCGGACGGTGCACCGTTCACCTCAGCAGATGTTGTGTTCTGGTACGACAATCTGATGATGGACACCAATGTCATCGCCGAAGCGAAGGATTATGCGCTGGCGGGCGGTGAGCCCATGAAGGTCGAAGCGCTGGACGACACCACCGTCCGCTTTACCCTTGCCGCGCCCAAGCCTGGCCTGACCGAGACATTCTCGTTCACCTATGTGCAGCCCTACCAGCCCAAGCATTTTTTTGAAAAGTTCCACCCGGCGCTGGATGACAACGCCGACGCCAACGCGCAGGCGCTTGGTTATGAAAACGGGTACGAGCTGATCAAGGCCTATTATGGCAACTCGGACTGGATGGATACGCCATCTCCGATGCTGACAGCCGGTGACAAACTGGCGGGTCTTCCCACCGACACCATGCCGACGCTGGAGAGCCATATCCTTGTGAAGGAGAGCACCGAGGGTCGTCACTACGTGGCCAACCCCTATTTCTTCCAGGTCGACACGCAGGGTAACCAGCTTCCCTACATTTCGGAAATGGATGAAACTTACGTTCCGGACGAAGAAGTTCGCACCCTTAAGTTGCTGAATGGCGAGGTCGATTACAAATCGCAGGGTGTTAACCTGACATCCGCTCCGGTGCTGCTCGAAGGTCAGGAGAACGGTAACTACACGGTCGAGGTGAAGCCTTCGATCGGCTATCCGGTTCTGACCTTCAACGTGACCGCAGAAGACGAGGTCAAGCGCGCGATCTTTAACGATATCCGGTTCAGAACTGCGATGTCTGTTGCGATGGATCGCAACCAGCTGAACGAGGTTGTCGCCTTTGGTCTGGGAACGCCGACACAGTACATCGGCTTCTCGCCACGTCCCGATTTCATCGACGAAAAATGGTCGAACCATGAGATCGAATTCGACGCAGAGCGCGCCAATGCGCTGCTGGACGAAGTCGGTCTTGTCGACAAGGACGGTGATGGCTTCCGCGACTTGCCGAATGGTGATCCGTTTGTTCTGGATTGGCAGTTCTCGACTCAGCCAGCTTCGGCGCAACTGGTGGAACTGATTGCTCAGAACTGGAAAGACGTTGGCGTCAACACCGCGATCAAAGAGGTGACATCCGACGAATTCCGCGCCGCACAAACGGCCAACTCGCTGGATATGGGCCTATGGCTGAAGAGCCAGCCAGCCGGGTCGATCCTCGGGGACAGCGAGATCTGGGTGCCTCCGTTTGATGGCTATTTCGACGTACGTACAGGTATGCTCTGGGCTGAATATATCAGCTCAAACGGTGAAAACGGTGTTGAACCACCGGCTTGGGTCGCGGATCTGAAGGCTGCATTGGACACCTATCAGTCCAGTGCACCCGGCTCTGATGCGTCAGTATCCGCCGCGCAGAAGATGGTCGAGATCATGACCGGCGAGCTGCTGTTCCTGGGTACCGTGAATGCTCCTGCCCCGATCTATCACTCGAACAACCTGCAGAACTTTACCGAGTTCAAAACGCAGTCTTACGAGTTCTATCGGACCTATCCTTACCGCCCCGCACAGTGGTGGCTGAGCGAATAAGGTTGAGAAGATAAGAAGGTGGGCGCCCGCGCCCGCCTTCGCGCATCCCGCGGGGACAGATATGTTGCAATTCTGCAGATTTGCCGCCACCCGGGCGGTTATGGCGTTGGTCACTTTGGTCATCGTATCGCTGATTGTTTTTTCACTGATGGAACTGGTGCCCGGTGACTGTGCCGAGCGCTATTTGGCGTATAAAAACACCCAAGGGTCCGCGATCACCGTTGCTGACGTTGCAGCAGAACGCGCCCGACTGGGGTTGGATCAACCATTCCTGACCCGATGGGCCACCTGGTTGTCAGGGGCGTTTCGTGGCGATTTCGGCGAAAGCTGCATCCTGCGGGTGAATATTGCACAGCTGCTGGGCGACAAGTTCTGGCTGTCGCTGTGGATCTGCCTTGGCGCTTTGGCGCTGGCTTATGCCATTGCAATCCCTGTGGGCATCATTTCTGCCGCCTCGCGCAGTGCGGTATTGAACAACTCGCTGCGGATCGTCAGCTATCTGGGTCTGGCGATGCCGAACTTCCTGCTGGCCCTGATGGTGATGCTGGTTTCAACCGTTTATTTCGGCGAGACACTGACCGGGCTGTTCTCGCCCGAGTACAAAGAAGCGCCTTGGTCTTGGGGCAAGTTCCTCGATTTGCTGAAACACGCCTGGCTGCCGATCTTCATTCTGGGCTGGTCGGCCACAGCCTTTGCGCTGCAGACCGTGCGCGCGTTGATGTCGGATGAGATCGGGAAGCTGTATGTCACCGCTGCCGCCGCGCGGGGCATTTATGGCCGCCGCCTGTTATGGCGCTATCCGGCCCGTCATGCGCTGGGGCCGATCGTCAACAGCCTTGGCTTTGACCTGAACCGGATCTTCAACGAACTGCCCATTGTGGCGCTGATCCTGACATTGACCGAAGCCGGGGCGCTTTTGCTTGAAGCGTTGGCGCGGTCCAATGATCAGCAACTTGCGGGGGCCATCATCTTTCTGCTGACGGCATCAATCGTGACGTTGAATTTCTTCACCGACATTCTGCTTGCGGTGATCGACCCGCGCGTGCGCAAAAGTATCCTCAGGTGACCAGATGACTGCGACAATCGACAACCAAAAGGCAAAAGAAGCCTATTTCACCGCCTCGCAGCGTCAGTTGATCTGGGCCCGATTCAAGAAACAGCGCGCGGCGATGATTGCGGCCACAGTTCTGGTCGTCCTGATCCTGTCGGGCATCTTTGCTCCGTTCCTGTCGCCTTATGATCCGACCGCCGCAGGGCGTGACAAAGACTATCTGAACGGAGCCCCGCAGATTCCAAAATTCTGCGACAAGAATGGCTGCTCGATCCGCCCGTTCCTGCACGGGGTAACCCGCGAACGCTCGTTGGCGACCAATTTCCGCTGGGTCGAGAAAGTGAACGAGGATGAACGCCGATATATCCAGTTCTTCGTTCGGGGCGACAAATATAAGCTGTTTGGAGTCATTCCCGGTAACATCCATCTGTTTGGTGTCGATCAGGGCTATGTTCACCTGTTCGGAACCGACAGCGCCGGCAAGGATATCTTCAGCCGTACACTGCATGCGGTTTGGACGTCGCTACAGGTCGGAACGCTTGGGGTGATGATTTCGTTCGTGCTGGCGCTCGCGATCGGAGGGGTGGCTGGATATTACGGTGGAATGGTCGACAGTGTGATCCAAATGATCACCGATGCGATCCGTACGGTTCCGGCCATACCTCTGTTCATGGCGATTGCGGCCTTTATCCCGCCGGAATGGTCGGCCGAAACAAGATTCTTTGTCATCACAGCCATATTGGGATTGGTCGGCTGGCCTACTTTAGCACGGCGAGTTCGCACCCATCTGTTGACCGAACGCAATCAGGAATATGTGCTTGCGGCAAAGCTTTGCGGTGCATCGCCGGGCCACATCATCCGGCGTCATCTGCTGCCCAGCTTCACCAGTTACATCATCGTCGATCTGGTGATCTCGTTCCCCTATATGGTCCTCAGCGAAACCGCGCTCAGCTTTATCGGGCTGGGGCTGAAAGATCCGGTCAACTCACTTGGCGTGATGTTGCAGAATGTCACCAAGGCGGATGTTCTGCTGAATTACCAATGGTATTTCATCCCGGTCATCTTCTTTGTCGTTCTCGTGATGTCTTTCGTGTTCGTCGGCGATGGCCTGCGCGATGCGGCTGATCCTTATTCGGAGACCCGCAAATGAGCCTGATCGATGTCGAAAACCTGTCCGTTCAGTTCAAAACCGATGAAGGGTTGATCACGGCGGTTGAGGATGTTTCGTTTTCACTCGTCCCAGGTGAGGTGCTCGGGCTGGTCGGCGAAAGTGGATCGGGAAAATCAGTGACGGCAAAGTCACTGATGAAACTAAATCCACCCAACGCGATCTATGCGCCGGAAAGCCGGATCGATCTGCATCTCGACAGCGGCCCGGTTGATATCATGGCGCTGAAGCGGCCCAAGGACATGGAGATTGTGCGCGGCGGGGCGATCAGTATGATCTTTCAAGAGCCGATGGCCAGCTTTGCCCCCGCGATCACCATCGGCAAGCAGATGGTTGAACAGTTGCTGATCCACACGGATCTCAGCAAAAAGCAGGCCAAAGAACTATCGATCGAAATGCTGGACCGGGTGGGTATCCTTGAACCAGCGGCCCGGTTCAACCAATACGCTTTCGAATTGTCGGGCGGGATGCGTCAGCGGGCGATGATCGCCATGGCGCTTTCGACCAAGCCCAAACTGCTGATCGCGGATGAGCCGACAACGGCGCTGGACGTGACCATTCAGGCTCAGGTTTTGGATCTGATGAAGGATCTGGTGGCCGAGTTCGGCATGGGCATCGTCTTCATCACCCATGACCTAAGCGTCGTCGCCCAAACCGCCGACCGGGTTGCGGTGATGTATCTGGGTCGGATCATGGAAAGCGGACCTGTGCGTGAGGTGATCCGCCATCCGGCACATGCCTATACGCGTGGCCTGCTGAACGCGTTACCCAAACTCGATGATCTGGACGCACCGCTAACCCCGATCCCCGGCGATATCCCCTCACCTCTGGAGCGGCCATCAGGCTGCGTGTTCCATCCACGCAACCCGGAACTCAAACCCGGATCGCGATATGAAACGGAACGCCCACCCTTGACCGAGGTCAGCCCCGGCCATTTCGCAGCCATTTTCCCCGAAGACGTGCCAGGCCAGCCATGACAAATGCACTGATCAAAACCGAAAACCTGTCGGTCGAATTTCCCCTTGGTGGCGGGTTGTTTAATAAGCGCACGCTGAAGGCGGTCGACAACGTCTCGATCGAAATCCCGCGAGGGGCTTTTGTTGGGGTGGTCGGCGAGTCCGGCTCGGGCAAGACAACACTTGGCCGCGCATTGCTGAATGCGGTTCCAATCACCAGCGGTGGCGCAAGCTATGATGATGGTGAAGAGCGGTTCGATCTGACCAAAATGTCGGCAACCGATCTCAAGTCCTATCGCCGTCGGGCTCAGTTGATTTTTCAGGACCCTTACGCGGCGCTTAGTCCTCGGATGACCGTGCGTGATATCATAGCCGAACCGCTGGAGGTGATGGGCCTGACCGCATCGCGTGAGGAAACCGATGCGCGGGTTCGCGAGATTGCGGGCAAATGCCGGTTGAACCTTGAACATCTGCGACGCTATCCGCACGCGTTTTCGGGCGGTCAGCGTCAGCGGATTTCGATTGCGCGGGCGCTGGCCTGCAACCCGCGATTTGTAGTTGCCGATGAATGCGTGGCGGCGCTGGACGTGTCGATTCAGGCGGATATCCTGAACCTGCTGAAATCCCTTCAGCGAGATATGGGCCTGACCTTCATGTTCATCAGCCACGATCTGTCGGTTGTGGCCCATACCTGCGATTTTGTGGTTGTGATGTATCACGGCAAGATCGTCGAAAGCGCCCCAACGCGCGAACTGTTTGCCGCTCCCAAGCAAGACTATACCAAGCGGTTGCTGGATGCGATCCCATCGCTGGACCCCGATCATCGAATGCGTGCCTAATCAGGGCGCGCTGACCTGCGCCTGTCCGGTCTCGGTCAGCACAATCTCGGTCGCGCCATCTGCGCTGCGCTCGCTGGGTGGGACAAGGACATCGATGCCAGGCCGGTCGGGGCCAAAGGTGTTGCTGACCCGGCGGACCGAACTGAGAATGGCCAGCAGCGCCGGAGACGTTGCCGCCACGAAATGAGATGATCCCGCATCGCTGTTGAATGCAGTCGTGTCGATCACGCTGATCGGATATTCGGCCAACGCGTCGACCGAACTGATATTACCCAACCTCTGACTGTCCGCGGTGCCGCGCAGCCGAGCCGACAGGTTCAGAATCTTGTCCTTCTGGGACACCATCACCACAAACGGGTCGGGCGGGCTCTTGATGCTGTTCATCTGGGATCGGAACAGATCCACATCCAGATCAGGTGAGATCAGGATGACCCCCTCAAGATTGCGGCTTGCCCATCCCGGCTCGCGCAGTTCGGCTTGCCGCATCATCTCCATCGATAGGGCGCTGCCCATCGAATGCGCTATCAGGACGACCCGCTTTACGCCCATTGATTTGAGCAATCTAATGGTCTGTTCCAGCCCGTCTCGGGCAAACAGCATACTGTCCAGATCATAGGCGTAACCGGTGCCGCGCGCCTTACTGGGCCAGGAATAAATCAGAATGGTTCCGGGGATACCGATATCATGGCTCAGCTGAGCGGCCCGAAAGGCGGTCTCGGTCTGCGTGGCGTTATACCCGTGAACAAAGATGACCACGTCATCCACGCCACGCAGACGGGACTTCAGATCCTGCGGACCCGAGAACTCGGTAACATCGGCCACGACAAACTGTTTGTTCGGATTCGGGTTCGCGTATGAGAACTCGAGTTCACCCGGCGTGTGCGACGGCGGAATCGAGACGGTCATCTCAAGGTAACGCAGTGCCTCGGCACGGTTAGCTCCGTAGCTGCCATCCGGCTCGCGCGCCCGGGTAGTGGCGGCAAAGACCGTGGCGGGGGTGCCGACCCTAAGGGCTTCGGGTGTGATCTCTGTGATAGACCGATCCGCACAGGCGGTTAGCACAGACAGCGTCACAATGATGATGAAATAGCGCAGCACGCTCTGCCCCTGTGAAGTTACAGGGCTACGCTACCGTATTCCCGCCCCGCGTCCAGCCTGAGGGCACGACTCATTGGCAAAATCCGGCTGGCACCTGTTACAAAACGTAACGGCTGAGGTCCGTGGATTTTGTCAGTTCGCCAAGATTGTCGTTCACGAAACCTGCATCGACGGTGATCTCAGCCCCTGCCTGATCCGGTGCGGTGAACGAAAGCTCTTCGAACACGCGCTCCATCACCGTGTAAAGCCGCCGCGCACCGATATTCTCGATGCTTTGGTTCACATCCGCCGCAATCCGGGCCAAGGCTGCGATCCCGTCTTCGGTGAAACTGACCGTGACCTCTTCAGTGCCCATCAGGGCAGTATACTGCAGGGTCAGAGCGTTGTCGGTCTCGGTCAGGATACGTACGAAATCCTCTTCTGTCAGGGCGCGCAGTTCCACGCGTATCGGCAAGCGGCCCTGAAGTTCTGGCAGCAGGTCCGAGGGCTTGGCGATGTGAAACGCACCGGATGCAATGAAAAGGATATGGTCGGTTTTCACAGGGCCATGTTTGGTGCTGACAGTGGTGCCCTCGATCAGAGGCAGCAGGTCGCGCTGAACCCCTTCCCGGCTGACATCGCCTCCGCGCGCATCGGATCGGGCGCAGACTTTGTCGATTTCATCCAGAAACACGATGCCGTTCTGTTCGACCGCTTCCAAAGCCACCCGGTTGACGGTTTCATCATCCAGCAACTTGTCGGCCTCTTCCCCAATTAAGGCCTCATAGCTTTCAGCGACAGTCATGCGTTTCTTGACGGTCCTTCCACCGAAGGCCTTGCCGAAGATATCACCCAGATTCATCATCCCCATCTGACCACCCGGCTGGCCCGGTATATCGAACATCGGCATCGGGTTCGTGGTATCTGACAGTTCCAACTCGATTTCGGTATCGTCCAGCTCACCCGCTTTCAGCTTCTTACGGAACATCTCGCGTGTCGCTTCGCGGGCGTCGGTTCCAGCAATCGCCTCGATCACGCGATCCTCGGCGGCCTGATGGGCGCGGGCTTTGACATCCTCGCGCATATACTCGCGGGTTTGCAGGATTGCGGCGTCAGCCAGATCACGCACGATCTGTTCAACGTCCCGACCGACATAGCCGACCTCGGTGAATTTGGTGGCTTCAACCTTGATGAAGGGTGCGCGGGCCAGTTTGGCCAGACGGCGGCTGATCTCGGTCTTGCCAACGCCGGTGGGTCCGATCATCAGAATGTTTTTTGGATAGACCTCATCGCGGATGTCATCTGGCAACTGCTTGCGCCGCCAGCGGTTGCGTAGCGCCACGGCGACGGCGCGTTTCGCGTCTTTCTGCCCGATAACAAAGCGGTCCAGTTCCGAGACAATCTCGCGCGGGGTCAGGTCGGTCATATGTGTTCTATCCGTATGTTTCGCAGCGGAACCTAATCATACGGCGCGAAAACACAAGCCGATCACGAGAAGATCACGGCAACTCACGGGCAGCACACGGAATTTCGTGGTGATGTGAATCGCCAGATGCACAGCGTCTGCGGCATAACCTTTCGCGACGGACTCTGCGTCCGTATGACATTAGGGAGATACCTCATCATGATGACTCGTCGTTCGCTTTTTGTGAAAGCTGCAGCTACCGGCGCGGCCCTGTCTCTGGTCGGCACCACCGCTGCCCTGGCCGGTGGCGCAAAAAAGAAAGGCACATTTGAAGGCCGCTCGAACCACGTCACTACCGGTTCGGTAAAACTGGTCAAAGATGGCGAGCGTTACATCGTTGAACTGGGCGACGACTTTTCGCTGGACAACGGCCCCGACCCGCGTGTCGCATTTGGCAAGGACGGCACATACGCCCCAGACAGCAAACTGGGCGCGCTGCTGCACCTGACCGGCAAGCAATCCTATGCCGTGCCACCAACCATGGATGTCTCGGGCTACAACGAAGTTTACATTTGGTGCGAGGTTGCCGGCGTCCCGCTGGGAGTTGCTTCGTTGAAGTAATCACACCCTTCAGGGGTCGGGCTTTCCGGCCTCTGACACGCCGTTAGGTGACAGGGCAACTGTCTGTTACACTCGCCCCAAGATATTGGAACTGGGGGCGTTTTCATGACCAAGATTGCCAAGATCACCCTGCTGTTTGTGGTCTTTGTTGACCTGATCGGACAAGGGCTGGTGTTTCCCATCATCAACTCCCTGATCATGGAAACGAAGTCCGGCTTCTTGCCGGAAAGCACGGCCATGGGCACAAGGCACTTTTATTATGGTCTGGTGATCGGCTGCTTCTTCCTGTCTTGGTTTCTGGGGGTGGTCTATGTCTCGAAGGTTTCAGACTCTATCGGGCGCAAGAATGCCCTTTTGGTCTGTTTGACCGGGGCGCTGGTCGGCTACGCCCTGACCATCGCAGCGCTTTATCTCAACAGCCTGCTTCTGCTGATCATTGGTCGTTCGATCACCGGGTTTACGGCTGGAAATCAGCCCATTGCGCAGGCGGCAATGATCGATGGCAGCACCGACGCTGCGGACCGCGACCGCAACATGGGTTATATTGTGACCGGTGTCAGCTTTGGCTTGGTCGGAGGACCGATCATAGGCGCGGTTCTGTCCGATGCAGCCTTATTGGGCAGCGCGGCGACATTGAAAACGCCTTTCTACGGGGCGTTTGTACTGGTCCTGATTGCAATCTTTCTTGTGACCGCGTTCTTCAAGGATACCAGAACCGAGCGTGAACCTTTTGTTTTCCGCCCACGCGACATCACCGACAGTCTTATTGCTGTGCGCGAGCACCCGCTGGTTCTGAAGATCATGCCAGTTTACGCCCTGTTCATGGTCGCCAACGTTACTTTCTATGTATTCGTCGACAACTTCCTGACCAGCGCGTGGGGTTATGGCGTAATAGGGGGCAGCATGGCGATGGTGGTCATTGGCGTTGCGCTGGCCTTTTCCAGCACCTTCCTTGTGAAACCAGCGCAAGAGAGGTTCAGCAAGCACCAGATCATCTACACCTCATTGGTCACCATGGTGATCTGTGGCTTTGCCTTCGCATTCAGCCCCAGCGGGGTGCTGAGCTATATTCCGGTCTTTTTCTTCTACTTCTTCTTCGGCGTTTCTTACCCGACGCTGCTAGGCCTGTTCTCATCCAGCGTTGCCGAAACGGATCAGGGCTGGGTCATGGGCGTGACCACAGCCGTGTTCTGCCTAGCAGGCGGTATCATGTCCCTGATCGGAGGCGGATTGATGAGCATCGACATCCGCGTCCCCTACTACATCGTCATCGTCACTGCCCTGATGGGCCTGATCGGGATGCATCTGAGGTGGAAGGGGAAAGAGATCAAAGCGCTATTGGCGTAAAGAGCAGCCGATAGAGCGGAAAGGGTCACCTACTCCTGCTCTTCCTCAATTTCTTCTTCGTCAAGTTTGCGCTGGCTTTCCTGTAATGGCGCGCGCTCTATCAGTGCCCAAATTTCCTTTTTGGTCTTCTTTGAAACAGCGCCTCTGGCTTCCAGCTCGATCAATAGCGAGCGTGTCTGATCTTCGGTACAGCCAATTGTTCTGCTGAGCCGTTCCAGAGTTTTGAACTTGTATTTGGTATCCCTCAACATGGACTCAAGCAGCTTCTTGCGAGGCTCTTTCCATGTCTTGGCGTGCTTCCGGTTCCGATATTCCTCAAGCACAATCGGCCCAACAATACCGCCAATCAGCCCACCAAATATCGCTGCCAGAACCGCACTCATGACCCGATCGTTTCAACCGTAAGATTGCCGTTGGTATAGACGCAGATATCCGCAGCAATTGCCATAGCTTCACGCGCCACATCCTCGGCCGGTTTGTCGCTATCCATCATCGCACGGGCCGCCGCCAGGGCAAAGTTGCCGCCCGACCCGATTGCAGCGACGTTGTGTTCGGGCTCAAGCACGTCCCCTGCCCCAGTGATCACGAGCAGATCCTTGCCGTCGGTCACAATCAGCATCGCCTCGAGCTTCTGCAGATACTTGTCGGTGCGCCAGTCCTTGGCCAGCTCGACCGAAGCACGCGCCAGTTGGCCGGGCGTCGCCTCAAGCTTGGCTTCCAGACGTTCCAGCAGCGTGAACGCATCCGCCGTAGATCCGGCGAATCCGGCGACCACTTCGAACCCGCCCGGTGTCAGGCGACGCACCTTTCGCGCAGTGCCCTTGATCACGGTTTGGCCCAGGCTGACCTGCCCGTCCCCGGCGATGACAACCTGCCCGCCCTTCTTGACGCCAATAATAGTGGTGCCGTGCCATCCGGGAAAATCGCTGTCTGCCATGAATGCCTCCGTTATCCGTGCTGCCATATATGGGCCGGGCACGGGTTCTGCGCAACCGGTTCTAAAACTGCCCAAAAGATATGCAGTAAACGCAAACCGGGGCTGTTGAGTCAGCATTTGTGAGACTCAGCCGCCGGAGTTACATGAGGCTTACAACCGACAACGGGTCGGCTGTTTCTGTTAAAAGGACCAAGCACATGGCAAACGCAATCGCAAAAACCCATGCGCCGCGCGGAGCAGTCACCATCCTGCACGCAGTGGACGCATTCTCTCATGCATTCGAAAACGTTGTCGAATGGTACAAATCATATCAGACACGCAACGAACTGTCGCAACTGAGCGACGAGCAGCTGGAAGACGTCGGGCTGACCCGCGCTGATATCGCCAAGTTCTGATCCAGGATTTGAACACTTATAAGATGAGCCGCTCGATTGAGCGGCTTTTTCTTTTTCAGTTTTCGACGAATTTACCTGCGAGATCAGGCAGATAAGCCTCAACTGCAGCAGTGGCTACGACATGCCGGGTACCCGCCTCGGCATCCTCGACATCCAGTCCCCCTTTGACCGCCCGAACCGAGGCGCGGCCCCGCGGCAGATCCGAGGCGACAAGATCACAATCAACCTTCTCAGGCTGCTGAACGCCAATCGTGACCTCAACGCGCATCTCCTCATGACTGATTCCCAGTTTGGAAAACAGCGTGATGGACGAGTGGTGCAGCGCGTCCTGAACAGCGCGGCGCGCGGCCTTGGTATAGTCCTGACCATACAGATCGTTGCCGGTCCCCATCTCCAGAATGATGCGTTTTTCCGTCATCGGGCGGGCTCCATATCAAATGAGACAACGATCGCGGCGTTGGCGATCACCGTGCGACCTTCAGAATGGGGTTTGTCGATATCCAAGCCACCATGTGTGACCGTGATGTTGGGCTGGCCGTAGGGGAAAATGGCCTTCAACGCCTGCGAATCCACCCGGTCCGGTTGCTGTACTCCGATTTCCGCGTCGATGATCATGGCCTCTTTCGGGAATCCGAACAATTCCGCCATATTGACCGAGTTATGCCAGAGCGCATCCTTGAGCGCGCGCAGCGCTGCTTCGGTATAGTCTTCGCGCCGAAGCGACGTACCCATACCGAATTCCACCAATACCCGAGTTTTGGGCATGTCGCCTCCTTATTCCTGATGACCCGACAATCTGCACGAGTTCTTGCGAATTGAAAGAACCAGTACAGTGAACTGCATCCGGCCAAACCACGAAACCCGAATGTTTGGTGTGTACCGCAGCTATCGACTAGAATTCTGTCTGTTTAAGCACACGATCTATGAAAGGTTTGATTCCATGACGTATTTTCGGCTCATGTCATCATTGTTGTTGTTTGGACTTCTGGCGCCAGGCGTATCCGCTGAAGTCATAGAAAACAAAGCGAAATTTATGAACCTGATCGTTGATAAGAAGCTGGTTCAGGGCGAAACCTGGGTGACAATTCACAAGGACGGCACGGTTGAGGGCAAAGGCCCGAAAGGTGGCAGTATCAGCGGCACGTGGGAGTGGAAAGACAGGTATTACTGTCGGAGAATCGTGATCGTCGGTGAAGTGATGCCCCATGACTGTCAGGTGGTTTCAATCGCAGACGACACCGTTACATTTACCCACAAAGACGGCGCGGGAGTATCGGTGAGGTGGACCATCAAGTGAGTCTAAACTCTTGTCACGCAGTGGCTTTCACAAAAAAAGGCGCCTAATGCGGGGCGCCTTTTTGCGTTCGGACACTAGCGAAGGTCAGATCGACTCGTCGATCCAGCTTTGCAGGGCCGCCTTCGGGGCCGCGCCAGCGCGGTTCGAAACCACCTGACCGTCTTTGAAAATGAACAGCGCCGGAATCCCGCGCACGCCCATGGCCGCGGCTGAGTTTGGGTTGCTGTCGACATCGACCTTGGCAATCTTCACCTTGCCACCATATTCGCTGGCCAGCTCTTCCAGGGCGGGGCCGATCTGCTTACAGGGGCCGCACCACTCGGCCCAGAAATCCACCACGACGGGGATATCGGAATTCTTGACTTCGGCGTCAAAGGTGTCGTCGGTAACGGCTACGGTCGACATGTCTGTCTCCTGACTGGGAATGCTTGGGCTCAGAACCTAGGTGCGGCACCGGGCAAGGTCAAGATATAGGGTTCGGTGTCAGAGCGTCCGTCACCATATCGTGTGGCAACCACATCAGGTGCGCGGTTCGCGTCCACAAGATAGCGGTGCGGATACTGTGATTGGGATAGATTTGCGACAGGGCATGGGCGTAGGCCGCCATCTGGCGCAACAGCCCTTCGGGACAGGATTCTGGCCCGGTCGGAACAGTCGCATTGGATTTGAAATCAATCACATGCACCTCTGTATCCGTTATAATCAGCCGGTCGATGACCCCATGCATTCGTGTGCCGTTCAGATCGGCAGAGACCGAAACCTCGGTCAGCGCATCCGGGCCAAAGACCGGTTTCAGATATTCGGCCGTCAGCACCGAAGTGGCCTCAGTCAGCAGATCTTGCCGCTCAACATCTTGCATATCGGCCAGAAGCCGTGCGCAAAGCTGCGGCCATTGATCCTGTGCGGCAGCAGGAAGATGTTCGAGCAACAGGTGCAGCTGCGATCCGCGTCGTTTCGCCGCCTCTTCATCCTGCCCCGCATCTCCGGGCAAGGCCTTCGCACCCCCAAGATCAGAGGGGCTGAGCGTTTCGGCTGGCGCGGGTGCATTTGGCGCGGGGTGGTCAAAAAATACAGGCAAATGCTGTTCGTTGTGCGGGATGCTGCCCTGTTCAACAGCGGGCAAAGCCTCCCAATCTCCATGCGCTAGTCGAAGGTTCTGGGTGCCGGGTACATGAGTAGCCCCTGCCCGCACCATCGCAGCCTCAACCATCTGATACCAACTGTTGCCATCCTTGCCTACATCCCCGGCGGCCGCCACTATTAGCCACTTTTCTGCCCGTGTTAGAGCCACATAGAGTAGCCTCAGCCGCTCATTCTCTTCGCGCGTTCTGGCTTCTTGGCGCGCAGCTGCGATCAATGCAGGTGAGGCATCAGAAGGCACTTTCCACAACGGAGTATCGCCCGCCATCATGATCTCGGCATCTCGTGGTGGCTGTCGTTTACCAGTGTCCGGCAGGATTACGATTGGTGATTCCAATCCCTTCGAGCCATGAACGGTCATCACCCGGATCATATTGCCGACTCCGCTCATCTGGCGCTTGATCTCCAGATCGTCGGTTTGCATCCAGACCAGGAAACCGGTGAGGCTTGGGATATCTGTCCGTTCATAGGCCAGCGCCTGCGACAGTAACGCGTTGATACCATCCTCAGCCTCGGCCCCAAGCCGACCCAGCAGTTTGCGTCGCCCGTCATGGCGCGTCAGGATACGTTCGATCAGATCATAAGGACGCAGAAAGTCGGTTTGACCGCGTAGGTCGTTCAGAATCGCAAGCGTTACCGGGAACTCCTCGGCACGATTGCGCAACGCTGCCCATAGATAAGTTTCCTCCCTGCGATGAGCCAGATCGAACAACTGTTGTTCCGTCCAGCCAAACAGTGGGGATTTCAGGACTGTCGCCAGTGACAAGCTGTCTTCGGGTGTGGCCAGAAAGCTAAGCAAAGCAGCCAGATCCTTGACCGCCAATTCCGCGCCCACCTTCAGGCGATCTGCCCCCGCGATGGGCAGGCCCTCGCTTTTGCAGGCGCGAATGATCTCGGCAAACAGGTCCGAGCGGCGTTGGACAAGGATCAGAAAGTCGCGGGGCAGCACTTTGCGCCGGACAAATGTCCCCGACGCATCGCCATCATCGGGAATGGTGGCGCCATCCCTGATCATATCCTTGATCGACCGGGCAACCTGTTCTGCCAGAATGACGGTGTGATGCCGTGCGCCAGGTCGATCAACGGGATCGGTCCAATCGCTGTCATCCTCGTCTTCAACCTTCTCGATCACCGGCCATAGGTCGACGCGCCCAGGAAGATCGGCCTTGAATGCCCGGTGCAAGGCATCCTTGTGGAACCCGGCCTCTACATGGTTTTCGAACAGTATATCGACCAGCCCAAGGATCGCGCTGGACGAGCGGAACGAATATTCCAGCGTTGAATCCCACAGTTTAGAGCCTGATTCTCGGAGTTTTCGTCCAAATTCGGCCTGCATCTGGTCAAAGGCTTGCGGGTCGGCGCCCTGGAAGGAATAGATCGACTGTTTCTTGTCGCCGACCACAAAGATCGTGCGCTCAACCCCGGATCGGGCCCCTTCCCCGCTGGTGAATTCTTGTGCCAGCTTTTCGATCACGTCCCACTGATCTGGGCTGGTGTCCTGCGCTTCGTCCACCAGAATGTGATCGATGCCACCGTCGAGCCGGTACAGCACCCATTCCGCCACCGCTGGGTCGTTCAGCACCTGACGTGC
The DNA here is from genome assembly GCF_056537625.1 of Ruegeria sp. C6. Classification (NCBI taxonomy): domain Bacteria; kingdom Pseudomonadati; phylum Pseudomonadota; class Alphaproteobacteria; order Rhodobacterales; family Roseobacteraceae; genus Ruegeria; species Ruegeria sp. C6. The sequence goes on along the minus strand of NZ_JBQFRW010000006.1, from coordinate 216,094 downwards.
GCGCAGGATCAGGTCATCAAAATCCAGCCAACCCCTCACCTGCTTGCACCGCTCGTATTCCGGAAGGAAGGCCGCGGCAAAGCGATGTAATACATGGGTTTTCTGGGCCGCAACCAGCGCCAGTCGTTGTTCCCGCGCGGCTTCGACCCGCAGCATCAGGGCCTCGAGCTGGGGCATCCGATCTGCCAGCACCCCTTCACGCAGCGCCTTGGTTGGAAAGCTGTTGAGTTTTGCGGCAAAGGGCTCTTTCGCACCCTTACCCGTCAATAGGACGTTTTCAAGTATCGTCAGTTTGCTGAGCCGGGCGTCGGTAAAGCCGACAAGCTTGTCGGCGGCCTTGGCATTGTTCCCTCCGCTTTCCGAAAGCGCGGGTAAAATGGACTGGATCAGTTCGACCTCACCGCCCAGAAACACTTTACGCAGTAGGACCTGTTCATCAAAACCTTCGGGCAGATCAAACCGTTGCAGAATGTCCGGCCATTGCAGCACATGTTCAAACTGATTTCGTTTCTGCGCAACAGCGGCAGTCAGTTTGTCAAAACCGGTATCGGTGACAAAGCGGGCAACGTCTTCGATCAATTCGGCCTGAGGGCCGTCGGCAAAACTTTCAATGATCTCTTCGCGCAGCAACGCCGCAGCCCGGTCTTCCATTTCGGAGAACTGAGGGCTGACCCCCGCCTCAAGCGGGAACCGTCGCAGCAGCGAAGCACAGAAGGAGTGGATCGTTTGGATTTTCAGGCCACCAGGCGTCTCAATAGCGCGGGCAAACAGGGTCCGTGCTTGCGCCAACCGGTCGGGATCGATCACGCCCGGTACGCCAAGTTCGACCAACTCAGACTGAAGGTCGCCGTCGCCCAACATTGCCCATTTGCCAAGACGCTTGAACAACCGGTTCTGCATCTCGCTGGCCGCGGCCTTGGTATAGGTCAGGCACAGGATATGCTGCGGCTGTACGCCATCCAGCAACAGCCGCGCCACCCGGTCGGTCAGCACCCGGGTCTTGCCCGAGCCCGCATTGGCCGCCAGCCAGGTTGAGGCGTCCGGGCGCGCGGCCTGAACCTGCCGTTCGGTGGCATCATTGCGGGGGGTCATGTCAGGTCCTCCGGTTCGGTTTCCGCTGAACGATCCCACTCGCCGAACCGGGCGAGGTGATCATAGTCCCCTATATCTGTGTCCTTGTGCAGCATCCTGCGTGAAGAGAACCCCTGATCAGGCTCTAAATAGGCTGATATGAGCTCTTTCAGTTCGGCCAGCACCTTGTCGGTCGGCTCTTTCTGCAGCGGTGCGGGCACTTCTTTATAGGTGCCGCCCATGCCAATGAAGATCGCCTGTGCAACGGGAAGCGGATCGAATCCTTCGATACCGCCCTGCTCGGCCATTGCGGCCTCGATCAGCAGTTGTTTGTCGAATTTGGCTTGCTGACTTTCCGTTGGCGGAGTGCCCGTCTTGTAGTCGATGATACGCAAAGCCCCCTGCCCGCTTCGATCGATTCGGTCGGCACGTCCGGCAATGGTGAAGTCCAGCGGCGTCAACGTCAGGCGCATCCCAACCTCAAAAGCCACAGGCCCACCATCGGCGCGGCGCTGAATCTCGGCGGACAGAAAGCTATCGGTAATCCGCTCTAGCCGCGCCAGCCACAGCTTTCGGGCAGTTGGCCAGGCAACGTGGTCGTCCAGCAAAGCTTTGGCGCGTTTCAGGAAATTTTCTCGGGTCAATAAAGCCGGATCCAGAACGCTGTCACGCACGAATTGTTCCATCACCTCGTGGATGACGATACCGCGTAGCAGGGCATCTGGCGCCTGAACCAGCGGGTCCAGTTGTCTCAATCGCAGGATATGCCGGGCATATATGGCGTACGGATCGCGGATCAGGCGTTTGATTTCGGTCACCGATAGCCGCCGTGGCCGCGCCGCGACGGGTGGTCGTGGCGACGGGCGGTGCGCGGGTGCGATTCGGGGTGCATGTTCCAGCATTTCTGCCCAATCCAGCCACCGTTGGCCCCGCGCTTGCATTGCTTCTAACGCCCTAGTTCCACCCTGTTCAGGCAGGCCTTGCAACAGGTTGGTCATGCGGTTCAGCCAACGGGATGGCACGGTTTCCGCATCATCCGAGCGGGTAGCGCGGGTCAAAACCACCTCTGCCGCACCTGCCGCCTGCTGGAAGTCATGCGCGGACAGGCCGATCCTGCGTTCGGGCAGTAAAAGACCGGCCTCATTGCGCATCTGACGGTTCAGCCAGGGGTCGGGTGCCGCAGCCTCGGGCCAGCTGCCTTCGTTCAAGCCACCCAGAATTAGCAGATCCGCACCCTGAACGCGCGCTTCCAGGGTGCCCCAGATCATCAGATGCGGGTGAGGTGCATCACGGTCGCGGACTTCTTCACCTGCCAACAACGCGCCCAGAAGGTCAGCAAAGTCATGGGCGGTCATCGCGCCGCCATGCTGTGCTTCGGCTTCCAAAGTAGAGATCACCGCAAGCGCCTTCTGGCCCGCGTTCTTGTCCCACAATGTGCCAGATTCACCGGTTGCACCTGCCGAGATCATCTCGGCCAGCGTGCGAAGCCGGGCGACCCAGTCCGGCAGTGGCTGTTCGGTGGGGTCGTATTGATCGCAAAATGTCTGGGTAACCCAGCGGACCCAGTCCTCGGGCGCTTCAGTACGAATGGCGAAAGCGGTCAGGCTGGCGCTGTCGGGAAAGGGCGGGCCATAGCGACGCAGGTCAAGCTCAAGATCGCGGGTATGCAGCAGGTGGCTGCCCCGGTCGCCCCCGTCATGGCACAGTGGGTGTTTGAGCAGCGTCAGCAGAGCCTCGCCATCCAGGCGGCGCGCGAACAGCCCGGCGACATGGCGCAGGAACCGCCCGGGCGGAGACAGCTGCAGTGGCAGGCCCGCGCTGTCATCGGGCAGGATATTCCACCGGTCCAGTGCGGCGCTGACCTGCCGGGTTAGCATCCGGTCGGGGGTGATTAGCGCGGCGGTCTGGCCGGTCTCGGCCGCTTGCCGTAGGCGTAGCGCAATGGCCAAGGCCTCGGCCCGGGGCGAGGGCGCCTCGATCAGCGTCACATCCTTGGTTGCACCGTTCAGGTCGGGCAGGAGCGGGCCTTCAGTCATCCATGCGTCGGTGACCGGGGCAGGGCGCAATGCAAGCGAAATCAGCTTGTTACGGGCAGGTGAAGGGGCCTGATCCGTGGTCCATGGCCGGATTTGATCCGGGCGAAGCCCTAGCCCAAGCATCAGCTTGCGGAACCGGTATTGAGGATGATCCTCAGATGTCAGCGGGTTATCCAGATTGCTCCAAACATGTTCAGGCTGGTCGAAATCATAGCCGGGTAGCACCAGCGCCCCCTGAGGCAGACGCGCAACCGCCTGCATCAGCATCAGGGTGGTTCCGCGAGACCCGGTAGAGCCTGCCAGAATGACAGGATGTTCGGGCGGCGACGCCTCCCAGCGCGCGATCAGGTTCTCGACCACGCGCCGCTGTCGGGCCTGCGCATCCAGCGCCTCCGAACCGGATTCCATGAACTGATCAGCGATGCCTATAAAGGCCTGTGCCCGCGCCCAATGGCCGGACATGTCGCTGACATCCAGTTGCCTGATCGCATCGGGAGAGACACCTTCCCCCTGCATCTCGTCGATAAGCCCGGCCAGGCTGTCAGATAGATCGAACAGCGAGGACCGGGCCGCCAGATCGGGTTGCTGGTCTAGCAGTTTTGCGATCAGCTGCGTCAGCTCCAGCCTGCGACGCAGAGGCGGGATTGCGGGTGGGATCTGCGCCAGATCGGCGCTTTCACCAAGAACGGTGACCAAAGAGAGGCGTGGCAAAAGGCAAGCGGGACCCTGATCAAACAGATCGCGCACCCGGCGCGCCATCCGGCGGGTGTTGATCACCAGTTGCACCCGGGCCAGCACGTCGGGCGGCTGCCCCACAAACCGCTCATGTAGCCCGTCAACCAACACCTTGGGAAAATCCGCTCCCGGAGGAACGGCGAAGACCCGGGGCAGGGCGCTGGGCTCAAACATCGGCAATTAGCCCCTCGGCCAGATCAATACCCTCGGGACGCCCCACATCGCACCAGCGACCGGGGTAAGACAGTGCGAACAGGCGCTTTTGCTGCAGCATTCGATCCCACAATACGTTCAATGAAAACACGTCCTCAGCGATGTCATGCAGCGCTTCGGTTTTCAGAATTTGTACCCCGCCGTAAACAAGACCTGTACCGCGGACGATCCGCCCTGTGCTGTCCTGAGTGAAGTCACCAGGGCCTGTGTGGCCAAGGGTTTGCCCAACTGGAACGCACATCAGCAGCGCATCCATTTTATCCGGAGTCCACTGATCCTTCAGCAAGTTCAGCGGGTTGGGCCCAGCCCAGATCGCGTCGCTGTTCAAGGTGAATACGGGATCGGATCCAAGCAGAGGTAGCGCTGCGCGCAGCCCACCACCAGTATCCAGAATGCGCGGTTCTTCCCGCGATATCATAACGTCGCAGCCCGCCAGATGATCAGCCAACTGATCAGCGTGGTAGTGCAGGTTGGCAACAACCCGAAGCGGCCTGAGCGCATCGACCAGATCCAGTGCGTGATCAATCAGGGGCCGCCCGGCCACCTCGATCAGCGGTTTGGGCCGGTCTTTGGTCAGGGCACCCATGCGAGTACCAAAGCCCGCGGCAAACAGCATTGCAGCTTGGGGGGGGCCGGTCATTGCGCCCTCAGCTTTTCCAGGTTTTCGGGGCTTGGGGCGGGCAGAGCGCTGCGCAACAGGTCTGCCACCGGCACCAACCCGGGATTTTCGAGATCGCGCATCAAATGTGCCCACGCAGCCGGGATCAGGTCGACGTAGTGTGGCTTTCCATAATCGGTCGCCAGCCGGGCAAAACCGCCCAGAATGCGCAGGTTACGCTGTGCGCCCAGAACAGCATATGCGGTGCGGAAATCATGCCCATCGACGCCGGTTGCGGTGATATAGCGGTCGATCATCCGCATCTCGATCCCGGCGGGCACAGTCCGACGCACATCCTGTAGCAGTGACATCAAATCATAGGCGGGATGCCCCAGCATCGCGCTTTGGAAATCCAGCAGACCGACGCGCGCCAGACCTTCGCGCTCGGGCAGCCAGATCAGGTTTTCTGCGTGGTAATCGCGTTGCACAACAACCCGTGTTCCGCCGGTTTCCCGGTGCAGGATATCCGCAAAGCGCAGCTCGAACCGGGCGCGGGCCTCGTCGTCGTGCGATCCAAGAATGCCTTGCGCATATTTCGTGAACGATAGCGCCGCCAATTCGGTCATCATAGCGGGGTCGTAACTGTCGAGCGAAAGCGTCGGCGCCGCGTGAAGATGGACAAGTACATCGGTTGCGGCGTCATACAGCGTGCGCTCAAGCGTCGGATCGTCCCGCAAGACGCGTGCGAACAGATCGTCGCCCAAATCTTCGAGCAACAGAAACCCGTATTCGCAGTCCTCGGCGTAGATTTCCGGCGCACTCAACCCAATGGAACGCAGGTACTTCGACATACGCACGAAGGGTTCAACAGCTTCGCCCTTGTCGGGCGGAGCATCCATCAAAACGGCGGTCCGGCCGGTGGCAGGGTCGGTCAGACGCTCGTACCGGCGGTTCGAGGCATCACCCGCCAAAGGCGTATGCCGTGCGCCGTTCCATGGTGTCTGCGCGATCAAGGCTTCTGCCAGAATGGCCCGGTTCGTCATTGGATCCCCTCCAGCTTGGCGTTCCATTTCGGGTCTGTCCACGACATCTTAAGTTGTCGCGTATCTTGTTCGTTGGCGTCTGTGGTGAACCGGATCAGTAAGGCCGGCTCTGGCGTCAGGGGACCCAGCTTTTCAGGCCACTCGATCAGGCAAATGCCGGCGTCGAAGGCGTCGACCAGCCCCAGCTCTTCGATCTCTTCCACGGCAGAAAGACGATAGAGGTCTGAATGCCAGACCTCTCCAAGCTGCGTCTCGTAAACCTGAACCAGAGTAAAGGTCGGCGAAGGCACATCTTCGGGTGCGGACAGAAGAGATTGGATCAATGCGCGTGCGAAATGGGTTTTGCCGCTGCCGATCGTACCTTCAAGCAAGATAGTATCGCCAGACTGCAACGCGCCACCCAGTTTGGTGGCAACTTCAGCAGTGTCGAATGGGGATTTCGAGGTCAGAGTCAGCGGTGCGTTCATGGCGTCACAATGAACCTGCGCCGGGTCGGCTGCAACCGGTTCAGGCGCTGATTCTTTGTATTTCCGTGATGTTCCTGACCGGGTTGTCCGAGGCGAAACGGACAATTGTTGCACCGTTTTGCATGGGGCTGACCGTGCAGTTCAAAGAGCCGCCGGATTTTAGGATCAGTTTAGCCGACCATTCGGCCCGATTCTCTCGCGCGGTGACGAATTCGCGGATCTCGCCAAGGATCGGCGTGGCGGTGCAGTGCTCCTGCCATTGGCGTGTGATTTCCAGCACCGTTGCTGGTTCGAATCCTACTTCGCCGCTGTCGCCCCACAACACCTGATAGGCGTAATTTGTGATCGCCAGCGAACCGTCATCCGAAAACACCGCGATGGCATCAGCCAGCTTGTCCAGAATGGATTGCATAAGGTCCGTTTCAGCGCGGAACCGTCGGGTCAGTGTGATTTCGGCGGTGATATCTTCGAACAGGAAAGCCACGGCCCCATCGGGATGCGGGCGACCACTGACGGAATAGACCGATCCTGATGGCAGCGACCAGGTTTCCTGATAGTTCCCGTCCTGTGCCGCCTCCAGAAGGTCGTTCATCTGGCGCCGCCAACTGCGATAGTTCTTAGGCTCGGGCATCATATGCTGGTCGCGAAGCCGGTCAAAAAAGCTGGACAGGCTTGGGCGCAGGCTCAGGAAGTCGGGTGGCAGGGTGGTCAGATCAATCAGCGCTGGATTGAACAGGGCCAGTTGCCGGTTGCGGTCAAAGATCGCTAGGCCAATGGAGAGCTGCGCGAAGGTCTTGGTCATGGTCTGCACGAACTTGCGCTGTGCTGTCTCGGCTTCGACAATCGCGTTGATATCGACCGCGTAACACAACTGATCCTGTTCGTGTGCGACCTGGGTCAGGTCAAACCAGAGCTTGGCATCGCTGTCCCTTACCGGAATCGAGACACGGGTTTTTCGACTCAGCTGCGCCTCGTCCCTGTGAGAAGGAAACAGAGGGTCCGTCAGATCGGCATCCGGTCCCGCAATCTTGCGAACCAACCGTACATAGGCCGCATTGCACCAGCCCACCTTGTCACGGTGATCTATCAGCCAAACAGGGTAGGGCGCCTGCTCCATCGCCAAACGAATTGGATCGCGCTGGTCACGGCGTGGCGCAGGGATGGTCCCCGTCAGATCACGTAATTGAACCCGAATGATACCATCGATCCATTCGCACAGAACCTCGCGCTCGACTGTGCAGTCGATGGCTGAAACGGCGATGTTGCCCCCGGACCGGACAATCTCGGGCGTTTCGGGGAAAGCGGGAAAATCACGTTGCAGCAAACGCCGCAGTTCAGCCCAGTTGCTGACGGATTCGTAACCTGCCAGCGCAATATCGGAGTGGCTGATCAACCGGTCGCCATCGAACAGGAAGACAACATCGAACAGCGCTCCGGGCGCTGACAGCCCGAAATCTCTTGTTTTGGCCTGATGGCGTGGCAAGAGCCACAATATCGCAAAGCTGGCCGAAACCACACTGATTGCGGCCAGAACGATCCATTCGGCCATTGCTCCAACCCCCGGGTAAAACGTTTGAATCTATATGAACAACAATGGTTAACGGGGTCTTAACTCAGATCTGGAACGGTTGGTTGGCGCCCGAGGGAACCGGAGTGTCCCCGGTTTGCGCGTCGATCAGCTTGCGCGGCCAAACGACATTGACGATCGCCCCCCTGCGGTCCGGTTGGTCAGTCAGGGTCTGATAAGGGTCCGCGCCATTGGCGAAGCTCAGTTCGGCACCGCTGCGTTCCAGCAGGGTTTTGGCGATGAACAGACCTAGCCCCATGCCTTCGTATTCCGGCCGACTACTGCGATCGGCGCGGCGGCGGCGCATGAACGGGTCACCAATCCGACCTATGATGTGGGAGGGGTAGCCGCGACCATCATCCATGATCGAAACGCTGATCCGGTCAGAGGTCCATTCAGCTTCGACCCAGACCGTCGACTGGGCAAAATCCACTGCGTTCTGGATCAGGTTGCGCAGCCCGTGAATGATCTCGGGCTTGCGCAGGATCGAGGGCTGCTGCACATCGCCATCCGCAACTGGTCCCTCGTCGAAATGCACCACTTTTCCACGATTGATATGTGGCTCTGCCGCTTCATGGATCACGGTGGACAGAGGCGCCTGACGCAGGTGCAAGTCATCTTTCCCAGCTCGGCCCATATCGCGCAGGATGTCGCGGCAGCGGTCAGCCTGTTCGCGGATCAAGGCTGCGTCCTCCATCAGCTCAGGCCGGTCGTCCAGCTCTTCGATCAGTTCTGAACTGGCCAGCTTGATCGTAGCCAGCGGCGTACCCAACTCATGCGCGGCGGCGGCCACCACACCACCAAGATCAGTCAGCTTTTGCTCGCGCGCCAGCGCCATATGGGTGGCCGAGAGCGCTTCGGACATCGATTGAACTTCGGAACTGATGCGGTGCGAATAGGCGCCGATGAAAACGATGGCGATGATAATCGCCGCCCAGTTTCCGAACAGCAAAATATCGGGGATATCCAGCACCAACCCCAGATTGGTTCTCAGCGGGAGGTGGAACTGCGCCAGCAACGTGGTCAGGATCACCGCAACGCTGCCGATGATCAGGGTCGAGCGGGTGCTCATTACATTTGCAGAAATCGTCACCGGACCCAGCAACAGCAGCGCAAACGGGTTGTTTAGCCCCCCCGTCAGATACAACAGGATCGACAGCTGCAGCAGATCGAACAGCACCATCAGGAAGTTCTCGAATTCCGACAAGCGCTTGTTTTCGGGAAACAACAGAATGGCCGTGAGGTTACCCATCACCGAAATGCCGATGACGAAATAACACAATGCCAGCTCAAGCTGAACGTCGTAATATTTCTGTGCAACCGTGATGGCCGTAAACTGGCCGATAATGGCGACCCATCGTAGCAGGATCAGCGTGCGCAGCCTGATCCAGGTACTGCGCTCCTGCCCACGCCAAAGACTGGTGTTGGAATTCGTCATCTGTCGATTATGTCCTATTGCGTCGGTCCGACATGTTGATAGGTGTCCCGGCAGAATCGATCAACATCCCCTTTCGTATCAGGATACGCGCCATGGTTCGTCTTTATGCTATTCTCGCAACTGTTGTTCTTGCAATTGGTCTTGGCGCAATGTGGCTGCTGACGCGAGGCGGCGCGGACGACAAATACGCGCAGTGCCGCTCGTCTCAGATTGCGGGCGGGAGCGCCGCAATCGGCGGACCGTTCGAACTGCTTAACGCCAAGGGTGAGACGGTAACCGACAAGGATGTGATCACCGAGCCCACGCTTGTCTACTTCGGTTATACCTTCTGCCCGGATGTTTGCCCCTTTGACATGTCGCGCAATGTCGACACGATCGATTTGCTGGCAGAGCGCGGTCAGTCGGTGACGCCGTTGTTCATCTCGATAGACCCGGATCGCGATACCCCCGAGGTCGTGGGCGATTTCGCGTTCAACCTGCATGAACGCGTGATTGGCCTGACCGGATCGCCCGAGCAGATCAAGGCGGCCAGCAAGGCGTACAAGACCTATTACAAGGCCCAAGACAAAAGCGATGAGTATTATTTGGTCGACCACTCGACCTTTACCTATCTGATGACGCCCGAGGACGGGTTTCTGGAATTTTTCAAACGCGATGAAACGGCCGAGCAGATGGCGGACAAGATTGGCTGCTTCCTTGATCAGGCCTGATCCTCAACAGTCGGTTTGACCTTTGGAATGGCGCTGCTATTACTCATGTTTAAGCCAAGAGGCATGAAATAGCGGAAAGACCCACATATGGCAGACAGTTCCCAGCTTAAAATCGGCCCCGACAAATCGCTGCTGCTGGTAGATGATGACGAGCCGTTTCTGAGACGTCTGGCCAAGGCCATGGAAAAACGCGGATTCGAGGTTGAAACCGCGGGTTCCGTCGCCGCAGGCCGCGCCATTTCCACAGCCCGCCCACCTGCCTATGCCGTGGTTGATCTGCGACTTGAAGATGGCAATGGACTGGACGTGGTTGAAGTGCTGCGCGAAAAACGCCCCGACAGCCGGGTTGTGGTTCTGACCGGTTATGGCGCCATCGCCACCGCCGTTGCGGCGGTCAAAATTGGTGCAACCGACTATCTGTCCAAACCCGCCGACGCCACTGACATCACCAACGCTCTGTTGGCCAAGGGCGACGAACTGCCCCCGCCGCCGGAAAACCCCATGAGCGCCGACCGCGTCCGCTGGGAACATATCCAGCGCGTTTATGAGCTGTGCGACCGGAACGTCTCGGAAACCGCGCGCCGGTTGAACATGCACCGCCGGACGTTGCAGCGGATTCTGGCGAAGCGTAGCCCAAGGTAGACCCGTAAACTCAATAGTGTGTTTTCCCGGGCCGTTCCAAACGACTTTCAGGGCGCGGGTTGAGCCTGAGTTTGGAGCCTCAGCGCGTAATTCTTAAGGCAGGCAGAGTGCGCGCACCCAACTTTAGGCAATAACAGCAACTCATCAACCTTTGCCTGTAGCTTGCCACCCATCGCCAGCATTCGATCATCCACAACGCTGTTCTGGTTGTACTTGTTCCAATACCTTTCACGAAACCGGCTGGACCGGTTGGGTGCATCTGTCGCTTTCGTGCCTTGCCCGCGCTGCCGCTTGAGCGCGAAACTGTCTCGCGTTTTCACCGGGTAGTGAATGACAGCAGCCCAATCGTGTGTAGACAGATGCTCGGGCGCGGCGCCCAGCGCATGTCTTCGCCGTGATCCCGTACGATACATGTGTTCGTGCATCGGCAGGCCCGTAGCATTTACAAATTGCGATCCATCGTTCCGAAAGTCTGGCTGCAAGTGGGGTCGGTGGAGGCCAAACCCCTGTATTTTATCAGACTTTCGAAAAAGCGTTTTGAAGTAGCGATGCAAATTATGATCTGTATCGGCACGCTTTAGGAATCGTTGCGTGACCAGCCCCGGTTCCCACTTGTCGTTGCCCCCATTTCCGAAGATCAACCAATTCACGGCGATGCCCTCGGCGAAACTGGAACAGCGTTCGACGAGACCTGCGACCTGATTTTCATCGTTTGCACAGAAAAGAAACTCATCGCTATCAAGCCACATCAGCCAATCGGCATCGTTAAGCGAAGGATGCGCATAGGCCGTTTCTGCCGCTGTATGCTGTGGTACTTGCCCGGGTTTAAGCCCTTGCAGAACATGGGAAATAACCCCGTTGTTATCCAGCGCATCAAGCAGCTCGGCGGTGCCGTCTGTCGAGTCATTGCTGTAAATCAGAATAGGATCAAACCCGACCAGCAGATGATACGCGATCCACTCAAGTATAAACGGCCCTTCATCCTTGGCGCAGGAGAACAGCCCGACCTTCATATCGGCTTGGCCTGAGTGGGTTTGATCATGATCGCGGTTCTCCCTTGCACGGCCTATCTTCCGAAGATGATATTACGTTGAGTTTGAAAGGCATTTTCATAGCCACGATCGGAAAGTGAGGCAAACAGGCGTTCGGCGCTATCACCAAGATTCACGGTTTCCAGCTGTAGATATTGGGGAAGCGCTGCATCTTCTGCGCTTTCAAGAAAAGGCATAAGAATGTTCGGCTCGTGCCCTTCAACATCAAGCTTGGCAAAATCGGCATCATGCAGATGTGTAAGCTCAAGCAGTGTTCGGGTCTGCACCTCAATCGTATCGTATTTTGATAGCTCCAGATACGCTGGGTCGTTTGCCAAGCGCGCCTGACCAAGATTGGTGGCCGTGTCGCCCCGCTTTTCTATAATAAGCGTCGCTTCACCAGTTTCGCCCGCGATCGCGAAAGTGTTCAGCTCCACGTTGCCAAATCCGTTCAGAGAGCAATTATTGCTGAGGCGTTCGGCCAGTGTCGGATTAGGCTCAAACGCATGAATCCGAGAGTCCGGGCTAAGAATTGACGACAAGAAAAGTGAATACAGACCAAAATTTGCCCCGATATCCAAAACCTTGAGAGTCTTCCCCGCAAAGCTTTCTTTCAGCCAATTCAGCTCAAGCTCTTCCGGGGACCGGCCCTTCTGCCAAAGAGAGAATTCGCTGAAATTGTCATAAGGGTGCAGGTGGATTCGAATGCCCCGGTAGGCGATCAACTGTGGCAGCAGTGACTTTCGGATCAGATTGCGCACCCGCCCTCGGCCTGTCAGATTGTACGCTTCACGTAAACACGCGTTGGCATATTCCATCTGCGCGTTCGTGACCGGTATCTGGCTGTCTGCGTCGCTCATCTGAACCTGCGTCCGATTATGGTCTTGTTTTAGCGGAAAATTAGCATAGGCCGAGCTGCTGATCTATTGGCGACCTAAATGCTGCCCAACAATTCCTGATGCCGCGCGGTATAGGCCTGCCGCACCTCAATCGGGGGACGCAGTTTGATCTGCAACCCCTCTAATATTGCCTTGTCCGGACGACCAAAGAACTTTGATGCTTCGGTATCAGAAAAACCCGCGATCTGCGTCGCCTCCATCCAGGCGCTGATCTTGTCCGCCTTCTTGATCTGGCGTTTCACTGTTATTGGTACCACGGCGGGCAACCCGAAACGTATATGAATCGCAGCAGCCAGCCGGTCGTCTAAATCACCATAATCCGGGCCAACGGCGGATTTCACCGGAGAAATCATGTCGCCAATCACATATTCGGGGGCATCGTGTAACAGTGCCGCCAACCGCCATTTCGTCGGTGCATTTGGTGCGATGCGGCCAAAAAGCTCTTCCACCAGCAAGGAATGCTCGGCCACGGAATAAGCAAAATCCCCGTTGGTCTGACCGTTCCACCGCGCCACAAAGGCCAGCCCGTGCGCGATATCTTCGATCTCGATATCCACGGGTGTCGGGTCCAGCAAATCCAGCCGCCGTCCCGACAGCATTCTTTGCCACGCTCTGGGTTGTGTTGCCATTTTACCATGCCTTGTGAACTGGGACACGTTCAATTCGCGTTCTTGTGGTATGATGTATCTGTCTGGATCACATGCTGCCAACAATTTCTTGAGCATTCGTGCTTTGAACCTGCGCGATACGATCCCGACATCAAGGACTGAGGGGGGTGCTGACTCCTCCCAGTTGCGCCCTCTCGAAACGAAACTCGTATCGAAAGGAGCTTGCTATGTTCAAGCGTTTGTTTGCAATAACCCTAACCTTCGGAATGGCCGCAACCGCGCCACCTGCCTTTGCCCAGAACTGCGCAGAGCGCGAGCACGTGATTACCAAACTGCAAGACAATTACTCCGAGGAATTAACCTTTGGCGGTCTTCAGAAATCACGTGGCGGGCAGACGGTCATGGAGGTTTGGACCTCGAAGGAAACGGGAAGTTATACCGTTTTGGTGACCCAGGCGAACGGCATGAGTTGTATTGTCGCCGTTGGCACTGATTTTTTTGAAGCGATCCCCAAAATCAAGGCAGAGGGTACGCCAAGCTGATATTTTGTCACCAGACTTCCTGTTTCCGGCCATCCACATTGCCTCCTGTCCCAAGGAATGCTAGGGGCAGCCCGGACCAAGATTTACCGGAGTGGAGAGCCTGATGGCCGGGGACTATATCGTTAAGGACATTTCGCTGGCCGGGTTTGGCCGCAAGGAACTGGATATCGCTGAAACGGAAATGCCGGGCCTGATGGCCCTGCGCGCCGAATACGGTGAAAGCAAGCCGCTGTCTGGCGCGCGGATCGTCGGTTCACTGCATATGACCATCCAGACCGCCGTTCTGATCGAAACACTGGTGGCGCTGGGCGCTGATGTGCGCTGGGCGTCGTGCAACATCTTCTCAACGCAGGACCACGCGGCGGCGGCGATTGCCGAGGCTGGTATTCCCGTTTTTGCCATCAAGGGCCAGACGCTGGAAGAGCATTGGGATTATCTGGACAAATCCTTCCTGTTCGACGAAGGCCCCAACATGATCCTGGACGATGGCGGCGACGCGACGCTGTACATCCTGCTGGGTGCACGTGCCGAGGCAGGAGAGGACATTATCCCTGTTCCGGGTTCGGAAGAGGAAGAGGTGATCAAGAAGCAGATCGTCAAGCGCATGGCCGCGTCTCCGGGCTGGTTCACCAAAATGCGCGACCAGATCCAAGGCGTCTCTGAAGAAACCACCACCGGTGTAAACCGCCTGTATCAGCTGGTGAAAGATGGCCACCTGCCGTTCCCGGCGATCAACGTGAACGACTCGGTCACCAAGTCGAAATTCGACAACAAATACGGCTGCAAGGAATCGCTGGTTGACGGTATTCGCCGCGCCACCGACACCATGATGGCCGGTAAGGTTGCCGTGGTCTGCGGCTATGGTGACGTGGGCAAAGGCTCGGCGGCTTCGCTGCGTGGCGCAGGCGCCCGCGTGAAAGTGACTGAGGTCGACCCGATTTGCGCGCTGCAAGCGGCCATGGACGGGTTCGAAGTCACCCTTCTGGAAGACGAAGTCGCAAACGCCGATATCTTCATCACCACCACCGGCAACAAGGACGTGATCCGCATCGAGCACATGCGCGAGATGAAGGACATGGCCATCGTCGGTAACATCGGTCACTTCGACAACGAAATTCAGGTGGCCAGCCTGAAGAACCACAAGTGGACCAACATCAAAGAACAGGTGGACATGATCGAGATGCCCTCGGGCAACCGCATTATCCTGCTGTCCGAAGGCCGCCTGCTGAACCTCGGCAACGCCACCGGTCACCCCTCGTTCGTGATGTCGGCCTCTTTCACCAACCAAGTCCTGGCCCAGATCGAGCTGTTCACCAAAGGCGATGAATACAAGAACGAAGTCTACATCCTGCCCAAGCATCTGGACGAAAAAGTTGCCCGTCTTCATCTGGACCGGATCGGCGTGAAGCTGACCCAGATGGACAGCGATCAGGCGGCCTATATCGGCGTAAAACCCGAAGGCCCCTACAAGCCGGAACACTACCGCTACTAAGTGCGAAAGACGCATGACCAAAGCTTCTAGACGCCGCCGAATCCTGCTTTCGGCGGCGTCTTTTCTTTTTGGCCTCTTAACGCTGTTGACCGTGTTGGGCGGCGGCGTTTGGTGGCTGCTTGCCCATCCCAATACGCCTGTACCCCCGCACTGGAACCCGCTGCGTGATCTGACCGTGACGGCCCCGGTCACCCCGGTCACCCCTTACCAGTTGAACCGCGCACTGGCGGATGACGCTTTATGCCGTGCAGCCTTGGCCGAGGCTGGAGCTCGGTTTGATCCGCAGGACGATCTGGTGGTGGACCAGAATTGCGGAATCGAGGGACGCGGCCGGTTGTTCGGTCTGGTGAACGCCCGCGTCACTGCAGTCGAGACCCGGTGTGCCACAACTTTGCGGCTTGTCATGTGGGAACACCATGTTGTGCAACCCGCTGCGCAGCAACTACTGGGGACTTCCGTCAGCAGAATGCGCCAGATCGGCAGCTATAACTGCCGCCGGATGCGGACCGCGCAAGGACAAGACAATGGTTGGAGCAGTCACGCCACTGCGGACGCGATCGACATCGTCGGAATGGATCTCTCTGACGGGCGCAGCTTGAACCTGCTGGCTGACTGGGACGCTGACGGGCCCGAGGCCGATTTTCTGCGCCAGATATGGCGCGGAGCCTGTGACTGGTTCCGCGTGGTGCTTGGCCCTGACTACAACCGCTTACATGCCGATCACTTCCACCTGCAGGGGCCCGGCTGGGGCTACTGCCGATAGTACCTCAGCGTAGAGACGGGATAAAATCGCCGCGGCCCTGTGGCGTGAAATCCAGAACATTCCACAGTGGCCAAGCCGCATCCACGTGCCGGGGATGCCAATCGCTGGGTTCAAAGAACAGCTCGGAACTCCAGAAGTGATGAATGCCATCAGGGAGCTGTTGAAAGACATTCAGGATGGGAAGCTGATCACCCCCGTCGGTCTCGGCCAGATAGTCACGTTGGTAATTCGTCCCTAATGCTGAGTAGAGCGGCAGCGCATTCCAACCCATCTCATCCTTGAGCGCCGAGAGTTTTTCGGGCGTATTCTGCGCCACTACGGCGACCGAGGCGTTCTGCTTCAGATGATGAACCTGAGAGTTCAGCCCGTCCAGAAACGCCGAACACATAGGGCAGGGGCGTTCCGCGTCGGGTCCGTACATCAGCGAATAGATAATCAGCGTATCCTTATCGCCAAACAGCGACGACATAGGCGCACCCTCGCCTGCCAGATCTCGGAACGCATAATCGTTAGGGGTTTTGCCTCCGGTTGGAAGAGAACGGCGCAAGGCCGCGACCTCTTCAACCTTTGCTCTCAGGTCCCGCTCGGCGGATAGAAGTGCATTACGAGCTGACCGATATTCGGTGGTTTCATTCGGTAACGTTACGGGCATGGGGACCTCCGGGAATCATAATTAACAAAAATGTTAAATAATAAATCTGAAAAAATCAAATCACCGAGTCCCGCGAAGTTCAGCCTAGGGGGAAACCTTGTGATTTTTCCCTTTTGGGAATTCCGCCGACAAGGCTAGTCTCTCGTGCATCGGTAAAAAGTTCCGTGACAATGGATTAAGGAGATTGGGACATGGGCAAACGCGACGAATTGATCGCTAAATACGCTGAAGATCTAAAAGGCAAATGCGGGATGGACCCCGATATGGACCTGCTGACCAAGGTCACCATCGGTTGCGGTCCGGCGATCTATGACGCGGATGCGTCGACAGTGGCGGCCAGCCAGGAAGGCGAGCTTGAGACGGTCAAGAACAACTTCCTCATCAAAAAGCTGGGCCTGTCGGATGGTCCCGAACTGATGGAAGGGATCAACAAGGCCATGGAGACCTATGGCATGTCCGAGCGTAACAAGTACCGCGCTGTCGTCTATTACATGCTGACCAAGCATTTCGGCAAAGAATCGGTCTATAGCTGATCCAGCCAAGAACCATTTCAGCACCCGTCGGTCTTACCGGCGGGTGTTTTGTATTTGATTGAAACTCTAAATACTTGGCGTTTGAAGCGCGGTTCTGAAATCGGCTAAGGTCAGGATATGACCAGGACGGTCAGAACCAACAGATTTCCGTATGCGTGTGGTGAGCTTGGGAGCACGCGGGGTAGGGAAGGTTCTGAAGTCGTCAGGGCCTTCCCTTTTCATTCAATCCGCCTCTGTCTCGCCCAAAGCGCAGATCAACTGCCATTCTGTATCGCTGACCGGCTGCACTGAAAGGCGTGAATTCTTGACCAGAACCATTTCACCCAAACGCTCATCCGCCTTAATCTGATCCAGTTTGACCGGAATTGTGAAAGACCGGACGGCTTTGATATCCACGCATTCCCAACGCTCATCATCGGTTGTGCTGTCGGGATGGGCCTCGGCACAGACTTCGACAATGCCGACAATCTCCTTGTCCTTTTGCGAGTGGTAGAAAAAACCCCGGTCACCAATCTGCATCTGACGCATGAAATTGCGGGCCTGGTAGTTGCGCACCCCATCCCATTCCTCGCCCGCGTCTCCCTTGCCGACCTGCTGATCCCAGCTCCAGGTCGAGGGTTCGGATTTGAACAGCCAATACGCCATCAGCCGATGACCTTTTTCCACGGGATCAATTCAACCGAGTCGAACAGGCCGGCCAGCGCGTAGGGGTCATTCTCAGCCCAAGCTTGCGCGGCGGCCAGATCCTCGACGTTCAGAATGACCAGCGATCCGATCATTGCATCGCCGTCCAGCAACGGGCCAGCCTGCGCCACAACACCGGTTTCTTCAATGTAAGCCAGATGAGCCGTGCGGTTGTCCAGCCGGGTCTGTAGGGCACCAGCTTTATCCCGGGCGATCAGGGCGATGAGCATATTATTCCTCCTTGAGTGGGCGACCCAGCAGGGCCTGAATCGCGTCGGTGACACTGTAGGCACCGCTGCTGAGTTTCGCCACCGTTGCGCTGATGGGCATGTCTAACCCTTCGCTCGCTGCGATTTCGGACATGGCCTGCGCAGTGGCGACACCTTCGACGGTTGTGGTGCTGTCAAATGGCTTGCTTAGACCCAAACAAAGGCCAAAACGATAGTTTCGCGACAATTCGGATGAGCAGGTTAGAACCAGATCACCCAGCCCCGATAGCCCCATCAGCGTATCGGGCCGTGCCCCGCGCTGGGCGGCAAAGCGCTGCATCTCGGCAAATCCGCGCGTGATCAACGCAGCGCGGGCGCTATCGCCAAGCCCTGCACCAATGGCCGCGCCGCAACCAATAGCCATCACATTCTTTAGCGCTCCACCTAGCTCTGCCCCGACGGTATCGGCGGTACGATAAAGACGCAGATTGGCAGTTGTCAGCTCTTGCTGAAGCGCTTCACCCAGTTCGGCATCATCACAAGCCAGCGTCAACGCCGTAGGCAAACCGCGCGCGATATCATCGGCAAAGCTGGGGCCAGTCAGCAAGGCCGGAAGTGCGTCCGGAACGGTTTGACGGATGACTGCAACGGGACCCAGCCCCGTGGACAGTTCGATCCCCTTGCAGCAAGCCACCAAAACCTTGCCACCCAGTTCGCCGGTATATTGCGTCAACGCATCGCGCAGCTTTTGCATTGGGACGGCCAGTAACAACACATCGGATTGCGCCGCTTGTTCAAATTCAGCTGTCACTGAAACACTGGCGGGCAGTGTAACGCCCGGCAATCGTCGCGGGTTCTCGCGCCCGTGCTGCATCTGCGCTGCTTGCTCGGCATCTCTTGACCAGAGAGTTACAGGCCCATTGCCCGCCAAAGATATCGCCAGAGCGGTTCCAAATGCGCCAGAACCAAGGACGGTCACGCTCATGCCTTGGCCCCTTTTTTGCCGCTACCCAGCATTGCAGGGCTGGTTTGATCCAAGGGCCAGCGGGGCCGCGCCGACAGGTCCAACCCATCTCGTGCACCGGTGCGGAATCGTTCCATACCCGCATAGGCGATCATTGCGGCATTATCAGTGCACAAAGCCAGCGGAGGGGCAGTAAATCGGGCGCCCATTTCCGCGGAAACAGTCTCTAATCCTGAGCGAATAGCGGAATTTGCTGCGACACCTCCGGCAACGGCAATAACCGGTTCTGACGGTGATGTCTCAAGATACTGGGCAATCGCGCGGCGGGTTTTCTCAGCCAAGGTATCAACAATAGCCTGCTGAAAACCGGCACACAGATCAGCGCGATCTTGTCGGGTCAGCCCCCCTTTTTCGGCTACGACCTTATCCCGCATCCGCATCAGCGCGGTCTTGAGTCCCGAAAAAGACAGGTCACATCCGGGGCGATCCAGAAGGGGCCGGGGAAAGCGGAAACGTTTGGGATCGCCCGCGCGCGCCTCAGCCTCGACTGAGGGGCCACCGGGTTGCGGCAGGCCCAACAGCCGGGCGGTCTTGTCGAAGGCTTCACCGGGGGCATCATCTATCGTACCGCCCAGTCGGGTAAATTGCTCCGGACCATGCGCAATCAGGTATTGGCAGTGACCACCCGACACCAGCAGCATCAGGTAGGGAAAGGCAATCCCGTCGGTCAGGCGTGGCGTCAGCGCGTGCCCGGCCAGATGGTTCACCCCGATCAGCGGCAGCCCGGTCGCCGCGCTCAGACCCTTTGCGCACATCACACCGGACATCACGCCGCCAATCAGACCTGGCCCGGCGGTGACGGCGATTGCATCCAGATCATCTAAGCCCATATCGGCCTGTGTTAGAGCCTGTTTGATGCAAATATCCAGCTTTTCGGCATGTGCGCGCGCCGCGATCTCGGGCACGACACCTCCATAGGCGCTGTGCAACTCAGTCTGGCCATGCACCACGGATGACAGGATCTCGGCCCCTACGCCTGTGCCCTGCCGCACAACGGCGGCTGCGGTATCGTCGCAGCTGCTTTCCAGTCCAAGGACGGTAAGTGTTTGCACCATAGGCCTGATCCGTTGCATCATGATTGCCAAGCGGGGTATCACCCCGCGCGGATGCAAACAATCCCAAGGCCGAAGGCGCCGACCGTTGTATTTGTTGATGACCCGCCCTCGCGCCGCCTCGGACAGGTTCGTTGCGCAACTGCCGGACCACATTCGGTCGCAAGTCGCGGTTATCCATTCGCCCTTGTTAAAAATCGAACCGCTGGGTGTCATGGTTGAGTCCGATGATTCTGCTGGACTGATCTTTTCCTCGGCAAATGGCGTGAATGCCGCCGCCGTATTGAATGTGGAACGCAGCCTGCCCGCCTATTGCGTTGGTTCGGTGACCACGCAGGCAGCGCAGGCAGCAGGGTGGGATGCTCAGATGCTGGGTGCGACGGCCGAAGGGCTGGTGGCCAATCTGCTGAAACTCAAGCCAAACAGCCCGCTGCTACATCTGCGCGGAGAACACAGCCGTGGCAACGTGGCCGCGCGTTTGACTGAATCCGGGCTGACCACCCGCGAACAGCCGATTTATCGGCAACAGCTTTTGCCGCTGAGTGATGAGGCTTCCCACGCCGCCGAGGGTGATCAGCCCATCATCGCCCCGCTATTTTCGCCCCGCACAGCGCGACAATTTGCCGATGTCTGGGCCGGATCCGCGCCTCTGTGGCTGGCCGCGATCAGCGAAGCCACGGCGGAACCCCTTAAAACACTGAGTTTCGAGCGGCTGAAGATCGCGGATGAACCGACCCCGGACAAAATGCAGAAAGCCGTGAAAAAACTCGTGAAACACGTGATGCGGGTTGAGAGCGCGCCGGGTGCAGATTAACTTGGGTTAGTCTGTTGTTCATGTGTTTTGGGAATCGATAAGGGGATTAACGCGGTGGCTGATAAGAAGAAACCCGATCAGGAACCGGTCGAAGACCCCAGCGTCGAAGAGGTGGTAGAAGCCGCCGAGACCGAAAGTGATGCAGTGTCGGATGAGAAATCCGTTGACGCGGATAACGCTGCGGACGAATTGACTTCCGAAGCCGAAGCCGAAGCCGAAGCCGAAGCCGAAGCCGAAGCCGAAGCCGAAGCCGAAGCCGAAGCCGAAGCCGAAGCCGAAGCCGAAGCCCTGAACAGGGCCGAGCCGACCGAAGAAAAGCTGATCGAACGCACAGTCGAAAAACGCGGTGGGTTTGTTCCGGCTTTGTTGGGCGGGGTTATTGCTGCAGGCCTCGGATTTGCTGCAGGCAACAGCGGGTTATTGTCTCAAGGAGCAGATAGCTCGGACGCAATTTCCGCGCTCGAGTCGAAGCTGGCGGAACAATCCGATCAGATTGCCCAACTGACAAAAACTCTTGCTGAAGGCCCCGATGTCTCGGGCTTGTCAGATCAGATCAAGGCATTGTCGGATAAGCTTGCTCCGGTCGAAAGCGATCTGACTGCCGTGAAGAGCAGTGTTGATGGCCTGACCGGTAAGGTCGACCCGCTTGAGGAACGCCTGACCGCGCTTGAGAAGCAGCCGCTTGAAGCAAATGTCTCGCCCGAGGCCACAGCCGCGTTCGAGGCAGAATTGAAGAAACTACAGGATTCTCTGGCCGCTCAGCGTAGCGAAGTGGAAAAGATGGTCTCAGACGCGCAGGCTTTAGAGGCTAAAGCTTCGGCCGAGGCGCGCGCGGCGACCAACGCTGCCATCCTGTCGCGTTTGCATGGTCAATTGGATGCCGGTCAACCCTATGAAGATTTGGTCTCTGAACTGAAAGCCGGTGGTGTCGATGTACCCGATGCCTTGGCTGCGTCTTCGAAGGACGGAGTTGAGACGCTTTCGGCGCTGCGCAGCTCGTTTGCCCCCGCAGCCCGCGCCGCACTGGCGGATGCCCGTGATGCCGATAAAGGCACAGGCTTGGTTGCTTTCTTGCAGCGCCAGACAGGCGCGCGGTCGGTGACCCCGCAAGAGGGCGACGATCCGGACGCGGTCTTGTCGCGTGCTCAGGCAGCGTTGGCAGATGGTGATGTCTCAAAGGCGCTGACCGAATTGAAATCCCTGCCCGAAGCGGCACAAACCGCATTGGCGGATTGGGCGCAGGCGGCGCAGACGCGGGTCTCAGCCGTCGAGGCCGCAAACACGCTTGCTTCAAGCCTGAACTCGAACTGAAGGACCTGCCATGCTGTGGTCATTGTTAAAGATCCTTGTTTTTGTTGCGATTATCGGCCTGCTGGCCATGGGTGCCGGGTTCTTGATGGAATCATCCGGCGGCGTGCAGATCACCGTCGCAGGCACCGAATACACACTGGGCCCGCTGCAATCAGTGATCGCGCTGGGCGTGCTGGTGTTTGCGGTCTGGTTGTTCTTCAAGCTGCTTACGCTGCTGATCGCCACGCTGAAATTCCTAAACGGTGATGAAACCGCCCTTTCACGTTATTTCGATCGCAGTCGGGAAAAGCGAGGATATCAGGCGCTGGCGGACGGGTTGATGGCGCTGGCCTCGGGTGAGGGGCGCGTGGCGATGACCAAGGCCAATAAGGCCGAGAAGCTGCTGAACAATCCGGAACTGACCAATTTGCTGGTGGCGCAGGCAGCCGAGATGACCGGTGATACCAAGAAAGCGTCCGAGACTTACAAGAAGCTGGTCACCAACAACGCCACGCGATTTGTCGGTGTGCGCGGGATCATGAAGCAAAAGCTGGCCGAAGGCGATGATGAAACCGCGCGCAAGCTGGCCGAGAAGGCTCTGGCCCTCAAACCCCGGCATGAAGAAACGCAGGATGTGCTGTTGAACCTGCAGACCAAGGCGCAGGATTGGGCCGGTGCGCGGTCCACGTTGACCTCGAAGCTGAAGGCCGGGTATTTGCCGCGCGATGTGTTCAAGCGGCGCGACGCAGTCCTGGCTTTGTCCGAGGCCAAAGTGCTGCTGGACGACACGGCGACGGTCGAACAGCAGGAACATGCGATTGAGGCAAACCGCCTTTCACCCGATCTTGTCCCGGCAGCCGCCATGGCCGCGCGCGCCTATATCGAAAAGGGCAAACCGCGTGCAGCAACCAAGATTCTGAAAAAGGCGTGGGAAGTGCAACCTCACCCCGATCTGGCCCATGCCTTTGCCGAGATTGTGCCAGACGAAACACCTGAACAGCGGATCAAGCGGTTCACCGCTTTGACCCGCATTCATTCAGATAATATGGAAACACGCCTGATTTTGGCCGAGCTGAACATCGTAGCCGAAGACTTCCCCGAAGCGCGACGCGCGCTGGGTGATGTTGTCGAAAAGCAGGGGGATGCACGGGCCTACACGCTGATGGCTGCGATTGAACGGGGCGAGGGCGCCTCGGACGCGGTGGTTCAGGGTTGGCTGGCCAAGGCGTTGAACGCACCGCGCGGGCCGCAATGGGTCTGCACCAATTGCCACGACATTCAGCCTGAATGGGGACCGGTATGCCAGAACTGCGGTAGCTTCGATACGCTCAGCTGGCAGACGCCTCAGACGCCCGAGATTGCTAGTGCGACGGGTGTGCACATGCTGCCTCTGATCGTTGGCGCGCTTGAGGATCAATCAGAGGCTGAAGAGGCAGAGGAACCTGAAGAAAGTGCTGAAGAGTCACTTGAAGAGCCGGTCGAAGAGGACTTGATCGAGGGAAAGGCCGAGCCGGTCTCGGAGGAAGTCGCGCGACAGACCTAACGCGCGGTCTCGGCGTTGAAAGCGTCGTTCCGCAGCTTAAACAACCCGGCCCACCGATTTTGATCAAGGACGACCAAAGCCATTATGTGCTATCGGCTGTCGTCGGCGACACCGGCACACAAGACGACTAAACCGATCCCGGCGGGTTCTGCACGTCCAGATAACGCTCGGCCGGAATCCTCACGAGACCTTTGATCCCCAAGGCAGTACGATCCGCGTCATCCAACTGCGCAATTGCCCGTTCAACCGCTGTAAAAATCGCTTGCTGATCGTTACCCTCCGCAGTGATCAATGGCAGGCTAGGGGTCGGGTCCGTCCACTCCAACACCCGCAGAGATGCGGCAAACTCTTCATACTCAGCCATCAATCGCCAAGAAACCGCATCAAGGGCGGCGATATCGGCGTGACCTTCCGCAACGGCATGCGCCGACTTCAGGTGACCTTCGGTTTGCACACGGTGCTTGAACCAGAAGCCATGCGGCTCAAGATGCCAATAAGGCGCGGCGTAGCCAGATTGCGAAAATGTCTGGTTGTAAGCGAACACCGCTTCCCGAAACGCCATCAGATTTGTGCGTGGATCATCGGCGCGCACGACCAGAGCACTGCGGTAATAGCCGGGCGGGCACCCGTCGAGACCATAGTCTGGCGTGCCAACCAACGCGACCTTATCGTGTAGCCATGTCCGGTACGGCATGCCGCAAGTCTGGCTCAGCACCAGTTCCGGGTGCTGCCAGACCGAGAATTCCTCGGCGTCCTGCGACAGATGCTCAGGGCTCTCGATCCCGGCGCGGTTCAGATTGTCACGGATGAGGTTCCAGTATCGCAGATGTGCCTCATCAAGCTGAGGGCGGGCATACATCATCAGGCTTGCGATCATTGCATCTGCCCGAACAGTTCATACAGCTCTATCGTGGTCTTCACGCCGACCTTCTGCTGGATGCGCCCGCGATGAATTTCTACCGTGCGCGGGCTGATACCCAAGGCAGTTGCGATCTCCTTGCTCGACGTGCGCGCGGGGTGGGTCAGAATATGTTGCAGGACCTGCTCCTCGCGGTCGGTCAAAAGTCTGCGCTTGTCCGCAAGCATCTGACGTCGCGATTTCTCGGCGCGCAGACGGTCGCCTATTTCAAACGCGGCCTGTATCCGTTCGATCAGCACCTGCAGGTCAAAGGGTTTTTCCAGAAAATCAATTGCACCCGCCTTGGTGGCCCGCACGGATTCCGGAATGCCGCCATGACCCGAGATGAAAATGACCGGTATGGTCGACTCGCGCCGGTTCAGATGTTCCTGCAATTCCAGCCCGTCCATGCCGGGCATGCCATAGTCCAGGATCAGGCAACCTTTTGCGTCCTCATGCACCTGATTCAGAAATGTCTGCGCATCGGCAAAATGCTCGACCCTTAGTCCGCGTTTGCTGAGCGAGCGTGATAAGGCGACGCGCACATCTTCATCGTCATCGACGATATAGACGACCAGCGGCTCAAAGGTCATGCGTGATCCTCCTTGGGCTGATCGCGGCGCTGCAGGGTGAAACAGAAGCGCGCCCCGGACGTCTCAGTAGGCTCGTACCAAATGGCTCCGTCATTGGCTTTGACGATGGTCCGACAAATGGACAGGCCCAGCCCCATCCCGTCGGTCTTCTGGGTGTCAAACGAGTTGAACAAGGTGACACCATCGCTAATCCCGGGCCCGTTATCCTCAACCCGCACCTCGACCAGTTCATCGCTGGTCTTTGTAGTGATGGTGATTTTACCCTTGCCATCCGGATCCAGGGCCAGGGCGTCGATCGCGTTGCGCAACAGGTTAACCAGTACTTGCGCGATCTGTGTCCGGTTTCCGATGACAAGAGGAAGGTCGGTTTCTTCATAAAGCAGCTTGATCTCGTGTAACTTCGCCTCGGCGTCCATCAGGCTGACGGTTTGCCGGATCAGCCCGTTCAGTTCAAACGGAGTCTGACGTCCGCGATCCTTACGCACCACATCACGCAGGGCGCGGATGATGTCGCCCGCACGGCGCGACTGGCGGTCGATATCCGAAAGGATTTCTATAACCTCAGGATCGGGATCGCCGATTTCATCCAGCGTGATCTTCGCGGCGTCGACATTATAGGAAATCGCGCTTAGCGGTTGGTTCAGCTCATGCGCCAGCCCCGAGGCCATCTCGCCCATCAGGTTGACCCGTGCCACATGGGACAGATCGCGGCTGAGGCGGCTTACTTCATCCTCGGCCTGCTTTCGATCGCTGACGTTGTCGATAATGGCAACCGCATGATCAGGGGTCCCGCTTTCATCGCGGATGAGGATGGCATTGACCCGCAACCAGATGGGGGATCCGTCTTTTCGGATAAACTGGTTCTCGGCGATGAACTCGGAATCCTGCAGCAGGGTTTCGCGGAACTTGACCGCGATCCGCTGTTCGTCTTCCGGCAGGATGTCGGCCAGCGTCATCCTCTCCAATTCATCCGGCTGATATCCCATGATATCGCACAGCTGTTCGTTGGTCCGCAGAAACCGCCCCGTTTCGGGCGAGATCTGCGCCATCCCGCGCGAGGCCAGATCGAAGGTGCGGCCATAGGCGGTTTCGAACCGTTGCCGTTGTCGAACTTCCTGTGTCAGAGCCGCGCCGGTGTCTTCCAGCTCGCGATAGGGGCTGTGCAGGCCTTCTTCGGTGGTGATCTCTCCGCTGCGCAATTGCTGGCTCTGGCTGGCAAAGGTGCGCACAGGGGCATAGATCCGGTCGGCCATGGCCAAACCAATTGCGCCGGTCAGAATGGCAATGGCAAGCGCGATCCAGACGCCTTGCGTCCGGTTCTTCTTGATCTCGCCAATAAAGTTGTCCTCGGCCGCATAAAGCCCGATCAACCAACGCAGCCCCGGCTCGGACACCTCGATCAGCATCGCCACATAGTCCTGACCGTTCAGCTGGAAATCGGTATGAACCGGTCCTTCCGTGTCGCTCAGACCGGTTTGCACGACATCTCCGAACGCCTTTTGTGCGATGGGGTCTGCGATTTGGTCCACACGCGTCAGCTCGGGCGCTTCCATATGTGCTTCCTGCCGGATCAGCACCAGCGTTGGATGCGCCAGCACCGCGCCATTTTCGTTCAGAACCAGCGCGGCACCGCGTCGTTCCGACCAGATGTCCAGCAGGAATCCCGACAGGGCGTCGATCTGGATATCGACACCCAAAATGGCACGGATAGCTCCGGTATCGTCCAATATGGGGACACTATAAGTGATCCCCGGCTGGCGCGTGGTGAAGAAGATATAAGGCTCTGTCCAGATCGGTGCTTTGGCTTCGGTCACCATTCTGAACCAGGGCCGGGTGCGCGCCTCATAGGTGTCAGTCTGGGTAGTGGCCGTTTCCAGCAATGTGAACTGATCGTTGCGCCATTGGAAATCGGCGGGATGTTCCGCGGTGCCGGGCAGGAATGGCGGAACGAACTTGGTGCGATAGCGTCCGGGCTCTTCCGCGCGCATGACATAGACAAACCTGCCCGTCGCATCGGCCAGATACATCCCTGCGAGTTGAGGCGCGACCTGTAGCTGCTGAAAAAAATGGCTTTCCAATACGCCAGGATCGCTGATATCCAGTACGTCATTTTCAGCAAGTCGCCGAGTTGCATCCAAGGCCTGCCGGGCGGGGTTCAGAAAACTTTTGACTTGGCCGATGACATTGACACTGACTTCGTTCAGCGATGTTCGGGATTGCCGCAACAGCGCGTTCTCCGAGCTGACAAAGGTCGACAGGATCACCGAAAGGATGGCGATGAACTGCAGCCCACCCAAACACAGCGCAAGCGTGGCGCGCAGCGATCTTCGCCTGCGGGCTGGCTCAGTGTGGTCCTGGCGTATTTCTTGTTGCCCTGCGTAGTTCAATTCTTGTCCAAACGACCTTCTGCACGGGTCGGTATCACAGTCACAGAATGTGATCAGTTACCCTCTTTCCCCTATATCTGAATCCAAGCCTATACGTAATCTACCGTATAGACACCTGCTGTTTGGTTTCGCTTTCCTCTTTATCATCGGGGGGGCTGATTCCAGTGCGATTTTTTCTGTTGTGTTCTGAAAGGTTTCAGGCACCCCACAGATCAAAAAAGACTGACAACAGGAGTGTCAAAGTGTTCAAGAAAACCTCAATCACCGCATTTGCCGCGGCGGCCCTGATGGCACCAGCGGCATATGCTGAAGAATTTATCACGATCGGAACTGGCGGCGTTACGGGTGTCTATTACCCGACGGGTGGCGCGATCTGCCGTCTGGTCAACAAGGGCCGGAAAGAGCACGGGGTCCGGTGTTCGGTGGAGTCGACTGGGGGGTCGGTTTACAACATCAACACCATTCGCGAAGGCGAGCTTGAGTTTGGGGTGGCACAGTCGGACTGGCAGTACCACGCATTCAACGGCAGCTCGAAATTCGAAGAAGCCGGCCCGTTTGAGAACCTGCGTGCCGTGTTCTCGGTACACCCAGAGCCGTTCACGGTTGTGGCGCGTGCCGACGCGGGTATCTCGAATTTCGAAGACCTGAAGGGCAAACGCGTCAATATCGGCAATCCCGGTTCCGGTCAGCGTGGCACCATGGAAGTGCTGCTGGGCGAAATGGGTTGGACCACAGACGATTTCGAACTGGCGACCGAGCTGAAGGCGGCTGAACAGTCAGCTGCCCTGTGCGACAACCAGATCGACGCGATGGTTTACACCGTTGGTCACCCATCGGGTTCGATTCAGGAAGCCACCACCGCCTGTGACTCGGTACTGGTGAACGTCAGCGGCGACGCGGTTGACAAGCTGGTTGGTGACAACTCCTTCTACCGTACCGCAACCATCCCAGGTGGCATGTATCGTGGTTCGGATGGTGACACCTCGACATTTGGTGTTGGTGCAACCTTCGTGACTTCGGCTGACGTGTCGGAAGACGCGGTTTATGCGGTTGTCAGCTCGGTCTTCGAGAACTTCGATGACTTCAAAAAGCTGCACCCGGCATTTGCCAACCTGAAACCGGAAGAAATGATTGCGGATGGTCTGTCGGCACCGCTGCATCCGGGCGCTGAGAAATACTACAAAGAAAAAGGCTGGATTCAGTAACCAGACCTGACACGGGGCGCCTTTCGGGGCGCCCCGATTCATATCCGGGCTAAACCGGAGACAAGACGGCCGCAAAAACCAAGGCCGAAGGACAGGGAGATACCAACATGAGTTCCGACACACAGGGCAATCGCCCTCTTTCCGAAGAAGAGCTTCAGGAACTGGTTGCCTCATCAGACGCAGGCGCGCGTGATCCGGCGGGTAATGTCGGGCTGTTTCTGGCGATCGTTGCGGTCTTGTGGTCGGTGTTCCAGGTCGTTCTGGCCTCTCCCCTATCGAATTATCTGCTGCCGGGCAGTGTAGTGAACAACTCACGCCAGATTCATCTGGCCTTTGCGATGTTCCTGGCCTTTTCGGCCTATCCGGCACTGAAATCCAGCCCGCGGAACTACATCCCGATTCAGGATTGGATCATGGGGATCGTGGGCGCATTTCTGGCCCTCTATGGCTATTTCTTCTACCAAAAGATCGTCGATGCGGGCGGTCTCGCAGACGACACCGACAAGTGGTTCGCCCTTGTTGGCCTGCTGTTGTTGTTCGAGGCCGCGCGTCGCGCGCTTGGCCCGGCAATGGCGATCATCGCCACGATCTTTCTGGCCTACGTCTTCTTTGGTTCCTCCGAGTGGGTGCCCGAGGTGATCCGATGGAAAGGCGCCAGCCTGCAAAAGGCGATGAGCCATATGTGGATCACGTCCGAAGGCGTCTTTGGCATCGCGCTGGGCGTTTCAACCAAGTTCGTCTTCCTCTTCGTGCTGTTCGGCGCGCTGCTCGATAAGGCGGGCGCGGGCAACTACTTTATCAAGATGGCCTTTGGCGCGCTGGGGCACCTGCGCGGTGGCCCGGCCAAAGCGGCTGTTGTTGGTTCTGCGGCGACCGGCCTGATCTCGGGCTCGTCCATTGCGAACGTTGTCACGACCGGCACCTTCACTATCCCACTGATGAAGCGTGTGGGCTTTTCCAGCGAACAAGCGGGCTCGGTTGAGGTCGCCTCATCCGTTAACGGCCAGATCATGCCACCGGTGATGGGCGCTGCTGCCTTCCTGATGGTGGAATATGTGGGCATCTCATACGTTGAGGTGATCACCCACGCCTTCCTGCCCGCCGCGATTTCTTACATCGCGCTCGTCTACATCGTACACCTTGAAGCGGTGAAGCGGAACATGCCGACGCTGGGCGACCGCGTCGTTTCGATGGGGCGCACAATCGGTGGAATGGCGCTGTTCTTCGTGGGCTTTGCCGGGCTGTGCTATGGCATCCAGTACCCGATCAAAGCGATTGTCGCGCTCATGCCCGATGCGTCGGGTCTGGTCCTGTCGGCGCTGATCGTTTTGGCCTATCTGATCCTGCTTTGGCTGGCTTCCGGAGTAGAGGACTTGGTGCCTGACGATCCTAATGCCAAAGAGGTTGAACTGCCGGTAATTGCCGAAATCTACAAGGCCGGTCTGCATTACCTGCTACCGATCATCGTGCTGGTCTATTTCCTGATGATCGAACAGAAATCACCGGGCCTATCAGCCTTCTGGGCGACTTCGCTGTTGTTCGTGATCCTGCTGACGCAGAAACCGCTCAAGTCGATCTTCCGGGGTGAAAGTGACACAGCGAATGCCTTCAAGGCCGGTGTCGTCGACCTGTGGAACGGGCTGATCGACGGCGCGCGCAACATGATTGGTATCGCGCTGGCCACCGCCACTGCGGGTGTGATCGTGGGCACCGTGACGCTGACCGGCGTGGGCCAAGTGATGGCCGATCTGGTCGAGTTCCTGTCAGGCGGTAACCTGATCGCCATGCTGGCGTTGGTGGGTCTGCTCAGCCTGATCCTCGGGATGGGATTGCCGACCACGGCGAACTATATCGTGGTCAGCTCGCTGATGGCGGGTGTGGTTGTCGAACTGGGCGCGCAGGATGGGCTGATCGTGCCGCTGATCGCGGTGCACTTGTTCGTGTTCTACTTCGGCATCATGGCTGATGTGACACCGCCGGTTGGTCTGGCGAGCTTTGCGGCCGCCGCCGTTTCTGGTGGGGATGCGATTAAGACCGGTTTCACCGCCTTCTTCTACAGCTTGCGCACCGTGGCACTGCCTTTCGTGTTCATCTTCAACACCGATCTGTTGCTAATCGATGTGGGCTGGGTACAGGGCATCTTGGTGGCCGTCTCTGCGACCATCGCGATCCTGATCTTCACCGCAGGTACCATGGGCTGGTTCCTGACCAAGAACCGCATCTATGAAAGCGTGGCGCTGATTCTGATCGCCTTTGCGCTGTTCCGTCCGGATTTCTTCATGAACCGCATCGCACCGCCCTTTGCGCAGATCGAACCGGCACAGCTGACACAGGCCGTGGGTGAGGCCGCACCCGGCAGCACCATGCGGATTGAGGTCGCAGGTCCGGACTTTGACACTGGCAATATGACCGAAACCACCGTTGTTCTGGACATTCCGGAAGGAGCCGACGGTACAGCACGCGTTGACGCTTTGGGCCTGATGACGCTGGAAGAGGATGGTCTGGTCAAGCTTGACGAGCCGATGTTCGGAACGCCGGTCGCGGATGAGCTGGACATGTTCGACTATTATGCTGACGATGCCGTTCGCATCACCAGCATTCAGGCCCCGCAAAGCCAGCCCGCGAAAGAGCTGATCTTTATCCCGGCGCTGATCCTGTTGGGTCTTGTCGCCTTCCTCCAGCGCGGCCGCGCCGCAAAACAGGGAGAACCCGCATGACCCAAGCTATTCTGTGCGCCGTGGATATCAGCAATGGCGATCTTGATGTTGCTGTCCTTGAACGCGCCGCAGCGCTGGCCGAAATGGATGGCGCGCGGCTGGATGTGGTGACGGTGACGCCCGATTATGGAGAGGGGTTCGTCAGCAGTTTTTTTGAGCCCCACCACCATGAAAAGGTGATTGAAGAGGCTCATGAAAAGCTGGTCGCCCTCTGCGCCGCCACGCTGGGGGAAGAGCGCAACGCCAAGGTCCGTCATGTGGTGGCAACTGGCAGCGCCTATCAGGAGATCCTCAAAACCGCGGAAGGCGCGGGCTCGGACTTGATCGTGATCGGCGCGCATAAGCCTGACTTGAAGGACTATTTGCTCGGTCCGAATGCGGCGCGGGTCGTGAGGCATTCGCACACGTCAGTATATGTTGTGCGGTAAATCGATCGGATTTAAGCTGAGAATCTGCCATTTGAAGCTTGTTACTCAGTAGCCAATCTCGCAGATCCTTACCGGGAGATTTCTATGATGAAGACATTCATGAAAACCGGCGCCGTTCTGGCGTTGGGTGTTGTCGCTTGCGCGGCCAATGCGCAGGACCCTGCGCCGGAATATGGCTATGGTTGGGAGGACAAAAACTCGGTGACTGGCACCGAGTTCATGGTCTCGGCCGCCAATCCCATTGCTGCCAAAGCCGGATATGATGTGCTGGCCGCAGGTGGCACAGCCGCAGATGCGATGATTGCCGTGCAGCTGATGCTCAATCTGGTTGAACCGC
Source organism: Ruegeria sp. C6 (assembly GCF_056537625.1). Taxonomy (NCBI): domain Bacteria; kingdom Pseudomonadati; phylum Pseudomonadota; class Alphaproteobacteria; order Rhodobacterales; family Roseobacteraceae; genus Ruegeria; species Ruegeria sp. C6. The sequence continues at coordinate 183,873 of NZ_JBQFRW010000006.1, read as the reverse complement.
AATCATCGGGCATCGGCGGTGGTGCGTTCATGCTGTATTGGGATGCGTCGGCCAAGACACTGACCACCTTTGATGCGCGCGAGAAGGCCCCCGCGAAAGCCACGCCTGAACGGTTCCTGTTGCCGGACGGGCAAAAGATGCCGTGGCCCGAAGCTGTTGTAGGCGGACAATCTGTTGGCGTTCCGGGCATTCTGCGCCTGATGGAAGTGACCCATAACCTCTATGGCAAGAAAGACTGGGCCTCGCTGTTCCAGTCTACCATCGATCAGGCCGAGCAGGGGTTTGAGGTTTCGCCCCGCATGGCAAACTCGATCCAAAGCACGATTGAACGTGAGCGCTCAGTCGGTGTGTTCCCGGCGGGCAAAGCGTATTTCTTCAACGAAGATGACACGCCGCTGCAGGCTGGAACCTTACTACGGAACCCCGAGTTTGCCGAAACCCTGCGCATTCTGGCCGATCAGGGCGCAGGCGCCTTCTATAGCGGCCCCATCGCCGAAGATATCGTGGCGGCAGTGGATGCCACATCCAAGGTGGAAAACAACATCACGCTTGAAGATCTGGCCGACTACCGCGTCAAAATCCGCCCCGCCGTCTGCGCCGATTATCGCGGCTACGATGTCTGCGGAATGGGTCCGCCAACCTCCGGCGGCCTGACCGTGGGCCAGATTCTGGGGATCCTCAGCAACTTCGACCTCGAAGGCACCGGTTGGAACGCCGAGATGGCGCATCTCTATGCCGAGGCCGCCAAGCTGGCCTATGCCGACCGCGCGCTTTACATGGCCGACGGCGATTTTATCGATGTACCGGTCAAGGGTCTGCTGGACGCGGACTATCTAAAGCTGCGCTCGGAGATGATCGACCCTGCTGCAGCCAGCGAGAAGCGTCAGGCAGGTGAGCCGCCACGTGATCACACCGCCCTGTTTGCGCCCTCGCAAAACCCGGGTCGTCCCGGCACCAGCCATATCGTGATCCGAGATCAGTACGGCAACGCGCTGTCGATGACGACCACTATTGAGACCGCCTTTGGCAGCCGGGTTTTTGTGCGGGGTTTCCTGCTGAACAACGAACTCACCGATTTCGACCGCGCACCAAAGGATGGCGACCGTCTGGTGGCCAACCGCGTTGAGGGTGGCAAACGCCCGCGCAGCTCGATGTCACCAACTATCGTGATGAAGGATGGTGAGCCCTATCTGCTGATCGGCTCACCCGGTGGTAGCCGCATTATCAACTATGTGGCCAAAACGATCATTGCGATCCTGGATTGGGAAATGGACCCGCAGGATGCCATCGAAACCGGGCATTTTGTGCATCGCAACGGGTCTGCGATGGATCTGGAGCAGGGGACATCCGCTGCTGAATTCGCTGATGCTCTGACAGCCAAGGGGCATGAGGTCAAACAGGTCGATCTCAACAGTGGGCTTCACGCCATCCTGATCAAGGATGGCCAGCTGATCGGAGCGGCTGATCCGCGTCGCGAAGGCGTGGCTTTGGGCCAATAAACATGAACTGGAAAAGGGCTGCTGGACAATTGTACCACGCAGCCCTTTTCTCTTGCTTTATCAGAATACTCGTCCGATAGGGCGGTATGTTCAAAAGCCGCGCGATAACCTTTATCCTGATCACGCTGATGATTGATGCCATCGGTATCGGCATCGTGTTCCCGATCATGCCCGACCTGATGGATCGCGTCGGTGCGGGCAATACCGGACAAGGGGCCTTTTGGGGTGGGCTGCTGATGGCCGCCTATGCCGGGGCGCTGTTCCTGTGCGGACCTATCGTGGGTAGCATTTCGGATGCGGTTGGCCGCAGGCCGATCCTGATCGCAGCGCTGACCATGTTGGCGCTGGATTATGTGATCATGGCGCTGGCCGAAACATTCTGGCTGCTTCTTCTGGGGCGAACGCTCGCGGGGCTTGCGGGGGCGACCTATATTACCGCAACGGCTTACATCGCTGACATATCCTCACCGACTGAGAAGGCGGCGAATTTCGGTCTGATCGGGGCGGCCTTCGGGATTGGGTTTGTGCTTGGCCCAGCCATCGGCGGCATCGCTGCCGGGATCAGTATCACTGCGCCGTTCTGGATTGCCGCGGTTTTGTCCGCGGCCAACGCCCTGTTCGGAGTATTCGTCCTGCCCGAAAGCCTGAAACCAGAAAAGCGCCGCCCCTTTGGCAAGCGTGACCTGAACCCGTTCAAATCGATTTTTGACGCCTTCCGCTTTCCGGGGCTGGCGGTGCCGCTGCTGTGCATTTTCATCTTTGAATTTGCCAACATGGTCTACCCCACCCTCTGGGCCTTCTGGATACGAGAGGTGTTTGGCTGGTCCACGCTGTATATCGGCCTGTCGCTGGCCGCATACGGCGTGCTGTTGGCCTTCGTCCAAGCCGGATTGATGCCGGTCTTCATTCGCTGGATCGGCGACTACCGGACCCTGCTGCTGGGGATGGTATCGGCATTGGTCGGAATGATCGGCTTTGGGTTCACCGTAACGGTTACGGCACTTGTCATCTTTATTCTGCTTGCCGCGCTGTCCGACCTCGTGCCTGCCTTGATCACGGCTATGGCCTCGAACCAGGCGGACGAAGACCGGCAGGGCGTGGTGCAGGGAGTCATCGCGTCACTGTCTTCTGTCGCTGCGGTTCTGTCGCCTTTGGTGATGACCGGCATCTTTCAGGCGTCGGTCGATGGCGAAGGCACTTATCTGCCCGGCGCACCGTTCTTTTTCTCGGCGGCTCTGGTCTTGGTGATGATGCCGTTGGTGTTCCGTCTGCGCGGGCACGCATCGGTCTGAAACGAAAATGCACCCGCAGCAGGCTGCGAGTGCGTGGAAAGTTCAAGGCGAGGGTCGTTTACTGAATTTCACCCATGCAGAGATATTTCATCTCAAGAAAATCCTCGATCCCGTATTTCGAACCCTCACGGCCTAGACCGGATTGTTTGACACCGCCGAACGGGGCGACTTCGGTCGAGATCAGGCCAGTGTTGATGCCCACCATGCCCGATTCCAGCGCCTCGGCCACACGCCAGACGCGCGCCAGATCGCGGCTGTAGAAATACGAGGCCAGGCCGAACTCGCTGTCATTGGCCATGTTGACGACGTCGTCTTCTTCCTCGAATTTGAACAGCGGAGCGACGGGGCCGAAGGTTTCGTCCTTTGCCACAACCATGTCGCGGGTTACGCCAGTCAGAACGGTGGGTTCAAAGAATGTCCCACCCAGATCCGAGCGTTTGCCGCCCAGCGTTACAGTCGCCCCTTTGGAAACCGCGTCCGATATATGTTCTTCAACTTTGTCGACCGCCGCCTGATTGATCAGGGGACCTGTGGTGATGCCGTCGCCAAAGCCGTCGCCGACATTCAAAGATTTGGTCTTCTCGGCCAGCTTGGCAGCAAACTCGTCATAGACGCCCGCCTGCACATAGATGCGGTTGGCACAGACGCAGGTCTGGCCATTGTTGCGGAACTTCGCGATCATCGCGCCATCCACGGCGGCATCCACGTCGGCATCGTCAAAGACGATGAATGGTGCGTTACCGCCCAGTTCCAGCGACATCTTCTTGATGGTGCCCGCCGCCTGACGCATCAGGATCTGTCCTACACGGGTCGAGCCGGTGAAGGTGATCTTGGCGACCTTGTCATTGGTGCAAAGCTCATTACCAACGCCCGAGCTGTCTGTGCCCGGGATCACGTTGAACACGCCCGCTGGTATACCCGCACGTTCACCCAAAACCGCCATCGCCGTCGCCGACAGCGGCGTCAACGTCGCTGGGCGCGCCACAAAAGTACAGCCCACGGCCAGCGCCGGGCCAACTTTGCGCGTGATCATCGCGTTGGGGAAATTCCAAGGCGTGATTGATCCCACTACGCCCACGGGCTGCTTCAGCACCACGATGCGCTTGTCGCGCTGGTGGCCGGGGATGACGTCGCCGTAAACACGCTTGGCCTCTTCCGAGAACCACTCGATAAAGGACGCGCCATATAGGATTTCACCGCGCGCCTCGGGCCAGGGTTTACCCATCTCGGCGGTCAGGATGGTTGCCAGATCGTCTGCGTTTTCGACCATCAGGTCGAACCATTTGCGCAGAATGGCGGCGCGTTCCTTGCCAGTCTGAGCAGCCCATTCCTTCTTCGCAGCGTAAGCTGCATCGATGGTCTGTGTTGTGCCTTCGATGCTGACATCTGTCACATTGGCGATCAGATCACCGGTTGCAGGGTTGTAGACAGGGAACGTTGCCTCACCTTCGACCCATTCACCGTTGATATAGGCGCGGGGTTCCAGAAGGCTGGGATCTTTCAGCTCCAGCTTGGTCACTTTGGTATCCAGCATGTTCAGGCTCCTTTGGCAGCGTCGATCGAGGCTTCGAGGATATCCATGGCCTCGGCGAAGATTTCGTCCTGCACCGTCAACGGCGCGAGGAAACGAATTACGTTCCCATATACGCCACATGTCAGCAGGATCAATCCACGCTTCAATGCCTCGACCCGTATGGCGTTTGCCATATCGGGATTTGGGGCGCTGCCGTCGGTCGTGTTGAACTCGGCCGCAACCATAAGGCCCGGACCACGAATATCTACGATCTCGGGCGTGCGGGAACGGATCGATTCCAGACGCTGTTTCAAGCGCGAGCCCAGCTCATTGGCGCGCGTGCACAGGTCTTCTTCCTCGATCACATCCATCACAGCATGGGCGGCGGCGATCCCCAGCGGGTTGCCGCCATAGGTTCCGCCCAAACCACCCGGGTGCGCGGCGTCCATCAGCTCGGCACGACCGGTGACGGCGGCCAGCGGCAGACCACCGGCCAGACCTTTGGCCATGGTGGTGATATCAGCAGAGACGTCATAAGCGTCCATCGCGAACAGGTTGCCAGTGCGCGCAAAGCCGGTCTGTACCTCATCGGCAATCAGAACGATGCCATGTTCGTCGCAAAGCGCGCGCAGACCACGCATCAACTCAGCCGGAGCGGGGTAGAAGCCACCTTCGCCCTGAACCGGTTCGATGATGATCGCGGCCACCCGGCCCGGATCAAGATCGGCCTTGAACAGTTTAGTCAAAGCACCCAGCGAATCTTCGGTCGAGGTGCCATGCAGATCGATCGGGAACGGGACGTGATAGGTATCGGGCATCATCGCGCCGAAGCCCGCTTTATAGGGCTGAACCTTGCCGGTCAGCGACATGCCCATGAAGGTGCGGCCGTGAAAAGCGCCGCCAAAGGCCACTACAGCCGGGCGGCCAGTGGCAGCACGCGCGATCTTGACGGCATTCTCGACCGCCTCGGCACCTGTAGTGACAAAGACGGTTTTCTTGGTGAAGTCGCCGGGCACTTTCTCGTTCAGGCGCTCGGCCAGACGGATGTAATTCTCATAAGGCAGAACCTGATGGCAGGTATGGGTGAAGTTTGCGGCCTGTTTCTGAACAGCCTCCATCACCTTGGGGTGGCAATGCCCGGTGTTCACAACGGCGATGCCTGCGGCGAAATCGATATAGCGTTTGCCTTCGACATCCCAGACCTCGGAATTCACGGCACGGTCCACATAGACTTGCGTTTGCATCCCCACGCCCTGCGCGATCGAGGTATTCCGGCGTTCAGCAATCTGAGCGTTCAGCATCTTGCGTCCTTTCCCGTTTCCGGGCGCGGTGCCCGTATGTTTGACTGCGCGACTGTAGTATCTGCGCGTGCAAGCGAAAGCCTGTTTCTTGTGATTCATAAGCCATTGATTTACCGTCCCGGCAGGATCAAGTGTTGCGGATACTGAACATGAAGAACACCAGCCAAGAGGATTTGACCCTCGGATTGCGCCTGCGAACCTTGCGAGAGCGTGCAGGCTTATCTCAGCGGGCGCTGGCCAAGAAGTCGGATGTGCCGAACTCAACCATCTCACTGATCGAGTCGGGCAAGATGAATCCATCGGTTGGTGCGTTACGGCGTATTCTGCAAGGCATACCGATTGGCATGTCCGATTTCTTTTCCTTCGAAATCGAACCTGAGCAGACCGTGTTTTACGCCTCAGAAGAACTTACTGAGATCGGAAAGGGTGGGCTGTCTCTGCGGCAGGTAGGATCAAACCTGCATGGTCGCGCGATGATGATCTTGCAGGAAACTTATGAGCTAGGGGCTGACACCGGTCGCGTGATGTACGGGCATGAGGCGGAAGAGGGCGGTATTGTCATTTCGGGTCGGGTGGAGGTGACCGTGGGTGATAAGCGCAAAGTACTGGGACCAGGCGATGCTTATTATTTCGACAGTCGCACCCCGCACCGGTTCAGGCAGGTCGGCCCCGAAGTTTGCCGGGTCATCAGCGCCTGTACTCCGCCTACATTCTAAGCATCACGGCAGAAATTTCAGCACTATGCATCATAGTGTTGCAGTATCTCCTGGTTTGATCCACAGTATGATGCATAGTGCGGGAAATTCCTGCAGATAATCCAGGGTGTCCGCCGTCCAATTCAGAGAGTACCGGAATGAAAAAGAAACCTGCCACTCTGCCACGTGGCTATCGCACCTGCACCGCATCGCTTGCCGTCGCCGACGTCGATGCCGCGCTAACTTTCTACGAAAGCGCCTTTGAAGCGAAGATACAGGCCTATGACGCGGATGAGGCCCCCGGCTTTGCCTCGATCAAGATCGGCAACTCGATGCTGTTTGTCACCGCCGGATGGGGTGCGCACGGCCCCGCCATTCCGGGCACAGTCACTCCGATTGGGCATCATATGTATGTCGAAGATGTGGACACTGCCCTTGCAGCCGCGTTGGAAAGCGGTGCCAGCCTGATCGCTGAGGCGGCGGACACCTATTGGGGTGAACGCTGCGCCACGATTGCCGATCCGTTCGGTCATGTCTGGACGTTGGCGACCCGCGTCGAAAACCTGAAGCCAGCGGATATCAGTGAACGGCGCAAAGCGCTGCTGGACGCGGCGCAGATCGAGGCTGCATGAACGACGCCCCCCTTCCCACATTCACGATCCGTCAAAACGATCTGGCCATTCTCGCGGCTGAGGGTCGCATCGGCGACTATCCGGTCGCCGTTCGCACGGCGCGTGAGGTGATCAGCGGCGGCTTTGCCAACCACTCGGCGCATCCCAATACCTGGACTGTATACTTTCTGGTCGATGGCCAATGGGCGCTGGTCGAATCCACGCGCGGGCTGCGGCGGGAGTGGTCCAGCCTTGATCGGCTCGAGAAATGGCTGCGCAGTTGCGGATTCCGGTTCTTCTGGGTTCGCAACGACATCGATTTTGTGGAACCGCAGGCAGAAGATACCGCCGAGGAAGCCGCAGTATGAGGGCAGTCGCCTCGGAAAACCATAGCCTGTGGACAGCAGGCTTGCGTGACCACACGGTTTTATGTTCCGATGAAGAACGCCGGATCAAATCGGCGGTCGCAATCGGCAAGAAAATGAGAAGAAACGAAAAATGACCCCTTTTGCGATAACCGGAATCCAGATGCATGTCGGTGCGTTGCAGTCGAATGTCGACGCGATGCTGCACCGGATCGACATTATGATGGCGCGGTTCCCTTGGACCCAGATGGCCCTGTTCAGCGAACTGGCGCCTCATGGTCCGCTCGACCGGTTTGCCCAGCCCTTTCCCAATGACGACCTGTCGCGCTTTCAGGATGCCGCTCGGCGTTATGGGATCTGGCTGATCCCCGGTTCGATGTTCGAAAAGCACGAAGATGGACGGATTTTCAACACCTCGGTGGTGATCAACCCCGAAGGTGAGATCGTCTCAAAATACTCCAAGATGTTCCCGTTCAAACCTTATGAACAGAACATCGCCTCGGGTACCGAATTCTGCATCTTTGATGTGCCGGATGTGGGCCGGTTTGGCCTGTCGATCTGCTACGACATCTGGTTCCCCGAAACCACCCGCCACCTGACCAGCCAAGGGGTCGAGGTTCTGCTGCACCCGGTTCTGACCGGCACAACCGACCGCGAGGCCGAGCTGTCGATCGCCAAGGCGACCGCTGCGCAGTTCCAATGCTATGTGTTTGACGTGAACGGGCTGGCCGCCGGGGGCGTGGGCCGCTCACTGGTCGTTGATCCCTCGGCCACCGTGCTGCACCAGTCTGCGGGACAGGAGGATATCTTCCCTATCGAGATCGATCTTGATCAGGTCCGCCGCCAACGCGAGGTCGGACTGAAAGGTCTGGGGCAGGTTCTCAAAAGCTTCCGCGACCGCGAGGCGGAGTTCCCGGTCTATGACCGTTCCAGCGGGGCGGATGCCTATCTGCACACGCTCGGCCCGCTGCGCATTCCGCAGAAAGGCGACGTTGCGGGCGTCGCTGCATCCGACCCCAGAACGGCGCTGGGATATACTGAAGACGCCGCGACCAAGCCCGACAATCTGTATCTCTACAAAGGGCGCTCTGGCACAGACTGATACCGGCCCAGCTTTTCGGTATCGGCAGAAAGGAAAAATTTCATGCACGGCATTTCCGATAGCGAAAAGCTCCACACCATCTCGGACTACTACAGCGCCTCGCAATTGAGGGCAGACCGGTGGAGCGCGCTGCGGGAAACGGCCGAGTCCCTGGATCAGGGCGGTAACGAAAAAGATCGGGACCGGGCACGGCAGTTGCTGCAGGCGCTGGCTCCGATCGAGGTGTATTTCGCTTTTCCGGGCGGATCGGCGTTCGACTATCTGCGTCGTTTGCTGGACCATGGAAACTTTGGCGATTTCTCAACCGCTGTGCGCCGGGTGTCGCGGGCGCTGACCTCAGGGGCATATCGTCGCCGCTCGATCCCGCTGATCGCGGATGAGACCGAGGTTGATGAGTTCGAGGACGAGTCCACTCAAAGCCATGAAGCCCGCGCGCTGGGCCGCCCATATTTCGAGGTGATGATCGTTGACAAGGTCAACGAACATCAGGAACGGTTCCTGCAAACCAGCCTGCAACGGATGCGCCGCAGCGAAGATCCGTTTATCTATGAAACCGTTGTCGTTCCCAGTGTCGAGGATGCGCTGATCGGGGTTCTGTTCAACCAGAATGTACAGGCGGTCATCGTTCGTCCGGGCCTTAGCCTGAAGTCCAAGAACGAAACCAATGTTTTGGGCCGCTATATCAGCCTCTATGGCGAGGGCGCCGATCTTGATGCGCTGTCACCCTCGGAATACGGACCAGAAACCTGCCGCCGGATCGGCATGCTGCGCCCCGAGCTGGACGCTTATCTAATCACCGACCGTTCGGCGGAAGATATCGCCGGTCTCGATCTGGGCCTGTGCCGGCGGGTCTTCTACAATCAGGAAGACTTTCTGGAATTGCACCTGAACATCCTGCGCGGGGTGCAGCGGCGCTATAAGACGCCGTTCTTCACGGCGCTCAAGGAATACTCAAAACAGCCCACGGGCGTGTTCCACGCGATGCCGATCAGCCGGGGTAAATCGATTAGTCGCAGCCACTGGATTCAGGACATGGGGGCGTTCTACGGATCAAATATCTTCATGGCGGAAACTTCGGCCACCTCGGGCGGGCTGGATTCTCTGCTGGAACCCAAAGGTCCGATAAAAGAGGCGCAGGAGGCTGCCGCACGCGCATTCGGCTCTAAACAGACGTTTTTTGCGACTAACGGCACCTCGACCTGCAACAAAATCGTTGTGCAAGCACTGGTACGGCCCGGAGATATCGTGCTGATCGACCGCGATTGCCACAAATCGCACCACTACGGCATGGTGCTGGCGGGGGCGAGCGTGGTCTATATGGACAGCTATCCGCTGCACGATTACTCGATGTACGGCGCGGTGCCGATCCGAGAGATCAAGCACAAGCTTTTGACCCTGAAGGCCGAAGGCAAGCTGGATCAGGTTCGTATGGTTCTGCTGACCAACTGCACATTCGACGGCATCGTCTACAACGTGCAGCGGGTGATGCAGGAATGTCTGGCGATCAAAAAGGACCTTGTGTTCCTATGGGATGAGGCGTGGTTCGGTTACGCGCGCTTTGCCCCGAATTCGCGCGTACGTACCGCGATGCGATCGGCCAATATCCTGCGCGAACAATTCCGCACCCCAGAACATGCCGAGGCTTATGCCAAACAGCAGGAGGAACTGAAGGGCACGGATGATGAGACCCTTCTGAACACCCGCCTGATCGCTCCGCCCGATGCGCGTGTTAGGGTCTATGCCACACAATCAACGCATAAAACGCTAACTGCGCTGCGGCAGGGTTCGATGATCCACGTCAATGACCAGCAGTTCAAAGGTGCGGTCGAAGAGGCGTTTCACGAGGCCTATATGACCCACACCTCGACCTCTCCCAATTACCAGATCATCGCCTCTTTGGATGTTGGGCGCAGACAAGTCGAGATCGAAGGGTACGAGTTCGTCCAGCGGCAGGTCGAAAGCGCGATGGCAATCCGCCGGGCCGTGACGACCCATCCGCTGCTCAGAAAGTATTTCAAGCTGGTCACGGCGGGCGACATGATCCCCGAGCAATATCGCGAAAGCGGCATGACCAGCTATTTCGATCCCGATCAGGGATGGGCCGATGTTTGGGATTGCTGGGCCAAAGACGAGTTTGTTCTGGATGCCACCCGCATCACGCTGCATGTGGGCGCCACGGGCTGGGACGGCGATACGTTCAAGACCAAGATCCTGATGGATAAATACGGCATCCAGATCAACAAGACCTCGCGCAATACCGTGTTGTTCATGACCAATATCGGCACCACACGCAGCTCGGTCGCTTATCTGATCGAGGTTCTGGTCGAGATCGCCAAGGAACTCGACGATCTGATGGACGATGCCTCGAAGATGGAAAAACGGGCCTTTGAAAAGCGCGTCAGGAATCTGAGCGAACACGTCCCACCTCTGCCCGATTTTAGTCGGTTCCACGATGCGTTCCGCTGTGAAGCAGGTACCGAAGCCGGTGACATCCGTACGGCGTTTTTTCTGTCCTATGACGAAGACAATTGCGACTACGTCGAGCCCGACAAGGAGATGTTGGAACGGCTCGAAGCCGGGGAAGAGATGGTCTCGGCCACCTTCGTGATCCCCTATCCGCCGGGCTTTCCCATTTTGGTACCGGGGCAGGTGATCAGCCCTGAAATTCTCAAATTCATGCAGGAACTGGACGTCTCGGAAATCCATGGGTTCCGTGCCGATCTGGGCCTGCGCATTTTTACCGAAGACGCTTTGAAGTCAGTAAAGAACCCCTAAGGGGTCAGGGAGGACAACAATCATGCCAAAGAAGGTGCTGAAAAACATCTCGGAAATCCGCCGGTATTTCCATACCAACAAGGACCCGATCTATTTTGTATCGGCGACCAATTTCAATCTGTTGGGACTGGATGAATGGGTGATGAACTTCACCTATATCTGCTACATGGATTGCTTTGACGGGCGACATCCGAACGTGTTTGTGCCTTCGGAAATGCCGCATGATGAGTTTCAGTCCATCGAAGACATCAACAATTATCTGCTGCAGCACAAAGAGGTCATCGACCTGGTCAAGCGGCGTGGTGGAAAGCCCAAGTTTGTCTTCCTGATGTTCGACGAGACGACCGAGAAGCTGGTCAAGGAGCTGGGCGGTCAGCTGTGGTTCCCCAAAGCCAAGCTGCGCACCAAATGTGACAACAAGATCGAAACTGTCCGTATCGGCAATAAGGCGGGTGTGCCTTCGGTGCCCAACACGCTGAGCGTTGTCAAAAGCTATGATCACCTGAAAAAGATCTGCGAAAAGGCCGGATTGGGGAATGATCTGGTGCTACAATCCGCCTTTGGCGACAGCGGCCATACGACGTTCTTCATCAAGTCCGAAGCTGATTTCAACAAGCACAAAGACGAGATCATCGGCGAAGGTGAGATCAAGATCATGAAGCGGATCGATTGCCGCGGGGCGGCGATCGAGGCTTGCGCGACCTCGGAGGGTACCATCGTTGGCCCGCTGATGACTGAGCTTGTGGGCTTCAAGGAACTCACGCCTTATCGCGGCGGCTGGTGCGGGAATGAGATTTTCTCGACCGCTTTCCCACCTAAGGCCCGCGAACAGGCCCGGCAGCTGACGTTCCAGTTCGGTGAAGAACTGCGGAAATCCGGCTATCGCGGCTATTTCGAACTCGACTTTCTGATTGACAAGAAAACCGATGAGCTGTGGCTGGGTGAACTGAACCCCCGCATCACTGGCGCCAGTTCGATGACCAACCACGCGGCCTTTGCACACGCCGATGCGCCGCTGTTTCTGTTCCACCTGCTTGAGTTTTCAAAGAAGCCCTTCGAGCTGGATGTCGAGGAACTGAATGCCCGCTGGGCGGATCCGGACATGATCGACAGCTGGTCGCAAATGGTAATCAAACACACCGATGACAGTGTCGACCGGATCACGCAGGCCCCACAGTCGGGCATCTACAAGATGCTGGAAGATGGCCGCGTCGTGTTCGACCGCTTCGACTATCACCGCCGCGCGGTGGGCGAGAACGAAGCGTTCTTCCTGCGTATCTCGAATGTCGGTGATTACCGCTATGAGGGTGCTGATCTGGGTATCCTCGTGACTCGCGGGCGGTCGATGACCAAGGGCTTCAAACTGACAGACAAATCGAAGAAGTGGATTCATGGGATCACTTCGGCTTATACGGCTGAACCGCTGCCCGCCGCACAACCGATGGAAGACCCCGCCTTCAAAATCATGTAGAAAGCCCCATGGCGCTTGTTTTTCGCTCAATTGACGAAGCGCAGCCCGGTCCCAAGCTGGCCGGGCTGTTTGCCGAATACTGGCCCGCCTACCGCAAATGGTGGGCGCAAGAGGGGTATTCGGCCCGCCCCACCTATCGCGAATGTCTACGCGCCCTGCAAAAACACATGCCCGAGATTCTGCCGCTGTACGAAGAGATCGTCGAACTGGTCGGCGGCAGCGACAGCCAGGCACGGTTTCTCAGCTTTTACTGCCCGCCGAAATATCTTTCGGGCTGCAGCCAGGCGATTTGGCGTGGCAAGACACCGTTTCTGGTGCGCAATTACGACTACCATCCAAAAACCTTTGACGCTGCTCTGCTGAAAACCCAATGGGGCGGGCGCGGGATCATCGGGATGAGCGACGGCGTTCTGGGTCTGCTTGATGGCATCAACGATGCCGGTCTGACGGTCTCGCTCACCTTTGGCGGGCGGCGCGAGGTCGGCGACGGCTTTGGCGTGCCGCTGATCCTGCGCTATGTCCTTCAAACCTGCGAGACCACTGCGCAAGCGGTTGACTGCCTGTGCCGCATCCCTTGTCATATGAGCTATAACGTCACCGTTCTGGATGCGAAACACAATCACAGCACGGTGTATCTTGCCCCGGACCGGCACCCGCAAATCTCGGACCAACCAGTGGCGACAAACCATCAGGGCCATGTCGAATGGTCCACCCATGCGCGCTTTACGGCCACCGTGGAACGCGAAAGGTTCTTGCTCAACCGTCTCAACCAGCACCCGGAAAGCGAGAAGCGGTTTATCGATGCGTTCCTGCGTCCGCCGCTTTATTCAACGGCTTTCAGATCAGGTTTCGGCACGCTCTATACTGCGGTCTATCGGCCTGCGAAGAAGCAGTTGCAACTGCTTTGGCCCGGTGCCAGCTGGGACTTGTCCTTCGATGGCTTCAAAGAGGGTGAGCTGAGCCTGATGTTGCCCGACGAGGCCGAGCCTGCAGTCTGACAAGCGCGGTCGCCCTTCTAAACTTCTTGCTCTTGGACGGGCGACGCAATAATGGGAGCGCGACGCGCGGCAGTTTCAAACAAGGCCCGGCGGGATCAACACCACATATTTCTATGACGCGATAGGACCACGGAAAGCATGACCGGTACCTCCCCAAATTGGCTAAGATTGCTTCCTTACTTCGTCACCGCATTGGTGATGGTCCTGGTCTGGTCCTGGTATCTGACTGATCTGGGTGTTGGGAACATCTATCACTACGATGAATTCTACACTTATGACCGCAGTACAGGCTTTGCGCGCAATGGGGACTGGCTGGCGGTTTATTCCAACAACGAACCTAGCCTAAAAAAACCGCCCATGCAGTATTGGATGTCTGCACTGCTGATGGAGTTTGGCGTATCTGATATTCTGGCCTTGCGCCTGCCGTCGATGATCTTTGCGCTGGGCGCGCTGATGGCAACGGCCGTACTGGCGCGGGTGATGATCCCGGACAGCCCCTGGGCCATGCTGCCTTCGGTCCTGCTGGTGGCCACGTCGCTTCAGTTCTGGCAACACGCCACATCCGCGATGCTTGATACCGGTGCGGTTTTCTTTTCGACCCTTGGAATTGCAGCCCTGTTGGCAGCGTTGGAAAAGCCGAAATACTGGCCTTATTTCGGCGCAACTCTGGTGTTGGCCGCCTTGCAGAAAAGCCCAACCCCGCTGGCCTTTCTAGCGCTGGCACTACTGACGCTGAAGTTGACCAACAGATGGCAGACGGAACCGTTCAGCGAGATCTGGCAGAACAGAACGTTTCGCCGGACACTCAAGATTGCGATCCCGCTGGCCTTCGCCTGGCCGATCCTGCAAGAGCTTCGGTTCCTCTTTGGCGACTCGCTGGATGGCAACATCAAAGGCGAGATGCTGGATCGTTTTCGCCCTTCGCTCAGCGATCGCGGCTTCGGGAAACTCTATGATCTGATCATCGCGGGCGAGCCGTGGTTGCGGCTGCTGGGTTTTGTCGGCATCTGCGCTCTGCCATTTCTGCAAAAGCGGCCCAGACTTCTTGCTGCAACAGGTATAGCCGCGTTCTTCGTTATCATGATGTGGGCCGCAGCCGGCAAGGTTTATGCACGCTACACCCTGCTGATCCTGCCGATGCTGATGGTCGCGGCAACCGGTTTGTTGTTTTCGGTCAAGCGCCTGCGCTGGGCCGGGATGGTGGCCGCGCTGGGTCTGGTCTTTGTTGCAGGCGGCCTGTTCTATGACCGCGATGCCACCGATCTGGGCAAGGGCCGCGTACGCTTGGGCGTGCCCGAGGCCGAGATTTTGACCCCTTTGGGTGCAATGCTGCAGCCGGATGAAACCCTGCTGCTCTGCGCCTATGACCGCAAGTTGCGCGTACCACCCGGGGCCGCATCGGTCTTTGCTTCCAACGGTAGGCGCTTTGTCTATCTCAGACGGCTGGAGCTGCACAAATACCTCGACAGGTTCGGCTATACCACCGGCCCGCTGCGAGGGCTCTGTTCGGAGGGTGAGTTGTCTGAGCTGGCACCTGACCTGATCGGGCTCGAGACGCAGCCAACTGCGGTTGACGGTTTGGTCTATTGGTCAGCAACCGGTGTCACGCCCGCCCCTGAATAGGAGACACGGTGCAATCCGCCCCATCGCTGAACAATGCCCCAACAAGTTGCGCAGATGTTGGCCTGCGATGCGGTGGCCACTTGAATTTTCGCCGTTGATCCCGCAAAAGCCCTGAGACTGAAACAAGTAAAGCTATCCACTATGCATGCTGATCATGATGCCAACGCTGACAATCGACCCACTGTGTCGATCGTGATTCCCATGCATAACGAACAGGGGGCTGTTCCTGGTCTTATCCAGGGCATCTGCACTGCTGCGACCGAATTGCCCGCGTTCGAGATTGTCGCGGTTGATGATGGATCGACCGATGGCACTTTTGCGGCGCTGCAACAGATGCAGAAAGACTGTCCGCAACTGCGCATCCTGCAGCACAAAACGGCCGGTGGCCAAAGTGCTGCCGTGCATTCCGGCGTCAAGGAAGCACGCGCGGATATCTGCTGTACGCTGGATGGCGACGGACAGAACCCGCCGGAAGAACTGCCAAAGATTTGGGCGCCGCTGGTGTCGGGTGGTGATGCCTCGATTGGCCTGGTGGCGGGGCAACGGGTTGGCCGACAAGACACTGCGTCAAAGAAGCTTGCCTCGCGCTTTGCCAATGCACTGCGGGGCTGGATGCTGAAAGACGGCACACGTGACACCGGCTGCGGTTTCAAGGCGTTCCGACGGCAGGCTTTCCTTGATCTGCCCTTTTTCAATCATATGCACCGTTATCTGCCCGCTCTGTTCAAGGCTTATGGCTGGAATATCGCACTGGTGGATGTGGCGCATCAGCAGCGTTTGTCGGGCGAATCCAAATACACCAATTTCGGGCGGGCCATGGTCGGCATCTGGGATCTGTTCGGCGTCGTCTGGCTGACCCGCCGCGCCAAATCCGTTTCCGCAACCGAGGCGTCCCGGTCATGAAAGAAACCATTCTGGAAATCCTGCACGTCGACAGCCCGACCGAGGCGCTCTGGGTCTTTATCGGTCTGGCCGGTCAGCTGATGTTCAGCGCCCGGTTTATCGTGCAATGGATCACGTCCGAGCGCGCCAAGAAATCCGTCATCCCGATGGCGTTCTGGTACCTTTCGATCGGCGGCGGGCTTATCCTGCTGAGCTATGCGATCTATCGCCGTGACCCGGTCTTTATTCTGGGTCAGTCGATGGGCCTGTCCATCTACCTGCGCAACATCTTCCTTATTCGCGCTGAAAACCGCTGATTGATTGTAACGCTTCTTTACGACCTGCCACCCATTACAAGTTTGTCGGCTGCACCCGTTCAGCGGCTAGCGGCCTACGGCTGCGTTGTGTGAACAACCTCTTATTGTTTCTGAAACTTTCGTGCTAGTATCCTGCGAATAGATTTTCAGAATTGTACTCGGAGGATATTTTCTCTTGCCCGATAGCTCACCCCGGTTGTTCAGATTGCGCCCTTTGGAAAAGGCGGATCTGGGAACAGTTGCGCGCTGGTTTCAGGATATCCATGACCTGGCACTGTTCGACCGTACGTCGCGCATTCCGCAGAACCTGGTACAGACCGAGCAATATTGGGAAGACGCGATAAACGCCTCAAAGGACTGCTGCAAATGCTGGTTCGCTATCGAATCTGACAGTGGTGATCTGGTGGGGATGACCGGGCTTGAAGCAATTTCCAGCGTCAACAGGGATGCGGTGGTTCCGGTTTTTGTCGACAAATCCATCCGTCGACATGGCGTGGCGGTGCGTTCGGTTGCGCTGATGCTGGATTTCGCATTCCGGCAATTGGGGCTGAACCGTATCACTTCGTATTACCGGGCCGACAATCACAGCAGCCGCGATCTGATCCAGCGAATCGGCTGCGAGATCGAGGGCACGATGCGTCAAGCCTGGTTCGCGGATGGGCAGTTCCATGACATGGTTGTCGTCGGCATGTTGCAGCAGGACTGGATCGCGCGTCGAGAGGTGCTCGCGCAGGAGTTAGGCACCCAAACAGTGGTCAGTTTTGATGCCTCTGGGTGGTCTTGGCCCCCCGATTCCGGTGCAGATACCTAAAATGTTACGTATTCTGAGTCATTTTTTGCTAAAACAGTCCTGTCGGATTCGACATGACAACACAATTGAGTATTGCCAGTGAACACGACCGGTTCGGACGCATCAATAAAACAGAAACTAGGCGCGGTGCTTTTTGCCGACGTTGTCGGCTATTCCCGCCTGATGAGCGAGAACGAGATGGATACGTATAACGCGTTGAAGTCTTTGCTTTCGCAGCTTGAATCGGCTTGCTCAAAGTATCAGGGCAAAATCATCGAAGTGCGCGGTGACGGCATCCTTGCCTTATTCGACACGGCGACCAGTGCAGTAGAGTTCAGCATCGAACTGCATCGGATCGCTGCGGAACATAATCAGGCGCGGGATGACGAGCACAACATCAAATTTCGCGCTGGCGTTCACATGGGCGAAGTTCTGATGGACGAACGCGGCATCCATGGTGACAACGTCAATATCGCTGCCCGCCTGCAGGAGATTGCCGAGCCAGAACGGGTTTATGTCAGCGCAGCCGTCTATGAACAGATCCGTAACCGCCTGCGCTATGGCTATGAATTCCTCGGTCCCAAGCAGCTCAAGAACATCATGTCTCCGGTCGCGACCTATTGTGTCCGAACCGAGGTCGAGGGTGCAACAATGGCCGCAACCCTACGTCCTGAGATGCAGCTGGAAGTGCTTGAAAGGCCCGATAACCCGTCGGTTGCGGTGCTGCCCTTTATCAGCCAAGGCGGGGATGAAGATGACAGCTGGGTCGCCGAAGGGCTGACCGACGACATCATCATGAACCTGTCCAAATTCCGGAACCTGTTCATCATTGCCCGGAATTCCTCGTTCTTCTTCAAGACCCAGTCGATGTCGCCGCAAGAGGCCGCTCGGCGTCTGAACGTGCGCTATATCGCGCGCGGCAGTGTGCGCCGCTCGTCCAGTCGTATCCGGATCACGGCCGAGCTAATCGACGCCAACACCGAACGCACCATCTGGGGTGAACGGTTCGACCGTAAGCTCGATGATATCTTCGACATCCTGGATGAGGTGACCGAGTGCATCGTTGCCGCCACCGCAGTCATGATCGAGTCGCATGAAAAGCTGCGCATGGTGCAGGCAATCCCGTCAGACCTGCGGGCTTATGGTTCGGTTCTGCAGGGGCAGCACCATATTTTCAAATACACCCGCAACGACAACCGCAAGGCGCAGCATTGCTACGAATCCGCGCTTGAGCGCGACGGCGGCTATGCTCGGGCTGCAGCAGCCCTGTCACGCACGCTCAACATCGATTGGCGCTATTCCTGGACCGAAGACCCAAACAGCGCGCTGGACAAGGCGCTGTCGCTGGCTCAGCGTGCGGTGGAGCTTGACCCCACAGACGCGCGCGGGTTTGGAGAGCTGGGCTATGTGCAGCTTTATCGTAAAGAGCATGACTCGGCGATCGAATCCTACAAACGCGCCCTGCAGCTTAACCCCAACGATGCGGACATGCATTCGGACTACGCCGATGCGCTGGCCCATTGGGGCGACAACGAAACCGCCATCAAACATCTGCAGCAGGCGATGCGCCTGAACCCCTATTTCCCCGATCAGTACCTGTGGCATCTGGGCGGGGCCTATTACAATCTCAAACGCTATGACGACGTGATCTCATGCGTGAACAAGATGAACAACCCGACCGAGGGGCAGCGCGTGCTGGCTGCCAGCTATGCCCATAAGGGCGAGCTGGAAATGGCCCGCCAGATCGCCGACAAACACCGCGCAGCGCATCCCAATTTCTCACTATCGCGCTGGGCCAAGGTTCAGCCGGACCGCCTGTCCGACGACACGCAGCATTTTGTCGAGGGGCTCAAAAAGGCCGGGTTCTGAGCTGCTGCCCGATCTCGCCTATAAAAATCAACTCGCCTGTTCGCGGTCGAACTGCATGCGTAGTCGCCTGACTTCATCCATTTGTTCATGCGACCAGAAGACGAGCGGTTTCAGCATTTCAAGCAAGCTTCTGCCCAAAGGTGTCAATTCATAAGACACTGCCACTGGCGGTCCGGGATCGACGGTGCGGGTCAAATAACCATCACGTTGCAACCCGCGCAGGTTTTCGGTCAACACACTTTGTGTGATGTCTCCGATACAGCGCTTGAGATCGCCAAAGCGTTTCGGCTCATCCTCCAGCGCAAGGATGATGATCATCCGCCATTTGCCCGTCACATTGGACAGTACGGAACGGATTGAGCAGTTGGAAGCTTCTGCCTTGTTGGCAACACCAATTGGTAGCATCTCAGTCTCTGGTATTGTTTCGAAACTTAATCGCACAATAGCGTCACCTTAGCTTCGGTACAACTCCCTGAAAATTCAGGCAGTAGCCTCAAGCATACCAGGTCATTTTAAAGTACGTAATTGAAATGTAGTATGGATTTGCTACCACGTATCCAGTAGATACGAATCACAGGAAATCAACATGTCCCCCAAAGAACTTGTAATCGCACTTTTTACGGCTGCCTTTGCTGAACATGACCCGCAAGCTGCGCTACAGCTCGTTACCCCGGACTATATTCAGCACAACCCGCAAGTCCCGACCGGAGCCGAAGGCCTGGCCGGCCTGATCCCTTTGGTCGAACAATCCGGGATGACTGCAACTACCCACCGGGTCATCACCGAGGGCGATATGGTTGTATTGCACAGCACGTTCGACAACGCGGACGCTTTTGGTGCACCGACCCTCGCCGCCTTTGACATATTCCGCGTCGAGAATGGCAAAGTTGCTGAACATTGGGACAATTTGCAGCCCGTTCCTGAAACAACAGTGTCGGGCCGTGGCATGACAGATGGGCCGACCGAGATCACCGATCTTGAGAAAACAGAAGAAAACAAGGCGCTGGTTCTGGGGTTTGTGCGTGACGTTCTGGGCGGTGCCGCGCCCGAGAAAGCTCCGATGTATTCCGAGGTCTATATGCAGCACAATCCAATGCTTGCCGATGGGATCGATGGCCTGATCGAGGGCACCAAAGCCTGGGCAGAGCAGGGGAATGTGATCACCAAATTCGAGCCGCAGATTGTGGTGGCCGAAGGCAACTTTGTCTTTGTCGCCTCAGATGCCACCGTCAGCGGGAACCCTTGGGCCTTCTTCGACCTATGGCGCGTCGAAGATGGAAAGATCGTTGAACATTGGGACGTCGTTTCGCCTACGCCAGCCGAAATGGCGCACGAAAACGGCAAGTTCTGATCTTCGAAAGGGATGGCGGGTCAGGCATAAATGGCCCGCCAACCCAAAGCAGACGTTGGAATAAAACCAAACGTCAATCGGTCAGGATCATTTCAACCTTCCTATTCACCACGTGCCTTTGCGCCGCTGACTTTGGCACCTGACACCTTAGCACCGGACACCTTGGCCCCGCTGACCTTGGCGCCCGAGACCTTGGCCCCGCTCACCTTGGCGCCCGAGACCTTGGCTCCGGACATCATCGGTGCGTCATACTCAAAATAGACGTCCAGCAGCACGTCTTCGATCTGACCGGCTGCGATATCCATGCGGATGGTGTAATCGGCCTGATCGTAGTTCCAGACGCGAATATCATTGGCCATCTGGTAATCCGCTGCCGCGACGCCCGAAACCGAGGGGTTCATCGGCGCGCGTGCGGCCTGTTGCGTGGTGTCCGGCGCGTTAGCGTCATTGCTGGTCTGCAGCTTGAAGCCATGGGGCAGGTTGCCACCCGTCGCGCTCTCGCCTTCGCCATGCACCAGAAAGATCGTGGGTTCCGGCATCTCGTAATAGGTGCCGTCATAGGCGAAGCCGTAAATCCGGGCCAGTCGTGCATCGCCTCCGAACTGGTCCCCGATGAAATTATTGACGCCGCGACCCCTCCGGCGGCCATCCTGTTCGATGAACAGCTGCTCCGAGTGACGGTTCGCGATCTGCTGCCAGTGGGTATGTTTGAACTGACGTCCGCGGCGTATATAGACAAACGAGTCGTGCGGAACCTTCTTCCGCTTGTCGAACTTGAACTTATCGCCGTCCTTGATGACCTTGTAGATGCCGGACTTTTCGTTTGCCGCATCCCCGACCTGGACCAGAACACGATCGTCTTCCCGGACATGTACGCCGTCGATTTTGGTGAATTTCTTACTGAAGTCGTAGTCTTCCTCAACCTCTTCGGCCAACCGGACCGAGCGTTGTTTCAGTTTTAAATCACTTAACTCTCGCCCAAACAGTAATACCTCGGAAAAACTGAGTAAGGACTCAGACATATCACTTTCTCCCTATCGGGGGTCGACGCTGCCGATTGCCTCGCCTGTCCCGGTTTGCGCATTCAGTGCGCGTTGAATGTCACTATTATCACCCCGTGCGCGTAACCTGCCACAATAGCGGGGGAAAAACAAAGACTTTAAGGTTCATTCACCTCGGGTGACAGCGTACGAACCGACGCGGCATGGCTCGTGCCGTCGGGCTTGGTCAAACGGGGGCCGGGCGCTGTCAATCCGATGTGGCGCATGCGGAAATTGCCTTCGATAATCTGCCGGAATGCGCCGCCGGTTACCTCGTGATCGACCATGACCAAGGCGCGTTCAACGCCGAAGTAGCTCAGCATATCGGGGTCCAATTTCTCCCACGCATCTGCAAGATAGGACCCCAGCAAATCACGCGCTTCGATCAGGGCAACCCGAAAGCCTTCGGGGTCGGCTGCGTAATGTTCGTCGAACAGGTCCTGCATGATCGCATTGTATTCGTCGGTCCCTTCCAACTCGTCCGAGAGCTCCTCCATCTCCGGGTCGATCACGTCATGTGCTACCAGTCGTTCGTGGTAGATATCGACCAGAATATCGAACATCGCTCCGGTCAGTGGTTCCGACAGGGCGTGTTCGCTGGACCATCCATGCGAGAATTCAGAAAGCGTCCGGTCATTGGCGGCGATCCGAATTTGCGAGTTCTGCGACAGCTCGGCAAAGCGGCTCAGCCGGTTATAGGTATAAAGGTTGCCGCGCGTGTTTTTCAGCAATTCATCCACGACCGAGCCGAAATGCAGCGACGCCAACAGCGCCACCATATCGGCCGCCGATTCATGGAACCCGTAATATTCGCCGGTCGCGTCCTCTTCGGATGGCATGCCGACCACGCTGTAGATGATGGCATGACCGATCTCATGCGCGACCACATCGAAGTTCAGGCTGTAGGGGCGGTATTCGTCACCGATATCGCGAGTGCCACCGGTTTCCAGAAATCCCCAACCGATATGCGCGTTATCTAGACTTGGTAGCAACGATAGCTCAAGCCGCTCGAAATCACGCGCGAAATGCCAGGGGATCGGGCGGTTAAAATAGCCCTCCCACACATCCATGGTGAAATGGGCCGCTCCGAACAGATGGGCGGCTTCAAAGGCCGGGTCCTCGGGATCGATATGGATGAAATTGCCAAACTCATCGGGCTCGGGCGGCGGCAGGATATAGCCGTCCCATGCGGGCAGATACATCTCGGGGCCGTCTTCACCCTCGATCATCGCGCCATAGGGGGTCGTTTTGTCAACCGGGTACATCGCATACATGCGGGGGCCCGATGGGCCTGGGCCTATGGTCCCTTGCGGGGCCGATATTTCGACCAGTTCGGGCTTGGAATTCGGCTCTAAAAAGGGCGATTGCGGATATAGTAAGAACCGCGTGCCGGGGGGGTCATTCTCTGAATAGTCGGGCCAGATTGCCAATTTTCCCTCCCGTTATCCGCCGGCGTGCAGACCGGCTGCCAATTCGGGCTCTTGGTCAACCGGATCGCCACCAGCTTGGCAAAACATGAACTCTGCGGCAATCAAATCAACCAAGGCATCGCGCCCCTCAAGGCCAAGCCCGATCGCGTAGGAGTCAAGATCATCCGGCACCCTCTGGTCAAGACGCGTTTCAAAATACCAGATCAAGGCGCGCGTCCGGGTTGCAGCGTCGCTTTGATCCGGCAACAGCGCCGCTTTGCGCTGCGCCCGGTCACGCAACGCGCTGTAGTCGCCCGAACGTCTAAGCTCGGCCAGCAGCGCGGCATCCATTGTCTCGGCCAGCGTTTGGATTGCGATATCGACACGGGATTTGTCGGCCAGCATCGCCTCGTACTGCGCAAGGGTCAGGTCATTTTCTTCCAGCCATTCGAGCAAATCCGCGTGGCGGGGTAGCCGGGCCTCCAGCCGATGTTCGGTCATCTGCTTGACCACGGCGTCTTTATCCGGGTCCAACCCCTGTCGGCGGGTCTCGTCCTTGGACAGCAAGCCTAACGCTGCGCGATCACGCAGATGCGCGTAGAGAACCGGATCAAGCCGCAGCTCATCCACCAACGCCCGCGCCTCGCTATCCTGTTGTGCGGCTTCCCCATCCACACGGGCGCAGAGGTCACGCCAGACCAGCGTCCGTTCGGTGCGATGTGCGCCCGCCGCATCCGTTCCGGCATTCAGATAGCGGGCCATCTCAGCCAGCATCGCGCGGGCGTCATCCCCTTTCGCATCCACCTGCCCCTCGGGTAACCATCGTAGAAAGGGTTGCGGGTCAGAAGTGCCCTCAAGGATGCGATCCCAAACCCGGTCACGGTAGTGCAAGTCTTTCGCCTTTTGCTGCAACGCGTCGCCCGTCTCTGACGACAACACACCCGCTGTCTTGGCTTGCGCAATGGTGGCGCGGATCGAGACCATAGGCTCGCTCAGCGGTGGAAAGCCAAGCTCGGCAGGGCCGTGCAGCACTGCCACTTCGTCGTCATCCTCGATTGTGCCGCTCAGGTAGTCCTCGAATATCTGCCCGATGCCGATCATCCCGAAATCCGCCAGCTCTGCCGCGCGCAGTGCACCCATGCTGGCACTGCCAAAGACTGGTACACCTTGCTCCAAGGCCCACAGGATTTCCTTGTGCCAGACCGAGGGCACCCCGTCGAAATACCCGTCTATAATCCCGATGGCACGCGGCTTTTCCCGCACTGCCCGATACACATCGCCCTGCTGAACCGGGGGTAGGATAGTGGCGTTCAGATGTTCGCGCACGGCTTCGGCCCGTAGCGTCGGCCCGACAAAAACAACCACACTCATGACATCACCGCTCGCGCACGGGGGCCTGCGACAAAGTCGGGATCGTCATGGGGCGCTTCCAAGCCCGGTATCACCGCGCGCACCACTGCGATGTCAATTTCGGGTCGCGACAGATCAACAGTGACCACCTGATCTATGCCTGCCTCGGACAGGCGCGCCAGCAACAAAGACAGGTCATCCGTGAAAGATCCGGTCACGTAGGTTGGGCATTCGGTGAAATCACCGATAGGCGCCGAGCCATCGATCAGTTCGCGGATGTATCCGCTGCGCCAGTTCCGGGCAGTGTCTGAGAACTCTTCCGGGTCCAGATCATCCCGCGCCCCTGAGATATAGGTCAACCGTGTTTGCGCCGCTTCGGTCAGCGCCCGCAGTAGGGCAATGGCGCGATCCGGGTGGCAGCCGTCGCCGATGCCGATATGGCCCGTGGTGCCTCCGCCCTCACATATCGCGCAGCGAAAGCTGGCGATGCCGATGTCCGAGGTCGTGTCCCAGATTCCCAAATCAAGCCCCGCCGCAGAAATCTGTTCCATCGCCTGAAGGCAACGCGGGTCGTCCACTGTACTGGGATTAACACGCGGGGTTGCGCCCTGATGGTGCCACAGCGTTGTGGCGTCACGCTCGATCAACTCGCACATCGCGTGGCAACTGGCTTCGGTCACGTTGTTACCGGACGCCAGCCCGTTTGTCGTTCGCGGAAACGCCCGCTGCCCAGCCACGGGCGAGGTGGTATAATCGGTGTCCACCATCTCATACGGCACCCAGCAGGGCTGGCCCGAGGGCAGATCGCGCCCCAGCACCCACAGTATCGCCTGATGAGGGTCGAACTGCCCGCCGGTGACGCTGGGCAGACGGTCGGCATCGACCACATACTCCACCGCCAGATCAGCAAAGCTGGACAGCCGTAGCGGCAGTTCGATCCGCTCTGCGTGCCAGGATTCAATCGCTTCCATCACGCCCGAAGCCCGGGCTGCGCTCAGCGACAGCCCCTTGCCCAGCGACACCGCGACCGAGCGCGAGTTTGGCCGCGTCACCATCACTGTCGGCAATCCAACCCGGTCCAGTCCCGTCAGGTTGGCGATCCGGGTTATGCCCATCTGCTTGAGGAATGGTTTGACGATGGCCAGGGTCTCTTCCGGGTCGCGCAGCCGGTGGGTGTCTAGCACATAAGACTTCTGCGAATTCCCGGACATCCAAATGACCTTGCCAAATATCTGATAAACCATCGTAACCCGCCGGGCGGATCATGTTGGCGTCAGGATGCGGGATGAATGCGTAGTGGTCAACCGCGCACCGGCCCGGCAATCCACGCTTGCATGACCCGCGCGCTGCCGTTAAACGAGCTTCCGCATCGCCTCAATAGCTCAGCTGGTAGAGCAGGTCCTTCGTAAGGACAAGGTCGGGGGTTCGAGTCCCTCTTGAGGCACCATCCTCTTGCGAAAAGTCTTACCCGCGCTCAGATACTCAGCTCGATACGCGCGCCCAGAAACCGCGATACCATCGCGTTTGTTTTGGCACGTGGGGTCAGGCATAGGGCGGTTGAGAGCCCGTCTGCCAATGCTGCCTGCGGGGCTGAGATTGATACAGCCTGATAGGTCGCACCCAACCCTTTCGGGTTCAGGATATGCCCCTGATCGCCCTGCAGCATGGTGCCTTCGGGGGCCGAGGTTGCGACGGCGCGGTTCTGCAGTGTGATCCGTTTGGCGACAGCACCGTCGGGCTTGGCCAGCCCGACGCGCCACGGCTCGCCATTGCTCCGCTGGCCAAGGGCGGCGACCTCGCCCATATCCACCAGCACATCGCGCAGATCGAAGGATCGCATCAAAGCGGCAATCCGGTCAGTGATCGCACCTTGAGCAATCCCGTTCAGGGTAATCGCCGAGCGTCCGGGTTGCGGCAGGCGGATCTCACCGGCGCTTACGTGAACCTTGTCCCAACCAATCGTCTGGCGCGCGTGTTCCACTTGCGACCCCGCCGCGCCACTGGCGAGCGCTAGCCACAGAGGCTGGATCGTCGGATCAAACACCCCGCCCGAAGCGTCGTGAAGCGTGGAACACAGGCTCAGCACCTCCAGCAGCTCAGGCGCCGGGGTGACCAGGTGGCCGATCCGGTTAAGCTGACTGATCTGCGAGTGCGTCCGGTAGAGACTAAATATATCCTCCAGCCGATTCAGCTCTGCTTCGACCGCAGCAAAGATCGGCGCGGCCTGTGCGTCCGTCGAGCCTTCCAGCCTCAGGCTGGCGGGTGCGCCCAGCGCGATACCGCGCCATTGGGCGACGTTGCCAGCAGCAGCGGGTACGGCGGCGCAGGCGGCTGAGATGGCCAGGAAACGGCGGCGGGTCAGAATGGTCATGCGGGCGTCTCCAGCGCGAGGTTCAAATCGACGGGGCCCAGCACTTCGGCATCGGGAATATCAGACAGTGGCAGGGCGGCGCCGCCATATTCGGCAATGAACGCCTCTGCCGCAGCGTGGTCGCCAAAGGGCACGACTTCTCGCGCACCCATGCCACCGGCCACATCGGCGCCGACGACAAAGGTCGCACCATCGGCTGCGATCCAGTTGGAAATCCCCGGTTGCCGCCAGCTGGGCGCGACGCTCATGTCACTGACATAGGCAGCGGTGATCTTGGCGTCACGTTCGGGGCTTTTCAGATAGGCCAGCATGTCGCGCACCTGCGCAAAGAACAAAGGCGCGGGATAGCCTTCCAGATGGATCTGCCCTTTGGGCCCGCCATGTTCCGCGATGTTCATCTGGCAGAAATAACTCAGCGCATCCGGGGTGAGATCAACCGGGTCGGGGGCCTCGGCCACCTCTTCTTTGCAGGCCGTCAACGCGACCAGAGCGATCAGGGCAAGGTATCTCATGGCTCAACTCTCCGAAATGCGAGACGCGCAAGGGCAAAGCCCAGCACCGGCCAGATCAGCAGCGAGGCGGGCGCGGCCCAGACCGGCAGGGCCTGCGCGGCTCCGGTCATGCCGGAGGCCATGGCAACGCCCTCGGTTGCGGCGATGTTCCACAAACGGAATGCGTCGGCCGGGTTGGCCACCATCACCCATGGAAAGACGGATTGGGTGAAGGTGCCGCCCTTGTCCATGACGACGGCCCCCAACAGGCCCAGATCATAGAGGACGACAAAAACCAGCCAGAGCCCGGCCGACAAACCTGCCGCCGCCGTGGCCCCCTTTGCCAGGGCGGACAGCAGGTATCCAAGCGCCAGAAAGACGGCGCCCAGCAGGATTGATGTGAGGATCAGGCGGACCAGAGCCAACAGGCTTTCTGGCCCCGCGCCGCCAAAGAAGGCGGCCACCGCGCCAGCGGTGCCGAAACCGATGGTCATGGCAAAGGCCAGCGCGGCCAGGTGGGCGGTGAACTTGCCCAACAGGATTTCTCCGCGCCCTGCCGGGTAAGACAGCAGCAGTGACAGGCTACCGCGATCCACGTCGCCCGCGATGGCGTCAAAGGCGATCATCAGCGCCAGCAGCGGTGCAAGATAGACCGAAAGCGTGGTCATCGAGGCCACCGAGACGGTCAGCATGTCGACTCCCAACGTGCCGGTTGGTGCGCTGCCCGCAAAGGTCAGCGCCAAGGCGAACAGAACCATGATCAGTGTTGCGACCAGCAGCCAGCGGTTGCGACGCAGGATCAGCATTTCTGTGCGGGTGATGGCGAGGAAGCGGGTCATTGCAAATCCTCCTGTGCGTAGTGGCGATAGAGGTCTTCCAGCTTGGGCGGGGTGATTTCCACATCCGCCACAGCGTCGCCCAATCCGGCGATCCGGCGCAGCGCCTCCATCTTGTCTTCGGGTGCGCAGAGCAATTCAACTGATGCTCCGTTGATCCGGTTGCCGCCCAGTTCAGCGGCCAGCACATCCGGATTGGCGCTGGCACGTACTTTCAAGCGGATCGGCAGACCGGCCAGAGCCGAGAGGTTGTTCAGAGTGTCATCGGCGACCATCCGACCCTTGCGCATGATGGCGATCCGGTCGGTGCGCGCCTCGACCTCGGTCAGCGCGTGCGAGGCAATCAGAACGGCGGTGCCTTGGGCAGCCAGTTCGTCGATGATGGCGTACAGGTCCTGCCGAGAAATCGGGTCCAACCCGCTTGTCGGCTCATCCAGCAAGGCCACTTTCGGCTGACCCAGCAGCACCTGCGCCAGACCCAAACGTTGCCGCATGCCTTTGGAATAGGTGCCGATCCGACGGTCCAATGCGTCGCTGAGACCAACGCGCTCCAACAGGCCGGGCACGTCGGCTTTTGCACCCGAAAGGTGCGCAAACAGGGTCAACTGCTCACGCCCGGTTAGCGCGGGATGAAACGACACCGCTTCGGGCAGATAGGCCGTCTCGCGACGCGCCTGAGCACTACCGGGGGTGGCGATCCCGATCCGAATGGCTCCGCCATGGATCGGCGTCAGGCCGAGGATGGATTTGATTAGGGTCGACTTGCCTGCGCCGTTATGGCCCAGCAGCGCAACGCGCTGACCAGGGGCAAGAGACAAGGTGATATCGTCAAGAACGCGGGTTTTTCCACGGTCCTTGAGAACATGGTCGATTGACAGGGCCTTATCCGTCATGAGGCACCTTTTTCATAGCTGGGGGTTCAGGGGCTTGCATCAATGGGTTGCTGTCCATCACGCCGCCCGGCAACAGCGCCGGGAAGGCCGATTGCGACCAGCGCACCAGCTGCACGGCAGGGGAGCCGAGCAACAGTTTGGCTGAGGGTTGGGTCCACAGCACATGGTCCATACTGTCATTGGGGCGATAGGGGGCATCGGCAATGCCGTTGCCATCCACATCATAAGCGGCGAAATCGGACCAGTAGTTGCCGCGCCCGTCTTCGGACCACTCGACCCATTTGGTCGAGACGTATTTCACCTGCGTCCGGTTCCCGATGAATGAATTGCCAACGATGCGGTTGCGCTCGCTGCCGGCGGTAAAGTGGATGCCGATGCCGCACCCCTCTAACCAGTTATCAGTGAACTCGTTCTTGTTCGAGTTATAGAGGAAGGTGCATTTCTCTTTCGCACCTTTCACAACGTTTCCGGTGATGGTGCTTTTGTTGGCGTAGTTCAGCATGACGCCATGTTCGCGGTCGCCGATAGAGACGTTATCGGCCACGGTCACATTGGTCGTGAACATCACCGCGTAGCCCAGATCATTGCCGATCGAGACGTTGTCGCTGACCACCGAATTGTCGGCATACATGTAATGCACGGCAAAACGCAGATCGCGAAACAGGTTGCCGGTGAAGGTGTTCTTCTTCGACGAGTTTACAAAGATTCCGTCGCGGCCATAGCGGATATCGTTGTCCTCAACCACCGCACCCGGCGCGTTCCAGACATAGACGCCATTGCCACGCTCGTTCATGCGCTGGTCTTGCCGCCCTTCAATCCGGTTTCGCCGGACGATACTGTCCTTGGCCCCATGGATGTCGATGCCATAGAGATTGCCCAGCAGCACATTGTCTTCGACCACCGGCGCATGGGCCGTCTTGGTCAACTGGATGCCGCTGTCGATCCCGTCATGGTCCGAGCCCGATCCGATCACCGTCAGACCGCGCACGGTCACACCCGGCCCGGTCACGGTGATGACGCTGCCTTCGCCTTGTCCGTCGATGGTGGCCTGTCCCAGCCCGTCAATCGTGACGGGCCGGTCCAGAACCAGCGTTTCTGTGTAAACGCCGGGGCTCAGGCGGAGGGTATCCCCATCCGCCGCCTGCGCCAGTATCTCGTTGATGGCCCCTGCCCGGTTGGGCACATCCCAATCCGCCGCCCAAAGGGGCGAGCCGAGCAGGAGCGGTATGAGCAGGGACCAACGCATGGTTATGCGCTCCGCGGCTCAACGAACATCCGGCCGCGCATCTCCATGTGCAGCGCGTGGCAGAACCACTGGCAATAGAACCAGTGCACGCCCGGACGGTCGGCAATGAAGGTGACCGAGGCGGTGGCCTGCGGCGCAACCTCCATCGCGATGCCGAAGTTCGACAGGCACAACCCGTGGGTCACGTCATCCACGTCATCCAGGTTGGTGACATACAACGTTACCTCGTCACCCTGCTTGACGGTGAACTTCTCAAGGCTGAACACCGGCGCGGTCGAGGTCATGTAGACCCGCACCTTGTTGCCATCGCGGATCGGCTCCTCGGCACCCTCTTCCAGATCGACACCATCAGCCTCGGCCTGTTTGCGGGCATCTTCCCACATCGGGTCGTTGCGATCCCAGACATTGACCGGGTTCACCTTGGACCGGTGCACGAGGATCGAGTCATGCGGTTCCGCAAAGGTCGGCCCGTCATGGACCACCTTCATCTTATCACCCGAGATGTCGATCAACTGCTCGTTTTCCGGCTTCAGTGGCCCGACGTTCAGGAAGCGGTCTTTCGAGAACTTGTTCATCGAAATCAGCCACTTGCCATCAGCCTCAGCCGTTTCGCCCATCGAGGTCGAATTGTGGCCCGGCTGATAATGCACATCCACTTTGTCGAGGATTGGATCAACATCCGCACCACCGTAGGCTTCGATGGCCTTGGCGATATCCCACTTCACCACCTGGCTGTCCAGGAACAGGGTGGTGTAGGCGTTGCCTTTGCCATCAAACGCGGTGTGAAGCGGGCCAAGACCCAGCTGCGGTTCCGCCACGATGGCCGAGCGTGGATCGGCATTGTCGGCAAACAGCGCATCGACCTTTTCCACATCGATCACCGACACGGTCGGGGACAGTTTCCCGTTGATCATGATGTGTTTCTTGTCGGGTGCTGCGTTCACTCCGTGCGGCGAGTTCGGGATCGGGATGTAACGGGTCAGGTTACCGCCCGCCTCTTTGCGCCCGTCCACGACCTTGACGCCGTTCAGCTCCTGATAGTTGCCAGCAGCAATCGCGTCTTCGATGCCTTTCAGGTTGAACACGACCACGTGGTCCAGCTCATTCTCGGTCATCTCGGCCAGGTTCATACCCATTTCCGAGTTATACGAGGTCGAGAATGCGTATTTGCCCTGATAGTCGCAGTCAGTGTTGTCGAGGTTGCCCGACACCATCACCTGCCATGCGATCTCCATCGTGTCACCGTCGATGGCAGTGAAGATGTTCACATATTGCGACGGATCATCGAGGATCTCGCCATCATTGACCAGCGGTGCCTCGTGTTCGCCATTGGCGAAGATATAGCCGGTGCGCGGGTATTTCTGCGGACGCAGACCGTGGATGTCATGCGCGTTCGGGATTTCGATGATCTTGTCGCATTTCATCACGTCGCAGCGGATGCGCGCGACGCGTGTGTTGGCCTTGTCATTCATGAACAAATAGCGGCCATCATAGGTGCCATCGGTGAAGGACATGTGCGGGTGGTGCAGGTCGCCATTGTCGTAGGTGACTTTGCCATTGGCGGCCAGGTACTGCTTGGTCTCTGGCAGCAGCCCTTCGGTCAGGATCTTCAGCGACTCGTTGGTCTGGCCCCAGCCGGTGGCCGAGCAGCGGTTGAATACCGGAATGCGCATCAACTCGCGCATCGACGGCACGCCGAGGATACGCACCTCGCCGGTCTGACCCGAGGACCAGAAGCCGTAATATTCGTCCAACTCGCCGGGCTCCAGCGCGGCATTGGCGGCGGCGCTGGCCTCTTTCGCGGTCATCAGGGTGCTGCCCAGACCGGTTCCGGCCAACACGGCGCCGGTTGCAGAGGCACCCAGCAGTCCGCGGCGTGTGACATTCAGTTTCTTATCGTGTTCCGACATGATCGTTCCTCCTTTTTAGGAAACGGTTTGCGGTTTGGCGTTCGGATGGTTCGCCGGTGGTTGTCCGAGGGGGTTTTTCGGTTGAACCGACCCTGTCTTGGCCCGCCGTTTCAACTGGCGGATAACGACGGGACATTTGTCCTCGGACTGGTAGAGCACCTGACAATGCAGGCAGGTGACGCACTCGTTCGGATTGATCTCACCGGTTGGGTGGATCGCCTGAACGGGGCATTCGTTGGCGCAGGTCTGACAGGGGGTGCCGCAATCCTTGTAGCGGCGCAGCCAGTCGAACATGCGGATACGGGCAGGGATCGCCAGCGCACCACCCAAGGGGCAGAGATAGCGGCAATAGAACCGTTCGATGAACAGCCCGATCCCCAGCAGGGTCAGCGCAAAGACCACGAAGGGCCAGTCGCGCATGAACTTCAGAATGATCGCGGTCTTGAACGGCTCGACCTCGGCATAGGTTTCAGCCAGCGGGATCGAGACAAAACTGATCCCGAACAGCACGAGGAAGATCATGTATTTCGCGGGCCAGAGCCGCTCATTCAGGCCCCAGGGCAGTGTCCATTGCGGCACCTTGAAGGCCCGCGCGATCTTGTTGGTCAGTTCCTGCAGCGCGCCAAACGGGCACAGCCAGCCGCAATAAGCACCCCGACCCCAGAACAGCAGCGCGGCAGCGACAGCGAACCATTGGATGAAGACCAACGGGTCCAGCAAGAAGGCATCCCAAGAGAAGCCGGTGCGCAAGCTGCCTGCCAGCGCCATCAGGTTCACCACGCTCAGCTGCGCATTGGCGTACCAGCCGATGAAGAACAGCGTCATGGTCAGGTATCCGATGCGGAACCAATAGAAGACGCGGGCGTTCATGGTGGCGTGGAACTGGAAGAAGAATGTCGCTGTCAGCACCAAAAGCATGACGCCCAGCACCCCGATCTCAACCGTGCGATCCTTCCAGATGCGTTTCCAAAGCGCGGCCTTGGCTGCTGCCTCGCCGGTGGCGTCATCGACGACTACAGGGGCCGTAACGGGCAGCAGATACTGCTCGGGCAGTTTGTAGCCCAGATCGAAGGTCAGAAAGGTCTTCTCAACCGCGCCCACAGCCCGCTGCGCCAACAGTTGCAGGCGGAAGGGCTCGGCCGGATCAAACTCGGCCTCAGCGGGGATCTTGAAGATGTCCAATTCCGTGAAGCTTGGGGCATCGGGTGCCGCAACCTTGCCCAACCGGCGCTGCTGCTTGTCGAAGAATCGCACCGAATTGTCGCCTTGGATCAACTGAATCCGGTCGAAAATCCCGCCCCGGACATAGCCCGAGCCCTTGAAGCTGTAGGCCCCACGCCCCAGCACCAGAATAGCCTGCTCGCCTTCGTCCAGCCAGTCGACCATGTTTTGATATTCGGCCTCACCCAGCAGCGACTTGCCGATCGACGGCACGGATACCAACGCCATATGCATATCAATATAGGTGTCATCGGGTTCGCCGGGTTCAGGGCGTTTGATGGCGCGCTGATCTCCGGTGGCTTCGAACGCAGCGTTGACCTGCCCGATATCCAGCGTTAGTCGCCGGACCGAGCCGTCGCCGGACAGGGTGGTCCAGTCGTATACCGCATCCTGCGCCAGATCGACTTCGCGTTTCGGCCCATCGGCCTGCAGCGGAGACAAACCGCCCAACCCCAGCGCCCGCG
Source organism: Ruegeria sp. C6 (assembly GCF_056537625.1). NCBI lineage: Bacteria > Pseudomonadati > Pseudomonadota > Alphaproteobacteria > Rhodobacterales > Roseobacteraceae > Ruegeria > Ruegeria sp. C6. The sequence goes on along the minus strand of NZ_JBQFRW010000006.1, from coordinate 150,188 downwards.
CCACCTTGATGCCGCCGCGCACAAGACTGTCATCAATCACCATGATCGTGACGGTGGCCCCCGAGATGATATCGAGGTCATGCCCCTCACCGCCGGTTTCAGCCTCAACCTTCAAGTCCAGACCGGCATAGCCTTCGGTCAGCTCAACCATGCGCGCGTTGGGGATGCCAATCAGAACGATGGGCTCCGAGTGTTTGACCAATTGCACACCGGTTAGCACCGCTTGATCATCGATGGCGGCGACCACATGGATCGGTTTGCCGGAATAGCCGGTGGTGCCAACGAAGTCAGAGGTTAGGAAGGCCCAGGCAACGGTCTCGCCGGCCTTCAGAACGGGTGCAACCGGAACGTCATCGCGGACCGGCCCAATGGCATCAGCACCGGGGGCCAGATCGGCGGGTTCAATCTCGGGCAGGAAGCTGGCGAGGCTGTCGGCATGGGCACTGATCGCCATCAGGCAGGACAGGGCAAGGGCCAGCATTATATGGATTGCGCGACTTACGGCCACGGCGCATCTCCTATACTTAGGGTGGACGCCATGGACGCGCGCAGGGCGCGTTCAGCAGTTTCTTGGGTCGGGCGCGGAGGTCCCCGGGTTTCGGGCCACAGCTTATGCGACTTGTACAACATGGAAGATTTGCTGTTCTGAAGCTGTACAACACGGAAGTTTCCGATTTGCGGTATCTGCACCAGCTCGGGTGCGGGCGCTGCACTGGTGACAGCGCACAGCGCGCAATCGGCGCATTTTGGGCAGTACGCGGTCGGGTCTTCGGTGTCCTCCTCAAGATCAACTTCAACCCAGACCGCGCCGCCTTCCGAGCAGATCTCCATCCAGACACTTTCACCGGGACTCGCCAGCGCCGGTCCAAAGGCCTGCAACAACAGAAGGAATATGCCTGCCAACCCACATGCCGCGCGAGTTGCGCGTACAGGGAGATTGTGCAGAGGGATCAGGGCAGGCATGGAGTCTCCGACTCGGAAAGCTATGCCTTTGGGGTATTGGATTCTACCGAGTCGCGACTTGACTTAGGTTAGGTGAAGCAATTTTCTGATTGTCTTTTCAAATCAATCGTCTGCCTCATCCATCAGGCCACGCACCCAGCGCCCTGCCAGCCATGAGGCGGGCACGCCCAAGGGGATGGACCATAAGATCGCAGGTACTGGTTCAATGGCACCAAACCCCGCGCTGTGCAGGATCAGCCCAGCCAGAAACAGGTTGATGGCCACGGTCAGAGCCGTGGCAGGATAAAGCAGGATGGCCAGCTTCCAGACCGGCCATTTGCCTTCAGTGGCTGGTGCCTTCCGAGAAGGTGATTTTGTTCCAGACATTGTACTTCCCAGACGGTTTGCGCATCGGCAGGCGGCGGACCTCTTCCAGCGTTTGCGCGTCATAGACGATCACCGCGCCGTCATCTTCCCAGATCGAAACCAGCGCGTGACTGCCATCCTTGGTGAATTCTACATGCGCCACGGTCTTACCCTGCGCGGGGCGCAAAGTTCTCACGATTTCAAGGCTTTGCTTGTCGATCACGTGCATGGCATCCTTGTTCGGGCCAAAGAACACATCGGCCCAGACGTAAGGCGAGTTCTCATGGCTGCGCATGAAAAATCCTGGCCCTTCGGTTTTGATCCGCTTGACGGTTTCCCATGTTCCCATGTCGATCACCGAGACCGTGCCATCGGTCAGATGCGGCGTCGCCATCACGGTGGTGTCGCCCTGCTGCCAGGTGATCCCTGAACCTAAGTGAGGCATCCCCGGCAGGTCCAGATCTGCGATCTTATGACCGATCACCAGATCAATCACCTGCCCGCCCTTGCCATCACGCGAGGCGCCCATAACGTATTCATAACTTTGATCGAAAAAGAAATCGTCCAGATAATCAGGCGTGGTGATCTTGCGCACGGGGAACGGGTCGGGGTTCTTGAACTGCCCCTCGATGCGGAAATCGTGGCCTATACCGGATTGCGGCGGGTTGGCCCCGTAGAACACCTCCCAAATCTCAGGGACATCCTTCAGCGCCAGAACAAAGCTTTCGCGCGGCGGTGCCTGATAAACGGCGGAAACACGGCTGGGAACGCCCTTTTTGCTTTTGACTTCAATGACTTTCGCGACCGACAATTCCTCTGTCGACAGCAGGGTCAGTGAGTTCGGTAAATAGTTCGCTACTGCCACCCATTTGCCGTCACCCGACATGGCGATGTTGCGGCTGTTTAACCCCGCGCGCACGCGGCCCACCTGTTTCAGCGCCCAGATATCATATTTCTGCACCCAGCCATCGCGCGACATGATGAAGACATAGCGCCCATCGGGGCTGAACTTCGGCCCACCATGCACGGCGAACGGGGTTTCGAACCGATCCAGAACCTCGAACGTATCGCCGTCCAGCACACTGACATGATGATCGCCTGTTTCCACCACCAGCGTGATGTTCATCGGGTCGCTGTCCCAGACAGGCGCGTCAACCGATACGTACTCATCATCCAGAGTCCGGCTGGCCATGATATCGGCCTCGCCCCATTCGGGATCGGTCTCCAGCGGAGATTTCAACCATCCCGCCAGTTCCTCGATCTGCAACGCGTCCAACACGTGCGAAAACGCAGGCATCTGGGTGGCCGTACGCCCTTCGGCAATCACCGCCGCCACGCGTGGCCCACGCATCCGTTTCAACGTCTCGGGGATCAGCGCCGGACCGACCCCACCCAGACGGTTTTCACCATGGCATGAGGCACAGAATTCGGCATAATCCAAAGGTGCATCAGCCCAAGCTGCGCCGGTCAGCAGCAGCGAGCAGAATGTGCCGATTTTCAAGGTGTCAAAAGAATTGATGCGCCGGATCATGGCTTTTCCCTCGGAACGGCGTGACCTGCAGACGCTCGCCTGCGCCCTGCACGCCGATTTCTTCGTTTGATAGATAGCAGGCCGGGTCCTCGGCCCACGGGTCGCCGGTCAGTTGCAAGGCACGGATGCGGGTGTTGCCACCGCAGACATCCTTTAACTGACAGGCCCCGCAACGCCCCTTCAAAGGACGCGGACGGGTGCGCAGCATGGCGAGCATCGGGTCATCGCTGGTCCAGAGTTCCGAAAACGATTTGGTCTTCACATTGCCAACAGTGTAATCGGACCAATAGGTATCGGGATGCACGCGGCCGAGGTTGTCGATATTGGCCACGCCCAAACCGCTAGAGTTGCCACCCCACGCCGCAAGATGTTCCCGCACATTGGCAGCTTTATCATGGTCGAAATGCGACCGAACCCAGTTCAGGAAATACCCGGCATCGGCATCGTTATTGCCAGTCACGATATCCAGCGGACGGCCGCCCGAGACGGCTTCCCACGCACGTTCCAACAACAAATCCAAACCCTTACGGGTGCGCAAATGCTCGGCATCCTCGCCTCGGTTCTTGTCACCGCGCCCGGCATAGACGAGGTGAGACAGGTAGAACTTGTCGACACCCTCATCGTCGCACAGTTGCAGCAGGTCAGGCAGGTGATGTTGCGTACCTTCGGTCAGGCAGAACCGCAGGCCCACCTTGATACCGCGTTTCTTACATTCGTGTACGCCGCGCAGAGCATCGGCAAAAGCCCCTTCGACGCCCCGGAACCAGTCATTCGTGGCCCCGATCCCGTCTAGCGAAATGCCGACATAGTTGAAGCCCACGTCGGCGATCATGTCGGCGGTTTCGTCGTAAATCCGCGTACCGTTGGTCGACAGTGCCAGCATCGGCACCAGATCGCGGGCGCGTTTGGCGATGTCGAAGAAATCGAACCGGTCCAGCGGTTCCCCACCCGAGAGGATCAGGGCCGGGACGCGGAATTGGCCCAGATCCTCAAGGGTTACCATGGCTTGCTCGTGACTGAGCTCACCGGGGAACGCGACATCTGCTGAAACTGTGTAACAGTGGCGGCATTTCAGATTGCAGCGCCGCGTCAGGTTCCAGATCACTACCGGCTTCACCGGGCCGGGACGGCGTCTGCGCACCGGTGTCGGTTTGACGAGCTGCTGCATGTATTCGGTCAGGCGGAACATGTCTCAGCCTTTCTTTTTCAACCGCAGCCCTGTCTTCTTCAGGATGCGCGTGGAATAGAGGATGTCCTTGGCCCGGCAGGCCTCGCCCAGAATTGCGAAGATCTCGGCGCGTTTTTTCTCGACTTCGTCCCGGTCAGAGCCGTGGACCATGGCGAACAGGTTATAGGGCCAATCGGGCAGGGCGCGGGGACGTTCGTAGCAGTGGGTGACAAAGGGCAGCGCCCCGATCTGAGTGCCCAATTCCGCAATCTGGCTGTCGTCTACATCCCAAACAGTCATCCCGTTTGCCGTCATCCCCAGCTTGTAGTGGTTCGGAGCGGCGGCGATACGGCGAATTACGCCGCGCGATTTCAGCTCTGCCAGACGATACAAAAGGGCATCCTCGTCCAACCCAAGTGTTTCGGCAACGGCTGCGTAAGGCGCAGGCACAAGCGGCAGACCGCTTTGCAGCGCTTCGATAATCTCTCTGTCCTGAACGTCGATCATGCTGCCACCCGGAAGCCGATGAAAAATTCCTGTAGTTTGGGGAAACGGAGAACTTCTATCCCCGTTTCCCGTTCGATCGCATCAGCGGCGGCCTCGATCCCCTCAGGCGTTTCGGTGGCCAGCACGAACCACATGTTCAGCCGGTGCGTACGCACATAATTATGGGCAACCTCGGCGTGCGCATTGACTTTGGTCAGGACGGTTTCGAATTCATCTTCTGGCACGGCCATGGCGCACAGGCAGAACGCTCCACCCATTGCAGCGGCGTCGAAAAACGGGCCGAAACGTGTGATGATCCGCTGCTCTTTCATTCGTGCGAGACGGGTTAGGAGTTCGTCTTCGGGAATCCCAAGTTCCTGGGCTACACTGGCAAAGGGATGCGTGGTCAGCGGCAGGTCATCCTGCATCCGGTTCAGGATTACGCGGTCGGTTGCGTCCATCGTCATGCTGCTGCCTCTTTCGGTTGGATCAACGCGCCGGTCTGTTTGAAACAACGGGTCGAAAACAGCACCTTGTTCCGTGCGCCTGCCAGTTCGGGCAGAGCGGCGGCTGCGGCCAGAACCTCCATCGCTTCGGGGCGCGAGCGTGCATGGATCATGGAATAGAGGCGATAGGGCCAGACATCCTTGACCGGGTTGCGCTCATAGCACAGCGTCACGCCGGGATAGGCCGCCAGCGTTGGTCCAGCCGTGTTCACCTGTTCGGGCGGCATGTCCCAAACAACCATCGCATTGGCTGACCAGCCGAGCGCCCGGTGGCGCACGATAACCCCGAGACGAGAGATTATGCCTGCTGTTTGCAGCGCTTCGATACGTCCCATTACGTCGGAATCATCTCTGCCCAGGGTTTGTGCCAATGCGGCATAAGGAATCTCTGTCAGGGTCAGGCCCGAGCTGAGCGCCTGCAGCAACTCGCGATCTCCGGGCTGCATGGCTGAACGATCCACCTTACGAAGGCCAGGAACATTGCGTGTTTTTCCCGACATACGGAAGCCCAAATCGACGTTGAATGGACGTACGAGGCGCAGGTCCAGAACCCGCAGTCCGGAACGCTGAGATATCCGTGCAAGGGTGTCATCGACATGGGTGCGATCCGGGCCGGTTGCGACGAACCAGAGGTTCCAGTCATCCTCCCGCTGGTAGTTGTGGTTCACGCCCGGTTCGGCGTCAATCAGGGCTGCAATCTCTTCCAACCGATGTTCGGGGGCCGCAACAGCGGCCAAGGTGCTGGCCGAAACCGCGCCCGGAGCGATGGTGGCACCCACGCGTGTAATCCGCCCGGTGGCCTGCATGCGAGTTAGGCGATCAATCACCTCGGCTTCGTCCAGCCCTAGCAAAGACGCCAACACCTGAAACGGACGCTCTATTATCGGAAAGTCGCGCTGAAACTCGTCCAGCAAACGGCGGTCGATTGGATCGGTGATGTGTTGCATGTCAAAGCCCCATTCTGTGCGCCCGAGCGGTGAAGAAGATGCCGGATGGGCTGTCGGCGTCGATCTCGCGCAGTTTTTCAAACGTTTGCGTGTCGTAGACCATTACCTTGTTGGCGTCGCGCACGCTGATCCAGACCTCATGCCCTCGCGGAGTGAACTCCATATGCAGTACGGCAGGGCCGGGTTTGAATTCGTGAATGATCTCCTTGGTCACAGAATCAATAACCTGAATGGTGTCGTTCAGAGGGTGGGCAAAGTTCACCCAAACCTGCCGCCCATCAGGACGCGCCATGGCAAAGACTGGCTGACCATAGGTTTTGGTGCGCCCGGTCTCGGTCAGTGATTCAGCATCGATCCACAGCACCTCGTGATGGCCGACGGCGGGCAGAACGAACTCACGACCCGTCAGCGCCCAGCCTTCGAGGTGAGGCATCTTGTAGACCGGCATCTCCTCTTGCCCGCGCCCATAGTTGGGCAGCACGCGGATGGGTTCGGGCGTCTCGGCCCAAAGGTCCAGCGCGGTCAGGCCATCTTCGCCAAACAAGCCGGTGATATAGGTGCGGCCATTGGCGGTGATCAGCGCGTCATATGGGTTCTTGCCCATTTCGGGGATCTTGGTGATCGCGGGTGCGCCGTTGGAGAAATCAGCAATCCAGGTCTCGCCCGTGTCCCACATGGTGAAGACGAACCGGCGGCCGGGTGCATCGACCAATCCGATGGTTTTGCTGTCGGTAGGAATGTCCGCGACCATCTCTAGCGTGTCCGCATCGAAGACGCGTACACCGCCAGGTTCATAATTCGATACAGCGACCAGCTCGCCGTCATCCGAAATGGCACCGCCAATGGCGTTGCCCGCCTGCACGACCCGGTTCACGATCTGGCGGGTGACGATATCTACCTTGGTCAGGCCGCCGTCTCGTCCAAATACATAGGCAAAGCGTTCATCGGGTGAATAGACCAGCGAGGCATGGGACAGATCGCCCAGACCTTCGATCCGCGCCAGCGCTGCGCGGTCGGATTGGTCCACCAGAAGAACCGAGCCCTTGGCGCGTTCGATCACAAGTCCTAGGTCGCCGGTCGCCGTGGGTTCAGCCTGGGCGGTGGTCATCATAAGGGTGGCGGCGAGGGTAAGGATGAGCTGTTTCATTGTGCCTCCTGTGCCAGCAGGTAACGGGCGATCCATTCGGCCTCTTCTTCGCTGATCAGAGGCCGCCATGGGGGCATCGCGGTGTCGGGGATGCCGTCGAGGATCACGCCGGTCAGAACGTCCGCGTCGTAGTGCTCCAGAGTCTCGGATCTCAGATCAGGGCCGAGGCCGCCTTTCAGCGATAACCCATGGCATGAGCCGCAATCCTGATGGACAAGGCGTTTCAGTGCGTTGGGGTCAAGTGTGTCAGCAGCGAAGGCCGTGGTGGCAACAAGCACTGCGGAAGTGAGAACAGCACGTGCCGCCCATCCTTTGCGTCCTCTCACAGCCGGTTGCTGTGCCGGCCTTCTGGAACCGAACTTAGCCATGCGCCTGCTCCAAAAGGTCGGCCAAAGGCCGTTCTGCGTAAAGTGAAACTACCTTGCCGATGATGAACAGCGTGGGCGCCTTTAGCCCGGCCTTGCGCACATCAGCGGCCAGCCGATCCAGCCGGGATACCATCCGGCGCTCATCAGGTGTGGTCGCTTTGCCAACCGCCAAAACCGGAGTTGAGCCGGGCAGGTTCTCGGTCATCAGTCCCATGGCGATCTGGCCGATATTGGCGACGCCCATATAGACGACTAAGGTCGAGTCCGGGTCGGCCAGACGTTTCCAATCCAGATCCAGCACCTTGTCGGCCTGTCGGTGCCCGGTGACATATTGCACCGATGTCGCCAACCCGCGATGGGTCAGCGGCACGCCTGTCGAACAGGATGCCCCCTGCGCTGCGGTAATGCCTGGCGCGTATTCGACTGGGATTCCGTTTGCCATCAGGTGCGCGGCCTCTTCCGAGCCGCGTCCGAAGATCATCGGGTCACCCCCCTTGAGGCGAGCAACGGTGTGACCGGCGCTGGCTTCCTCGACGAGGATTTCGTTGATGCGATCCTGCGGCACGGTATGACACTTGGGGGCCTTCCCAACCGGGATCAGCCGTGCGCCATCAGCGTGCAGATTGAGGATATCGGCCGAGACCAGACGGTCATAGACCACCACGTCCGCCTCTTGCAGCATCCGCAGCGCGCGCAGGGTCATCAGTTCGGGGTCACCGGGGCCTGCGCCAATCAGAAAAACCTTACCGCTCATGTGCAAACTCGCTTGGTCTGAATGTCTTCGGAGCCCGGAATTCCTGCGCGATCAGGGGACGTTGCTGGGTGAGCCGGGCGTGTCATGCGGCCAGACTGGCGTAATCGGAAAGGAACCTCCTTGACTAAAGTTAAGGAGCGCGGGAATTGCCCCGCGCTCCTTTCGGCTTGCCTGTATGATTGCCTCGGCTCAGGGTTCGACGGTGATCATGCCGATCATGTTCTGTGTCTCCCAATGTGGGCCACACAGATAGTCCTGCGGACCCGGGGTGAGGAAGGTCAGGTCAACCGTCTCCTCAGGAAACAAACGATCGCTTTCGGGCTCGCTGCCGTCTTTCAGTAGGACCGAGTGACTGGTGCGCTTATCGACATTCACCCAGCGCACGGTTGTGCCCGGTTTCACGGTTAGCTCGGCTGGGCAGAACGTGTATTTGTACATCAGCACCACATCGGCATCCTCAACGGCGGAGGAGGGCTGACCGAACAGCTCGACATAGCGCTCTTCGGCTTCGGCACACAGCGCGGCGGTGTCCTCTGCCCATGCAGGCGCGGCCAGAAGCAGCAGCGCAGGGAGAAGGTGTTGGGGTTTCATTGTCCAAGTCTCCTCTTTTAAGCGGAAGGGGCCGGATCGCCCGGCCCCTCTTCCTTATTGTTTGACGACGTTGATGAAGGCGTTGTCGTCGTCCAATGCCAGGCTGGTATCCAGCGTCACATGGTGAAACCGTGCGGCGGCAAAGTCATCGTGGATGGCAAAGCCCACCGTATAGGTCTGACCGACCTCCAGCGGCACGTCACCAGCTGCGCCCGAGTTCAATGGGCGGGTGAAGACCACGGTCCACATACCTGCATCAAGGCTGGCAGAGGCGGCGATCTCACCGTCATTGACCACGCGCTGTTCCAGCAGATAGCCGTTGGTGGCGCTGCCATCTGCGTAGACGCGCATCAGGTCCAGATAGGTGCCATCGGCCAGATACTGCTCGATCTGATCGGCGGCCTGCAGCTTGTCCCAGCCACCCAGCGCCTTACCGCGGCGGCCTTTGATCTCGACCTCGGTGCGGCTTTCGCTGATGTATTTGGTCACAGTGTCCTGCGTGCTCAGCCGACCCGAGACATCGCCATTTGCGGCAATCGCCTCGGCACCCGGGTCAAAGGGCATGTAGCTGTTGTCTGCATGGCACGAGGCCCAGCAGCCGACCTGATCGCCCAGCTCAATCCCAGTGCCGGTGATCATCATGGCCACCTTGATCTGGTTGTCCGGGTCCATCTTGCCGCCATCGACAAAGGGGGCGGGGTTGTGGCCCGCATCCGGCCATTGCAGACGGATATACAGGGTCTCATCATCATGCGCGGCTTGAACGGTGGCGTCTATAACGCCGCGTTTGCCCGGGATCGGGGTTGGTTCCAGATCCCCACCGGCCACGATCTTGTTGCCGATCGCGTCCAGTTCGGCAGCGTGACAGGTGGTGCACTTGTCTCCGCCCTTGGTCAAAGGACGTGCTCCGCCGTGGGATCTGCCGTTCTGAACCCATTCAAACGAGGCCTGACCGGGATAGAACAGTTTCATATCTGCACCGGGGACAGCGGCCCAATCGATATTTGTGCCAACATCGCTGCCGCCACCTGCCGGGGCTGCGGCATCTTCGCCAGAAGCTTTGGCACGCTCTTCCGCGACGGCTGCGTCAACCGCTGCTGCGATCTGGGCCTGAACAGCCTCTTGCTGGGCTACACGCGCGGCTTTCTCAGCCTCGGCATCGGCGGCTTCTTTGGCTTCGATCCGCTCGAGACTGGCCAGATATTCGGCGGGGATTTCGCGAATGAAATCTGGGTTCGGCGCTTCAAGCTTTTCCAGATACTCTTCGTCGGCCCGGTCGCGGGCGTCCGAATGCGCAATCCCCTTGTGGCAGTCAATACAGGTCTGACCAACGGTCATCGCGTTCAGGTGCTGCTGACGGGCGCGGGGTTTCTGGAACTCGGGCATCATCGACTCGAAGTCATGGCAGTTGCGGCACTCGCGCGAGTCCGTGGATTTCATCCGCTCCCATTCATTCATAGCCAGATGCACGCGCTTGGCTTCGAATTTCTCGCGCGTGTTTATCGTGCCGACCACCTTGCCATACAGTTCTTTGGACGCCTTGATCTTACGGATGATCTTGTGAGTCCAATCCTTGGGCACGTGACAGTCGGAACAGACCGCGCCTACGCCCGAACGGTTCACGTCGTGGATTGTGCCGGTGTATTCTTCGTAAACGAAATCTCGCATCTCGTGGCACGAGACGCAGAATTCCTTGGTGTTGGTAGCTTCCATAGCGGTGTTGAACCCGCCCCAGAAGATGATGCCGGCGGCAAAGGCCGCAGCGATCCCGGCCACGGGCATTCCCCACAGGAAATACCGGCGCCAGATTGGTTTTTTCTTTTCCGGTTCGGAGGTCATATCCGGTCTCCGTTTTGGCTTCTTTTTCTGGCCCTGGATGTCAGGCCTGTGGATTTGGCTGATGAGTCAAACGAGGAAAGGGCGGGCGAGGGGCCCGCCCTTTCCGGTGCTGAGTACAAAACCCGTCAGGTGACGTGGTTCGAACGGTTGTAGACGTTGAACTTGCCGGTGGGTGCAAACAGTCCCTTCACGCGGCCGATCTCTTCCAGCGTCTTGGCGTCGAAGATCACGATCTCGCCATTTGGCTCTTTCGAGGTCGAGCGGTTCCACTTGGACACCCAGACCTCGGATCCGTCTTGGTTGAACTCGAAGTGGACGGCGACGTTGCCTTCCTCTTCTGTGATCTGGATCGTTTTCACGATCTCACCGGTTGCCTTGTCGATGACCTGCACCGATTGCTGGATCTCAGGCTCGGGGTGCTTGGTCTGGTCGGCCCAGATGTAGTCCGAGTTCGGATGGGTCCGGATGAACAGACCGGGTCCGTCGGTTTCCACCTCATAGCAGACCTTCCAGGCATCGTCCGGGCGGCCTTCGGGGTCGTTGCCCCAAACGGTAACCGTGCCTTCGCCCAGGTGGGTCGTACCGGCAACAGGACCGCAATTCGGGTCATCCCAGTTGGCGCCCGGGCCGGGGTGCGGCAGCGGCGCGGTATCGATCATAGCTTCCAGCTTATGAGTCTCGGTATCGACCACGACCATCTTGTTCGACGCGTTTGCGGCGATCTGGAAATAACGGCCGGTCGGATCAAAGAACCCGTCATGCAGGAACTTTGCGCTGTCGATCTTGTCGATACGCAGGTTGTCCAGATCGGAGTAGTCCACCTGCCAAAGCTGACCGAGCTCCTTGACGGCCACGATCCATGTGGGCTCGTTCGGGGTGGTGTAGATGGCGGCCACGCGGGCCTCTTCCACATAATCCCCGTCCACGTTGTAACCCCGGGTCGAGACAACCTTTTTCGGCTCCATGGTTTCGGCGTCGACGATGGCGAAATGAGGGGGCCAGTAGGCGCCACCGATGACGTATTTACCGTCACCCGATACCGCCACGTCGCGCGCGTCATAACCAATGGTAACCTCGGCAACCAGCATGTTCTCGGGGTTCTGCCACAGGTCGATCTTGGTCATCTTCCCGTCGCGGCCCATGGTGTACCAGAAGCGGCCCGGATTTTCGGGTTCTTCCAGTTTATGGTGCTCGGACGCTTTCAGGACGTGCACGGCGTAACCGGTCGGGATATGCGCCAGCACCTCTTTGGTGTCGCCGTCGATCACGGCCACTTTGCCCACGTCACGTTCGATGACGACAAAGAAGTTTTCCCAGTTGCGGCCATGCAGCGGCTCGGTCGGGTAATCTTCGGGTTCGACATAGACCTTGCGGGTCGCCATCATCTGTTCAAGCGACATTTCCGGCGGTTGGGGCGGCTCCATCTGGATGTAGGTCGCCATATCGCGGATTTCTTCTTCGGACATCACGTCCGAGAAGTTGTTCATCCCGCCTTCGGTGCCCCATGCGATGATTTTTTCCAGTCGCTCCTGCCCCAGTTTCAGGGTGCCAGACTCGGTTACGGTACCATCGTCATTCTTCGTTTCAACCAGAGGCTCAAGGCTTTTGCCGGTTGCCCCTTTGCGCAACACACCGTGACAACCGGCGCAGCGCTCAAAGTAAAGTTGTTTTGATGATTCAAAGGCTTCCTTGCTCAGGGTTGGCTCTTCGGCAAAGACTGGCGCAGCGACGCTGCCCAGCAACATTGCCAAACCGACCCCTAAGGCGCGGCCAGTTCTGTTGTAGCTGATTCCAAGTGACATGATCACTCTCCATTTGCTGGTGAGGCAGGTCCTAGGGTGAAACATCACGCGTTTGTCATCCTTGACGAAAGTCAACGGAACGCGCGCAAATTGGAAATTGACGGGCTATAATGAGCCATAAAACAAAGGGAAAACCTGAGTTTCAGGGACATGTTTTTCGGATGCTTGATTTCGGTTAAGTCCATCACTGGTCGGCCTTGCTAAACCTGTTCCAACAGCCATTGAGGCCGAGGAGAACAGGCATGTCGGCAGTGATCGCGCGCGTATTGGGCGAGGGGTTTCGCATCTTTTTCCTGTCCGCCGGACTTTTTGGTCTGTTCGCGGGAGGCGCGTGGGGTTTTTGGTTGATGACGCAGACCGGGTTGGTCGGATACGAAGACCCAACCTATTCCATGAGTCCCCCAATGTGGCACGCGCATGAGATGATCTTTGGCTATGCCACAGCAGCTCTGGGCGGGTTCTTTCTGACGGCTGTTCCCAACTGGACCGGGACCCCAGAGGCGCGCGCCCGGTTCATCATGCTGGCTGCAGGTCTCTGGTTGGCCGGGCGGGTAGCGATGTGGTTCTCCGGTGCGCTGCCGCCTGTTCTGGTCGCTGTGTTCGATCTGGTCTTTGTTCCAATTCTGGCGGCAAAGATTGCTACTCAGCTGATCCGACGCCCCAAGCCGCAGAACATGGTATTCCTTTTGCTGCTCAGTGCGATCTGGATTGCCAACTTGTTAACCCATTTAGAGTGGATCGGTGTGACCAGCGATACGCTGGACATCGGATTGCGGGCGGGGTTGCTGACGCTCTGTAGCCTAATCGCGATACTTGGCGGGCGCATTACGCCAGCTTTCACCCGAAATGCGATGAAACGCGCGGGAGAGCCCGAATCCAACTGGCCTATTTCGGTAGGAGCGTTTGATAAAGCCGCCATGGGGCTTGCACTGTCACTGCCGCTGAGCGTGCTCGTCTTTGGAATCGCACCTGTATCAGGCGCTATCGCGCTAATGCTTGGCGTTGCTCAGATCCTGCGCATGGCACGTTGGCGCGCACGCTGGGCACTGCGGCAGCCGATCCTGATCGCGTTGCATCTGGGGCTGGGCATGCTGGCGCTGGGCCTGATCCTGTGGGGGCTGGCTGTGCTGGGGTTCGGCAGCGAGATCGGGGCGCTGCATGTTCTGGGCATTGGCTGCGTCGGCGGCATGACCCTTGCCGTGATGAGTCGGGCCGCCCTTGGCCATAGTGGCCGTGCCCTCGTGGCCCCGCCACCCATGGCGATCGCTTACGGTTTGATGGCGGCAGCCGCAGTTTTGCGCTGGGTCGGGTCGGCGTTTGACCAGGGATATCTGGTTGCGATGCTGGCCTCAGATGGGCTGTGGATCTGCGCCATCGTCTTGTATCTGGTTGCGATGTGGCCCGCGTTGACCGGGCCACGTCTAGCGGCCTGAGCAACGGTTCTTAGATTAAGAAAGTCGGAGCAACGCCCTGTCATTTTTAATATGCCGTTGCAGCAAAGTATGGATTTGTCTTCCGCGTTTTGGAATCTGGCGGGCTGCGATTGGTTGATGGTCTGGCAAAGCTAACTCTGGGAAGAGCGCAACAATTTCGGCCAGCGCCTCGGGCTGTATTCCTTTCAAGGCTTGCTTGCCTGTGAATAGGCTTTCTGACGGCGCGCCTTCCGCCAACACGATCTCATGCCGGTCGAACAGAACATGGAAATACACAACGCCCTGAGATGTCTCGTCGACGGTTATGCCGGGTATGCCGACCAGCTTATGGGCTGGGACCAGAACCTCCTCGCTGTCGAACATGCGAACGGCGATACTCGAACGGATCAACATGCGATGCTGCGGTGAGACCAACAGATCACGTCGCGGCAGGTTGCTTCCCAGGCTGCCCGCTGCGATTCGGATCGGGCGCAGCTTGGGATTGAGCGCAAATTCAGACCTATCCAGAGCGCGCGCGCCGATCCAGCGAATTGGTTGTGGTCCATGATCCAAGGTGACAACCTTGTCACCAGCGGAAAGCGTTTCTATCGCGACATCACCATCAGGCGTCGCAATAAGCGTTCCGGCTGAGAAACAAGGAACATCAACGATGGAACCGGGGTCAGTCGTGTCCGGTGCGTTGCTCGGTGTAACGTTGACGACGCTCATCGAATACGTCACCCCGGGATCTAGGGGCTCAGAGGTTATGTAGCCAGCGTTGGTTCCTTCAACCTCGACAAGGTACACAGTGATTGTCCCACCGCCGGGATTCGTCAGAATGTAGGATTCTTCCAGATAGATGTCGCCGCTCAGAAACGTTGTCGAACCATCAAGGTTTGTTACCGTTCCGGTCTGTGTATCGTCGTCGCCATTTTCGTTGTTGAATCTGTCGCCGTTGAAAACATCCCCGGTATCGGGAACTGGCGGGCCAAACCCATTTCGAATGAAACCACCGGCCTCGTCCTCAACATTGAATACCCTTCGGTCCGTCGCGGGGTCATAGCTTGCGTCCAGGGTGATCGTATCAGGCCCAATTGTATTCACCGTAATGACGCCGGGTGCGTATCCGATGTATGAGTAGTTCGCCATTCTTTAACCACCACGCTTCAGGTGCCATCTAAGCACCTCTATTCACCAATAAATCGAGAACGCTCGCTTCAACTGTTCGAACGTCCGGAAACATGCTGTTCTAAGTACTGTTTTTCAAGGCAATCTGAGGGCATTTTAGTGATACTGGCGCAATTATTATCACAGGTGTCCAATTCCGAGCTTACTTTGGCATGCTTGACTTTCGTTAAGGCAGCCCTGCGACCCACCCGCCATTGTCATCAGACTAGCTAATCTGCGCAAAGGAGAGCGCAATGCGAGAAGTCATGACAAAGAGCATGGCTCGCAACATATTCTATGGCGGGTCACTGTTCTTCATCCTCATCTTCCTGGCCCTGTCGGCCCACTCGCACTGGTACATCGTCAACTCCGAGAATTCGGCAAAGCTTGATGACAGTGTGGTTCGGGGCAAGCACGTCTGGGAAAAACATGCCTGCATCAACTGTCACACGATCCTGGGCGAAGGCGCCTACTACGCGCCGGAAGTCGGGAATGTGATGACCCGCTGGGGTGTGCTGGACGACCCGGAATCGGCCTTTGAAGCGCTCAAGGGCTGGATGGAGGCGCAGCCGACCGGCATTCCCGGTCGTCGGCAGATGCCCAATTTCAACCTCAGCGACGAAGAGATCCGCGATCTGACCAACTTCTTGATCTGGACGGACAACATCGATGCACAGGGCTGGCCGCCCAACGAGGCAGGCTGAGAAAGGGAACGGAGCAATGAAATACGAATCCCAAAAAATCGCCTACGCCTACTTCGCAGTAGCGATGGCCCTGTTCGCGGTACAGGTAATCGGCGGCCTGCTGGCCGGTTTCATCTATGTATTCCCGAACTTCCTGAGTGAGCTTCTGCCGTTCAATATCGTACGGATGCTGCACACCAACTCTCTGATCGTCTGGCTGCTGCTGGGCTTCTTCGGTGCGGCCTACTTCCTGATCCCCGAAGAGACCGAGCGCGAGATCCATTCGACCAAACTGGCCTATCTGCAGTTGATCATTCTTGTGGTCGGCACGCTGGGCGTGGTCGTGACCTATGTCTTCAACCTGTTCGAAGGCAACTGGCTGCTGGGCAAAGAGGGGCGCGAGTTCCTTGAACAACCCAAATGGGTCAAGGCGGGCATCGTCGTGGCCGCGCTGATGTTCCTTTACAACGTGTCACTGACCGTTCTGAAGGGCAAGAAGACGGCAATTTCGAGCATCCTTGTTCTGGGCCTCTGGGGTCTGGCGCTGCTGTTCCTGTTTGCTTTCTACAACCCGGGCAACCTGTCCTTGGACAAGCAATACTGGTGGTATGTCGTCCACCTATGGGTCGAAGGCGTATGGGAGCTGATCATGGCCTCGATCCTGGCCTACCTGATGCTGAAGCTAACGGGCGTTGACCGTGAGGTGGTCGAGAAATGGCTCTATGTCATCGTCGCCGCCGCGCTGTTCTCGGGCATCCTTGGGACAGGTCACCACTACTATTGGATCGGTACACCCGGCTATTGGCAGTGGATCGGTTCGATCTTCTCAAGCCTCGAGGTGATCCCGTTCTTCGCGATGATGGCCTTTGCCTTCGTCATGGTCTGGAAGGGCCGTCGTGACCACCCTAACAAGGCTGCTCTGCTGTGGTCACTGGGCTGTGCAACGCTTGCCTTCTTCGGTGCCGGTGTCTGGGGCTTCCTGCACACGCTGCACGGGGTGAACTACTATACCCATGGCACGCAGATCACCGCAGCCCACGGTCACCTGGCTTTCTACGGTGCTTATGTCTGCCTCAACCTGGCGATCTTCAGCTATGCGATGCCGATCCTGAAGAACCGTGATCCCTACAATCAGGTTCTGAACATGGGCTCGTTCTGGCTTATGACCAGCGGCATGGTCTTCATGACCTTCGTCCTGACCTTCGGTGGTACCGTGCAGACTCACATGCAACGTGTGGTCGGTGACTACTTCATGGACGTGCAGGACCAGATCGCGATCTTCTACTGGATGCGTCTTGGCTCTGGTGTGGTCGTGGTCCTTGGTGCGCTGCTGTTCATCTACTCGATCTGGGTGCCCCGGAAAGAGGTGATTGAACCCGGTGCCTCTGAAACCCCTGCGGAGTAATGGATATGGATGGCTCCATGAAACTGAATGAGGGGGCGGCGAACGCCCCCTTCTACCTCGCCCAAAGCGATGAATGCGATGTGTTCACCGCCGCCTACAACAACGACCTGCCGGTTTTGCTGAAAGGTCCAACAGGTTGCGGTAAGACCCGCTTTGTTGCCCATATGGCCGCCAAGCTTGGCCGCCCGCTTTACACCGTGGCCTGCCACGATGACCTCGCCGCCGCCGACCTGATCGGTCGCTACCTGTTGAAGGGCGGCGAAACCGTCTGGGTTGATGGCCCTCTGACTCGTGCGGTGCGCGAAGGCGCGATCTGCTACCTTGATGAGGTGGTCGAAGCCCGCAAGGACGTCACCGTTGTGCTGCACCCGCTGACCGATGACCGGCGCATCCTGCCGATCGACCGCACCGGTGAAGAGCTTGAGGCCGCGCCCGGCTTCATGCTGGTGGCCTCGTACAACCCCGGATACCAGAATATCCTGAAAACCCTGAAACCCTCGACCAGGCAGCGGTTCATCTCGCTGGAATTCGACTTTCCTTCGCCCGAGATGGAGGCCGAAGTCGTCGCGCAAGAAAGCGGTCTGCCGCTTGAACGCTGTAAACCGCTGGTACGCCTTGCAGGTAAGTTGCGCGGGCTTAAGGGTCAGGACCTTGAGGAAGGCGTGTCCACCCGGCTGGTCGTTTATGCCGCGACGCTGATCGCACAGGGCATGTCCACCGACCGCGCCATCCTCGCCGCAATGATCGAACCTCTGACTGATGATGAGGATATCAAACGCGGGCTCCTCGATCTTGTCACGGCTGTCTTTGGGTGAGGCCGGCCGATGGTCAGGATCGATTTTGAGCCATGGGAACCCGAAGAAACGATCGGGAAACTGTGGCACACCCTTGCCAGTCGCCTTGATGCACCTGAAGTGCATGATGGAGCCGCGGTCGACCTCTCAGAGGTCGCAGGGCGGCTGGCAGTCCTCTTTCGAGGACTTGGGGGTAGTCCGGGCGTAGAATTGCGCCCGGTCTCGCCCGAGATTTCGCGCCACCGTCTGGGGTGGCGTCGTCGTCTGGCAACCGAGGCCGAGCTAATGCCGCGTGCGTCGTTCGATGGCGAAGTTCTGCGTTTGCCGGATCGGCTGGCGGTGTTTCCCGCGCGTGAAGCCAACGGTGCGCTTTATGTCTGGCTGGCTGCCGCCGCTGCACATGCCGGAACTCGTATCGACGAAGACGACCCGTTGCGCGCCGACCTGCATGCGCTTGTTGCCGCCCGACAGATGGTCGAGGCGGCGTTGCACAACGCCCCCGGCCTGCGCCCGCTATATGCGGAACTGTGTAAGGGCGTGCTGTATCAACGCGACATTTCCGGGCTGCCACCCGTCGAGGCAGCGGTTGAAGAACTGGTCCGCCACATGCTGGGCGACCCCGCGCCTTTGTCGCCAAAGGCTGAACATCTTCTAGCGTTGGATGACGACCTCACCGCCCCGCGCGGCTATCAGCATTTCCGGCCTGTCCCGCTGTGGCCCGAGTTGCGCCCGGTCGGGTTCTCCGAACATAACGAAGTGGAGAACCCCGAAACCGAAGGACCGCCCGAGGAATCCGGCGAAAAAACCCACCGTGCCCGCCGCCGCAAATCGGATCAGGCCAACCGCAGCGACAGTTTCATCCTGCACAAGTTCGAAGCGATCCTCAGTTGGGCTGAGTTCCTGAACATCAACCGGCGCATCGACGATGACGATCCTGATAACGCCAAGAAAGCCGCCGATGATCAGGAAGAGATTGGCTTGGGTCAGATCTCGAAGGCGCCGCCGACCAAACTGAAACTTCATCTGGACCTCGCTCCGGAGGACGTGAACCGCGAACGCCTGTCGGGACGGGTTTTGTATCCCGAATGGGACGTGCGCATCGGCCAATACTTGCCCGATCATGTCAACGTTCTGACCTCGGATGCCGAGATTCGCGAAGATGCCGCCGAGTTCGGCAAAGACCCCGCCACTGCCCGCCGCATCCACGCCGTGAAACGCCAGTTCGAGGCGCTGCGCCCGGGCCGCGTGATGACACGCGGTCATCTGGATGGTGACCAATTGGATATCGAGGCAGCCGTTCGGGCGCAGGTAGACCGTTGTGCCAATGGCGAAGGCACCGAACGCATTTGGATGCAATCGCGCCCCGAGGCGCGCGATCTGGCGGTGTCTATCCTGCTGGATGTCAGCCGCTCGACCGAAAGCGCCGTCACAGGCCGCGCCGTGATCGACATTGAACGCGAGGCTCTTGCGGCACTCGCCTGGGGTTTGAACGCCTGCGGCGACGATTTCGCCATCCACGCCTTCAGCTCGCTGAAACGCCAGCGGGTTTACGTGCAGCGCTGTAAACGCTTCGATGAGCCGATGGGTAGTTTGGTGGAACAGCGCATCGCCTCGCTGCGCCCCGGCCACTATACCCGCCTCGGCGCCGCAATCCGCCATTGTTCCGCCGATCTGGCCAGCCAATCGCGCAAACGCCGGTTGCTGTTGATCATCACTGACGGCAAACCCAACGATCTGGATCATTACGAGGGCCGCCACGGCATCGAAGACACTTGTATGGCCGTGCGCGAGGCGCGTCGGGCAGGGCAATCGGTCTTTGGCGTTACCATCGACAAAACCGGCAAAAGCTGGTTCCCGCGCATGTTCGGTCAAGGCGGCTTCGCCGTCATCCCCGACCCGCACCGGCTGATCATGGCCCTGCCTCAGATTTACCGCCAACTGGTTGGAGCATGAGCGACGCCTCTTTGATCGATGAGCTTCCGGGCGAGCTGCTGATGTGGGTTCTGATCATCTCGGAATTGCTGGTTTTCGGCGCGGGCCTGATTGCCTTTATGGGCGTGCGCCTGACCGACCCGACAGGATTTGCCGAGGCTCAATCGCACCTTTACCGGACAGGGGCAGCGCTCAATACGGTGGTGCTGGTCACCTCGGGCTATCTGGCGGCGCAGGCGCTGCAGTGGCGAAAAATCGCGCGCCGGGGCGTGGCTCGAATGGCCTTGATCACTGCCGCCGCGCTGGGTGTCGTGTTCCTGATCATCAAAGGTGCGGAATACGCGGGCAAAGCTGCACAGGGGATCACCTATGAGACCCACCCGTTTTTCCTGTTCTATTATCTGCTGACCGGGTTTCACGCCGCACATGTGTTGGCAGGGGTCGGTATCCTGCTGCTGGTCGCCTGGCGTGACGATCCACGCAACATTGAGGCAGGTGCGCAATTCTGGCACATGGTCGATCTGGTCTGGATCCTGCTTTTCCCCGTGATCTACCTGCTGGGATAATTCCGATGCCTGCAGCACCATCTTTTCCCAAATACTGGCGAAGGGCGCTCCATAATTCGCTCACACTTGCATGGCTGACCCTTTTGGTGCTCAGCGTCGCATCAGCACTGCTGACTGTGCTGCCCATCCCGCCAGCCGTTCTGGCGGGGTGTATTCTGGTCCTCGCACTGGCGAAATGTCGCGTTATCCTGGCTTGTTATCTTGATCTCGTAAACAGCCCGGCCTGGCTGCGAGGTTTCACCATGGTGCTGACGGGCTTTGCCATCATTGTCTTCGCCCTCTACCTGATCTGACTCAAAAAACGCCGCCTCCGGGGAGACGGCGAAGTATTACGCTAGGGGGCGCTTCTTGGTTACTGGGCTGCCATCGGCATGCGCGCAATCTGACAGCGTTGCCAGAGGGTGGACAGCGCGCCAACCAGATGCTCGATATCCTCATCCGTATGTACCGGAGACGGCGTGATCCGCAGACGCTCGGTCCCTTTTGGTACGGTGGGATAATTGATCGGCTGAATGTAGATGCCGAACTCTTCCAGCAGCGTGTCCGAGATAAACTTGCACTTCACCGGATCGCCAACCATCACCGGGATGATGTGGCTGGGGTTAGGAATATGAGGAATACCTTCCGCATCCAAACGAGCCCGAACCTGCGATACACGGGCTTTCTGCAGGTCGCGTTCAGCATTCGATTGTTTCAAATGCCGGATCGAGGCCGCGGCCCCGGCCGCGATCGATGGTGGCAGGGCGGTGGTAAAAATAAACCCGCTGGCGAAGCTGCGCACGAAATCGCACAGCGCAGCCGAGGCAGCAATATACCCGCCCACCACACCGAACGCTTTACCAAGCGTGCCTTCGATCACCGTCAGGCGATCCATGAGGCCTTTTCGTTCAGCGATACCACCGCCGCGTGGCCCATAGAGGCCAACGGCATGAACCTCATCCAGATAGGTCATCGCGCCGTATTTGTCGGCGAGATCGCAAATCTCTTTGATGGGGGCGATGTCACCATCCATCGAATAGACCGACTCGAACGCGATCATCTTCGGCGCATCGGGATCAGCTGCGGCCAGTTTGGCTTCAAGGTCATCCAAATCGTTGTGTTTCCAGATCACTTTCTGCGCCCGCGAGTGGCGGATGCCTTCGATCATCGAGGCATGGTTCAGTGCATCAGAGAATACGATCAGGCCGGGGATTTTCGCGGCGAGAGTGCCAAGGGCTGCCCAATTCGAAACATACCCGGAAGTAAACAGAAGCGCGGCTTCCTTTCCATGCAGATCGGCCAGTTCGGCCTCAAGCAGCACGTGGTCGTGAGTGGTGCCTGATATGTTTCGCGTGCCCCCGGCCCCCGCGCCACAGCGATCCAATGCGGCATGCATTGCATCGATAACAGATGGGTGCTGACCCATGCCGAGATAGTCATTGGAACACCAGATCCGCACATTTCGCTGGACAGATCCATCCGTCTGACGTGCGTTCGGGAAAGAACCACAGCGACGTTGCAAGTCTATGAAAACACGATAGTTCCCTTCATCCCGAAGGTCACTGAGGCTTTGACTGAAATAACGCTCGTAGTCCATGTTACGTGCTCCCCGGAATACTGGCTTTGAGCCGAGAATAGGGCAGCGAACCAAGCCGCAACATGACAATAGTCAAGTTTAGACAACATAAAACTATGGTGCACAACTGCCGGCTCTGGCATAGCGTGGAACAGGGATGGATCGACCGCGCCCATGCGCCGGCAGGAAATAACAGGGGTATTCTCTTGTCTCACGAAGCACAAAAAGCGATCGCACGTCAGTCGCTGCTGCTGCGCAGTTTACCGGAACAGCATGTGGAAACACTGCTGAGCCACGCGATCTGGCGTCAGTATGACCGTGGTGAGACAATATTCCTGCAGGAGGAAAAAGCGCAGGCCATCCACGTCGTGCTTGAGGGTTGGGTCAAGCTGTTCCGCATGACCCCCACCGGGGCCGAAGCCGTCGTGAGCGTCTTCAAACGTGGTGACAGCTTTGGTGAGGCCGTAGCTCTGCGTAACGTTCCCTATCCTGTATCCGCCGAGGCCGTATCGGCTTGTGATGTCATGCATATCCCCAGCCCGATACTGATCTCTTTGATGAGAGAGGACCCTGAGATCGGTATTTCTATTCTGGCCGCGACCTTTACCCATCTTCACTCGTTGGTGGCGCAGCTAGAGCAACTCAAGGCTCAGACCGGAGCGCAACGCGTGGCCGAGTTTTTGTTGAATCTCTGCGACAGCGACAAAGGCGGATGCGAGGTTTTGCTGCCCTACGACAAGATGCTCATCGCAGGCCGTCTGGGGATGAAGCCGGAAAGCCTGAGCCGGGCGTTTTCGCGGCTCAAGACGGTGGGCGTGAAGATCAACCGCAACCACGCCGAAATCTCGGATATCGCGCTTTTGCGGGACTATGCGGAAAGCGATCCGGCGGAAAACTGGGGACGGTGACCCCGGCATTGCCGCCGGGCCCGACCAACCACTTTAGACGGTTGCGCCCTTGCGGCGAATGGCGGTGCCCAGACTTCCGGCGCAGAGACCAACGATAATTGCGATCAGTAGCGCTATCGTTCCAACGTGGGAAATCTGCCAACCAGCAAAGAGCAGAGGTGCGATCAGGCCAACCAATCCACCCATCAGTGCACCCAACCAGTATTGGCGCGTCATCATTCCCAGTGCCAGACCCAGAATGCCGGGCAGACCCAGTACGTTACCGCCGATGGTTCCAAGTATCTCTAACATCTCAGTCCCCACCTTGTTCCGAGCTTTTGTTCAGGAACGCGCGGATGTCGTCCCCTGATGCTGCAGCGTGTTCCTGGAGAACCTCACCATCTACCTCTTTCGCAATCTTCTCATACGTTTCCAAATAATTGGGTGGGAGACTGTGTGCGATGCCCTGGTGGCAATCGATGCAGGTCATGCCGGTGTCGATTGCGCGCTGGTGTTCGCTGGCTGCGCGGGTTTCCTGAAGGGTGAAGTCCATATAGTCAAAGTTGTGGCAGTTGCGGCATTCGCGGCTGTCGGATTCCTTCATCTTCTTCCATACGGCCGACGCCATGGAAAGACGATGGTCCTCATACTTCTCTTTCGTGCTGATGGTGCCTGCCAGTTCGTGGTAGACGTCCTTCACGGCCATGATCTTGGCCTTGATCTTGTGGTTCCACTCGTCCGGGACGTGGCAATCGGAACAGATGGCCCGCACGCCGGAATCGTTATTGTAATGGACCGTTTCCCGATATTCGCCCAGATTGGTTTCCATCGTGTGGCAGGATACGCAGAACTCTTCCGTGTTGGTCAATTCCAGTGCCCAGTGGAACCCACCCCAGAACAGGATGCCTGCCAGAAACCCGGCCAGTAGTGTAAAGCCGACACTGAGGACGGCGATCGGGCTCCAGAACCAGGTCCAGAGGCGCCGGATGAGTCCTTGTTTTTCTTGGGAGTCGGACATGTCGCGCTCTCCTTTTCGACCTGTGTTCAGTTTCCGGAGGAAGGTTCAAAAGTGTTATCGACCAGAGGCAGCGCATCGGCCTGTGGTACGTGGCACTGATTGCAGAAATACCGTGTGCCGGCGATCTGATCCAACTCTCGCCCTTCGCGGTCCAGATAGTGAGTCATCGACAACGTCGGAGCGTTGCGCTCACCAGCCTTGGTCCAGTCATGGCAGGAGAGGCACTGATTGGTGCGCAGGTCGATCTGGTACTGTTCGATCGAATGTGGGATCAGCGGCGGCTGCTGGCGATAATTACGCTGCATTCGGCCTTCGACTGTCCGATGCACCTGATCCAGAACGGCGGGCTCATCGACTTCGGCACCGCGTAGGCTGTTAACTCCGGCAGACTGCGCGAGGGCCAGGCCACCGAGGAGCAGCGGCGGGATCAGGGCAAGGCCCACTAGGATCGGCTTTTTCATCTTCTCACTCCTTCAAAAAGGTCTTGAGGCGCGCGGCTGGGGCGCGGCGGTTGATTCCGGTGGCGCGACGGTCAGGGCGTCGAACCG
Organism: Ruegeria sp. C6; assembly: GCF_056537625.1. NCBI lineage: Bacteria > Pseudomonadati > Pseudomonadota > Alphaproteobacteria > Rhodobacterales > Roseobacteraceae > Ruegeria > Ruegeria sp. C6. The sequence goes on along the minus strand of NZ_JBQFRW010000006.1, from coordinate 125,774 downwards.
ATGGGTGAATTTGAAAACGTCTTCAGCGCAGACATCGATGCAGCGACCGCAATTGGTGCAGTCGGGCGACAGGATCAGCGGGTTGTCTTTGCCTTTCAGCGCCGGAGAGATCACATGGTTTTCCGGGCAAACCGCGTAGCAGTCCATGCAATCGTCACAGGCGTTGCGATTGGCGGCGCTGACCCGCAGCATCGCCTTGCTGCCCACCAGTCCGTAGAATGCGCCTACGGGGCAGACATGGCCGCACCATCCATGGCGCGAGACAAGCAAGTCAAACAGGAAGATCGCGGCGACCATCGCCCAGACGAAGCCCATGCCAAAGATCAGTCCGCGATGCAGCATGGTGATCGGGTTGACCAGTTCCCATGCAATTGCGCCGGTCAGGCCGGACACGACCAGCACGGTGGCCATGATCCACAGCCGCGTTCCGCGTTTGGGCTGCCAGCCTTTTTGCAGGCCCAGCTTGCGGTGCAGCCAGTGCGCGCCGTCGGTTACAGGGTTGATCGGGCAGACCCACGAGCAATAGACGCGGCCTCCGACCAGCGCGTAGGTCACCAGAACGATGACGGCACCTATGGCGGCAGTCAGCTCGGGCCAGTGCCCTGCGATCAGACTTTGCAGAAAGACAAACGGATCGGTCAGGGGCAGTACGCCTAGGGTCAGCGACCCGGCCAGAGTGCCCTGCACGATCCAGAGGCCGAACCACGGGCCCAACAGGAACAGTACCAGGAAGAACACTTGGCTGGCGCGGCGCAGCAGCAGGTATTTATGGGCACTCAGCCAACCCTTGGCGGCGATAGCTTCATGCCCCAGCGGCATGTTTGTGCGGACGGTCATTGAGTGACCTCCGGCAATTTGAAGCTGGGCTCAAACCCGCCCGGTGCGACAAGGTTATCGGTGCCCGGTCCCGGCAGGCGATCAGGCAAATCGATGATACCTTCGACGACGGGCGCGCCTTTGGCTTCTTTCTCTTCCCAGCCCTTGCGGTAGTGATCGGCGCTGCTGCCCCGAGCCAATCGGGCGGGCAGCACCTTGATCGCCGCTTCGGGCAGAACGCAGCTTTTCTCGCAAACGCCGCAGCCGGTGCAATGATCGGCGTGAACGGTCGGAATGAAGATCGCGTGACTGCCCGAGCGGGCGTTGTGTTCGGTCTCCAGCGTAATGGCCTCGTCGATGACGGGGCAGACGCGGTAACAGACATCGCAGCGCAGGCCGAAGAAGTTCAGGCAGTTTTCCTGATCGACCAGAACGGCGACACCCATCTTGGCGTCGTCGATATTGTCCAGGCCGGGGTCCAGCGCCCCGGTCGGGCAGGCAGCGACACAGGGGATGTCGTCACACATTTCGCAAGGGATATCACGGGCGGTGAAATACGGCGTGCCGGTGGCCACCGCATCGACACCCAGCTCGGCCAGTTTCAGCGTGTCATAGGGACACTCTCTCACGCACAGACCACAGCGGATGCAGGCTGACAGAAAGTCTTTTTCCGGCAAGGCACCGGGGGGGCGCAACGCCTCGGCCGGCAACGCCCGTGCGTCCCGCGCCAGCCAGGCCAGCAAGGACCCGGCTGCTACGCAACCACCCGCTGCGCGCGCCGAGTCCTGCAGGAACCGGCGCCGCTGCGGCGAAAGGGGTGTGCCAACACGAGACATGGGGACGACCTTTGCCTTGCCAGCCTTTTACGCGCGCTCGACCTTACAGGCGCATTTCTTGAAGTCGGTCTCTTTCGAGAGCGGGCAGGTCGCGTCCAAAGTCAGCTTGTTTGTCAACTGGCCTTCGTCGAACCATGGCATGAACACCAGGCCACGCGGCACTTTGTTCCGGCCTCGGGTTTCGACCCGGCTGTTAACTTCGCCGCGGCGGGTGGAAAGAACGATCTCCTGCCCGCGGCGCAGACCGCGGTCGCGCGCATCGTCCGGGTGCATGTAGACAACGGCGGCGGGATAGGAGCGGTGCAGTTCGGGCACGCGGCGGGTCATCGAACCTGAATGCCAATGTTCCAGCACACGCCCTGTGCAGAGCCACAGGTTGAATTCCTCATCCGGTACCTCGGGGGCGGGTTCGTATGGCGCGAAGATGATCTTGGCCTTGCCGTCCTTATGGCCATAGAATTTCACGTCTTCGCCTTCAGGCACATACGGATCATAGCCTTCTCGGAAGCGGTACAGTGTTTCCTTACCATCCACGACTGGCCAGCGCAGGCCACGCGCCTGGTGGTAGGTTTCGAATGGGGCCAGATCGTGCGCGTGGCCGCGCCCAAACTCGGCATATTCCTCGAACAGGCCCTTTTGCACGTAGTAGCCAAAGTGCTCGGACTCGTCGTTGTCGAATCCTTCTGCGGTCTCTGACAGCGGGAACTTGTCGATCGTGCCATTGGCGAACAGCACGTCATACATGGTCTTACCACGATGTTCTGGCATGGTCGCCAGCAGTTCCTCGCCCCAAACCTCTTCAACGGTGAAGCGTTTGGAGAACTCCATCAACTGCCACAGATCGGATTTCGCTTCGCCCGGCGCTTTGACCTGTTGCCGCCAGAATTGGGTGCGACGCTCGGCGTTGCCATAGGCGCCTTCCTTCTCGACCCACATGGCGGTAGGAAGGATCAGGTCAGCCGACAGGGCTGTTACAGTAGGATAGGGATCGGAGACGGCAATGAAGTTCTCCGGGTTGCGATAGCCGGGATAGCCTTCTTCGTTGATATTGGGCGCGGCCTGCATGTTGTTGGTGCACTGCACCCAATAGGCATTCAGATCGCCGTCCTTCAGCTTGCGGTGCTGCAAAACGGCGTGGAACCCGGGTTTGGGTGGGATGGTGCCCGCAGGAATTTTCCACGCGGTCTCGCAAATCTCGCGGTGTTTGTCGTTTGCCACAACCATATCAGCCGGCAGACGGTGAGCGAAGGTTCCGACCTCACGTGCCGTACCACAGGCCGAAGGTTGACCGGTCAGCGAGAAGGGCGAGTTTCCGGGTTCGGAAATCTTACCCACCAGCAGGTGCACATTGTACATCAGCGAGTTCACCCACGATCCGCGAGTGTGCTGGTTGAAGCCCATGGTCCACAGGCTCATCACCTTGCGGTTGGGGTCGGCATATTGCTGGGCCAGACGCTCAAGCTGAGCGGCAGGAACACCGGAGAGTTCCGATGTGTATTCCAGCGTGTATTCCGATACCGCTTCGGCATATTCTTCGAAGCTGATCGGCTCCATCTTGCCAGAGTTTGGATTCTCTGCCTCTTCCTGCAGCGGGTTGTTATCGCGCAGTCCATAGCCAATATCGGTGGCGGTCTTGGTGATGTTGACGTGTTTGTTGACGAACTCTTCGTTCACCGCGCCGTTCTGGATAATGTAGTTGGCGATATAGTTCAGGATCGCCAGATCGGTCTGCGGCGCAAAGACCATTCCATTGTCGGCCAACTCGAACGAGCGGTGTTCATAGGTCGACAGTACATGCACTTCGGATCCCGGTTTGGTCAGACGCGTGTCGGTCAGGCGTGACCACAGAATCGGGTGCATCTCGGCCATGTTCGAGCCCCAGAGCACGAATGTGTCTGCGTGCTCGAAATCGTCATAGCAGCCCATTGGTTCATCAATGCCGAAGGTGCGCATGAAGCCGACAACCGCCGAGGCCATACAATGGCGCGCGTTGGGGTCGATGTTGTTGGATCGGAAACCGGCTTTCATCATCTTGGCAGCAGCGTAGCCCTCCCAAACGGTCCACTGGCCCGAACCGAACATGCCGACACTGGTCGGGCCTTTCTTGGCAAGGGCCTCTTTCCACTTGGCAGCCATGACGTCGAAGGCTTCGTCCCAGCTGACGGGTTCGAACTCACCATTCTTGTCATATTCGCCGTTGGTTTTGCGCAGCATCGGCGTGGTCAGGCGGTCTTTGCCGTACATGATCTTGGACAGGAAATAGCCCTTGATACAGTTCAGACCGCGGTTCACCGGCGCATCCGGGTCGCCTTGCGTGGCGACCACGCGCCCGTCTTTGGTGCCAACCAGAACCGAGCATCCGGTGCCGCAGAACCGGCAGGCGGCTTTGTCCCAACGGATATCAGGGTTGCCGACCTGAGCGCTGGCTTGTCCGGTCGCAAGGGGAAGTCCTGCGGCTGATGCTGTCGCAGCGGCGGCGGTTGATTTCAAAAAGGTCCGGCGGGATTCAGAGATGGTCATGACATGGGTCTCCGGCTTTAGATCTGGCGAGAAGCGTTAAGGTGCGGACGGGTCTCCGCGAGGTCTTCGAAATGGTGGTAGGTCAGGGTCAGAGAGATCACACCCGGGATCTGGTGCAGATCCATGATCGTCTCGGACGCCATTTTTTCCGGCGTATCCTCGACCACAACAACAATGCGGCCATCCTCGGATGCCGCGTGAACTTCTGCCCCGTTTGTACCTGCAATCGCGGCCTGTGCACTCTGCGTGGTTTCGGGGGTTACATGGACGAGGCATCCACAGATATTCATAAGGCTACCTCCTGAGTGGGCGGGGTGTGGCGTTCAAAGCTGACAGAACCGGCAGGACAGGCGCTGGCACAAGCGCCACAGCCGGTACAAATATCGGTGTCGAGTTGAGGTTCAGCACGACCACCGGTTTGCAGCCGAAAGCGGATCGCGTTGTGGTCGCAGACATCCTGACAAACCCGACAGCTGACACCATTCATCGACAGGCAAGAGGCCGACACCGCAGCGCGCCAAGGCCAATCAGCCACGTGTTCAGGATTCAGCGCCCCGGTCGGGCAAGCATTGGCGCAATCACCGCAAAATGTGCATGGGCCTGCGTCCAATTGCACAACAGGCCAGCCTTGCGCGTCGAAACGGATGATATCTTCAGGGCAGGCCTCGCGGCATTCGTCGCATTGAGCGCAAAGCTCAAGAAACTCGGTCACCGCACCCGGTGGGTGGATGGCTGATGTATCCTCGCGCAGCACTTTCCCTTTCAGGAATGCGCGTCGGCTGGCTAGCTTGTTCATTCGCTCGCGACCTTTGAGTGATCGACAGGGGTTGGCCTGCCTGACTCGGGTGTTAGCGTAGCACAGCGTGCAAGGAATTGACCTAGATCATTTTTGAACTGCTTATTTTTTCAGCATCCAGGGGCGGCAACACCCGAATATCAGGCGCGTTTCTCACCGATTGTAGCAACGCCAAGAACCGAAAGCACCTTTGCCTCGATCTGTTCTGCGTTCATTCCTGCGACGGCGTACATATCCGCCGGGCTCGCCTGATCGATGAAGATATCCGGCAGCACCATCGAGCGATACTTCAACCCTTCGTCAAACACGCCCTCATCCGCAAGCAATTGCGCAACATGGCTGCCAAAGCCGCCGATGGCCCCTTCCTCGATGGTGATCAGTGCCTCGTGATTGGCAGCCAGATCAAGGATCAGGTCCCGATCCAGCGGTTTGGCAAAGCGTGCATCGGCGATGGTGGGCTTGATCCCGCGCGCCGACAGCGCCTCTGCTGCTTTCTGCACTTCGGCCAGCCGCGTACCGAAAGACAGCAGCGCCACCCGGGCACCTTTCTGGATCAATCGGCCCTTGCCGATCTCCAATATTTCTCCGCGCTCGGGCAGATCAACGCCCGCTCCTTCGCCGCGAGGATACCGGAAAGCGATCGGGCCATCGTCATGTGCCACCGCAGTGGCGACCATGTGCATCAATTCGGCCTCATCTGCAGCCGCCATGACAACCATACCCGGAAGGTTGGCCATGTAAGCAATATCAAACGACCCCGCATGGGTCGCACCGTCTGCCCCAACCAGACCCGCACGGTCGATGGCAAATCGCACCGGCAGGCGTTGGATCGCCACATCATGCACAACCTGATCATAGCCACGCTGCAGGAAGGTTGAATACATCGCACAGAAAGGCTTCATTCCCCCGGCGGCCAACGCAGCCGAGAAGGTCACGCCATGCTGTTCGGCAATCGCTACGTCGAAACAGCGCGACGGATAGCGCTCGGCAAACAGGTTCAGCCCGGTCCCGTCCGGCATCGCGGCTGTAACCGCGACGATCTTGTCATCCCGCGCTGCTTCATCGACCAGTGTCTTGCCAAAGACCGAGGTATAGGAAGGCGCGTTGGAGGGCGCCTTTTTCTGCTCGCCCGTCACCACGTCGAACTTGGCGGTCGCGTGGCCCTTGTCGCGGGCCTGTTCGGCGGGGGCATACCCCTTGCCTTTCTTGGTCAGCACATGGATCAGGATCGGTCCGCTTGCCTTCGCCTTGACCGCACGCAGAACCGGCAGCAACTGGTCCAGATCATGCCCGTCGATGGGGCCGAGATAGGAAAAGCCGAGCTCTTCAAATAGCGTCCCGCCCATGGCCATGCCCTTCAGCATATCCTTGGCGCGCTTTGCCCCTTCGCGGAAGGGTTCCGGCAGCAACGACACCGCACCTTTGGCAGCAGCTTTCAGATCGTGAAACGGTTCTTCGGCATAAATGCGCGATAGATAATTCGATAGGGCACCCACCGGCGGTGCAATGCTCATCTCATTGTCATTGAGAATTACGATCAAGCGTTTCTTCAGATGGCCTGCATTATTCATCGCCTCAAAGGCCATGCCGGCGGACATAGAGCCATCGCCGATCACAGCGATCGCATCGCCCAGCCCTTCAGGCGTAACGCCGCCCAGATCACGCGCGACAGCAAAGCCTAGCGCGGCACTGATCGAGGTACTGGAATGTGCAGCGCCGAATGGATCATAGGCGCTTTCACTGCGCTTGGTGAATCCGCTTAGGCCGTCTTTTGTGCGCAGGGTGCGAATTCGGTCCCGGCGTTCTGTCAGAATCTTGTGCGGATAACACTGGTGACCTACGTCCCAGATGATCTTGTCTCGTGGCGTGTCGAATACCGCGTGCAACGCCGTGGTCAGCTCGACGACACCCAGACCCGCGCCCAGATGCCCTCCGGTCACCGACACTGCTGAAATCGTCTCGGCCCGCAACTCATGTGCGACCTGATGCAACTGCGCATCTGAAAACTGCTTCAGATCCGTTGGGCGGCTCACAAGGTCCAACAAGGGCGTATTCGGGCGGTCAGACATTTGGCGTTCCTGGCTTAGCTGTCCCGGGCAATAACGAAGCGGGCAGCCTGCTTCAAGGTTTCTGCAGCGGAGCCATGTTCGTCCAGCGCAGCACAAGCCTGTTCCACAAGCTCAATTGCACGGGATCTGGCGGCGTCCAAACCCAGTAGCGAGACAAAGGTCGCCTTGCCCGCCTCAGCGTCTTTCTGCAGCCGCTTTCCGGCCTTTTCGGCATCTCCTTCGACATCCAAAATGTCATCCGCGATCTGAAAGGCAAGCCCAAGCGCCTGGGCATATTGGCGCAAGGGGGTGGGATCGGCCTGCGCCAATCGCGCACCCGCACAGGCGGACCATTCGATCAACGCACCGGTCTTGCCCGCTTGCAGATGTGTAATCTCATCCAGTGTCAGCGGCTCCGCCGCCGTCTCAGCGGCGATATCCAGCGCCTGACCCAGAACCATACCCTGTGCGCCGCTCGCTTTCGCCAGTGTTAGAGCCAAATCAGCGCGTATTTCAGCGTTTCCAACCTCTGGCCGAGCGCAAAGCTCAAACGCAAGTGTCTGCAGCGCATCCCCGGCCAGAACGGCGGTGCCCTCATCCCATTTCACGTGCACCGTCGGGCGTCCACGCCTCAGGTCGTCATCATCCATGCAAGGCAGGTCGTCATGCACCAGAGAGTATGCATGCAGCGCTTCGATACTCGTCGCTGGCCAGATTGCCCGAGCTGCACCGACGCCAAGCAGCCGCGCGCTTTCCAATACCAGAAACCCTCGCAGACGCTTGCCGCCCTCGGTGGCATAGGCCATGGCCTGTGTCACATCCAGATCATCCAGCGCGCTCAGAACCAGATCGAAATGGCTCTGAATCAGCGCGGCATCCTGTGCCAGCTTTTCACGAAACATTTACTGACCTTCGACAGGCGTCGTTCCGGTTGGCTGGCCATCTGCGTCCAGAGTGATCGCGGCCACTTTTTCCTCAGCACGCTTCAACTCATCCTCGCAGCGCTTCTTCAATGCGGCGCCACGTTCGTACAGCGCAATCGATTGATCCAGCGCCACATCACCACGTTCCAACTGGCCAACCACGGCCTCAAGCTCTTTCATCGCTTGTTCGAACGTCATCTGTTCAACTGGGGTATCGGTCATCGTGCTGCCTTTATCAGTTCTTCCACATGGGCGCGTGTCGCCTCGGCCAATGCGTTCAGATCATAACCGCCTTCCAGAGTCGAGACGATACGGCCATCACACACTTCATCGGCAATCTTGCACAGCTCCGCCGTGATCCAGGCGAAATCGCCAGTGGACCAATTGAGATTGGCCAACGGATCATCCTGATGCGCATCAAACCCAGCGGAGATAATGATCAGTTCCGGCCTGAACGCCCGCAGACGCGGAAAGGCTTGCGCTTCATAGGCTCCCCGCATCTCGGCCCCACCCGTGCCCGGAGCCAGTGGTATGTTCAAAACGGTTTCATAAGCACCGGTCTCATCCGGGCGGCCCGAGCCGGGCCATAAGGGCATCTGCTGGCTGGTGATCACCAAAGCGCGTTTCTCATCCCAAAGCAGGTCTTGCGTGCCATTGCCATGATGCACGTCGAAATCCACCACTGCCACGCGGTTCAACCCGTGATGATCCAACGCGTGCTTTGCAGCCAGCGCGGCATTCCCAAACAGGCAGAACCCCATGGCCGTCTCGGTCTCGGCATGATGCCCCGGAGGCCGAATAGCGCAAAACGCGTTCGGCGCTTCGCCGCCCAGAACTATATCAACGGCCCGCACGGCGGCACCTGCCGCACGATAGGCTGCATCAACAGATCCCGGAGACATGAACGTATCCCCATCAATCTGCTTGAACCCATCCGGGGGCCGATGGTCGAGAATATCGCTGATATGGTTCTGCGGATGCACCCTTAGCAGATCATCATCCGCCGCCAACGGCGCCGTCACACGCTGAAGATCCAGCCCCTCAAGCGCATGCAGGATATGCTCCAACCGCGCAACCCGTTCCGGATGTCCCTCAGGTGTCACATGGTGCAAACAATCTGCATGGGTCAATAGGGCGGTTTTCATCAGGATCCCATCTTCATCTGGCTAAAAATACCTTCGCCGAAGGCTTAAGATCGCCGCGCAGCGGCAAGATCAATCCGGTGCCAACATATACCCTGCACCCCGTACGGTCTGCAGATACCGGGGTTGCTTCGGATCTTGCTCAAGCTTCCGACGCAAGCGGGTGATCTGTACGTCCACAGCACGCTCCTGTGCCTGACCTTTGTCACGCCCCAGATCTTCGACCAGCTTGGCACGGCTGATCGGTTCGCCGGGTTGAGCCGAGAATATTTTCATCAACTGGCTTTCGGTCGCGGTTAGGCGCACCGGGTCTTCGCCCTGCCACATCTCACCGCGTTCGATATCATAGCGAATGGGCCCAAGATGTAGAATCTTCGCCGCCGTGTCCTGTGCAGGCGTCTCTGGCATCCGACGCAGAATGGCGTTGATCCTCAGCAGCAACTCTTTCGGCTCGAATGGCTTGGCCAGATAGTCATCCGCACCCGCCTCAAGCCCGGCAATCCGATGCTCGGTCTCGCCCTTGGCCGTCAACAGCAGGATCGGGGTGGAATGGGTGTCGCGCAGGGATCGGGTCAGGCTAACGCCGTCCTCGCCGGGCATCATCACATCCAGCACAATCAGATCGAAATCCAGCCCCGACAAAACCCGCCGTGCGTGCGCTGCATCCCGCGCCGCGGTTACAAGAAAACCGCTGCGCATCAGGAATTTCTTGAGCAAATCACGAATACGCTCGTCATCGTCGACGATCAGAAGATGGGCGTCCATTTCGCTCATGAAGTCGTATCCCGCAGTTTCGTATATGCACGACGCATATCAGCATCCATCATCGCTTCAAGCACTTTGCGAAACCCGGCCACCGCTTCGGGGCCCGCATCTTTGTAGGCCGCACGCATCCGGGCGCGCTGGGCGTCAGATAGTTTGGCCTCGAGTGCCTTTCCCTTATCCGTCAGAAATAGGTGGCGTTCGCGTTTGTCCACTGTCCCGACCCGGCTTTCGACCAACCCATCTTCAATCAGGCTGCGCAAGACACGGTTCAGCGATTGCTTCGTGACACCCAATATGGCCAGCAAATTGTTCACCGTCGTTCCTGGCGCACGGTTGATGAAGTGGATGGCCCGATGATGAGCACGGCCATAGGCCAATTCAGTCAGGATACGGTCCGGATCAGCGGTAAAGCCGCGATAGGCAAAAAACATAGCCTCGATACCCTGCCTCAGTTGTTCATCTGTCAGAAACAACAGGCTTTCTCCGCCAAAGACCGGGGCGGGACGGATGTCGGTCATGTTGGGCCTCATTCGCAATATAACCTGACTTTATGTCAGCCTTATTGACATTCCAAGAGCGCACAGGTATCGAATCGCAGTTTTTGCGCAACATTGTGTCCGATACGGACCTAAACGGCGCAACATTCGGAAATATCGACCGGTTCAGGAGGTTTCGCATGGCTGGATATGACGATCGCGACGGTGTCATCTGGATGGATGGCGAATTGGTGCCCTGGCGTGAGGCCAATGTGCACATCCTGTCCCACGCGATGCATTATGCGTCTTCGGTGTTCGAGGGTGAGCGCGCTTACAACGGCAAGATCTTCAAAAGCCGCGAACATTCCGAACGCCTAATCGCGTCGGCAGAGGCGCTGGATATGCCGATGCCATACTCGGTCGATGAGATCGAGGCCGCCAAGGAAGAAGCGCTCAAAGCCAGTGGTCTTCAAGATGCGTATGTACGTGCGCTGGTCTGGCGCGGTTCGGGCGAGGATATGGGTGTGGCGTCCGCCAAGAATCCGGTTCGGATGGCCATCGCTGTTTGGCCTTGGGGTGCCTATTACGGTGACGCTAAGATGCAAGGCGCCAAGTTGGACATTGCCGAGTGGAAACGACCCAGTCCGGAAACCATTCCAGTCCATGCCAAGGCAGCAGGTCTTTACATGATCTGCACCATTTCCAAACACAAAGCTGAGGCCAAAGGCTGCTCGGACGCTTTGTTCATGGATTATAATGGCAACGTCGCCGAGGCGACGGGGGCAAATGTCTTCTTCGTTAAGGATGGCGAAGTGCACACCCCGCTGGCCGATTGCTTCCTCAACGGCATCACTCGTCAGACGGTGATCCAGATGCTGAAAGACAAGGGCATCACTGTTCATGAACGTCGGATCCGTCCCGAGGAGATGGCCGATTTCGAGCAATGCTGGCTGACTGGCACTGCAGCCGAGGTTACACCTGTCGGGCAGATCGGCGATTATACCTTCGAGGTCGGCGATCTGACCCGCGAAATCGCCGAAGATTACGAGAAATTGGTCCGCGCGTAAGTTAACACCGTATTGAACCCCCGCTCAGGCGGGGGTTTTGATTGCAGATCATGCAAATATGCATGCAGATCGTTCGAAGGTATGGACGCCGCCGGGCCAAGCCGTATCGTTGGCTCATGTTAGATCTTCTCAGCGATATCCTTACACGCCTGTCTCTGCGTGGCACATTTTATTTCCGCACATCCTTTACTCCGCCGTTTGGGATACAGGTGCCGGGCTTCGAGAACGTGGCCCGGTTTCACTTTGTGCAACGCGGTGAATTGAAGGTGCACCTGCCAACAACCGGCGAGACCTTGCGGTTGCGGCAGGGTGATCTGATTCTTATTCCCCACGGTGCGCCGCATGCGCTGCTGTGTAATGAAGTCAAACCCTATGATGCCTTGCCCCTTGAGCGGGTGTTAGAGCTGTCAGGCTACAAAGGCGATGGTGTCCTGGTTTATGGCGGTGAGGAAGACGAGCGCGATACGCAACTGATTTGCGGACATTTCTCATTCACCGGGCCAGCCGGGCGAAACGGAACCGGTCATATGCTGATCGACCGGTTGCCACCTTTTATACTGATCGAGAATTACGGTGAAGAGGCGGGTGCCTGGATCGAGGCGACATTGCGCATGATCGGGTCTGAAGTGTCCGGTGCTCGTATCGGCGGTGACCTGATCGCGCTGAAACTGTCCGAAGTGCTGTTTGCGCAAGCGATCCGGGCATACCTTGAACATCAAAGTCCTCATGATGCCGCGCTTGCCGGATTTGCCGATCCGCGCATCTCGCGGGCGCTGACTGCATTTCACCAGTCTCCGGCGCAGGAGTGGAGCGTTGCGATGCTCGCGCGAGAAGCAGCAATGTCACGCACTGCATTTGCGCAGCTTTTCTCACAAAAGATGGGGACTACCCCGATGCAGTACCTGACGGACTGGCGGATGCAGATCGCGTGCCATGGGTTGACCGAAAATCGCTGGAACGTTGCGGATGCCGCAGCAGAAGTGGGATACGCGTCCGAGGCTGCGTTTTCACGCGTGTTCAAGAAGCAGGTCGGACTGTCGCCCGCCGCGTACCGTGCGATGCACTAATCGTACTGATCAATTGAACGATCTGCAATAAATGCAAAACGAACTGAGATGTTGCGTTCAATCGCGCGCCCCTAATCTTTGATCATCACTGATTGAAGAAAGGAAGTTCACATGTCCCTGCGTTTTGTCACCCGCTCTGTCCATGCCTATCTTGACTACCCGGTTGCGATTGCGCTGATGGTTTTGCCTTTTGTACTGGGGTTGGGCCAGTCCAACCCGCTGGCACTCTGGCTGTCCGTTGTGACCGGCATTGCCGCATTCGTACTGACCGTTCTGACAGACCATCACCTTGGGATTTGGCGGGTTCTGCCATACAAGTTTCACTTGGCTGTTGATCTGCTTGTCGGCGTCACGTTCCTTTTGGCACCCAGCCTGTTTGGGTTTTCTGGGCTTGATGCGTTGTTCTACTGGGTGAACGGGGCCGCAGTCGTTGTGGTGATCTCGCTCAGCGCGCCCGAACAGAGCGCTATTGCTTGAAGTGAGTCAGAACCGTAGCGATCAGCTGGGCCATGCGGGCATCCGGATGGCCCTTTTTTGTTTTAGACACTAATAAGGCCAAATTTGCCCAATAGGTCACCCCTTTTGCATCAGATTTTCAGGCTTGAATTTTCCGACAAAAACCATCAGATATAACGCAACGCCAGATGACACCATCAAGCAACTGGTTCCGGGGCGATCTGTGGGCTCAGCAAAAGCAGATGTGAAAGCCCGCCATCGCCCCGGGAACGACCAAAGGAGCCCGCGATTGCGTGATCGATTTGAAGAACTGATGGCCGATCCCTGCTGTGCATCGTGTGATTGCGACGCGCTAACCTCAGAAGTCGCGGCCTATCTCGATCACAAGACCTGCAACGCCGAGCGCTGCCGGGCGCTCGAAGAACGCTCAGCCGCAACGATGTACGCAGTCAGGCGCGATTCGATGCGCGCGCTGAATGAGGGTGGTGCGCGGGCCTAGAAATCCACACCACGTTGGGCTTTGATGCCGGCTTGGAACGGGTGTTTTTCTTCGGTCATCTCGGTTACCAGATCCGCATAGTCCCTGAGGGCTTGCGGGGCATCCCGGCCAGTCAGGAACACACTGGTTTTGTCTGATCGGGTCTGAAGCCCTTCAATAACAGTGTCTACTGAAAGGTATTCGTAGCGCAGGGCGATATTGATCTCGTCGAGGACAACCAGATCGTAGTCGCCGCTTTTCATCAGATCACAGGCCTTGTTGAAGGCCGAAGTCGCTGCCGCGATGTCGCGCTCGCGGTCCTGCGTATCCCAGGTAAACCCTTCGCCCATCGTGTGCCAGGTGACCAGATCGCGTCCCTCAAAGAACCTGCGCTCACCGGTTTTCCACTTGCCCTTGATGAACTGAACCACAGCCACTTTCTGGCCCCAGCCCAATGCCCGGATCACCACGCCAAATGCAGCCGAGGATTTTCCCTTGCCCTTACCTGTATTGATCAGCACCAGTCCCCGGCCGGGATCGACCGCTTCCGAGACTTTCTTGCGGTGCTTGGCTTGCACCTCTTGCATCTTTTCTTTGTGGTTCTGTGCGTCGCTCATCGGTAAACCTCATAGGTATATCGCGACCCAACCTAGGGAAAGATTGCGAAAGGTAAAGTCAGGCTTTGGGATCCGTTGCTGATCGCGCTTTGGTCCGATCAAGGCCAAGTTGTCGTTCACGCAGGATCACCACGACGTTGCCTGCAATCACCAACGCCGCGCCGCCCAGCATCACCAGGGTTGGCAACTCATCGAACCAGAAATAACCAATGACAATGGCGAACAGCATTGTGGTGTAGTCATAAGGTGCCAGCATTGACGCTTGTCCAAACTTGTAGGACGAGGTCACCAGAATCTGCGCCACTCCGCCGATCAGGCCGATTGTCACCAGCAATGCGGCTTGCTCCCATGTCGGGATAACCCAGCCCCAAAACACTGTGAGACCCGAAAGCAAGGTCGCTGTGAGAGAGAAATAGAACACGATTGCGGCGGGATGATCCACCTGTACCAGTTGGCGAATATGTATCTGCACAAAGGCACGGGCAACGGTTGCAGCCAGCACGCATAGCGCACCTATTGTTGCGGCGGTTTCGGCAGTACCTGAACCCAGCCGGGGCCAGATCATGATCAGAACGCCGACAAGGCCAAGCGCGACGGCCCCGATACGAATCATTCGTATCCGCTCGCCCAACATGATTGCAGCCAGAATCAGCGTGAAGATCGGGGTTGCATATCCGATGGCGGTTACCTCGGGCAGCGGCAACAGGCTAAGACCAGTAAAGGTCAGCCCCATCGCCGAGGTTCCCAGAACCCCGCGCCAGAAATGGCCCATCGGCTTCTTGACGACAAAGCCGTGCACCAGCTCTCCTCGCCAGACAAGCCAGGCGATGATAACCGGAATCGCGAAAAGCGAGCGGAAAAACACCATTTCTCCCGGCGGGAAATCATCTGACAAAGCCTTGACCAATGCAGACATCGTCGTGAACAGCACGAGCGCACTAAGCTTGAGCGCCACGGCCAATGCCGGACGATGCGATGTTAAGGATTTCGCCATGGTCGCGAACCTGCGCCTTTGAGGCGGAAAGATCAACTGGCCAAAGTTGCCGGATCAGAGATTGGACCAGTCTAGTGGAAGCTGAGCTCCAATTTCCTCTGACAGGTCCTTTAGAAACCTCATCATCCGCGCGGCTCGGTCCTGCGCGATGGCCCTGCCTTTTTCCGTCAGCATATCATTGGGTAAGCGCAGCAATTTTATTTGCCAGTGATCGATTGAAAAAATCAGGTCATTCGGCAAACGGTTTTCGGCAAACGGATCTGACGGGTCATAAAGGGTGCGTCCCAGGGCGCCCGATACTGAAAAGTTGCGGGCGATACCGATAGCACCCAACGCATCCAGACGATCGGCATCCCGTAATATTCGCGCTTCGGGTGTTTCGGGCTGGATGTTAGCCGAAAAGCTATGGGCGGCAATCGCGTGCTGCACGGCTCCAATTTCAGTGGTGGAATAGCCGAATTCTTGAAGAATAGGCTCTGATTCAGCGGCGGATCGCATCGAGGCCAGATGCCGATCCGGATCATCTTTTGACAGGTTGATCAGATCATGCAGATAACACGCCGCCAGCAAGACACGCGGGTTGGTTTCATCATCCGCAATCGCCTGCGCATTAACCCAAACCCGATCCAGGTGCGCCAGATCATGCGCCGGATCCGTCTGCATCCGTTGCCTGACGACAGCGCGCAGCGAAGCGCGCAGATCAGCCAATCCGTCCACGGTTCTCGCCGATTTGACCACGGTGCAGGAGCAGGTGATCAAGTATCACGCAAGCCATCATTGCCTCACCTACCGGAACGGCGCGGATGCCGACGCAGGGGTCGTGGCGGCCTTTGGTAATGATCTCGGTCTCTTCGCCGGATTTGGTGATGGTCTTGCGGGTGGTCAGAATGGACGAGGTCGGCTTGACCGCAAAGCGCACCACAACATCCTGGCCGGTCGAAATGCCGCCCAGAATACCGCCTGCGTGGTTCGAGCTGTATTGAGGGCCGTCCTGTCCCATGAATATCTCGTCAGCATTGGCCTCGCCGGTCAGTTCGGCGGCGCCCATGCCTTCACCGATTTCGACCCCTTTAACGGCGTTTATCGACATCATGGCTGCAGCCAGATCAGTGTCTAACTTGGCATAAACCGGCGCGCCGAGCCCCGCCGGAACGCCGCGCGCGACCACTTCGACCACTGCGCCGACCGAGTTGCCGGATTTGCGCAGGTCGTCCAGATAGGCCGCCCAATCCTCGGCAGCCTTGGCATCGGGGGTCCAGAACGGATTCTGTTCGATCTGAGACCAGTCGATATTGTCACGACTGATTTTGTGCGGACCGATCTGCGTCATGTAACCAGTGATCTGAACATTCGGAGCGATCTGTTGGATAGCCTCACGCGCGAGTCCTCCGGCCGCCACACGTGATGCCGTTTCCCTCGCCGAACTGCGCCCGCCGCCGCGATAGTCACGGATCCCGTACTTCTGCCAGTATGTGATGTCGGCGTGTCCCGGACGAAACTTGTCCATGATGTCGCCGTAGTCTTTCGAGCGCTGATCGGTGTTCTCGATCATCAACTGCACCGGTGTGCCTGTGGTCTGGCCTTCGAAAACACCAGACAGGATTTTGACCTGATCGGGTTCGCGCCGCTGTGTGGTGAATTTGTTCTGACCTGGTTTGCGCTTGTCCAGCCAATGCTGGATCATGCCTTCATCGATCGTGACGCCCGGAGGGCAGCCATCTATGGTCGCACCCAAAGCGGGCCCGTGGCTTTCACCCCAGGTGGTAACGCGGAAGAGGTGGCCAAAACTGTTCATCGACATGGGGCATGCTCCTTTGAGCGATGTGATTAGCGGGGAGTGCCTTGGTCCTCAAGCGGATTTGCATTTGCAGAGAAGCAAGCGCCGCCCTGTGGGCGGCGCGATTGGAATAAATCAGGCGGCTTGAGCCACCGCGGCGCGGGTTGCGTTGATCTTAAGCGCTGCAAGTGCCGCCTCGCGCCCTTTCTCGATGAAATGCGCGCGATAGATGGCGTTGTGGTGATCCGTTTCCTGATACTGATGCGGTGTCAGCGAGACCGACAGGACCGGAACACCTGAATCGAGCCCGGCCCGCATCAAGCCATCGACAACCGCTTGTGCGACGAAGTCATGCCGGTAGATGCCGCCATCTACTACAAAGGCAGCGCAGGCTACGGCGGCGTAGCGCCCCGTTTGCGCCAGGTCACGGGCCAGCAGGGGCATCTCGAAAGCGCCCGGAACGTCGAATACATCAACCTGATCGGCTGGAATTAGTTCGAGAAACCCATCCAGCGCGCGATCCACGATATCTGAATGCCAGTTGGCTTTGACAAAAGCATAGCGGGTGTGTGTCATCATGATCTCCTTTCGTAACAGACACGTCACCCAAGGCGATCACGAGCAGGCACACCGCATTACCGGCGTGCTGCACGTTCTCTTTCATCCGGACTGTAACCGTCGGCTCTGGCTTCTCACCAGATCTGCTGACACCCCGGAGACCGGGGCCGCTCGCGGGCTTACGGGTCATGCCCGCATACCGCCGGTGGGGAATTTCGCCCCGCCCTGAGAACGAGTGGGACCTTGCCAAGGAGATATCGCTTCTGCAAGAGAAATTGGCAGGAGGACGAATATGCATCCCAATCCCACCTTTCGCGCCGAGACGCGCGAGCGTCACATCGAGTTTGCGCGTGACCGCGCCTTTGGTGTTCTGGCGGTGTCGACATCGGATGCACCGTTGTTAGGCCACGTTCCCTTTCTTCTGAACGAGGATGCTTCATTGGCTGACCTGCATCTGGTCCGGTCAAATCCGATTGTTAGGGCGCTGAAAAAGCCGCAACCTGCGAAGATCGCTGTGTTAGGGCCGGATGGGTATATCTCGCCTGACTGGTACGAAGTCGATGATCAGGTGCCGACCTGGAACTATGTAGCGGTGCATCTGACTGGAGTGCTTGAGATGCGGCCAACGGACGACCTGCGAAATCTGCTCGACCGGCAGGCGGCAGACTTTGAAAATCGCCTGCTGCCAAAGCCGCCATGGTTGGCGTCTAAGATGACACCAGACGCGCTGGATAGAATGATGCGCATGATCGTTCCCTGCCGACTCATGATCTCGGATATCGACGGCACTTGGAAGCTGAATCAGAACAAACCCGATGAGGCGCGACATCGCGCGGCTGATCACGTGCACTCAGCAGGACTTGGCAGCGAGGTGGCGCGCTTGGCCTCGTTGATGCGCAAGGCCTGAGGCACGCGTTCTCGCCTTCCATTCATTGAGCGCTGAATGTGGCGAGATAAGCAGCGATGTCATCTGCGCCTTTTTTCAGCTTGACGCTCATGTTCGGGCGGGCGGTGTCATCATCCAGATATTCCTTGATGAACCCAATCGGATCCCGAGAATAGGCGGCGATGTTTTCTTCAGTCCACACAAGCCCTTCTTGCCCGGCGCGGATCATGTCGTCGGTGAACATCCCGATGGGCAAACGTTTACTTCCATAAAGATAATCGTTCTCAGTTCCGGCGGTGCGGCCAACTACGCCAAAGAGATTCGGCCCGGTGATGCCGCCTTTGACCAGAACCTCGCCATTTTTGATGATCGCATGGCACGAAGAGCATCTGTTATAGAGCTGTTCGCCTTTCGCCGGATCGCCGGCTGCGATCGCCTGTACTGAAGTCAGAAACGAAACAAAAACTACGGTTGCTGCTATCTTGAGCATTGAACATCTCCGGCTGGGAATATTGCGCCTGTGGCCTTTCACGCATTCCCGTTTAGAGTGCAATCGAATTCTGGTAGATAATCACGTGTTTGAAATATCTATTTTATATTAATAATTTAAGAGGAATCGTATCGCGCTAAAATAGAAGGAATACAGTGTTCCTAAGGTAGAGATGCACGTGAAATCGGCGGCGTTCGCATAGGGTGAGGAGATTTCAATTTGGGGATCTACCAGCGCGGGTCGATGCCGAATCACGTCCCGCCTGCCTGGCGCCAATTCGCCGCTCTGAGGGTTAAAATCTGCATTTGAGATTGAAATTTTGCCCTTTCACCGTGACATGAATGCTTAGATGCGGCGTATTGCGCGTTTAAGAGCGCTGGACGAACTCTATTCTCCCCGATAGATACCCCGTTTAAGACGCCGCACTTGTGCGGTGCGCGAGCTTTATGCCCGTTCGCGGGCGCCAGATAATCGGAGATAACCTCGTGTCCCAAGCTGAAGACCACGAAGGCACCCGCAGAGATTTCCTCTACTACGTCGCTGGCGGCGCAGGTGTCGTTGCCACCGGGGCTGCCGTTTGGCCCCTGGTAAATCAAATGAACCCATCGGCAGACGTCCAGGCGCTGTCCTCGATCCGTGTGGATGTAAGCGGGGTAGAGCCGGGTACGCAGCTGACTGCAAAGTGGTTGGGTAAGCCTGTTTTCATCCGTCACCGCACAGGTGCCGAGATTCAGGAAGCTCAGGAGCAGGACGCTGAAGGTGTCGACGCGCTGCCTGACCCGCTGGCTCGCAACTTCAATTTGAACGCCGACGCACCAGCGACCGACGCCAATCGCGTCATGCCTTCGCCCGAAGGCGAAGGAGAAGGGGCGTGGATCGTTCAGATGGGTGTTTGTACACACCTGGGTTGTGTGCCGCTTGGCGATGCTGGCGACTTTGGCGGTTGGTTCTGCCCCTGCCACGGCTCGCACTACGATCTTGCCGGTCGTATCCGCAAAGGCCCCGCGCCTGAAAACCTGCCCATTCCGCCCGTTGAATGGGTAGACGCCACCACCATCAAGCTCGGCTAAGGGAGACCTAACTTATGTCCGGAATTCCCCACGATCATTACGAGCCGAAGACAAATGGCGAGAAGTGGCTGAACAGCCGTCTGCCCATCGTCGGCCTGCTTTATGACACCCTGATGATCCCAACCCCCAAGAACCTGAACTGGTGGTGGATCTGGGGCATCGTCCTGGCATTCTGCCTGGCGTTGCAGATCGTCACCGGTATCGTTCTGGTGATGCACTACACCCCGCATGTTGATCTGGCCTTTGCTAGCATCGAACACATCATGCGCAACGTGAACGGCGGCTATATGCTGCGCTATCTGCACATGAACGGCGCATCGCTGTTCTTTGTAGCAGTCTACATCCACATCTTCCGCGGCCTGTTCTACGGCTCGTACAAAGCCCCGCGTGAGATTACGTGGATCATCGGGATGCTCATTTACCTGATGATGATGGGCACTGCGTTCATGGGCTACGTTCTGCCCTGGGGTCAGATGTCCTTCTGGGGTGCGACCGTGATCACCGGCCTGTTTGGCGCGATCCCGTTTGTGGGCGAGGCGATCCAGACCTGGCTGCTGGGCGGACCTGCGGTGGATAATGCCACGCTGAACCGCTTCTTCTCGCTGCACTATCTGCTGCCGTTTGTGATAGCGGCACTGGTGATCGTGCATATCTGGGCCTTCCACACCACTGGCAACAACAACCCCACAGGTGTTGAAGTGCGCCGTGGCTCGAAAGCCGAGGCCGAGAAAGACACGCTGCCGTTCTGGCCCTATTTCGTGATCAAGGACCTGTTCGCGCTGGCGGTCATTCTGGTCGTGTTCTGGGCCATCGTGGGCTACATGCCGAACTACTTGGGTCACCCGGATAACTACATCGAAGCCAACCCGCTGGTTACTCCTGCGCACATCGTCCCTGAATGGTACTTCCTGCCATTCTATGCGATCCTGCGTGCGTTCACTGGCGAAGTCTGGGTTGTTCAATTCGCCAGCTTCATCACCGGCGGCATCATCGACGCCAAGTTCTTTGGTGTGATTGCGATGTTTGGTGCGATCCTGGCCATGGCCCTAGCCCCTTGGCTGGACACCTCGACCGTGCGTTCGGGCAAGTATCGTCCGATGTTCAAATGGTGGTTCTACCTTTTGATCATCGACTTCTTTGCTTTGATGTGGCTGGGTGCGATGCCCGCGGAAGAGCCCTATGCGACCTTCTCGCTGATCGCTTCGGCTTACTGGTTCGCCTATTTCTTCGTGATCCTACCGATTCTGGGTGTCATCGAAAAACCCGAGGCGCAGCCGGAAACCATCGAAGAAGACTTCAACGCGCATTATGGCAAGGCAAACGCCGACGCCACGCCGGCCGAGTAAGAAGAGGGACCGGAAACATGTTCAAGAAACTTGCAATCGGTGCCGCGTTCGCTTTGGCCCTTGCGCCCGCCTCGACTTTTGCGGCAGGTGGCGGTGAGCAGCACATCGAAGATTTCGACTTCTCGTTCGAGGGACCGTTTGGAACCTGGGATCAGAACCAGCTTCAGCGCGGCCTACAGATCTATACCGAGGTCTGCGCAGCCTGCCATGGTCTGCAATATGTACCTCTTCGGACCCTTGAAGATTTGGGGTATTCGGAAGAGCAAGTCATCACCTACGCGGCCGACAACTTCGAGGTGTTCGATCCCGAGCTGGACGATTTCCGCCCGGCAATCCCGACCGACCACTTCCCGGCCAACAACGGTGTCGGCGCGCCTGACCTGAGCCTGATGGCGAAGGCCCGTGCCGGTTTCCATGGTCCTTACGGTCTGGGCATCAACCAGCTGGTCAAAGGCATGGGGGGCGCGGAATATATTGCCTCGCTTCTGGATGGTTATACCGGTGAAGAAAAGGAAGAAGCCGGTACTGTTCTCTATGAGAACAAGGCCTTCCCCGGTGGTTGGATTTCCATGGCTCCGCCGCTGGCAGAAGATCAGGTTGAATTTGCCGACGGACATCCTGCAACCGTTGAGGCAATGTCCGAAGACATAGCAGCCTTCTTGATGTGGAGCGCCGAGCCGAAAATGATGGAGCGCAAAAATGCCGGTTTCGTCGGTGTTCTGTTCCTGACAGTTCTGTCTGTTCTGCTGTACCTTGTGAACAAGCGCCTGTGGGCACCGATAAAGGGCAAACGTCTGGACTAAGGTCGACGTATAACTAAAAACTAAACCCCCGCGCCATCACGGTGACGGGGGTTTTTTTGTTGCGATGGTGTGGAAGGGGCCAGCCCCTTCTTGGCCTGCGGCCAATTCATCCCCGAGGTATTTTTGGCCAGATGAAGAACGGATCACACTTGTAATTGAGCTTTGCTGTGCCCCCGTATCGTCGCGATTACGATCTCGCCTTCGGGTTGGGCGTTGCCGAAGGTTACTTCGGTAAATTGTTCGGTGCGGCCCATTGTGGGATTTTCCATCAGGATATTGTGGGTTTTGCCGATCTGTGCCGTCAGATGCTTGAGGACCTGTGCATCGCCGGCTGCACGCAGGCGCGCGGCGCGTTCTTTGATGACATTGCCGTTGATCTGTTGCGGTATGCGGGCTGCCGGAGTGCCTTTGCGTTTGGAATAGGGGAATACATGCAGCCAGGTCAGGTTGCACTCGGTGACGAGCTTGAGGGAATTCTCGAAATGAGTCTCGGACTCGGTCGGGAAGCCAGCGATGATGTCCGCGCCAAAAGTCATGTCGGGTCGTAGTTTGATGGCGTCTTCAGTGAAACGAATCGCATCTTCGCGCAGGTGGCGGCGTTTCATGCGCTTCAGGATCAGATCGTCGCCATGCTGCAAGGACAGATGTAAATGGGGCATCAGGCGCGGCTCGGTCGCGATGGCATGCATCAGGTTCTCGTCGACTTCGATCGAGTCGATTGAGCTGATGCGCAGACGAGACAGATCGGGCACCAGTTTAAGGATACGCATCACGAGATCGCCTAGTTTCGGCTGAGCGGGCAGATCCGCACCCCATGAGGTCAGATCGACCCCGGTCAGAACCACTTCGTTGTAACCCTTATCGACCAATCGTTTGATCTGATCCACCACAACGCCCGCAGGGACGCTGCGAGAATTGCCCCGGCCGTAAGGGATAATACAGAAGGTGCAGCGATGATCGCAGCCATTCTGAACCTGTACATAGGCGCGTGAGCGGGTTCCGAAGCCATCAATCAGATGCCCGGCGGTTTCCGTGACAGACATGATGTCGTCAACCTGAACCGCCTCGGTCTGACCGATGAAATCGGCGGCCATGCCTTTCCAGGTATCCGGTTGCATCTTTTCGGTGTTGCCGATGACCGCGTCTACTTCGTCCATAGCAGCAAAGGTCTGCGGCTCGGTTTGCGCCGCGCACCCGGTGACGATCAGACGTGCCGAGGGGTTTTCGCGGCGCAGCTTGCGAATCTCCTGCCGCGCCTTGCGGACGGCCTCGGCGGTCACCGCGCAGGTGTTGACGATCACAGCATCCGTTAGGCCAGCCTGCTGCGACAGTTCTTTCATCGCTTCGGTCTCATAGGCGTTCAGGCGGCAGCCCAGAGTGCTGAACTTAGGCGGGTTCATTCCAGTGACCTCAGGTATTCAGGCGTCAGCGTGCCCGAAAACACATGGGCTGTGGGCCCCGTCATCCAGACCCCATCCTCGCGCCAGTCGACCCAGATCGTGCCGCCGTCCAGATCCACTTGCACCTTACGCCCAGTGAGGCCTCGACGTGAGGCAGCAACAGCCGTGGCGCAAGATGATGACCCCGAGGCCAGAGTGATCCCCACTCCTCGCTCCCATACCCGCATGCGGATGCGGTCGGGGGCGACTATTTGTGCGACCTGAACATTGGTGCGTTCGGGATAGAGTGGATGGTATTCGTAACGCGCGCCGAACTCTTCCATCGGAATGGCCTCGGCGTTGTCGACAAAGAAAGTGCAGTGCGGGTTGCCCATGCCAGTCGCTGTTGGACCACCTTCTATCGGCAGTTCCAGCGTGTCCATCTCTTCCGCCAGGGGAATCTCGTTCCAAAGAAGTTGGGGGTGCCCCATATTCACCGACGTCAGTCCATCGCCAGCGTCGCGGGCCTGCAGTGTGCCGCGTTCAGTTGTGAGCGTGAGTTCGGATTTGCCTGTTTCGTTCATCAAAAACCGGGCGATACAGCGCGTGGCGTTGCCACATGCAGCCGAAGTCGACCCGTCGGCATTGTAGAACACCAGATGCGCATCCGCTTCGCCGCGTTCGATAACCGCCAACTGATCGAACCCCACGCCGAACTGCCGGTGCCCGATTCCCCTGGCAAGGGCCGGGGTGACCGGCACGGCATGCGCGCGCGCATCGACAACGACAAAGTCGTTGCCCAACCCGTGCATCTTCATGAAAGCCAAACCGGTGTCGAGTATCTGTTGCATGGCGGGCATATAACGCCGGTCCAGACATGAATCCACCCTGTCGCGTAGATTCCTGAAAAAAGGGGTTGACCCCCCAGTTCCACCTGCCTAATTAGGCCGCCTATCGGGGCGCCGAACTCATACGAATGACGGCGAACTGAAGTACGAAATAAGGTCTTGAACCCGGTCGGGTATTTACCTTAAAGAGTGCTGCGGATCGAAGAGATCCTTAAAAGAGTGGGCCGTTAGCTCAGTTGGTAGAGCAACTGACTTTTAATCAGTGGGTCGCAGGTTCGAATCCTGCACGGCTCACCACTTTTCAAATTAAATCAAATACCTATACGAAGTACCGTATGCCGTTTTGGGGAGTCAACTGCTTCCCGGAAGCATGTCGCTCCGGCTTGCCCGTCTCGATAGTAAGGCAATCACGCAACATTATAGATGCCA
Organism: Ruegeria sp. C6; assembly: GCF_056537625.1. Lineage (NCBI taxonomy): Bacteria > Pseudomonadati > Pseudomonadota > Alphaproteobacteria > Rhodobacterales > Roseobacteraceae > Ruegeria > Ruegeria sp. C6. Next base: position 101,187 of record NZ_JBQFRW010000006.1, on the reverse strand, counting down.
AAAATCCCAACTACAGAACCGAGCGTATCGAAGCCGACGATCGTATTTAGTGAAGAGTTCGAGTATTTTTCTAGATACGAGTATTAAAAGCCCATCACTCTTTCAAGCTTCTTTGCGAATGTCTTCATGCGCAGGTTCATCTAACACTGCGAACCTTCGAAGTAATCTCTACGCCGATAGAGACTTCTTGCTCTAAGTGGCCACTAGAGGTGATCCGTATTCCCTTTTTTCTGTTCTAGAGCGAAACCATTGCAATGCTGCGAAAAAGGCGGAAGAAGCTATTTCGTTGACACGATACGGTCCGCTTCAGAATAAAGACTGCTTGCCACCTGAACCGACTCTGCGATGAGGTGACTTATAAGCTGTTTTAAGGAATACACTTATCAACGCATAAGGTAGTAGTATTGGCTCCTGCATTCGGAAAGCTCGTTCTGGCTTCGATGTTTAACCCCACAGAGGGCGCTGTCGCCAGACACAAAATAAGCCTCTAGCGATCCTCAACTGTGATTTGGATGGCAGAAAGCTAAGCTTCTCTTGCCTACAGAATTGTGCCCAAGCCTTTTAGGCAGTCGCAACATCGGCTCAACGTCAACCAATTTTGCCCTTCGAGCTGCTTTGTACGTCAACGGCGTCAATCTCTACCGCGATTGATGATGCTAGTCCTAGCTACCCGATTTACTGCGTTCATAAAAACAGACCCTGGCGCACATGCAGCGAAAGGTCACTTTGTCTCGCGGAGCGGGCGTTGGTGAGAGTTGCAACGAATGGCTACTTTGAACCAAATTGACCGATACTGCTCGAAGCTCCCATAAAAGCAAGGCGCCGAAATCTGACTTTGCAAAGGTGCCGTTCAAAGTTTCGCTTGCCCAACCTGAACTGCCCAGATGGTCGGAGGCTCTTGGTGGAAGTGCGGCACTTTAGAGTGTTGGCCTATGTGAAGTAAATTTAGGTACGGAGCATTGTTGGGCTACGTCAGTCAACGTAAACGCCAGGGAATAAGGGTAATGCGAAATCCGATTAACCAGATGACAATTGACAAACTAGTGGTCGATTAATCTCATTGTCCGCGCAAAACCTACCAAGCGAGCTTCAGCGCTGCTTTCGTTTAACCGAAATAATGCACCCAGAGTGTTTTGGATGCCGAGCAGGTACATCCCGGGCCATTGCGTCCACGTTTCCGAGGTGCCGCAACGCTCCGTTGTTCAGCAACACGCCTCGCCCGGCATCATACCGGCGCTGTCCAAATCCGCTGGCAACGCATTCCCAGTCTTCCTTGGCCGCCGCGTTGCGGAATCTCGGTAGGTCGTGCGGGTCATGTCGTCCAGGTGTTGCTGCGACGTGATCGTGTTTCTTCGCATTACTTTGGTGGGTTAAATGGTGGGTCACTTGTGTTGTGCTAGGTTGCTGGACACTACCGGTTGTCGGCCTCGGCTTGGGGCGCATGATTGTCACGACGCCTTGAGGTTTCGGATGTCCTGGGACGGCCACGTGAGTTGCCGTCGGTTTCGGCGTCAACTGTGGAACCTGGCCAGGAACCGCCGTGGGAACCTGATTGGGGGTTGCGGTTGGGGCAAGCGGTGGTGTCGCCGTAGTACCGCTGGGTTGCGGAACACGGCCGGGCACTGCGACCGGACTCTGGTTTGGTGTTGCAGTCGGGACGAGCGGTGGCACAGCAGTTTGTCCAGTGGGCTGAGGTGGGACCTGACCAGGAACTGCGACTGGTATTTGGTTTGGCGTTGCGGTTGGCACAAGTGGCGGTACCGCTGTTGGGTCGGTAGGTTGAGGCGGAACCTGGCCAGGGATAGCTATCGGAACTTGATTAGGAGTTGCAGTCGGAACTTGCGGCGGCACCGCGGTAGGACCGGTAGCCAATGGTGGAACCTGATTGGGAACGGCTGTCGGAACCCGGTTTGGTGTCGCGTTTGGTGCCAAAGGCGGAGTTAGCGTCGGCGCTACTATCGGTGTGGGAACCTGACCAGGAACCGCTATTGGCGTCGCAATAGGAACCTGACCGGGAATTGCGTTCGGTACCGCGCCCGGCGCAAGGACTGGAACAGTAACGGAAGTGGGTGTTTGCTGCGTTCCCTTAGGCGGCAACTGATTTGCCACCGGCTGAGTAGGGCCAGTAACTTGATTACCTGCCCCTTGCCCACCAGACTGCCCGCATCCTTGGCTCGACTGGTGCGGGTTCCCTACGCCTCGGCACCACCCGTAGTGATTTCCGCGGGCAACGACCTGGGTAGCGGCCAGTTCTGCGATCAAACAAGCTGCAGTAAGTAAAACAATGCGGTTCCGTTTCATAACATCCTCACCAACTTGTTGTCAGAGCAAGATACGCGCCAGGATCGCCAGATTCGGTTAAAGGGCCGTCTCTCAAAGGGACACCGACGTATCCGGACAGAAATAGGTTTCGCTTGAACTCGATGTCCAAACCCAGACCTGTGGATGCCAGTGTAGCATTATCAACTTCAAAACTCGCAGGGTCATTGTTCGAGATGTAACCCACGTCGAAAAAGGCAAATGGCGTTAGCCGATGAATGCTCCGAGAGCTGGGGAAGTAGGAGTGAGATATTTCGAATATCGCAGAAATCCCGGAATCACCGTCTACTTCGTCAAATCGATATCCGCGCAAAGCGTAACGATCACCAAGGAAGTACTCTTCAACAGAGGGCAACCGGTCTGTTGTGTACTGCCCCCAAATCTCGGTGCGCCAAGCTGTGTTGGGCGACAAGCCCGTAAGTGGGCTTTCGTATCCGACGCCGCCTCGTAGATGCCAGAAAGAAGAGTCCCCGTCGTCAAAACTCGCGTCTGTCGTGTCGTTGTCATTGTCACCAAAAGATAAGGTTAGCCCCGCTTCCAGAGCTTGTCCCTTTGGATAGTTTTGCCCGTACAGATAGGTAAGGCCAACAACACTTGCGTCACTGGACAATGGAACGCCACCGCTAACAGAATCCGATTCTGAAAGGCGATAATCCAAAAGCAGGTATCCATAACGAGCAACATCGCGGATCACAGGATAACCCATCGCAACGGTGAAGTTCTCGCCGTCAATATCTGTTCTGGCAAAGTCCCCTGAAATGTCGCGTTTTGCGTTGACGTTCCCATAAAAAATCTCACCGTATAGACCATTGCTGTTCAGCGGCGTGCGATAGGTAAGAGCGCCCCACAATGAGTGTTCATCGTCTTTGTCCCAATTGTAATTGCCTGATCCCTCAAATCGCAGCAAATCTCCGACGGTCAGCGTCGAATAAAACTCTTGTACGACATAAAAACTAAGCGCTTCTCCAAGCTCACGCGGAGGGTTGTCGAGTGTCGCACTACCGGCTTGTTTTCGCAGTGGCTCTCCCAATACTCTCAGCCGAGCACCAGTCTGATCCGGGTAATCAAGTTCGGTCGACAATTCCAAGTCAGGTATGTCCTCGGCCAGCATCACTGCCCGCTCAAATCGTTTCAGCGTTATGGGATAGGAGGTGGTGAGGGGCTGAAAAATCTTCTCTAGTGTTTGGAACGTACGCGTATCTACACCTTCAATTTCGATGGTTTGAATGCGCCCTTCATTAACAATTATGCTCTGCCCATCAGGACCGGGCCAGGCTTCAGCCAAAAAATAACCGTCTTCTCGGTAGATCTGAGTGATCGTTGATGCGACCTCCACCGCTGTGATGCGCCCTGACCGATTGAAGGCCAATTGACCGGCAAAAGTTAACAGCTCATCCGTATCATACACCGTTACGCCGTTGACTGAGTGCTGTGATGCTATGTCCCAGGTTTGTGCAATGCTGTATTTTGGAACCGAAACAATGGCCACAAAAGTGCAAATGATCGCAATTACAACCGAGTTGGTCACGGGCATTTTCTACAACCTTTGCATGATTGAGAATGTTAGAGCCTAATCCTATTACGAGGTTTGAATGTCTGAGCTTGCCGTTATTCAAATTTGATCACGACTGGTGCTTTCGAGATACACAGCAAACAGACTACAATGCGCCTTCGTCGCCCAGGAACTCGATACCAGCGGTCGCGCCATCACTGTAGGCAATGCAATTCCAAGGAGCACGATCCTCGCCAACACCGACAGTGACTTGTGTTCCAGCCTCGCTGAACGCGGATGAGAGCACAACGACTTGCGAATTGTTCGTCGTCTTGGCTACATCTCGCAAACATGCTTGCTGAGCCGGTGTGAGCTCGGCGGACGCACTGGATGTACTCGCGTCGTCACAGGCCGCAAGCATTGCGAAACAAGTTGCGCCTGAAATCATCACCATCTTGTTGGTCATTTTCTTCTCCCTCTGGGTCCGTTGAAATTAGTGAAATTGGATGCGTTTATTTGAAGCTCTCGCGTCTGCGCAGCCAATAGAACTTACCTCGATCCTTTGACTATCTTTCCCAAAACTTGCCGCGTGGGGCTTGCTCGGCGGAACAACATTTCGTTGACCATCGGGGCCGCCAACAACGTGTGAAGGCCGAATGACGACACTGGCGAAAGCTAGAGCAAACTCTGGAAAGAGGGGGAGTACGTTAAGCTGCAGCATCGCGTCCTCCCAATGCTTGATCTTTGTTTGAGGGCCTCCGACCGCCAGCACTCACTCCAGCAGTCGGAAGGGCCCGACAAATCGGGCGACAGCGACATCAACGGAGGTAAAATGAAAGTTGTGTCGAATTCGCATGTTTGAATCTATTTTTTCATAAATCAACATTTTTTCCGCGCGTAAATTTCTCTACGCTCTCGTACGATAGGCCTCTGCATTCAAACAAAAAGGTAAGTGAGAGCATCCATACAGGCGAGTTTGTTCTTCTAGGTGGCGAAACGTTTTGAGGCCGCACAGAGATTAAGAAAGGAATGAAAATGGGATTTATTGAGGCCGTTAAAACGTGTTTTTCAGAATACTTCCAGTTCTCCGGCCGGGCTATACGTTCAGAATACTGGTGGTTCTTCTTGTTTGTGGTTCTCGTGAGTGCTGCTTTGGCTGTGCTGGATACGATCCTATTCGGGACTAACCCCGAGACAGGGCAAGGATCTCGGGTTCTGTCCTCTTTTTTTCAACTGGCTGTTCTCATACCTATGCTGGCCGCCGGTTGGCGAAGGCTGCATGATACAGGACGACCTGGCTGGTATTTGCTGCTGCCGATGGCGCTCAGCATTACAACGCTTTTTGTTATGCTGGGTGGCGTGGCGTTCTTTTCGGTATTGGAGCAAGGGACCGAGAACCCTGACGCATTACGAGGACCCGCGGCAGTCCTGGGCGTGACCGGTATTGTTGTTGTCTCAATTCTTCAATTGGTTCTGTCCATTCTGATGATCTGGTGGTTGACGCGCCCTTCGGAAGAAGGCGCAAACGAATACGGCGAACCTGTTTCCTGACCTGGTTGCCGGGGCAATTGGCCGGAATCTCAGGCTGAATGACAGTGCGAACCGTGACACCATGGAGAGAGAAAATGAGTTTCAAAACGATTTCCACTGGGACGCTAATGATGGTTATGGCGACCACTGCATCAGCGGAGTGGTCGTTCAACTCTGGGCCTATTCCCAATGCATTTATTCAAACCGGAAACATGACGCTGGAACTTCAGTGTAACCGTATTCGCTTTTCTCCGGCTGGATATGAGGACAGCCAGGACATTACGGACAAGCAGGGGCTTTCCATTCGTTTCTTGAAGAACGGAGCCACCGAAGTTGGAGCATTTCAGGTTGGCGCAGAAAACGCTGCCGTACAGATCGTTGATAACTATCCCGTCGAGGTCAGTTTCAATAGTCAAGAGGACTATGGTTTTGTACTGGGCCAGCTTGCGGCCAATGCATCGGTTAACCTGTCGATGATTGATCAAGATGTCAGCTACGGAATCTTTGACTTGAAAGGTTCCAGCGCGGCAATTCGGTCCCTTCGTTCCGCCTGCGATTCAAATACTGGCCAGGGGGCCTCCTACGAAGCACCCGAAGGCATCGTCTATTGTGGTGGCGGAGCGATAAACCGCGTGATCGAACCCGTAGTTTTCGACAATCCGGAGGGAGAGTGGGACGCGCGAGTAACGGTCAACGGTGAGTCAATTAGAGCCATGACGGCCTACAGTTACTTCGGAAACTCTGAGCCACCGGCCGGATTTGTCGTCGCCCTGCTAGGGGAAGAAAGGTCCGAGTTTCTGATATTTAGCGAAGGCTCGGTAAATTGGCTGGAATATGGGGACTACAGGTATGATCAGTGCAATTGATACCTCCTTCCAATCAGCTTCCAAATAGTGCGTCAGATGAAATGTTTGGCTTCCGGTATTGTACTGGTTTCGGGCCTAGATTGGACCTCAACAGCTTTCGCGGCTGACGTTTCGCAGCTTCCAACCGGTTTGCGGATAAACGTTGATCTGGCCGCACAGGCCTGCGCGTCGTTCAACGACGGTTAGTTTGACTTAGATTGGGGTGCGGTTGAGAGGGTCGATCTCGACGGAGATCTAAAACACGACTGGGTTCTGAATGAGTCTGGTTTCGCGTGTTCAAGCGCCGTATCTCTTTATTGCGGAACTGCCGGATGCATGTCGCACTTCCTGATCGGGGACCGTATATTTTTGCTTCTCAATCAGGGATGGGACATCGCGAAAATCGGCAACAGCGGTAAGCGGGATGCTGGGTTGCAAGCATAGCACTTTTTCAAAAGTTCGATAGTCGATTCCATAATCAAGAGCTAGATGAAAACTCATGGTGAAGCGTTCGTGTTGAAACAGCATGACTTATCCCAGACTAAAGATGGAAACCGTAATCGCGGTCTTTTTCTATCAACTGCTCGTCTAGCTCTCTTGCAGCAGAGTTTCGGCGGCTCTCGCTAGCTTCAAACTGGTCTGCAAGTTCTCTTCCAGCGTGGTGTGGTTTTGTTCTTCGGTCAGCAAGTCGATCAATGTAGCGACGGACTTTAGAAGTCATTTCATCAGTAGCTCGATGCACTGTACTAAGCCATTTAGTCTGACGTCGATCCTGCTCGTCGAGCGCTCTTCCAAACTGCGCAACTCCATTGTGGAGGTCTCGCAAACTGTCACTAATTTTTCTACGCAGGCGAGTAAGTTGCGTTCTGGTTCCAAAAACCTTTGACAGTCGAGCATGCATCTGAGACGCGTTAGTATGATCCAAAGAAGGCAAACCAACCCGTTCAAGACTGGCGTTCCAGATTTCCCACCAGATCAGCTTTTTCTTGTCGGTGACTTCGCGGCGCTTGTCATAAATGATGACTTCACAGTTTTGAGCACGTGACAGGTAAAGCGTCGGAAGCTGATACTGCTCTGATGGAATATCTTGGTATATGGAATCAGAACTATGGATAAAACCACCGAATGCCATTGTTTAACCCAAGGCAAGATCGAGCGCTGTCATCGGATCCTCAAGAACCGCATTATATTGGAAAACTATTTGCTTCCTGGCGAATTCACGCAGCAGATCGACGCCTTCGTCGACTACTACAGTCACCGTCGCCACCTCGAAAGCCGGCTAGCTCTTATACCCGCTGACGTATATATCGGACGAGGACAGACCATTCTGAAACAACGACAAGTGATCAAACGAAAGACCATCGAAAACCGGGACTTGCTTCGCCGTAAATCCGCTGCATAGTTAATCCATCCAGATGAACCGCACTCTTTCTTAGATCAGAGCGCAGTTTGTCCGAAAGTCTCTGATGGCAGACGCCAGCATCCAAAATGCCCGGTTCAAAGGCGCTGGGTCAGTGGCCTTGTGGTTCCTACGTTCTCCTTTACTTAACGAGGAACGCTTCAAGGGAGGATAGGATCACAGCAAGATATCAGAATTTGTTAGCTAGTCTGGCGAGGGTGGTTTTGACTTCCGTCATCGCGCGTTGAAAACGTGGATCGATCTGCCATAAACCCCATCAATTGCACTACTTTTTCTATTTCATTCAAGTTAACAAGCACACCTTCTGCTCGCAAATCCTCAACGGCGAGAAAGATATCTTTTCTTCTAGGAGCATTTGACTTTTGATTTGATGAGCTTTTCTCCATTATGGGTTTTTGCCGTCCTTTCGTGGAATGAGTGGATTGCGGGGTTTTGTCACCGGCTCCAAAAATTAGTTTTTGAAACCTTTGCAATAAGTTTTGTTTCTTTTTTACTACCCGATCAGATCGAGCAGCCGAGTTTCGTGTTTGCCAAGCTGTCTTTCGTTCCTGGATGGTATTGTCATAATGTGTGAACGCTTGTTCTAGATCATGTACAATTTGACGCTCTTCATCTGACGCGGCACCTGTTCGAAGATGCTCGGCCATTAAGCTTAGAAACTCGCAGCGCTGATCAAATTTGTTTTCGTCATTCCACCATTCATGGAATGTGTTGCGCACATCTAAGGTTTCATCTTGTCCGCGTTTAGGCGGTTCGCCTACGTTTCGAAGCCAACTCAGTACCGGTATCACTCGGCTTGGACCTTGGTACGCGATCGCGGCCTCGAATCTGAGTTCAGGAAGGGCAAATACGGGGAAAGACTTTGCTACCGATGCACGTAATGCCTTTTTCCAAACATCCGTCCTTGTCACTGCATAAATTGTGGAAGGCCGATAGTCTCCCAAGTGTGCTCTCACCCTCTCGGCAGCAGTCTTTTGGTCAATTCGGCGCCCGGCCATTTCAGGGTAGGCAGGAATTCCTTCAACCCGATCGGATGTTGCATCAAAGGCAAGTGCCCTTCCAATGCATGCGACCAGTTCTGGGTCGTTCGAAAGTTCTGTCAAACATGCTTTCAGGCCGGTTGGTAAGAAAAACTCGTCATCTGAGATCAGACTGCAGAATGGTGTCTGGACTATTTCTGTTGCGAAACTCAATCGGTCGAACAGAGGTGCAGGCATATGATAGTAATGTATTTTTTGACTCTGCGGCAGTGCTTCAGTGGGAATTGGCTTCGCCGATCCGTCGATCACATGCAGCTCGACACCTAACTCACTCCAATATGACATTGCTAACAGCACTAGCTGTTGTCGCTCAAAAGTTGGGATGACAAGAGTTAGATCTTCAAAACATACCATCGTTTTATGCGTCCAAGCTTGATACTAAACCTAGTTTGACTGCTTCGGTTCTTGCAGCAAACCTAGACGACTGCAAGCTTCCTTCTATTCGCAAACTATTCGCAAAATTACAGCTGACAGAAACTACTTCATTGTGCTGGTTCGCGACACTACCAACTGTATTGTGCAGGCCGCGCGATTGGATCGCCATCGTTATGCGGCACCTTCCTTAACTGGGATTTGCACTGTCGGAATAGAAACTGCGGCAAAGGATCGTCTCAATGTTACAGGCAAGTATGATTGTAACGCTTTTCAACGAATTGAAGCAGCGGCTTCACGGTATATTTCATGACTTAATCCAACATCCCGGCTCAGTTGCATTTGTAGTTGGAAACTGGTTTAGAGTTCTCGAATTTACCGTTGGCGAGCGGTTGGGGCGTGCAAGCTTCCTTTGTTTGGACTCGTCTCGCTTGTAGTAAAAAGATGTGATTGTGGGGTTAGGCTTAGGCGATCGAACAGTGCGCCGCTACTGGATGAATGCTGGGTATAAAGCTATGCGGTTTTAGGGAAGCATAGGGCGGCTAGTTGGTATAACTTTGCGCAAGTCGGCGCGTCATAGCAAAAATTACAGAAGGTCTTAGGAACTAGATGAAAGCTGTTTTGCTTGCCGGTGGACTCGGTACCCGGATTAGTGAGGAATCTCACTTGAAGCCTAAACCGATGATTGAGATCGGTGGCCGTCCACTACTGTGGCACATAATGAAGATTTACGGAGCTTATGGGATAACCGACTTCGTAATATGTTGCGGCTACAAGGGATTCATAATCAAAGAGTATTTCGCAAACTATTTTTTGCATATGTCGGACATCACGATCGATATTCAGGAAAATCGGATGGAGGTACATCAACGCCATGCGGAACCTTGGCGTGTCACACTTGTTGATACGGGAGAGATGACACAAACGGGTGGAAGAATCGTGCGTGTGCGCGAGCATCTGGACGATCGGTTCCTGCTTACTTACGGAGATGGGGTTAGCGACATTGATATCAGCGAACTTATAGCATTCCACGAGGCAGAAGGTGTGGAGGCTACCGTGACCGCTGTTCAACCGGCCGGACGCTTCGGCTCAATTCAGGTCGAAGGTGCGCGGGTCAAAAGTTTCTTAGAGAAACCGAAAGGTGACGGACAATGGGTATCTGGTGGTTTCTTCGTATGTGAGCCGTCCGTTCTGGATCGTATTGACGGTGATGACACGCTTTGGGAGCGTGAACCAATGGAGGCGCTGGCGGCTGACAAACAACTGGCAGTCTATAAACATAATGGTTTCTGGTCGGCTATGGATACGCTGAGAGACAAGAACTTTCTGGAAGATCTTTGGGCTAGTGGGAAGCCGCCGTGGAGAGTCTGGAGGTGACGACCGACTGGAAGGGACGCCGTGTCCTGCTCACGGGACACACAGGATTCAAAGGCGCCTGGTTGTCGCATTGGCTGCTATCGCGCGGTGCCAAAGTCTTTGGTCTTTCATTGGCGCCCGAAGATTCACCCTGTCTTTTTGATGAGCTCGAGTTGGCCGAGCGTATGGATCACTCGATTTGCGATATCCGCAATTCGGCGAATGTCAACGCACGTGTTGCCGATGCTGATCCCGACATTGTGTTTCACCTCGCAGCCCAATCACTTGTCCGCCGATCCTATCGCGAACCGCAAGGCACGATGGATGTTAATGTGATGGGGACGGTGAACGTTCTTGATGCCTTGCGAGAGAGAAACAAGCCCACTGCGGTCGTGATCGTCACTACCGACAAAGTTTATAAGAATCTTGAACAGAATGCGCCCTACTTCGAGGATGACCAGCTTGGTGGTCATGATGCTTATAGCGCCAGTAAAGCGGCAGCGGAAATTGCTATTGCAAGCTACCGATCATCGTTTTTTTCGGGTTCGCCAGTTCGAGTTGCGACGGCCAGAGCGGGTAACGTAATTGGTGGCGGGGATTGGGCCGAAGACCGCATCTTGCCCGATTTGGCCCGCGCGTTTGGAGATGGTCAAGCTTTGGTCGTGCGCAACCGGCACGCGATAAGACCTTGGCAGCATGTTCTGGAACCTTTGAAGGGATACATGGATCTGGCTGATGGTTTGCTTGATGGTCGTAGTGATTTGGAAACTGCCTTTAATTTCGGTCCTGTGGTTTCCGATCAACGTCCCGTTCAAGATTTGGTATCAACCAGCTTGAACGCTTGGCCGGGTGAGGTCAGATATCAAAGCGAAACAAATGCACCACACGAGGCTGGCCGCTTGACACTGTCAATAGACAAGGCGAATTCCCTGCTGGGGTGGGCGCCTCGCTGGAACTTTGACCAGGCAGTAACCCGCACAGTCGATTGGTATCGGCAATTCAGCTCAGGCGTCGATGCAAAAACCCTAGTAGATGCTGATATTGAAGAGTTCGAAAAGGCCGAGTGATGAAATTCGAACCGATGATGATCAGTGATGTGCTGCGTATCGACTTAAATCGTATTGAGGATGATCGCGGTTTTTTTGCGCGTTCTTTTTGTAGCGAAGAGTTTCAGTCGCGACACTTGTTCTCGGAAATCGCACAGATTAACACTTCTTATACTCGGCATATGGGCACAATCAGGGGGCTTCACTTTCAACGAGCCCCGGCTGCAGAGGCAAAGGTTGTGCGCGTCGTGCAGGGCGCGATTTTTGATGTTGCCGTTGATTTGAGATCCGGATCAGAGACCTTTGGACATTGGATCGCTCAGGAGCTCAGCGCAGACAACCGCGTTGCGTTGTACATTCCGGAGGGATTTGCCCATGGTTTCCAGACCATGACAGATGATGTCGAGATGGTGTACTTGCACTCGATTCCCTTCAGTCCTGAGTACAGCGGTGGAGTCCATTTCGACGATCCTGAGATTGGTATCGGCTGGCCGTTGTCAAAAACTGTGATCTCACCTAGAGATCGTGCTCTGCCACAACTTGCCGAACTGGAGCCGCTAGAGTCATGAAATGCCGTCACTGCTATCATCCGCTCGGCCCGGCCTTTCTTGACCTCGGGTTTGCACCACCTTCCAATGCCTATCTTACGCAGGCCGATCTGCATGCACCTGAAGTCACCTTTCCTTTGCGGTTACGTGTGTGTGAACAGTGTTGGCTGGTCCAAACAGAAGATTACGCCAGAGCAGATGAGATTTTTCGCGCGGATTACGCATATTTTTCATCGACTTCACAGTCCTGGGTTTCGCATGCCGCTGAGTATGCAAGCACAATCACCCAAAGGCTAAATCTGGGTGCTGACTCTTATGTGATCGAAGTTGCCTCCAACGATGGTTACTTGCTGAAGAATTTCGTGCAGGCAGGAATACCTTGCCTGGGTATCGAGCCTACTGATGCCACGGCAGAAGTTGCGGAACGCATTGGCATTCCAGTAATGCGGGCCTTCTTCGGTGAAACGCTGGCGCAGCAACTGGTAGCCCAAGGCCACAAGGCTGATCTTGTGTGCGGCAACAATGTATTTGCACATGTGCCCGACATCAATGACTTTGCTCTTGGGTTGGCAACAGTGTTGAATTCAGAGGGTGTTGTTACTCTGGAATTCCCTCATTTGCTCCGGCTTCTAGATGAATGTCAATTTGATACTGTGTATCATGAGCACTTCTCGTATCTTTCGTTAGGCGCGGCGCGGCGGATTTTTGAAATGGCGGGATTGCGTATCTTCGATGTCGAAGAACTCCCAACCCACGGTGGCAGCCTGCGAGTATACGGATGTTTGCATGATGCGTCACATCTTCTAACCGACTCGGTTGCAAGCGTTTTGGCTAAGGAACAAGCCGCGGGTCTAGAGACCCAGGAACCATACATTGCTTTCCAATCTCGCGTAGAAACGGTTAAGGACATGGCACTTTCTTTCCTACTGGAGGCCAAGCGTAGCGGCAAGACCGTCAGCGCGTATGGAGCGGCCGCAAAAGGCAATACGTTGCTTAACTTTGCAGGCGTCGGCAGAGACCTGATTCAATTCGTATCGGACGCGGCTCCATCCAAGCAAGGCAAGTTCCTGCCGGGTAGCCATATTCCCATCCGCCCGCCCCAAGAGCTGAACGACAGCCGGCCTGACTACATCTTAATACTGCCATGGAATATCGCGGGTGAAATTACCGCTCAGTTGGCGGATTTGGCTGATGCAGGTTCAGCCTTCGTGACATTTGTGCCTGAGTTATGCATCAGATGACCAATCGGATACCATATACAAAGCCATCAATTACTGAACTTGAGGTCGAATACGCTGCAGATGCAGCGCGGCATGGATGGGGTGCCCAATGCTATGAGTATATTGATCGGTTCGAAAACGAGTTTGGGAAATATCTTGGTGTGGAACACACCATCGCCACCTCTAGCTGTACGGGTGCGATGCATATGGGCCTTGCTGCGCTAGGTATTGGACCTGGCGACGAAGTAATTCTGGCCGACACCAATTGGATTGCCACAGTGGCTCCAGTGAAGCATCTGGGTGCAAGCCCGGTCTTCGTTGATATTGACCCGGTCACATGGTGCATCGATCCTGAACGGGCTGATGCGGCAATTACCCCTCGTACTAGAGCCATTATCGCGACGCATCTTTATGGTAATCTGGCAGACATGACGGCCTTGTTGGCGCTTGGTGAGCGTTATGGAATTCCAGTGATCGAAGATGCAGCAGAGGCGATCGGATCGGAGTGGTTGGAAAAAAAAGCTGGTTCGATGGGTTTGTTTTCCACGTTCTCATTCCATGGCACCAAGACCCTGACAACCGGCGAGGGCGGGTTATTCGCAACCAATGACACAAAGCTGTTCGAAAAGGTTCTGACGCTGTCTAATCATGGGCGCGTGCGAGGGCAAAGCCGCCAGTTCTGGGCCGATATGATTGGCTTCAAGTATAAGATGTCCAATATTCAGGCAGCGATCGGTTGTGCCCAGCTTCAGCGCATCGACGAGCTTACGGCGCGAAAGAAGGAAATTCTGGCGGGCTACAAGACAAGGTTAATAAATGAAACAGGCATTTCACTAAATCCAGAACCATCCGATGGCATAAATGGCGCATGGATGCCGACTGTCGTTTTTACAAAAGAAACTGGGGTCACTCGCGAGATATTGCAGGCCGCGTTTGCTGAAGCCAACATTGATGCTCGGGTGTTTTTCTGGCCCCTGAGTTCGCTTGAAATGTTCTCAGATTGTTCTGAGAATATTCATGCATGGGATATCCCTTGCCGTGCGATAAATTTGCCGAGCTATCACGATATAAACCATGAGCAGATTGAGAGAGTCGTTAGTGTGATCTCTAGAACCATCCAGTGCTCGGGTACACAATGAAACTAGCAACCTGCAAAACTCTTTTGATGGCCGATGGCGAGGTAGGGTATCGTATCGCCAAGCACTTAACTCGATATTACCTCGACGACATTGCCGCTATTATCACGACCGATAAAAACAAAATCTCTAATGTTGCAAGTAGTTGTGGAATCAACACTACCACCTTCCTAGGCGAGGACGAGCTACTAGAGTGGCTTGGAGCTGATGAGTTCGATCTCGGTCTTTTGGCATGGTGGCCGCATTTGGTAAGTGGAAATTTGCTGTCTAGGGCCCGTAGGGGATTCCTGAATACTCATCCTAGCTTTCTGCCGTACAACAGAGGAAAGCACTACAATTTCTGGGCAATCGTGGAAGAAGCACCCTTCGGAGTTTCTTTGCACGGAGTCACTCCCGGAATTGATGACGGTCCAATCATTGCTCAATCGTCAATACCATATGGGTGGACCGATACCGGCGGTACGCTCTATGAAAAGGCCCAAGTTGAAATGGTCGGTCTGGTTTGCAGATCTTGGGAAGCAGTTCGTGCTGGTCAGCTACCTGCAATCGAACAAGAACGAAATGTGGGCTCATTTCACCTCGCTTCGGAACTAGAACCAGCGAGTAAGCTTGATCTAAATGAAACAACAACCACTCGGGCCCTTTTGAATCTTCTACGAGCCCGAACCTTTCCTGGACATCCAGCTTGCAGTTTCCAAGACGGGGACGAAGCCTTCGAGGTTCGAATTGAAATAACGAGAAAGTAACATGGATCCACACAAAAAATTCAAATTAGAATGTGAAATAGAAATCGCCAGGGCAGGCGCAGATACCGACTTCTCGGACCTTACCAGGCAATGGTTCGAGCAAGCGAACTCGCATAAATACTCCTATCACTTTGATTGGTTTGGCAGACCGATAATCCAATATCCTCAGGACATTGTTGCCTTGCAGGAAATCGTCTGGAACGTCAGGCCTGATCTGATTATCGAGACGGGCATCGCACATGGCGGATCACTGATTTACTCGGCCTCACTTCTCGCGATGTTAGAGTATTGCGACGCCGTAGAAGCGGGCAAGACGCTTGACCCCGCTAGTCCCAAACGCAAAGTGCTTGGCATTGACATTGATATTCGCGCCCACAATCGTGCAGCCATAGAAGAGCATCCGATGGCCTCCAGAATCGAGATGATTCAAGGCTCATCTATTGACGAAGACATTGTGGACCAGGTTCGAACTGCTGCTGAAGATTACCAAAAGGTACTTGTTTGTCTCGACAGCAATCATACACACGATCATGTGCTTGCCGAGTTAAATGCGTATGCCCCGCTTGTTTCTTCGGGTAGCTATTGCATTGTGTTCGATACAATCGTTGAGGATATGCCTCCCACTAAGTTCACTGATCGTCCATGGGGACCTGGAGACAACCCAAAGACTGCAGTTCATGATTGGTTGAAAGTCAATCCTGATTTCGAGATCGACAAGAGTATCGATCACAAGCTGCAAATTTCGGTGGCACCGGACGGCTTCTTACGACGCCGGTAGTTTTGTCACGGTGGATTTCGACCAAACAGACAAAGTCCATGACAGGCCCGCGCTGATTGCCTAGAAGTGCCTATTAGATTTGCTTTTGGAACCAGGTGATCCCAGTGGAGCAATTGGCGTTTACATACGAAATGGGTGTGGTCTCGGCGCTTTTGGCCTTCACGGTGTTCTTGTTTGTGTCCGAGATTGTAAGGATCGATCTTTCGGCCATCCTGGTGTTGGTCATTGTGGGTCTGCTGAGTTATGCACCGGGTCTCGAAAATCTGGCAAATGTTCCTCATCTGTTTGACGGGTTTGCGTCCAATGCCGTGATTTCGATCATTGCGGTCATGATCGTAGGTGCGGGTTTGGATAAAACGGGCCTAATGAACAAGGTCGCGTCCGTCATTTTGAAATATGGTGGTAAGTCTGAAAACCGAGTGCTGCCGATCGTTTCGGGCACAGTCGGTGTTATCTCATCATTCATGCAAAATGTCGGGGCGGCGGCGTTGTTCCTACCGGTGGTTAGCCGTATCTCATCGCGATCGGGTATTCCGTTGTCACGTTTGCTTATGCCCATGGGGTTTTGTGCCATTCTGGGGGGGACAATGACGATGGTCGGGTCCTCGCCGCTTATTCTGTTGAATGACCTGATCCAAACTGCAAACGAAGGGCTGCCCGAAGCCCAGAAGATGGAACCCTTTGGATTGTTTTCCGTTACCCCCATCGGTGCGGTGCTGATCCTGACGGGGATCGCATATTTCCTGCTGCTGGGACGTTGGGTGCTGCCGGGCGATTCAGGGTCGGAGAGTACGGGTACCGGGCGCGGGACTCAGGAATATCTTCAGCGGGTCTACGGGCTGAAGGCCGATGTGTTCGAGGTTGTGGTTCCGGCCGACAGCCCGCTGGTCGGGCAGATACTGGCCGACATCAACTTTGAAAATCATCTCTATATCATCTCGACCTTTTACCGTGGCAAGACCTCGATGGTTCAGGTGCTAACAGCCGAGATTGCTGCGCCTTGTCGATTGGCGATTGTGGGTCGGCGCTGGGTTGTCGAAGAGTTTGCCGAAAAGTATGGGCTGACGGTGCTGCCTGATCTGGATGTGTTTGTCGAAGAGTTCGCACCCACGAATGCTGGGGTCGCAGAGGTGGTCGTGACGCCTGACAGCAAGCTGATCGGCAAATGCCCTCGCGAATTGCTGTTCCGTAAAACCTACGGAATGTCTTTGCTCGCCATCCACAGGGGTGAAGAGACGCTGAGTCATGTCGAGACTGAGACGCATGAATCCACCCAGATCGGGCTTGAGAAGTTCAAGGCTGGCGACATGTTGGTTGCTCATACCCGCTGGGACAACCTGATGCGGATAAAGCGTGATCCGGATTTTGTTGTGGTCACGTCTGATTTCCCGCAGGACGAATTGCGCCCGCAAAAGGTAGGCTGGGCGCTCTTGTTCTTCTTGATCTCATTGTCACTGATCCTGTTCACGGATGTGCGGTTGTCGCTCTGTTTGCTGACCGGAGCCGCAGGAATGATGTTGACCCGGGTGCTCAGTGTTGACGAGGCGTATCGAGCAGTTGGATGGAACACGGTCTTTCTGCTGGCGTGTCTGATCCCGTTGGGTCAGGCGGTGCAGAATACCGGGACTGCGGCATGGATTGCGCAACAGATCATGATCATCTTGGATGGATGGCCGAATTGGGCGCTACAGGCGGGCGTCGCCATTCTGGCGACGGCATTTTCTCTGGTCATGTCAAACGTCGGCGCGACGGTTCTGTTGGTGCCCCTTGCGGTTTCAATTGCGGTTGCGGCGGGTGCCAACCCGGCGGTCTTTGCATTAACCGTCGCGATTTCGACCTCGAACAGTTTCATTATCCCGACCCATCAGGTGAATGCGCTGATCATGGGGCCAGCTGGGTACAAAGTGACCGATTTCGTCCGTTCGGGCGGGATCATGACGATCATCTTCTTGATCGTCTCACTGTTGATGCTGAATGTGATTTTCTGACCCTGTTAATCACCCAGCTAGGCTGATCGTTTGGCCCTGCTCTGACGCCTGTTGTGCGGCAAGGCCGATACGCACGGCCCAAATCCCATCACGCAGTGAGACCTCGGGTTTGGCGCGCTCGCCCCTGACCAGCTCCAGAAAGCCTTTGTGCTGATAATAAGTCGAGCCATTGTGGTCGCCAGCCGCCAGCAACTCGGGATCAACGGGGATGTCGAGCTGGATTGGGCCTTTCGGTGCACGAGGGCTGATGATCAGCTGTGGCACAGGCGCGTCGCCCAAATGTTCGGGCCAGAAGCGGCCCGGGCCGGGCACAAGCGCTTCGATCTTGGCATCGCGCCCAATGGCCGAGATTTCTTCTTGATACCGCGAACCCTCGGCAAACATGCAAAGCTCGAGCATCGCGCGCGCGCCCGAAGCAAAATCGACAATGACATAGCCGTGGTCCAGAATATCTGGAGTATCGCCGTCATAAACTTCGTCCAAATGATTGACGGCTTGGCCACCGCTTGCGGAAACGCGAACCGGGTCTGATTGCAGGATCAGGCGCATGAGGTCGAAGAAGTGGCAACATTTTTCGACGAATGTACCGCCAGTGTTACGGTTGAACCGGTTCCAATTGCCGACCTTTTCGAGAAACGGAAAGCGGTGTTCGCGGATCGTGAGCATCTTGATCCCACCACCTGCGGTCGCTGCTTCATCGATCAGCGCCGTGATCGGGGGCATATAGCGATATTCCATCGCGACCCAGATCGGGTGCGGAAAATTGCGCTCTAACTCTTCAAGCCGTGCAAGATCGGCGGGATCAGTGAACAACGGTTTCTCGATCAACAGTGGCAGTGGGCGGGTTTCCGCAATCTCGGCCAGTTGATCAACATGCAGGTGGTTGGGGCTGGCGATGACCAGACAGTCCAGATCATTGACCGTCAGAAGGTCCTGAAGGGAAGACACCATCTGCGCGTCGGGTGCAATCGCCTGCGCCTTATGCGCCATCTCCGGGTCGGGTTCGAAGATTGCGGCGACTCGTGTGCCCTCAAGCAGAGCAATGTTGTGCAGGTGTTCCTGCCCCATCATGCCGCATCCGATCAGCCCGTAATTGGTGGTCCGGGTCATGCGCAGTTCCTTTTATTTCAGGCGTTGAACGTATGTGGCTCGATCTGGATCAAACCATGTTTTTGAAAACTCGATAGGTTCAGCTTTCTCAGACCAACTGAACCGTTCGATATACCCTGCGGCTTGGCCCGCAGGTTTGGTGAAGCCTTCAGGAGTCCAGTCGGGCAGGGCACTGACAGAAACGCGATCCTCTGCCCGAGTGATCCAGAAGCCAAGTTGTTGCTGGTAATAGCGATAAAGCGAGTCGGACAGCAGGTTCTGGTCTATGGTCCCGGCTGATTCGTCCAGCCAGATTTCTTCGACCGCGATGATTGTGTCATTCAGATAACGCATCCGGCGTACGCGCGAACCGCTATCAGACAGGCCGAACTTCGGCAGCTTCGCAGGCTTCTTGAGATGATCAACTGACAGAATATCGGCACGCGGCAACCCGCCGCCTTCGGGCAGTTCCAGCCGGAACATCGCATAGACGCTGTTCTGCGTTCCGGTCTCGCGGATGTAGTTGCCCGAACCCTGAATACGCTCCAACATGCCTTTTTTCTCAAGCTCGGCGAGGGATTTTCGCAAGGTCCCGACCGAGACATTTAGGTTCGAAGCCATGTCCCGTTCAGGTGGAAGACGCTCACCATCAATCAGACGGCCCGCAGCTATATCGCGGATCAGAAGCTCTGAGATCTGGACATAGATCGGCAGGGCGTTGGGGTTGCGGCTGCTGGAGGACATTGAGGGCGCTTCACTCGGTCGCAGGAAAAATTGATACACTATTGATCTACATCAATGCGCTTGCTACGCAAGAGGAAA
The DNA here is from genome assembly GCF_056537625.1 of Ruegeria sp. C6. Lineage (NCBI taxonomy): Bacteria > Pseudomonadati > Pseudomonadota > Alphaproteobacteria > Rhodobacterales > Roseobacteraceae > Ruegeria > Ruegeria sp. C6. The sequence continues at coordinate 81,440 of NZ_JBQFRW010000006.1, read as the reverse complement.
GTCAAAGATGTACGGAGCGTGAATCAAATGACCATCGTCCCCATCACATCCCCCGACCTGGATGCGGCCGAGGTTTCGTGGTTTGCAGCGCTTTGCTCGGATGACTACCAGTTTCTGGGTGTGCCCGATGGTGAACTGCGATCCAGTTGGGAGCATTGTTCAGGCATCGTGAAAGAGGCCGAGGCGCAAGGCTTTCGCAACATCTTGTGCCCATCGTCTTATCAGGTCGGACAGGACACCCTGAGCTTTGTTGCAGGTTGCGCGCCGATTACCGAAAACATCAACCTGCTGGCCGCCGTGCGCTGTGGCGAAATGCAGCCCATCATGCTGGCCCGCACCATCGCGACGCTGGACCACATGCTAAAGGGGCGGCTGACAGTCAACATCATCTCGTCCGATTTCCCGGGCGAGAAAGCCGACAGTGCGTACCGCTATCAGCGTTCGCGCGAAGTGGTCGAGATCCTGAAACAGGCCTGGACGCAGGACGAAATCAACCATGCGGGCGAGGTCTATAACTTTTCAGGCCTGACCACCGACCCGGCTCGGCCTTACCAGACCGGTGGCCCACTGCTGTATTTCGGCGGCTACTCGCCGTCTGCTTTGGACCTGTGCGGTGAACATTGCGATGTCTACCTGATGTGGCCGGAAACAAAGGATCAGTTGGCCGAGCGGATGAAAGCCGTTCATGCGGTTGCCGAGAATTACAATCGTACTCTGGACTACGGTCTGCGCGTCCACATGATTGTTCGCGATACCGAGGCTGAGGCACAGGAATACGCCGACTACATCGTCTCGAAACTGGATGACGAATATGGTCGTGCGATCCGCGAGCGGGCACTGGACGCGACATCCTTGGGCGTGGCGCATCAATCCAAGAACCGCGATCTGGCCGACGAATATGGCTATGTCGAACCTGGACTGTGGACCGGCGTCGGACGCGCACGGTCGGGCTGTGGTGCTGCGCTGGTCGGTTCGACCGATCAAGTTATGTCTAAAATCGAAGAGTATCAGAAGATGGGCATCCGCGCCTTCATCTTCTCGGGCTACCCGCACATGGACGAGGCCAAGCATTTTGGCGCCCGTGTGATGCCCAACCTGAAAACCTGCTCGCTTCCCGAAGCTTACGGGCGCGTGCCAGCAACCACCCCGGCAACCCCGCTGGGCAACGGAGTTCGTCGCTGATGCAACGTGTGAAACTATCTGACACGCTGGAAATGAGCCGTCTAGTCTATGGCATGTGGCGCTTGGGTGATGACAGTGACACCTCTACTGCGCATGTTGAGGCCAAGATTCAGGCCTGTCTGGATCAGGGCATCACTACCTTCGATCAGGCCGACATTTATGGCGGATACGCGGCCGAAGCCGTTCTGGGCAATGCCTTACGCACCAATCCCAGTCTGCGCCAGAAAATGGAGATCGTCACCAAATGTGACATCGTCGCACCGATGGGGCGTTATGCCGAGGCCAAGGTCAAATATTACGACACGTCGCGTGCGCATATTCTGAAATCGGTCGATACATCTCTGTCGGAAATGGCGATCGACCACATCGACTTGCTACTGATCCACCGCCCGGATCCAATGATGGATCACCATGAAACCGGTGCAGCGCTGGATGAGGTGGTTGCCAGTGGCAAGGTCGGCGCGGTTGGTGTGTCTAATTTCCGCCCTTGGGACTGGTCTTTGCTGCAGTCGGCGATGAAAACCCAATTGGTCACCAATCAGATCGAGATATCTCTGGGCGAGATCAGCCCGTTCACCAACGGTGATCTGGCGTTCCATCAACAGCATGGTCACTCGCTTATGGCGTGGTCTCCACTGGGTGGAGGCCTTTTGATGGCCGGGAATCCACCGGTCGGCGTTGTAGCGGATGAGATCGCCGCAGAATTCGGGGTGGATCGCGCCGCTGTGGCCGTTGCCTTCCTGCTCGCGCATCCAGCAAGCATACTGCCTGTTCTGGGCACAAATAATCTGGGCCGCATCAAGCGCGCCTCGGATGCGTTGAAGGTCAAGCTAGATCGTGAAAGCTGGTACCGCCTGTATGAGGCGGCGCTGGGACATGAGGTGCCATGATGAACGCAATCTCGCGCGATATGAACCATACATTCGTCCCGCATAAGGACGACACGCGAACCCTGCGCGATGCTTTTGGCCGTTTTGCCACCGGAGTTACTGTCGTGACCTGCGACAGTGAGGATGGGCCAATCTGCATTACCGCCAACAGCTTTTCGTCCCTGTCGCTGGATCCGCCGCTGGTGATGTGGGCGGGCGACCGCAATTCGCGCCGGTTCCGCTATTTTCACGCGGCGCGTCACTTCAGTGTGCACGTTCTGTCTGCTGAACAGGCCGAGCTGTGCTTTGGCTGTTCAAAAGACGCCCATGCGCTGCGTGATATCGAACATGACCGTTGTGAAAACGGCACCCCGTTGTTGCCGGGTAGTCTTGCCCGGTTCGAATGCGAGCAGCACGCTTATCACGATGCAGGCGATCATGTGATCGTGGTGGGCAAAGTTCTGAAAGTCAGCATGGCGGATGGAGACGCGCTGACGTTCTTTGCCGGAAAACTCGGCCAATTCGCGCAGAGCTAAGCGCGATATGAAGACTGCGGGTCAAACCCGCAGCTGACAGTGGGAGGATCCGCATGGGCGGACTGGCATCGGCGTTGACGCCGATTGCATTCGTGAACGAAACCGTGCTGCGTCTGGGCCGCGCGGTCGGTGTTGTTGCGATTGCAGTTATGGTTATCGCGATCCTGATTCAGGTGTTCTTCCGATATGTCTTGGGCAACGCCCTGCCATGGCCGGATGAGGCTGCCCGGTTCTGCATGCTCTGGATGACGGGCCTGATGGCCCCCACAGCTTTCCGTCGCGGAGGGTTCGTCGCCATCGATATGCTTGCACGTTTCCTGCCGCGCGTGCTTGGTCAATCGCTCAATTTGTTCCTGCTGCTGATCTCGCTGGCCGTGCTGCTGGTTGCGGTCAATATCGGCTGGTCTGAGGTTACGGGCTTTGGTGGCCGGTTCGCCACTGCGGCGTTGTACCTGCCTACCTCTTTCGGGTTCGATGAATGGTACCGTATTCCGCGCAGTTGGATGATGGCCTCGCTGCTGGTTGGGATCATCTTGCTGATCTCGGTCAATATCGAACTGATCTTGCGGTCGATAGTAACCATGTTGGGCGGAGCACATCTTTTGCCTGAAATTCCCGAAGCTGCGGTGGGGGCTGAATAAATGCTGATTTGGTTCCTGCCCACCTTCCTGATTTTCCTGCTGATCGGCCTGCCGGTCTTTTTCGCACTGCTGGCAGCGCCCGGCATTCTGCTATGGCTCAGCGGTCAGACCAACGACATTACGCTGCTCTATCGCAATGTCTATAACGGTATGGATAGCTTCCCGCTGATGGCGATCCCTTTCTTCATGCTGGCCGGAGAACTGATGAACCGGGGCGGCATCACCATCCGACTTGTGGAGTTCAGCCAGGCCCTGATGGGCCACCTGCGGGGCGGCCTTGCGCATGTGAACGTCCTCAGCTCGATCCTGTTCGCGGGCCTTTCAGGGTCCGCTGTCGCTGATACTTCGGCGCTTGGGTCGATGCTGATCCCGGCGATGGAGAAGCAAGGCTATACCCGCAAATTTGCCGCCGCGATCACGGCAGCCAGTTCGGTGATCGGGCCGATCATCCCGCCCTCGGGCATCATGATCATCTATGCCTATGTCATGGGTGAAAGTGTGGCTGCACTCTTTCTCGCTGGCATCGTGCCTGGGGTCATGGTCGGTGTCGGTTTGATGCTCATGATCAAGCTTATGGCGGATCGATACGACTTCCCGGTCGCCAGCCGTAAATATACTTGGCCAGAACGCCGTCAGGCCAGCCTAAAAGCGTTCTTCCCACTGATGACCCCTGTGATCATCTTGGGCGGAATACTGGGTGGCATCTTTACCCCGACCGAAGCGGCCGCTGTCGCCGTAGGGTATGCCTTTATCATCGGTTTCTTCGTCCTGCGCACATTGACGTGGAAAGAAGTCCCCGAGGTGCTCAGTAATGCAGGTATGACCTCCGCTGTCGTCCTGTTGTTGGTCGGGGCGGCAATGGCCTTCAAGACGGTGGTCAGCCTCAGCCATGCGCCGGAGCAGCTGGCCTCGCTAATCCTCAGCCTGTCGGAAAACCCGCTGATCCTGCTGTTCCTGATCAACCTGCTGCTGTTCATCGTCGGAATGTTCCTGGATGCAGGCCCCGCTATTATCATCCTTGGCCCGATCCTCGGTCCGATCTTCACCAGCCTCGGTGTAGACCCGATCCATTTTGCCATTATCATGAGCGTCAACCTGACTGTCGGTCTGGCCACCCCGCCCATGGGGCTGGTGCTGTTCGTAGCCGCCGCCGTGTCTCGGGAACGGGTTGAAACCATCGCCAAGGCAATCCTGCCGTTTCTGGCGGTCGAAATCATCGTGATCTTCTTGATCACATACATCCCCGCACTATCCATGACGATCCCGAGGATAACGGGATTTGCAAACTGAACTGAGTATCACAGGGAGGAAACGCATGCTCAGAAGATTTATCAAAACCGCAGCGGTGGCCACGTCGCTAGTGGCCGCGTCTGCGATTGCCGCGGCAGCCGCCGACTACACGCTACGCGCCACAGCAAACTCGAATGAAAACGACGAAGATTATGACGGTCTGGTCGTTTTCAAGAACTACGTTGAGGCGGCCTCGAACGGAGCCATTGAGGTTGAGCTGTTCATAGGTACGCAGCTCTGCTCGAACGGTGCCGAGTGTCTGCAGGGTGTGGCAGACGGTACGATCGACATCTACATCTCAACCTCTGGAGGGGCCTCGGGCATCTTCCCTTACGTGCAGGTTCTGGACCTGCCTTACCTGATGGCCGATGACCGCATTGCCGAACATGTCCTATCCGGTGATTTCACCCGGCAGATGCGCGACATGGCGCTGGAGGATTCCGGCGGTGCGATCCGTCTGATGACAATCGGCAATACAGGTGGCTGGCGCAACTTCGCCAATACACAACGCCGTGTTGCTGAGCCGGCTGACATGGAGGGTCTGAAAATCCGCACCGTGGTTGCCGACCTGCCGCAGGAGCTGGTCAAAGCACTGGGTGCATCACCGACCCCGATCCCGTGGCCAGAACTGTTCACCAGCTTCCAGACCGGTGTGGTTGAGGGCTCGAAAAACGGCATCACGGACATCATGGGCATGAAGTTCCCGGATGCAGGCCTGCAATATGTAACGCTGGACGGGCACGCTTATATGGGTGCGCTGTGGTGGATGAACAACGCCAAGTTCCAGGAGATGCCAGAAGATATGCGCCGCGTGGTAGTCGACGGGTTTTATGCGCTGCAGCAGGCGACCTTTGCCTCACCCAAGCGCAAGTCGATCCAGGCTTATGAGGATTTTGTAGCCGGCGGTGGTGACCTTTATGTCCTGACACCCGACCAGAAAGCTGCGTTCAAAGAAGCCGCAACCCCGGTCTATGACTGGTTCCAGTCCAATGTGGCACGTGGTGATGAGATCTTTGTAGCGTTGACTGACGCTGTGGCAGCAGCCGAGGCGGATGTTAATGCCTCACGTGATGCGGATCTGAACTGAATTGCTGGGCCGGGCCCTGGGGTCCGGCCCTCACCGAAACGGGTACATCCACCCTTTGTAGTCGTTGACCAGAACATGCGCCTTCTCGATCTGCTCCGGCGACATTTTTTTGACCACTTCTTCAAGGCTGATCGCCGCATCGGGATCGCCGCCGATGGCGCTGAGCGTATACCACATGTACGCTCGAACCAGATCAGGCGCGGGCATGCCCAGACCCAACTCGTAGTACCAACCGATACCAGATTGCGCCCCGGGATGACCTTTCATCGAGGCGCGCAAGTACCATTCAAACGCGCGTTCATAGTCCTGTTCGACCCCAAGGCCCAACCCGTACATCACACCGATCAATTCCTCGGCTTCGGCATTGCCGGAGCGCGCGGCGGGCAGCAATTCCTCGCGCGCGGCTTCAAACTCTCCGGCCTCCATCAGATCGCGTGCTTGTTCCAGTTCAGCCAGCGCTGGGGTCGCGAGAAGGCACAGGGCAAATACAAACTGGCGCATGGGGTTGCTTTCCTCTTGGCAGGGGCCGCGGCTGCTCAGGATCTGCCGCGCCCGCTGACGGATGACGATTTCATCCCCTTTGATATGGAACAGGCCGCTATCGGTCATCAACTGTTTTACGATCCCATTTTATCGGGAAACCGGAACATAAGCTGCGCCCATTGCCATCACCCGGATTTCGGCACCTCGGACGGCTTGTCGCTTGGCATCGGAGAAGGCGGGATGGGCTTGGGGCCAGACCGGACGCCGGGCATCGGAACGGACAAAATCCGCAAGCGAATTCCCCGCAATTCGCCGGGGCTTTGGAACCTTGGTGCAAAGGAACTTCACACGGTTTTCCATGATGGCCGTCTGAGTATCTCTGACGTCTACGGTAACGGTTTCAACTCACCCGCGCAGGAGTGGTTGCCGGACGGCTTGAATTCGCTGCTGGCCGCGCAGGCGCTTTTCCCGCTGACTTCGCAGTTTGAAATGGCCGGGAATGTGGCCGAAAATCAAGTCACCGGCGCGGTGCATGACCGCATCGACAAGGGCTGGCCGATCCTCGCCAAACGCGTGCGCACTGATCCGCGCTATGGGCCTGCCATGGTCAAGGCGTTCGATGACATCGACACGACCGAGGACATCACGATAACTCAGATCACCAACGCGCTGGCCGCGTTCATGGCACTGGAGTGGCGCAGCACCAACAGCCCGTTTGATCAATATCTGGCCGGAGACCATGCCGCTCTGACGCCAGAGCAATACGATGGTATGACCTTGTTCTATGGTGAGGCAGGTTGCGCAAACTGCCATTCCGGCCCGTTGCTATCGGATCAAAAATTCCACGCGCTGAGCTTGCCGCCATTTGGACCGGGCAAGACCCGCCAATGGGACCCCTATGCCCGCGACGTGGGTCATATGGGTGAAAGCAACCGTCTTGAGGACGCCTATCGTTTCCGCACACCGATGCTGCGCAATGTGACAGAGACGGCGCCCTATGGTCACAACGGTGCTTTTCCCGATCTGGAAGGCATTATTCGCCACCACTTGAACCCATCTCAGAGCCTCGCTGCCTGGACCCCTGATTTGGCCGGGCTGCCCAACGTGCCGTGGCTTGAGAATGTTGATTTCATCGTCTGGCAGGACCGGTTCGAGATGGAGCGTCATCGCCAGAAAATTGACATCGAACCGCTGGAACTGACCGATGCCCAGGTCGCAGATCTGGTGGCGTTCATGGGTGCATTGACCGGGACCACACTGGATGCGCCACTGTTCGGTGTGCCAGATGGCTTTGAGCCCTAGAAACCCATCGAACGTCATTGGAAATTTACCTGAAATCTCATAATGATCGGTGCAAAACAGCCGCCGAGAGTTTCAATGCAGTATCACAACAAGCCCTTTGATCAGCTTCAGATCGGTGACACCGCCGAGTTGACCCGGTTCTGCACAGAGGATGATTTTTATGTTTTCGCATCGAATTCCGGCAACCATAACCCTTTGAACCTGGCCGACGAAGATGGGGACGGTGATAACGTAAACGAGGCGATCGCGCCCGAGATGTTTCTTGGGGCTCTGATCTCGGCCGTTTTGGGGAATATCCTGCCGGGCGCGGGTACGCTGTATAAGTCGCAAAGCTTGGATTTTAGCGCCCGGGCATATGCGGGCGAAGAACTGCTGGCCAGAGTTACGGTGATCGAAAAACGCGATAACCGCGAGGTAGTTCTGGAAACTCAGGTGATGCGCCCTAGTGATGAGGCGCTGATCGTGTCCGGCATCGCGGTCGTGATCGCTCCGGAGAAAGAACTGTCATTCAATGAGATTGAAGTGCCTGGTCTGGTCGTCGAGCGGCACCGGCATTTTGATGCACTGCTCGATCGCTCGCGCCCGCTGCCTCCGATCCCCACGGCAGTTGTCGCCCCAGAAGAGCCCAACTCGCTGGGGGGGGCCTTATCGGCGGCGCTTGAAACCATCATCAAGCCGGTCCTGATAGGTGACCCCGACAAGATTGCTGCAGCAGCGCGTGAGATTGAGTTGCCCTTGGGTGACGTTGAGATCGTTCCTGTTAAGGACCATCTGGACGCCGCCAACAAAGCGGTTGATCTGGTTGTCGAAGGACATGCTGAAGCATTGATGAAGGGGCATCTTCATACGGACGAACTGCTACGGGCGGCGTTGCGGCGGGATCGTGGACTTCGCGCAGGGCGCCGATTTACGCATGTCTTCGTCATGGATATACCCGGCCAGCCGCATCCCTTGCTGGTGACCGATGCGGCCATCAATATCGAGCCGGATCTGGAAACCAAGATCGACATCACGCAGAACGCGATCGATCTGGCAATCTCAATCGGAATTGGCGCTCCGAAAGTGGGTGTTCTGTCGGCGGTCGAGACGGTGAATCCAGCAATCCGGTCGTCGATTGATGCCGCATTGCTGTCGAAGATGGCCGAGCGGGGACAGATCAGGGGTGGCTTGGTCGATGGGCCGCTTGCCATGGACAACGCGGTCAGCCTGGCCGCGGCGCGCACCAAAGGGATCGTGTCCGAGGTGGCCGGACGGGCAGACATTCTTGTCGTACCCAATCTGGACGCAGGCAACATGCTAGCCAAGCAACTGACGTATATCGCGCACGCCGAGGCTGCCGGGGTGGTGCTGGGCGCGCGCGTACCGATTATTCTGACCAGTCGCGCAGATGGCGAAAAGGCGCGGCTGGTTTCCTGTGCCGTCGCGGCCCTGCATGCGGCGCGGATGTCGGGTAAGATCTGATGGACCATATCATCACACTGAATTCAGGCTCGTCCTCGCTGAAGTTTGGGTTGTTCTCCGCGGGCGAAGCAGATCCGATCCTTGTCTGTTCGGGAGAGGTGGAACGCATCGGCAGCCGCGCGGCGCGCATCAAAGCAGAGACCACGGATGGCCGTGTGCTGGCCGATACCACATCCGAGGCGCTGCGTGATCAGGCCAGCGCCCTGGACTATATTCTGGATTTGCTGGAACGGCAGTTTCCGTCGGCGGGCGTGACCGCGGTTGGACACCGCATCGTGCATGGCGGCCCGGATAATGACAGGCCCATTCTGCTGACCCCCGAAAGCTTGCAGATGCTGGAAAAACTCGAGCCTTTTGCGCCCTTGCACCAACCTTACAATCTGCAGGGCGCACGTACTGCGATGGACAGGTTCCCCAATGCCAAGCAGGTTGCCTGTTTCGATACCGCTTTTCACCGCCACCACCCTTGGGTCAATGACACCTTCGCATTGCCGACCGAGTATTACGATATGGGCGTTCGCCGCTATGGCTTCCACGGTCTGAGCTATGATTACATCTCGGACCATCTGGCCAAGACTGCGCCGCTGATACATGGCGGACGGGTGGTTGTGGCGCATCTTGGCAACGGTGCCTCGATGTGCGCCATGATCGGAGGTCGCTCGGTCGGTTCAAGCATGGGGTTCTCGGCCATGGATGGTTTGCCGATGGGAACGCGTTGTGGCCAGCTGGATCCGGGCGTTGTGCTGTATCTGATGGATCAGCAAGGCATGAATGCGGATGAGATCTCGGACCTTCTGTATCGTAAATCCGGGTTGCTTGGCCTTTCCGGGATGACCAATGATATGCGTACGCTTGAGGCGTCGAATACGCCGGGTGCACGCAATGCCATCAACTACTACACGTTCCGGATACGCCGCGAGCTGGGCGCTTTGGCCGCCGTGTTGGGAGGTCTGGACGCAGTCGTGTTTACCGGCGGGATCGGTGAGAACTCGACCTATATCCGCGACCGTATCTGCACTGACATGGGGTGGTTGGGTCTTGAACTGGACCACGATGCAAACGCGGACAATCTGCGCGTCATCTCGACCGACCTGTCACGTGTGAAACTGATGGTCATTCCGACGAACGAGGAACTGGTGATCGCGCGTGCCGCGGCTGAGAAAGCCGCATAAATCCCAGTTTTTAGGCTTCTGCGCGCAAAATAATTTGGGGGATCGGGAAAAAAATCGCAGCACTACGGGAATCCCCCAATTTCGCGATCCGCGCAGGTGCGTTAACTTTTCATTAACTACCGGGCCAGTGCGCCCAATCCACTTTCACTAATTTCCCCCGATGAGGGGCTGGCTTCTTACCCCCTTGGCCGGCCCCTCGACCTTTTTTAGGGCCTATGCCTGCTTCAGGATTCTCCGAACAAGTGCAGGCAGTGCGGTACTGTTATCATAGCTGAGCGTGTGCGGCATGTCCGAAACCGGCGACTTTCGATATCCCTGTTCAAACAGCAAAAACGGAACCTGAGCCCGTTGCGCAGTTTCGGCATCAACCTCACTGTCGCCAACGAAGATCTGTGGGCCTGCGGCTTGAAGGGTCTTGAAACAGGCGTGCAAGTGCTCTGGATCGGGTTTGCGTATATCCAGCGTGTCTCCACCAAAGACCGTGTTGAAATAGGGTAGCAGGCTAAGTTCGCCCAGCACATGCCGGGCAGGGGCTTCGGGTTTGTTGGTGCAGACCCCAAGCGCACAGCCCATATCGCGAAGCTCATCCAGCGCCTGGATCACGCCGGGATAAACTACGGTCTGATCGCAGGCGCCTGCATTGTAGTGCTTCAGAGTAAGCTGTGTCAGGTCCTTGTGAAGCGTTGGCTCCAGCCCGCAATGCATCATCGCCCGCTCGACCAGCTTGGGTAATCCGTTCCCGACGAATCCCCGGATCGTATCCTGAGGCAAGGCGGGGTGCCCCTGATCGTGCAGCATTCGGTTTACCGCAGCTGCAAGGTCGGCAAGGCTGTCTATCAGGGTGCCATCCAGATCAAATACGACAACTGCTGCCATCTGCGAATCCGCCTTTGTTTGTTGATGTCCAATGCCTAGGTCGTGCTGTGCGACGGCGCAATAGAGACCCGTGGGAGCGATTGAAAAAACAGCAGCTTGACAAACCTTACTATTTTTATCAGATTAATCACACGAACAGATAGCCAGCCCAAAACAGGGTCAGCCAGATCAAGCGAAACGAAGACAGACAAGGCCAAGTGCCACAGATGCTCTGGAGATGCCCCAATGAACGCGCAAACCCCTTCCTCGACCCTTAGCTACGCTGTTTCGATGCTTCCGGCCCACAAGGCGGAAGACCTCACCAATGGCGGCAATTTGGCCCATATCGAGCTGGGCGATCAGCTTTATACGCTGCGTATCACCCGCGCAGGCAAACTGATCCTGACAAAATGAGCGCACCTTCTTCGCGTGGCGGGGCGGCTGTTGGCCGTCTGGCTGACCTGAACCCCATTGAGGCCGGAGCCGTCATGTATCTGCGGCTTTGGGGTGATGGGGTCGAAGGCCGGGCAAATGCCGCAAGCGATTTTGACATCGCGCTGGGTGCAGATCAGGGACGCGCCACGATGCTGACGCTGGACCGGCTGTGTTCACTTTGTGCACATCACGGTCGCCGTCCGCTGGTGCGTCATGGGCTGGGATGTGCATGTCTGGGCGCTGATGAGAATTGTTTTGCCCAGATGATCGGTGCCGCCTCTGAAGGGGCGCGTGAAGATGCAATGATGATGGCCTCGCTGATCGTACGGCCCGATTTCGCCCCGGCACTGGCCTCGTTGTCCGAGGAACTGGGCTTGGCGTTACGCCGGATGACCGTTTCGATCCCTATGCCGACGACCGGGCACCACCCCCCACATTCAGTGCTCCACTGATCGACGGCGACAAAACCCCAGCAATTTCGCTGGGGTTTTGTGTTTCTTAGCAGCAGCCGCAGCCCGCATGATGATGATCGTGATCGCACATGGGGGCAGGGCTGTAGTCACCCACTTCGCCAAGAACCTCCCGCAGCGCCCAAAGAATCATGTCGACGTCCTCTGCTTCGATGGTTAGCGGTGGCCGGATTTTCAGGATATTGTCCTTGGATCCCTCGCTACCGATCAGAATGCGATGATCGCGCATCCGATTCTTGACGTAGCTGCAAATCTCACCGCTTTCCGAGCCATCCGGGTTAATCAGTTCCACACCCAAGAAGAGGCCGATACCGCGCACATCGCCGACACAGCCAAAGTCAGCTTCGATCTGTTTGAGGCCATCCAGCAGGTGAGCCCCCATCACACGGGCGTTCTCTTGAAGCCCTTCATCGTCGACGATGTCCAGCACCTCTTTTCCGATCCGGCAGGACAGGGTCGATCCTCCGAAGGTCGAGAAAAACTCGATCCCGTTGTCGAAGCTTTCGGCGATCTCTTTGGTAGTGACCAGCACACCCAGCGGGTGGCCGTTGCCGATGGGCTTCCCCATTACCACTATGTCAGGCAGCGCGCCCTGATGTTCAAAGCCGAAGTAATAGTCGCCCAGGCGCCCGAGGCCAGTCTGGACTTCATCGGCAATGCAGACCCCTCCGGCGGCGCGGATTTTTTCATAGACCGCAGACAGATAGCCTTTTGGTGGAATGATCTGTCCCCCGACCGAGGGGAATGTTTCAGCGATGAACCCGGCTAGGCCTTGCCCTTTTGCCTGCAATGCCGAAATCGCCGGATCAATCAGGTCAGCAAACTTCCGGGCACGCTCGGGGTCATCACGCCGGAACGAGCCGCGATAGTCATCCGCGACCTCAACCAGTTCCACCCAATCTGCCTGCCCAATACCGCCAGGTTTGTTGAATTTGTAGGCCGAGATCGCCACCGCAGCGTTTGTGTTGCCGTGATAGCCGTGATCGGGCGTCACGATCCCTTTTGCCCCGGTATGCGCGCGCGCCAGACGCAGAGCCAATTCGTTGGCCTCTGTCCCTGAGTTGACGAAGAAACAAACCTCAAGGTGATCCGGCAGTTTCGACAATACCTTGTCGGCAAAAGCGGTTTGCGCCGGGTGCAGATAGCGTGTGTTCGAATTCATGCGCTTCAGCTGATCCGCTGCAACCGCCTGAATACGCGGATGCGCATGGCCTACATGCGGAACGTTGTTGTAGGCATCCAGATAGGGTCGCCCCCATTCATCGAACAGGTGATGCCTCCAGCCACGCACCAGCATGACCGGGTCGTCGTATGTCAGGCTGAGATTGCCGCCGAAGTGTGCGCGCCTGTCCTGCAGGATCGCCTGCTTGTCGGTTGGTCGATAGAAAACCTTTTCATCAGGCAAGTTCAACAGTGCTGCGGGGTTGGGGCAGACCGCGTGCCAAAGCTCGAGCTCATCAGGATCCGCTACGCCCGGCCAGTCGGCCTGCATACCGTCGGTCGTCAGCGCCAGTTGGAAATGCACATGCGGGGCCCATCCGCCATTCTGACTGGCGTCGCCCAGACGGGCAAAAGCTGCACCCTGAGCCACCGGGTCACCCGGTTTCAAACGCTCACTCACCTCAGGGTCCAGATGGCCATAAAGCGTGTAGAATGCATCCCCTTCGGGCGTTTCGTGGTGCAGGATCACAACCCCGCCATAGTCGAGATGCGCGTCCCTGTTTTCAACCGCTTCGACCCGACCGCTGAGAGGTGCATGCAGCACTGTTCCGGCGGGCGCAAACACATCCACGGCCAAATGCACAGTGCGCCGATCCGACGCTTTCCACGGTCCCTTGCGAAACCCTGGCTCAGCATAGATCAGGCGAGGCTCGCTGTAATACCCAAGCCAGGGGCCTTCCCCAAATTCTTCGCCGACCCGCGCCGCCTCGTCCAGCGGCATGTGGAACGGGTTTTGCGGCCAGGTCGAGTTCTCCACCGACAGTGAGCCCATTGGCGTGTCGCTCAGATCCTGCCCGAACATCTGCGCGAAATGTCCACGATGGTTCGACAGATAGGCATGGATGCGCTCGGCTCCGTTCACAACCGGCAAGCCACACGCTGCGCGCAATCGTGCGGGCATGAGTGCACCATTGATTGCCCCATTTTCGATCAACCGCCACGCCGGGGCCTGGCTGATCGTGACATACGGATCATCCGGGTTCTCAATCGCCATCAGCGTCGAATTCACCACGGACACCGCCAACCGTGCTTGCAACAAAGGCCAGATCAGGTCGATCTCATCCGGGCGTAACCGATTGGCGGCGTGATACCCGCGTACCAGCGCAGCCAATGCGCGCTCGGGTTTAGGGTGGTCCAGAACGACATAGGCCCCGGCAATAGCCAGATCGCAAACGCGCGGCGCTGTGCACATGTCGCCAAGATCGATCAGACCCGAGATGCTGCGTCGTTCGCCCAGATTGCCTTCGACAAGGATATTGTAATCATTGGCATCATTGTGAATCGGCTGCTTTGGCAATGCACTCAGTTGATCAGAGATCGCCTCAAAATCCTCAGCGATTTGTTGAACGCGCGCGCGTCTTGCCGGATCAGAGATGGCCTCTAGTTGGTCGACGATCCAACTCGCCCGCGTCAAATCCCATTTGAAATCCGCGCGATGCAAGCCCTCGTGGGTGAACCCCTCCAGCGCCCGGTCGGTTGCGCCCAGAACACGGCCCAGTTTTAGTATTAGGTCTTCGGTCTTGGGCGCGCTGCTTGCATAGCATGCCCCCGGCAGTCGTTCCTGCAGCCAGACCTGTCGCGGTTGCCCATGCGCGTCGGCAATCTCAGGCAACATCATCCCGTTCAAATCGGGATAAACGGCAGGAAAGGGCAATCCGGGCGCTGCTGCGCTGAGATGTCCCAGCGCCTTGACCTGCAGATCGACCAATGCCGCATCGCACCCCGCGCGCATCACCTTGAGCACATAATCCTGCCCGTTGGTGGCTTTGACCAGAAAGTTGAGGTCGTACTCCCCATCCAGACGCGTCAGACGGGCGTCCAGACCCCAGTGTTCACGCAGGCGACCAGCCCAGAAAGTGTTCATGTCGCTCATGCGCTATCTCTTGCAACTGCCACGGTGATCCTCTTCATCTGGCCAAAAATATCTTCGGGCGGAGTCGCGCCCTGGCGCGATGGGGCAGACAGCCCCCCCCTTTGCTCAGTCCAGTGCTCGCAACCGTTTGAACAACGAGGACGTATCCCACCGGCCCCCGCCAAGTTTCTGCACGTCTTTGTAGAACTGGTCGACCAGCGCCGTCACTGGCAGTGAAGCCCCGGTCTCATTGGCGGTATCCAGACAGATTCCCAGATCCTTGCGCATCCAGTCGACTGCAAAGCCATGCTCAAAATGGTCATCCAGCATGGTCTCATACCGGTTCGCCATCTGCCAGCTGCCTGCCGCGCCTTGGCTAATCACCTCGACCACAGCCCGACCATCCAGCCCAGCCTTTTCGGCAAAATGTAATGCTTCGCTCAGGCCCTGCACCAGCCCTGCAATCGCGATCTGGTTGCACATTTTGGTCATTTGACCCGCGCCGCTGTCCCCAATGCGGCGGCAGATTTTGGAATAGACCTGCATCACCGGCTCAGCAGCACGATAAGCGTCCATGTCACCGCCGCACATGATCGATAGCACACCATTTTCGGCTCCCGCCTGACCGCCCGAGATCGGGGCGTCCACAAAAGCAACCCCCTGTGTCATGCCAGCCTCGTACAACTCACGCGTGACCTTGGCCGAGACGGTGGTGTGATCAACAAATACCGCACCCTTGGCCATTCCGTGAAAGGCGCCATCTTCACCTGTGCAAACCATACGCAGATCGTCGTCATTGCCAACGCAGGCCATCACGAACTCTGCCCCTTCTGCGGCTTGCCGCGGTGTCAGGGCCATCGCGCCGCCATGCTGGGCGACCCAAGCCTCGGCCTTGGATGCGGTGCGGTTGTAGACGGTGACTTCGTGGCCGGCAGCCTGAAGATGCCCGGCCATCGGGTAGCCCATGACGCCTAGGCCAAGGAACGCAACTTTTGCCATGTGATGATCCTCTCTGTTATCCGCTCCTGCCTCAAGCGGACGGCAGGTCGTGATGTTTAGAAAGGACAAAGCAAAGCTTGGACCAAAGGGCAACCCTGCGTCACAATTTGCCGCTCAGATCCATAGCGATCGCGCGCCATTCGTTTCACATCTGAACCGGCGCGGATTTCATCTTCGAAAAACGGCCGCAGCTTTGAGCTCAGCCAATTCCCTCTGTAAACGCTGGTTTTCTGATTGCAGAACAGCCAGTTGCTGACCCAGATCATTCAGATGTGGCCGAAGCTCGGCCTCGGTAAAGCGCGGCGTGATGTGGCGGGGGCAATTCCAGTCAAGCGCTTCAACTTTGATGATCGCGGCCCGTTCTGCCTCGGTCTCGGAGCCTTTGGTGTAAAGATCAGTTGCTGCCGCGGCACCTTCCTTGAATGTCATCCGGCCAAGTATCTTGAGGCGGCGCTGGCTCGCGTAGTCCATTAATATCAGTGCCACGCGGTCATTCCCATCCAGGTTGCCGCGCGAGATATATTGTTTGTTACCAGACAGGTCCGCATAGCCGATGGTGTGCGGGTCCAGCACTTTCAGAAACCCTATCGGCCCACCGCGAAACTGCACATAAGGCCAGCCGGTTTCTGAGACGGTGGCCTGATAGAACCCGTCGCGGGCGCGAATGAACGCCTCTTCGGTCGGTCCGATTTGGTGGCCCTGTTTTGGTCCTAGGCTCAGGAATTTCGCGTAGGTCGCTGCGGATCCCATCCGCTCTTGATGGGCGCGAACGGCAGGTGTGAAGGTCAGTTCAGAAAAGGCGCGGGGCATTATGCTGTCTCCTGGGTCGTCCGGGGCGTATGCGCAATATGGTCGATGATGGCCTGCTCTGTCAGGCGTGGGAACACAGATGTGAACGTTTGGCCCCAAATTCGGCAACGGTGCCAAGGACGTTGCGTAGTATCTGTCCTGGACGCCACGTCACATGGATTGGAAGGAATCACACACCCGGCTAGTTTTGGGCAAACACCTGATCTGGAGAGCTATTTGATGTCGCTTTTTACCAGCACCGCCGCCTGGGTTACCGACGAACACCGAATGTTTGCTGAAATGGCGGGCCGGTTCATGGATGATGCCTTGGTACCCAATACCGAGAAATGGGCCGAGAACGGGGCGGTTGATCGTACCTTTTGGTTGCAGGCGGGAGAGACGGGTCTGATGGCCGGTTCGATTGCTGAGGAATATGGTGGCGTCGGCGGCGGGATGGGTTTCGATTCCGTTACTTTGTATGAGCAGACTGCGCGCGGGGACGCAGGATGGGGATATGGCATCCAGTCTATCGTGACCCACTACATCACCGCTTATGGCAGTGAGGATCAGAAACAGAAGTGGCTGCCGAAACTGGCCTCGGGTGAGATGATCGGCGCGCTGGCCATGACCGAGCCGGGCACGGGATCGGATGTGCAAGCGGTGAAGACGACCGCTGAGAAGGATGGCAATTCTTATCGGCTCAACGGGTCCAAGATATTTATCACCAACGGGCAATCGGCTGATCTGGTTATCGTGGCTGCCAAAACTGACAAGTCGTTAGGGGCGAAGGGTGTCTCTCTGATTGTGGTCGAAACCGACGGGGCTGACGGATTCCGGAGGGGGCGGAACCTCAAGAAACTGGGAATGAAGGGCAACGATACGGCTGAGCTGTTCTTTGAAGACGTTAAGGTGCCAATGACCAACCTGCTGGGCCCGGAAGAGGGGCAGGGGTTCTATCAACTGATGAAGCAGTTGCCGTGGGAGCGGCTGACCATCGGGATCATGGCGCTGGGCGCGATCGATTTCGCCATATCGCAGACGGTGGACTACGTGCAGGAGCGCAAGGCGTTCGGACAACGGGTGATGGACTTCCAGAACACACGTTTCAAGTTGGCCGAGTGTAAAACCAAGGCCGAGGTGCTGCGCAGTTTCGTCAATGACTGCATTGGAAAACTGGAGGCCGGTGAATTGGATGCCGCGACGGCCTCGATGGTGAAATACTGGGGCTCTGAGGTGCAGAACGAAGTCATGCACGAATGCCTGCAACTGTTCGGCGGCTATGGGTTCATGATGGAATACCCAATCGCGCGGCTCTATGCGGATGCGCGGGTCCAAATGATCTATGGAGGGACGAATGAAGTCATGAAAGAACTCATCGCCCGTTCGCTGGACGTCTGAACCAAAACACTCCCGCCCGTCGTCCACATTCCTTACGGAACGTCTCCTCCCGTTGGGCCAGGCAGGCGCGGACGCAGCCCGCGCCTGCCTGGCCCCCTGCCGTCCGCAAGACGCAAGGCCGAAGGCCGCGCAGGGTTTGGCTGTTGCTGGCGTTGATGCCTGACACGTCGCCTGCCATTGTGATCACGGAGTAGTCAGACCTGAAGGGAACCCGGTATGGAGAAGTCCAACAAAGATCGCATATCTGCCCTGCTCAAAAGCATCGAAACGGGCGATCCGGGTCCGGTTTCGGTGGTAAATGAAGCACGATATATCCAGCACAATCCGCAAACCCATGAAGGCAGCGAAGGGCTTGCATCCCTATTCAAACGGCTGTCCCAGACCTCACCGCGCGTGAATATCGTACGCGCCTTTGAAGACGGCGATTTTGTCTTCGCGCATACCGAATATGATTTCTCACGGCGGAATATCGGCTTCGAGGTGTTCCGGTTCGAAGACGGGCAAGCGGTAGAGCACTGGGACAATATCCAGAAACGGATGGGGCCAAACGGCTCGGATCACAGTATGGTGGATGGTCCGACCGAAGTTCGGGATGTCGAGCAAACCGAGGAAAACCGGGCCTTTGTTCGCGCCTTCGTCGAAACCGCGTTGATTGCCGGGGATCTCGACCAGATAGAGGCCTGTATCAATACTTCCGCTTACGTAGAACACAGCCCGCAGCTCTCGGATGACTTGACTGCCTTGAGGACCGCATTGGCCGATAGGAACGCCCTAAACTATCAGCATCTGCATCGGGTATTGGCGGAAGGGGATTTTGTACTGACCGTGTGCGAAGGTGAATATCAGGGCACTCACAGCGCATTTTATGATCTGTACCGCGTTGCGGATGACAAGATCGTCGAACACTGGGACACGGTTGAGGCCATCGCACCACGCAGCGAATGGAAGAATGATAACGGTAAGTTCTGAGGTTGCGTTAGGCGTGGGCGTCTGCCCCAATCTGTTCACTGATCCAGGCTTGGAAAGACCGTAACGGCTCGGGCATCGAGCGGTCATGCGGCCAGACCAGATAATAGCTGCCAAGGCTCACGCGCGGCCCGTCCCATGCCTGGACAAGCCGCCCGGTGCGCAAATCATCCTGCACCAGATATGACGGTAACAGAGCCACGCCCAACCCATGAATCGTGGCCTGAATCATGGTCGAAAACTGATCGAACAGCATTCCCCGTAGGCCGGTGACGGGCTGGCCCTGTATCTCAAACCAGCGCTCCCAGGCATCCGGACGCGACTCCAGATGCAGCAGTGGCGCGGCGCGGAGAGCATCCAAGCTATTGAAATTAACGGCGGTAAGGGCAGGGGCGCAGACGGGCAGGACTTCTTCCCGCATGATCGGTAAATACTGAACGCCCGCCCAGTCTTGCTGACCGAAATGGATCGCGGCATCAAATGGTTCAGACATGAAATCAAACGGTTTGAGGCGGGTACCCAGATTGACGGTGACCTCAGGGTGCCGTCGCGCAAAATCCTGAAGGCGGGGTGCCAGCCAATGCATGCCGAACGCGGGAAGGATCGATAGATCAAGTGACCCACCCGCCGGGTTGGCTTTGAGTTTCAGTGCGGCCTGCGCCAGATCCTGAACAGCAGACCTTGCGGTTTGCACATAGTCTTTGGCTGCTGGCGTCAAGTGCAATCGCATCTGGCTGCGCTCAATCAATTGCACGCCCAGCTGATCCTCCATCGTCTTCAATTGCCGGCTGATCGCGCTTTGTGTCAAGGACAGCTCAGCCGCAGCAGCAGATGCGCTGCCCAGCCGATCTACGGCTTCAAGCGCAAGCAAGGACGAGATTGAAGGCAAGAAACGGCGGGGTGCAATCATATGACAATTCCTCATACCTATTGAACGCAATAGCACTGGTTTTTTCCTACCGCCAGAGCGATGAGTGGTGCGCCATATCACTTTTGTGGTCGAGCGGGTGCCGTACCATCCGCGATCTTGAAATTCACGTCGGAGCGCGGGACAAATCAGCAAGCGGGTCGCGCCCGCGCAGAGGTTCCCCAAGGCCGATGACACCAACAAGACAAAAGCGAGAGACATGGACCGCGCCCAGATCGTACATGAGAATTTCCTGACCCGTGTCGCAAATCGTGATTTTCCCGACGGAGCCCCGCCGCGCGTCGGTCTGGGCGATTCTGAAGCCGTTTCGCTATTCCGGTCGCAAGTTCTCAGCCGCGCGTTGGATCGGACCAGCCGGGCGATGCAGAAGGCAGGGCAGGGGTTCTACACCATTGGCTCATCTGGCCACGAAGGGATGGCCGCCGTCGCGCACGCATTGCGCCCAAGCGATATTGCCTTTCTGCATTACCGGGATGCTGCGTTTCAGATCGCGCGCGCCGAACAGGTGCCGGGCCAGCAGATCGCGTGGGATATGCTGCTCAGCTTTGCGTGCTCGAAAGAGGACCCGACCTCGGGCGGGCGGCACAAGGTGTTGGGATCAAGGGCGCTGATGATCCCGCCGCAGACCTCGACCATCGCCAGCCATTTGCCCAAAGCCGTTGGTGCGGCTTATGCGCTGGGGGCAGCCCGGCGACATGCGCCCGAACATCGCGTGTTGCCGGAAGACGGGATTGCGATGTGTTCATTTGGGGATGCCTCGGCCAATCACTCCACCGCGCAGGGGGCGATCAACACGTCAGGCTGGACCAGTGTGCAATCGACACCGCTGCCGCTGCTGTTCGTGTGTGAAGACAACGGGATCGGGATTTCGGTCAAAACGCCCAAGGGCTGGATTCAGGCGTCGATGGAGCATCGTCCGGGGATCAAGTATTTTCAGGCCAATGGGTTGGACATTTATGAAACCCATGCGGTCGCGAAAGAGGCTGCAAATTATGTCCGCAAGCGCAGGAAACCGGCCTTCCTGCATCTCAGAACCGTGCGGCTTTATGGCCATGCCGGGGCGGATGTGCCCACGACCTATCTGCCGAAAACTGAGGTTGAGGCGGATGAGGCCAATGATCCGCTTTTGCACACCGTACGACTGCTGGATCAGGCGGGTGCATTGTCGCCGGATCAGGCGTTAAAAATCTACAGCGATACCTGCACCCGAACGGATCGTGTGGCTACAGAGGCTGCCAGCCGTCCCCATCTTGCCAATGCGACCGAGGTGATGGCAAGCCTGATCCCGCCTAAGCGCTCTTGCATACCGACCAACGGCCCGAGCGCTGAGGCGCGGGCTAAAGCCTTTGGTGGTGACTTGCGCGCGATGGCTGATCCGCAGCCACTCAGCCGCCTGATCAACTGGGCGCTGACCGATCTGATGCTCGACCATGGTGAGATTGTCTGTATGGGCGAAGACGTGGGCCGCAAGGGCGGCGTCTATGGTGTGACGCAGAAACTGCAGCAACGCTTTGGTCCGGACCGCGTGATTGATACGCTGCTGGATGAACAGTCCATTCTGGGTCTCGCGATCGGTATGGGCCATAATGGTTTCATCCCGATCCCCGAGATCCAGTTTCTGGCCTATCTGCACAATGCCGAGGATCAGATCAGGGGGGAGGCGGCAACCCTGCCGTTCTTCTCGAACGGGCAGTTCACCAACCCGATGGTGCTGAGGATTGCGGGGCTCGGGTATCAGAAGGGCTTTGGCGGACATTTCCATAACGACAACTCTCTGGCCGTCTTGCGGGATATCCCTGGTGTCATCATCGCCTGCCCGTCGACCGGGGCGGATGCGGTGCAAATGCTGCGCGAATGCGTGCGGTTGGCGCGCGAAGAGCAGCGGGTCGTGGTGTTTCTTGAACCGATCGCACTCTACCCGATGCGCGATCTGCATGCGGCGCAGGATGGCGGGTGGATGACCATCTATCCTGCGCGAGATCAGAAAATTGCTCTGGGCGAGGTGGGAGTACACGGGAACGGTACCGATCTCGCCATCGTGACCTATGGCAACGGGCATTACCTGTCGCAACAGGCCCTGCCAGAAATTGAGGCGGCAGGTCTGAAAACCCGGATTATCGATATGCGTTGGCTAGCTCCTCTGCCAGAAGAGGCTTTGCGCGAAGCCACCAAAACATGCGCGCATGTTTTGATCGTCGACGAATGCCGCAAGACCGGCAGCCAGTCCGAGGCGCTGATGACTTTCTTCGCCGAACAAAGTTCTTCTACTCGAACTGCCCGCGTTGTGGCCGAGGATTGCTTTATTGCAACTGGACCCGCCTATGCCGCACCTCTTCCTTCGAAAGACGGTATCGTTGCCGCAGCGCTGGCTTTGACAGGAGCAGCCTCATGACCCGCACCGCCGTTGTGATCTGCCCGGGCCGGGGCACTTATAACAAGCCTGAGCTGGGCTATCTGCACCAACATCATTCGGATCGTATGGACTTGTTCCGCAGCTTCGACGCCATTCGCGCCGGAACCGGACAGGATGCGATTACTGCCTTGGATGGGGCTGATCGCTTTAGCGTCGGGAAGTACTCGCGCGGCGATGTGGCCTCACCCCTGATCTATGCTGCCGCGTTGGCCGATGCGCAGGCATTGGCCAACGATATTGAAGTCGTCGCCGTCACTGGTAACTCGATGGGCTGGTATATTGCGCAAGCCACCGCAGGGGCATTGACCCCTGGGAACGGGTTTCGCGTGGTCAATACGATGGGCACGCTGATGCAGAAGCACCTAATCGGCGGTCAACTGGTTTACCCATTCGTCGATGAGACATGGGCGAATGATCCTGCCCGCAAAGCCGCATTGCTGGAGGAGGTGGCGAGGATAGATGCGTTGCGCGATCATTCTCTGGCGCTTTCTATCGATCTGGGCGGGATGCTGATATTGGCAGGCAATGAAGCGGGTCTGACGGCGTTTGAGGCGGCACACCCCACCGTGCAGGATCGGTTCCCATTGCGGCTGGCCAATCACGCCGCCTTTCATACGGCGCTGCAGGCCCCGGTGGCGGCGGAAGGTCGGGCGCAATTGAGTTCTGATCTTTTTGCTCAGCCCAAGTTCCCGATGATTGACGGGCGTGGCAAAATCTGGTGGCCCGGCGCAACTGACACGAGTGAGTTGTGGGACTACACGCTGGGCCATCAGGTGACCGAGACCTATGACTTCACACATGCGATCCAGACGGCCGCACGCGAGTTCGCGCCCGATCTGTTCATCGTCACCGGCCCCGGTGCAACGCTGAGCGGCGCGGTGGCGCAGTCACTGACACTGGGGCGCTGGCGGGGCATGACAGATAAGGCGTCATTCCAGTCGCATCAGGAGGCGGATCCATTCCTCATCGCCATGGGGCGGGCTGACCAGCGCGCCCTTGCAACCAACTGAGACCAGCCTGATGATCGGCGAAACTTTGGCGAGGCCCGGGCATGCGCGACTATGATCAATCGTTATGGCGGCAGACCTGTCGTGAGCGTATCGACACGCAAAAGCTGTCTGATGACGTAAGCGTTGATCTTGCCGTGATCGGCGGTGGTTACACCGGGTGTTCTGCGGCCTTGACCGCAGCAAAAGCGGGGGCTTCGGTGTGCCTGCTCGAAGCGCATCAGATCGGCCATGGTGGATCGGGGCGGAATGTCGGTCTCGTCAACGCAGGGCTTTGGCTGCCACCCGATCAAATTCGGTCGCATCTGGGGCAAATGGCGGGGGATCGGTTGATCGATCTGCTGGCTAACGCGCCGTCAGACGTGTTCGAGTTGATTGAAGCGCACGGGATTGACTGCGAGCCTGAGCGGCAAGGCACGTTGCACTGTGCTCATTCGGCCTCGGGCTTTGGTGATCTACGTACACGCCACGCACAGCTGAGCGCTTCTGGTGCGCCGGTCGAATTGCTCGATCCTGACGCGTCGCGCCAGCGGACGGGCAGTCCGGCTGTCCACGGCGCATTGTTTGACCCCCGCGCGGGTACAATTCAGCCGCTGGGCTATGCGGTGGGACTGGCCCGCGCCGCACAGAATGCGGGGGCGCAGATATATACGCAAAGCCCGATTCGATCTTTGCGGCAGGAAGGCGGGGTTTGGGTGCTGCAGGGGGATGGTGGAACCGTACGCGCAAGATCGGTTATTCAGGCGACCAACGCTTATCATCTGGGCATCGCCGATACGGCACCAAACTATGTGCCGGTCTACTACTTCCAATACGCCACCGCGCCGCTGTCCCATAACCTGCGGGCCAGCATATTGACCAAAGCAGAGGGATGCTGGGATACCGGCCTGATCATGACATCCTTCCGTTTGGACCAGGCAGGACGGTTTATCATTGGCGGTATGGGCGATCTAAGCAGCGCCGGAGGATTTGCACACAAATCCTGGATCAAGCGCAAACTGACTGCACTTTATCCGCAATTGGCGGATCAGCCGTTGATTGAGGGCTGGCATGGGCGGATTGCCATGACTTCGGATCATATTCCCAAAATCACTCTGATCGGTCCAAATGCGTTAGCAGCGCATGGGTTTTCGGGGCGTGGGATCGGGCCGGGCACCGTGTTCGGGCGTTTGATGGCCAAAAGCCTGCTCAAGGACGATCCGTCCTTGCTGCCGGTTCCGTCAGTGGCTGAGTATAGCGAAAACTGGACTGGTCTGCGCCGCGCTTTCTTCGAAACCGGCGCGGCGCTGACACATCTTGTTAAGGCGCGGTTCTGAGTTCAGACAGACCGGGTGATGCCGCCATCGACGCGGATGTTCTGCCCGGTTATGTAGCCTCCGCCTTCGGAGGCGAGCATAGCCACGACCGAGGCGATCTCATCATAGCTGCGCCCGTAGCGGCCCATCGGGATGCGTGTGCGGAACTCTTCTTTTTCCGGAAGGCTGTCGATGAACCCGGGCAAGACGTTGTTCATGCGGATGTTGTCGGCGGCGTATTTGTCCGAGAACAGCTTTGTAAACGCCGCCAGCCCGGCGCGGAATACGCCCGAGGTAGGAAAAACCGGGTCCGGTTCAAACGCAGCAAAGGTTGAGATGTTGATGATCGATCCACCGCCCTGCGCTTGCATGATAGGGGTCACCAACCGCGTAGGTCTTACGGCATTCATGAAATAGACATCCATGCCGGTGTGCCAGTCCTCATCGGTCAGCTCAAGCACCGCAGCGCGGGGCCCGTGCCCGGCTGAGTTCACCAGCACATCGATCCGCCCCCAATGGGACATTGCTGCATCGACCAGTTTCTGCAGGTCATCATTCGACTGGTTCGAGCCCGTGATGCCCACGCCACCCAACTCATGCGCCAGCGCCTCACCCTTGCCTGACGAGGACAGGATGCCGACTTTGAAACCATCCGCCGCCAATCTGCGCGCGGAATCCGCGCCCATACCGCTGCCGCCTGCCGTGATCAAAGCTACTTTTTCCATCTTCACGCTCCTTTGCGATGTTTGGTATAAAGATGGCTGGCAGCGTTCACTTTGACCAATCAGTTCTATTGCGCATAGGCTGTAGAAAATCTACAGTTTAGCTATGCCCGCTCTTCCACCTCTCAACGCGATGCGCGCCTTCGAGGCCTCGGCACGCCACCTGAATTTTCGTCTTGCTGCGGAAGAAATGGGCGTAACCCAAGGGGCCATTGCGCAACAGGTGCGGGGCTTGGAAGCGCGGCTAGGGACGGCGCTGTTCGAACGCCTTCCGCGTGGGTTGCGCCTGACCGAAGCGGGGCGTCGGTTCCACGCGCCGCTGCGTCGGGCGTTTCGGCTGATTGAAGAGGCTGTCGATGAGCTGGCTGATCAGCGGCAGATCACGATCTCGGTCACGCCCAGCTTTGCCTCAAAATGGCTGGTGCCGCGTCTGAATGATTTTGTGACCCGCCATCCCGATATCTCGGTGCAGGTTGACGCGCGCGAGCGGTTGGCGGATTTCCAGTCTGATGGAATTGATATCGCGGTACGCCAAAGCCGTTCACCGGTTGCGCGCGGTCTGCAAGCGACACCTTTGTTCTCGACCGAATTCGTTGTTGTGGGCAGTCCGGACCTCGCATCACAAATTTCTGGTCCAGACGACCTGATGCAACACGTTCTGCTCAGCGATTCCCATGGTCTGTGGCCTTTGTTTCTTGAACGCGCCGGGGTCGAAGGGAAGCCACGGATGATGAGTTTCAGCCAGACAAGCCTGGCGATAGACGCCGCTGTCTCGGGGCAAGGATTTGCGCTGGCCAATGCGCCACTTGTGTCTGCGGAACTGACTTCGGGTCGGTTGGTGCAGCCACTCTCTGAGGTGCTGGTTGACGATCTGAGCTTTTTCATTGTCACCCCGCAGAAACCGCGTCAGCGGGAGTTGGTGAAACAGATGCGCGACTGGTTGCTTTCTCAGGTCTGAAGCGAGGCCGCAATCGCGTCGATCCGTTCCCGTAACCAGCGATGTGCCGGGTCGTTGGCCGAGCGTTGGTGCCAGACCATATAGATTGACACTGCTTCGCATTTGAACGGCAGTGGCGCACTGTCCAGCGTGGCAAGCGGCCCGCATTTCATCAACTCCGTATCGGTCGAGATCAGGTCGCTGCCTTTCACGAATGGCGGGATCGCGTTGAAATGCGGCAGGGTTACGACGGGCGGTCTGATCTGGCTTTGATCCACGCCACGCATCACGGCACGGGCGTTGCGCCCGTCGGCAAATCGCACTTCAACATGATCGCTATTGCAATAGGATTGCCAATCCTCAGGCGGATCACGGTGAGCGGCATCATAGAATACCAACAACGGGCTGGTGATCAGCCGCTTCTGAAAGATATCCGGCCCGTCCGGTGGCAGCGGGGTGAGCATCAATTGACACCGGTCGCTGCGCAGCAAGTCCGGGTCGGGAACACCCGACGGGATGAACTCCAGCCGCAACCTGACGCCTTCGGCGCGTGTCGCCCGCAGAAGTTCGGGAAAGATCAACTCACGCGGCATGTCGTTGGTGGCGATCTGAATGTCCATCTGTTCGGACAGCGGATCAAACGGGCGACCTTCGGTCAGGGCGCGCATGTTATCCAGCACCTGTTGCACCGGCTCTTTCAACGACAAAGCGCGTTCGGTCGGGGTCAGCCCCTGTCCGGATCGGACAAATAGTGGATCGCCCAGCACTTGCCGCAACTTGCCCAGCGTATGGCTGATGGCCGATTGCGTCACCCCTAACCGGTCGGCAGCTTTCGAGACCGAGCTTTCTTCGAGTATCGTCAGGAACACCCGTAGGACCTTGCCGTCCAGATCTGTGAAATCAATTCTGCTCATACCATTTATGATTATTCATGAATGGATTTGGTGTCCATGCCGGGGTAGGGGAAAGGGCAGCTAACTGGAGGCGCGCGATGGGGATCCGCTTTTTCTCGGACAAGAACAGACCTGTTCACATGGGTCCGTTCCCGCTGGAACGGCTGGCGCGGCAGGATCGGATGCCTGATCTGGCGCAGGTCGAACCGATGTGTGCGCTTAGCTTTCGCAGGCCCGAGCAGCCCGAAAGCATCGTGAATGCGATGGGAGAGTTTCAGGCGATGATGGACGCAATCCGGGATGGATTTGTGAACCCCGTCGCATCGGAAATTCCTGCCAACCCAGCAGATCGTGCCAACCATCTGAAAGCGTTTGGCTATTTCAACGATGCGTCGATGATGGGCTGCGGGCCGCTACCCGCGGAGGCGATGCTGGCTGAGCCTCGGCGCAACCCGGATATCGACCGGCTGGCTCATGCGCTGAGGACGCGGCAAACCAAAACGCTGGCCTCGGGCATCGATCTGATCATGGCGGATCTAAAAGAAAGCATGGAGGCCGCGCCACGCCCGATGGACTGTCATCGCCATACGCTCGTGTTTCTCTATGAGTTCAACCGCGATCCGGACCCCTCGGAGCCCGGGTCCGATTGGATCATGGATGCGCAGGATCACCGCGCCTGTTTGCTTGCCACCGAGAATGCAGTGGTCATTGCCAACTACATCCGCCTCCTGGGTTTCGATGCGCGGGCGCATACGGCGATGTCCTCTGAGGTTGATCTGGGCAAGCTGGCAGTTGCTGCGGGTCTGGCCTCGGTTGAGGATGGTGCGGTTGTGGTGCCCTGGTTGGGCAAGCGGTTCGGATTGGCCGCTGTGACCACCGAAATGGAGATCGCGCATGACCGACCCTTGCAACCGCTGGCCGAACAACCGTGGTTCCGCACGCAAGGACCTGCATGGTGGCTGGGTGCAGGCTTCGCCAAGAACGCTCTGAACCGGGATGCCTATGCCAAGCGGCGCTATGTGGACGGGGCACATCCTTTTGAAAACCTCAAACGAGTCGAAACACCGACCACCTATATCGACGAGCAAAACGTAGCCCGGGTGCCCAAACGCGCAGACATGTTTGCGCGGGCTCAGTTCGGCGACATGGGAAGATCGCTGCAGGATGCGACAAAGGGCGGGCATTACGTGCGCAAATCCGCCCCCAGCTTTGCCCAACGCCGCGCGCTGGGCGCGTTTGTTTTGCTGCAGGACGGTGACAGCGCCGAGGCTGTACAACCCACAGATACCGAAAGAAATGCCGCGAATATCAAGGCTGCAACCTATTTCCTTGGGGTCGATGCGGTCGGGCTCAGCCGGTGCCCCGAGTGGAGCTGGTATTCCCATGACGCCACCGGAGAAGAAATCGTTCCGCCCCATGATCAGGCGATCAGCATGATCATCGACCAGGGCTATGAGACGATGGAAGGCGCCAGCGGGGATGACTGGATCAGCGTGGCCCAATCCATGCGCGCCTATCTGCGGTTTTCACTGCTGGGGGGCGTGATCGCGCAGCAAATCCGAAATCTCGGCTACAAGGCCAAGGCGCATACGGTGATGGATGGCGAGGTGCTGCAACCGCCGCTGCTGCTGTTGTCGGGGTTGGGCGAGGTCAGTCGGATCGGTGAGGTGATCCTGAACCCCTATCTTGGCCCGCGCCTGAAATCCGGTGTCGTGACAACCGACATGCCGATGACGCATGACAAGCCCATCGATTTCGGCCTTCAGACGTTTTGCGAAAGCTGCAACAAATGCGCTCGGGAATGCCCTTCGGGCGCGATCACTGCCGGGCCAAAGCTGATGTTCAACGGCTATGAAATCTGGAAATCCGACAGCCAGAAATGCGCCACTTACCGTATCACCACGCCCGGGGGGGCGATGTGCGGACGATGCATGAAGACCTGCCCGTGGAATCTCGAAGGTATATTCAAGGAACGCCCGTTCCGATGGGCCGCGATGAATATTCCGCAGGCCGCGCCTGCATTGGCCAAACTGGATGATGCGGTCGGCAATGGTGGTCTAAATAACATCAAGAAATGGTGGTGGGATATCGAGCTGGAACCTGACGGGGCCTATCGCCCGTCGCAGCACCCATTGAACCGGCGGGACCTACAAAAAGACCTCGATTTGAAGTACGAGGATCAGACGCTTGCTGTCTACCCCGCTCCTCTCGCTCCGCACCCATGGCCCTATCCCTTCAACATGGACCGGGAAGCCGGGATTGCCGCCTATGAGGCGATGGTCACAGCTGAAGACTACAAAGCGCGCAAAACGGCAGGCGATATGTCTGTGATCCACCGTTATCAGGTCGCAGGGGACGCCCCGGTGATGCGGGTGGAACTAACCAAGGTCGACAAGATGACCTCGGATGTCACCAAGTACGAGTTCTCAACCCTCGACGGTGCGCCCTTGCCGAAATGGACTGCGGGCGCGCATCTGGACGTGCTGGTTTCGCCCGAATTCCTGCGGCAGTACTCGATGTCGGGCGATCCCTCCGACCGCAACACTTATCAGATCGGCGTGCTGCGCGAGGATGAGGGGCGCGGCGGCTCGGCTTTGCTGCATCGCATCTTCAACGAAGGGCGCAAGGTCTTCATCTCAAAGCCGATAAACCATTTTGAGCTGGACGAGACTGCAACCAAAACCTTCCTGATGGGCGGTGGTATTGGCATCACGCCGATGATTGCTTTTGCCCACCGACTACATGCGATGGGCAAACCGTTCGAGTTACACTATTCCGCCAGCACACGAGCAGGTGCCGGATATCTGGACGATCTGGTGGCTATGCCATGGGCCGATCACGTGCACTATCATTTCTCGGACGAGGGCACGCGGGCCGATCTGGAGGCTGTTCTGGAAGGATATCAAGACGGATGGCACGTTTATACCTGCGGCCCCGACCGCTATATGGATGGCGTCATACAGGCCGCCGAACGGCAGGGTTTCCCCGAAGAAGCACGGCATCTGGAGTATTTTTCGGTCCCGGAACAGCCCGAATATGAGAACCATCCGTTCACTCTGAAATTGGCGAAATCGGGTCGGGAGTTGACTGTTCCCGCTGACAAAGATGCGGCGCAGGTACTTAATGAGGCGGGCTTTCACGTGGATGTGAAATGCGCTGATGGGATCTGCGGGGTCTGCAAATGTGACGTGATTTCAGGTGAGATCGAACACCGCGATTTCGTTTTGTCCAACAAACAACGCGAAGGTGCGATCATACTGTGCCAAAGCCGGGCGGCCCGGGCAGACGGGGTGATCGAGATCGATCTGTGATTGCTCTCGATAAAACGACATTTTGAATCCCAAAAATTGGTCGTTCCAGCCATGGACGCCGCCGACTTGCTGCACTAACGTCCCCGGCGAACCCCAGTCTATCCTGATCAACAGGTGCGAGGTACTTTCATGGATTATCACAGCCCCGCCAGCTTTGCCGAGGCGTCGGCTCTGGCCGCAAATGCAACGGGCATCACTCGGTTTCTGGCAGGCGGCACCGATGTGCTGGTGCAGTTGCGCTCGGAATTGGTGACGCCCGATACGCTGATCGACATCAAGAAGATCGACGGCGTTAGCGAAATTACCCGCAATGCCGATGGCAGCTGGACGCTGGGCGTCGCCGCGACCGGCGCCGAGATGAGCGAGCACGCCGCGTTGGGCCGCGATTGGCCGGGTGTGGTCGAGGCGATGGACCTGATTGGATCGACTCAGGTACAGGGGCGTGCGACGCTGACCGGGAATCTGTGCAATGGCTCTCCGGCGGCGGACTCGGTGCCAGCGATGGTTGCGGCAGGCGTTACAGTCACCGTGACGGGCCCGGACGGCACACGAGAGGTGGCGGTCGAAGACATCCCGACGGGACCCGGCAAGACCTCACTGGCCAAAGGCGAACTGATCTCGGCGGTCAACATTCCAGCGCGTGGCGACAACGCCGGTGACGCCTATCTGCGCTTTATCCCGCGCACCGAGATGGATATCGCGGTGGTTGGTGTGGGCGTAAACTTACGACTGGATGGCGATACCATCACCGAGGCGCGCGTCTCACTGGGGGCTGTCGCACCAACCGTCTTGCTGGTTGAAGACTGCGCCAAAGCGCTGATTGGCAGCGCGTTGGATGACGCGGCGCTGGACGCGCTGGCTGCAGCGGCCTCGGCTGCCTGCAATCCCATCGATGACAAACGCGGCACTATTGCATTCCGCACCGAAGTTGCTGGCGTTCTGGCCAAGCGCGCCGCAAAAATCGCCTATGCCCGCGCAAAGGGAGAAGACGTATGAGTAAGTTCCACGTATCCACCACCGTGAATGGGGACGCGGTCGAATACCTCTGCGACCCGCGCGAAACCCTGCTGGACTGTCTGCGCGACAAGCTGAACCTGACCGGCGCGAAAGAGGGCTGCGGCACCGGCGATTGCGGTGCTTGTTCGGTCAGCGTCGATGGCCGTTTGGTGTGTTCGTGCCTGATGCTGGGCGTCGAGGCTGAGGGCAAGCAGATCGAAACAGTTGAAGGGATCGCGGACGGCGACGTCCTGCATCCGCTGCAAAAGAAGATGATCGAATATGCCGCCCTGCAATGCGGCATCTGTACCCCGGGCATTCTGGTGGCGGCCAAGTCGCTGCTGGAAAAGAACCCCAATCCCACCGAAGAGGAAACCCGGTACTGGCTGGCAGGCAATCTCTGCCGCTGCACCGGCTATGACAAAATCATTCGCGCCGTGATGGATACGGCGGCTGAGATGCGGGAGGCTTCGTAATGGCACTGGACGATCGCAAATCTGACTTCACGTTTGTCGGCACCCGCCCTGACCGCCCTGACGGTCTGGACAAGGTGACGGGCCGCGCCAAGTTCGGTGCGGATATCTCAGCCCCCGGCATGTTGCATGGCGCTATCCTGCGTTCACCCCATGCCCATGCGCGGATCGTCAAGATTGATGCTTCAAAGGCCGAGGCCCACAAAGACGTCAAAGCCGTTGTTACCCGCGCCGATTTCGCCGATGTCCCCTTCAAGCCGGGGCTGGAAGGCGAATTCTGGAACGTGCTGGAAAATGTCATGGCGGGCGAAAAGGCTCTGTATGACGGCCACGCGATTGCAGCAGTTGCAGCGACATCAGCCTTGGCGGCGCGCGATGCGCTGAAGCTGATCGAGGTTGAATATGAAGTTTTGCCCCACGTCACAGATGTGGACAAGGCGATGGCACCGGACGCGCCTGTCATCCGCGAAGGTGCGGCAGATTATTCGGTGCCTGAGGGGATGCACCCCAACGTGGTGCGCTATCACGAAAGCGGCCACGGAGATGTCGAAGCCGGATTTGCCGAGGCGGATCTGGTAATTGAGGACAGCTTCGTTACCGAGGCAACCCATCAGGGTTACATTGAACCTCATGCCTGCATGGGGTCTCTGGGTACTGACGGCAAAGGTGAGCTTTGGTGCACCACCCAGGGCCATTGGATCGCACAGAAAACCTGCGCGGCGTTGCTGGGCATCGAAACCTCACAACTGCGTGTGACCGCGTCTGAGATCGGCGGCGGCTTTGGTGGTAAGACCACTGTGTTCATCGAACCGGTTGCGTTGGCGCTCAGCCGCAAGGCCAACCGCCCCGTAAAGATCGTGATGACCCGGTCCGAGGTGTTCCGTGCGACCGGCCCGACCTCATCGGCGTCGATGGATATCAAGATCGGTATGAAGAAGGACGGCACCATCACAGCAGCCCAGGGCATCTTCCGCCTGCAGGGCGGTGCCTTCCCGGGTGCGCCGGGCGACATGACTGCCATGTGTGCCTTTGCGCCCTACAACCTGACCAATGTACGTCAGGTCGGCTATGACGTGATGGCCAACCGCCCGAAACAGGCCGCCTATCGCGCGCCGGGCGCTCCGATGGGTGCGTTTGCGGTCGAATCCGTTCTGGATGAGCTGTGCAATCATCTCGGCCTCGACCCGGTGGATGTGCGCCTAAAAAACGCCGCGCATGAAGGCACCAAAGCCAGCTATGGCCCGACCTATGAGCGTATAGGTCTTGTCGAAACGCTTGAGGCCGCCAAGGCGCATCCGCATTACTCGGCCCCGTTGAAGCCGGGGCAGGGGCGCGGGATTTCCTGTGGGTTCTGGTTCAACCATGGTGGTGAGACCTCGGTATCTCTAGCGCTGTCCGAGGACGGCTCGGCCCAAGTCATGGTCGGTACGCCGGATATCGGCGGATCACGCGCGTCAATGGCGCTGATGGCGGCCGAGGTTCTGGGCATTCCCTACGAGAACATTCGCGTCACCGTCGCCGATACGGCAACGCTGGGTTACAATGATGTGAGCCACGGCAGCCGCGTGACCTATGCCTCGGGTCTGGCGACAATCAAGGCGGCGCGCCACGCGGTCGAGCAGCTATGCGCCCGCGCAGCGTCCAGTTGGGGAATCCCGGTTGATGCGGTGAAATGGGAGAACGGTTGTGCCGTGCCCTCAGGCCCCAATGCCGGTGACTTCGATCCGCGCCCGCTGGCCGATATCACCGCCCATATGGGCGCGACCGGCGGCCCGATCTCGGGCCATTTCGAGGCCACGCCGGAAGGCGCTGGTGTATCCTTTGGCACCCATATCGTGGATGCCGAGGTCGACCCGGAAACCGGCAAGACCAGCATCACCCGCTACACGGTCATTCAGGACGCGGGCAAGGCGATCCACCCGACCTATGTCGAAGGCCAGTATCAGGGCGGAGCTGCGCAGGGCATCGGCTGGGCGCTGAACGAGGAATATATCTATGG
The DNA here is from genome assembly GCF_056537625.1 of Ruegeria sp. C6. NCBI lineage: Bacteria > Pseudomonadati > Pseudomonadota > Alphaproteobacteria > Rhodobacterales > Roseobacteraceae > Ruegeria > Ruegeria sp. C6. The sequence continues at coordinate 47,458 of NZ_JBQFRW010000006.1, read as the reverse complement.
TGAGGATGGCCGCTTGCAGAACTCGATCTTCCTCGATTACCGCATCCCGGTCGCCAGCGATCTGCCGATGATCGACACGGTGATTGTCGAAGTGCCCAACCCCGGCCACCCGTTCGGTGTGCGTGGTGTGGGAGAGACCGGCATCGTGCCGCCCTTGGCCGCCATCGCCAACGCGGTCTCCAACGCGGCCGGTGTACGCCTGAAGCAACTGCCAATGTCCCCGCCGCGCATTCTTGCCGCGCTCAAGGACAATGGTTGAGGTCCACCTCTGGTCCAGCCTCCGGTCTTTGACCGGGGGTCGCGAGGTGGTCGAGGTTGAGGCCGCTACCACGGGCGAATTGCTGCAGGAACTGGTGCGTATACATCCCCGGCTGCAGGCACCGATCGATGCGGGGGTCTCGGTGGCGTTGGACGGGCGCATCATCGCGACCGGACTGTCCGAGCCGATTCCGGAAGGTGCCGAAGTTTATTTAATGCAGCGTCTCAGGGGCGGTTGAAGGCGAAAGGTCTAGTTGGGCCCCGCCGTCACGCGAAATCACGGGACAGGATGAACGCGCAACACTGCTCGGTCAGATCTTGGAAGCGCGAACGCTCGCGGACATAGAGATACACTTGCCTTTTGTCGTGAAGGTCCGTGATCGGGCGGTAAGACACCGCCTCCGGCAAGAATTCGGCAACGGTTTGAGGAAGCACCGTGATCCACTCGCCCGATCGCACCAGCGTGATCAATGAATGCGTGTTGTGAATTGTGATCTCGGCGTTTTTGATTGCCGTATGGAAAGCCGGCGTTTGAATCAGATCGCACAACGTGTTTCGGACAAAGGGCGCGGTGGCGATGTCGGGGATATTCAGCGGTTCTGCGCGTGTGATCAGAGGATGATCCGAGGCCGCGACCAATCCAAAGGAGTCCTGAAAAAGCGGAATGGTTCGGATGCCGTTCAGGGCGTGATACCCGGATGCGATTCCGATATCTGCCTGATCCTGAGCGATAGCATCCAACACCTGCTGCGTGTCGGTGTCGCGCAGCTCGATCTTCACCCCGGGGGATTCGCTGCTCATGTGGTGCAATAGTGGTGGAAAGATCAACGCGCCAACCGACGGGACGGATACGATCCGGATCAATCCCTGTTCAGCCAGCGCGGCGGCTTCGATATTCTGGACGGTCTGATCGAATTGGCGCACTTGCCGCAAGCCCAGATCGAGTACCTGCTCACCCAGCGGGGAAAGCTGGTTCTTGCGCTCGCCTTCGAACAGCTTTTTGCCCAGATGGTCTTCGAGCTGCTTCAATGTCATCGAGACGGCTGATTGCGTTCGACCAAGGCGGTCGGCGGCCTCGGACAGGTTCCCGGTCTGGGCCACCGTGCAAAAGCAACGCAGCATCTCAATCTTGATTGCCAACTTCAGTTTCCTTGAAGTTTGTTTAAGTTATTTGAGTTTGACTGATGTGCATCGGAAAATCCATCCTGTGACAAACGAATTCTGACTCTGGGGCGCATTGTGACCAAACTGAACCTGATCGCTGGCGAATGGCTGGCAGGCGAAAGCGAAATCGAAAACCGCAACCCTTCTGATCTGACTGACCTGGTTGGTATGTTCGCGCAAGCCAGCAGCGACCAACTTGAAGCGACGCTGGATCAGGCACGTGTCGCGCAAGCTGAATGGGCTGCCTATGGGCTGGAACGTAAGCAGGCAGTTCTGAACGCCATCGGTAACGAGCTGATGACCCGCGCCGAGGAACTGGGCACGTTGCTCAGCCGGGAAGAGGGCAAACCGCTGGCCGAAGGTAAGGGCGAGGTCTATCGAGCGGGTCAGTTCTTTACCTACTACGCCGCTGAATGTCTTCGTCAGATTGGGGAAAACGCCGACTCCGTTCGCCCCGACATCGAGATTGACGTGCGCCGCGAAGCGGTGGGTGTTGTCGCCATTATCAGCCCGTGGAACTTTCCCACCGCGACCGCTTCGTGGAAGATTGCGCCCGCGCTGTGCTATGGCAACGCTGTGGTGTGGAAACCGGCGAACATCACCCCGGCCTCGGCCGTGGCACTGACCGAAATCATCGAACGGCAGGACATTCCCAAAGGTCTGTTCAGCCTCGTTATGGGCTCAGGCCGCAGTATCGGGCAGCGTTTGGTCGAAAGTCCTAAAGTCAACGCGATTTCTTTCACCGGCTCGGTTCCAGTTGGCAAGGGCATCGCGGCGGCGGCGATCCAGAACCTGACCAAAGTTCAGATGGAGATGGGGTCCAAGAACGCGCTGGCCGTGATGGACGACGCGGATTTGGATCTGGCGGTTTCGCTGGCATTGGGCGGCGCGTTTGGCGGCACCGGTCAGAAATGCACCGCCTCGTCGCGGCTGGTGGTGCATGCAGGCATCCATGATGCTTTTGTCGAGAAACTCGTCGCAGGCGCGCAGGCGATGAAAGTTGGCCACGCGCTGGAAGAAGGTGTTCAGATGGGCCCCGTCGTAAGCCAGCAGCAACTAGGCGAGAACCTCGCCTATGTCGATCTGGGTAAATCTGAAGGGGCCGAACTGGCCTGCGGTGGACAGCGCCTAGAGATGCCGCATGAGGGCTTCTACATGTCGCCGGGCGTGTTCCTGAACACCACCAACGACATGCGCATAAACCGCGAGGAAATGTTCGCGCCGCTGACCAGCGTCATCAAGGTTGGCAGCTATGACGAGGCGCTGAGTGTGGTGAACGACACCAATTTCGGCCTGACCTCGGGCATCGTGACTAAATCGCTGGCCCGTGCCACCCATTTCCGACGCAATGCGCGAACTGGTGTGGTGACTGTGAATCTGCCTACGGCAGGCACCGATTATCACGTACCCTTTGGCGGTCGCGGCGACAGCTCGTACGGGCCGCGCGAACAAGGCAAAGCAGCGGCAGAGTTCTATACCACCGTCAAGACCGCCTATATCAGCGCAGGCCCCGTCTGATGCGTATCGACGCGCTGCAATATGCCAACTGGTCGGAGAAGATTTTCCGCCAACTGCGCGAAGGCGGCGTGGATGCGATCCACGTCACCATCGCTTATCATGAGAATTTCCGCGAAACCGTTCTGAACTTTGAAAAGTGGAATCGCTGGTTCGAGCAATACCCGGACCTGATCATGAAAGGCCGTTGGGCCAGCGACATCGACATCGCGCGCGAAACGGGGCGGACGGCTGTGTTCTTCGGGTTTCAGAACCCATCCCCGATCGAAGACGATATCGGTCTGGTTGAGGTTCTGCATGATCTGGGCGCTCGCTTCATGCAGCTGACCTATAACAACCAGTCGCTGCTGGCGACCGGCTGTTACGAGGCCGAAGACACCGGCATCACCCGCATGGGCAAGCAGGTGATCAAAGAGATGAACCGCGTGGGCCTTGTTGTCGATATGAGCCATTCGGCGGATCGGTCGACCATCGAAGCGGCGGAATTGTCCGAGCGCCCCATCGCCATCACCCATGCCAATCCGCACGAATGGTCACCCGCTTTACGCAACAAGCGCGATGCGGTGATCCGGGCGGTGACGGAAAATGGTGGGATGCTGGGCTTTTCGGTCTATCCTCATCACCTCAAGGACAAGTCCGACTGCACGTTGGAGAGTTTCTGTGAGATGATCGCCCGAACGGCTGAGAAATACGGTGCCCAGCATCTGGGGATTGGCACCGACCTGTGTCAAGATCAGCCCGACAGTGTGGTTGAATGGATGCGCGTGGGGCGCTGGACAAAACAGATCGACTATGGCGAGGGTTCGGCCTCGGCCCCCGGTTTCCCGCCAATGCCGGGCTGGTTTCGGGACAATCGCGACTTCGGCAACATCGAGTCCGGCTTGCGCGCCACTGGCATGAACTCCGACGAGGTCGCGGGGATCATGGGCGGCAACTGGTACCGCTTCTTTGCCGATAATTTTGGGCCACAAGGCACATGATGGACCAAAACCCGCATATCGCACGCCGCGACCCGGCCACTGTGATGCGCCTGTCCCGTCTAGGATCGTTGCATCAATGCCGTCTAAGTTTCATGCGGCAATTGACCCGTCGGATGGCTGCCGAAAACTGGACGTTCACCCGCCCAGTCTTCCAGATTGATGAAAAGGGCGTCGGTCACGCGGTCTACACTGCACAAGGTCCGGAACGCGCATATTCGTTAGTGGCGTTTGCCCATGATCTGCCACCCGAGCAACGCTCGGATCGTGTGATCGCCGAGGCATGGGACGCGACCTTTGCGTTGTTTGACGGAATTCCTGACCCGGAAGACATTGAGCGGCTTTCGCAAAACGTACCTCTGCAAGAGGCCGGGCGTGTAAGCGAAAGCGAGCTGTCCTTGTCACGGGCCAACCGCTCGGTGCGTCTGTGGGCACATGTCGTGGATCGTCTTGCCACCGGTCAGCAGCCCGACCTCGAACAGATTTACAAGGTCGGTTACCTGATGCGGACAACCGCCGTGTATGGCTCGGGCAAGTTCGGCGCGGCAGATCGTGAGAGGATTGCAGACCGAGACGAAGTCAGCGCGCCATTTCAGGCCGAGATGCTTTCGGTCTACCTGACGCGGACCTTCGTGCGCGATCTGGTGCAACATATGGCCCGCGCCAAGGGTGGCGACCAGACCGCAGAGTTGAACCCGGAAATCGCGCGTTGGCTGGGTATAGGCAATTCGACCGGGCTAGGTATGGCACCTTTCATCGTCAATCACCCGATCCTGTTCAACAACTGGATCATGGTCCGGGAAGAGGCGATCTCGCGGGTTCGGTCCATTGAGACCGCAACAGAGGCAGAAGCGGCCAATTTTCGCAACATCTTCGCCAGTAGCAAATTGTCGATCTCGTGGTGGAAGTCCGAACATCCAATCCAGATCGAAAAGCTTGCGGCGCTGAATGCTGACTTGTGCGCAATATCGGACTATCTCGACAAGACCGATCTGACGGGCAATCAGCCGTGGGACCGCTTGATATTGTGGTCTCAGGCTGCGCTCAGCGAAGAAGGGCAGGAGTTGCTGGCCTCGCTGATCCTTGAACCCTACGGAGAACTGGTCGATGGGCTGACCAGCTGTATGGCAGACAGCAACAGTGCGGCGCATGTGATTGATGGCACGATGACCGTTGGCGCGGTGCGCGACCTGATCCGCGCCAGCTTTGGCTGGGCAATGGGTCTGGACTGGAACGCGCCCGAACACTGCGCGCGCGCTTGGTATGTGTCCGAGGAAAAGCACGAGCCCCGGCTGGGTGAGCGGTTTGACGAACCGATTGCAGACTACGAACAGCCGCTTGCCCCGGCGCGCGACGCGGCTCTGGCCGAAAGCGCGCTTTCGGAATGGGCGGATGGTGCACCCATCGCCGAGTTCCTACTTGAACACCCTGAACACCGCCACACGATCCGTCGCGCGCAAATGAGCCGCGTCGCGCCTTACGGCGAAATTCGCGACAACACGATCAGCGCGGATGTTCTGCCGATCGACATGCTGCGTGCCAAACTCTCGTTCTTTGGTGCCACGCATTTCGATCCTCGTTCAGACCGCTGGGTACGTATCTGTATGTATGCTGGCGCGCCTTATCCCGAAGAGTTAAGCAGCAAGACTGCCGATCTGTGGGTCTATCCGGAGCTTGGACCGTGAACGTATCGCTGAATGAGGTCGAAGCCACGGCCAAACGCGCCGCGCGCGGAGCCGGATACCCCTGGGGACTGGCGGAAGAGGTCGGCAAAGCCACACGTTGGCTATGCGCGCACGGGATTGATGGCACGAATTCCCTTGCGCAATTGTTGGAGCAAGGTCTGGCGGCCTCGCTCAAGAATCACCGCCCGGTTGAGATGCAGTCGGCTTGGGCGGGGCAAGGCGTGCTTTGCCCGATCATCACGGGCGCTTTGCTGTCTGATCGGTCTGACCTGCTGCACGCAGGTCCCATACGTATTCAGAAGCTCGCAGTACCTGTTTTTCTGCTGCCCTTCGTAGCCTCGGCGGCACGCGCCCAGAATAACGTGATCACGCATACGTGCGATCTGTTCAGGGCCGCAACGGATGGCGATCGTCTGGAGGCGGGGCAGGATTGGCCATCGTTTTCTGATCACACCCAGATCACGCTGGGCGGCCAACTTACCACCCCTCGACCGCACGTGACCCGCGCATCCCCGGACCCGGTTTGCTGGGACACCCTCAACCGATTTGCCCATCGCACCTACGCGCCTGCTACCGAAGAATCCCGACTGTTGGGTGCCGGCGCTGGCCTGTCCGACAATGACTGAATGAGAGAGCGACATGATCGAAACCCGTACCCTTAGCCTAGCTGAAATCGAGGATCTTTCTTTCCGTGCGTTGGTGTCCGCGGGCACCAGCGAAGAAAACGCGCGCCCATTGGCAATTGCAACCGCCGCAACCGAGGCGGACGGGGTAGCGAGCCATGGTCTGGCCTATATCCCGATCTATTGCGAACATGTTCAGTGCGGCAAGGTAGATGGTCAGGCCACCCCTCAGCTGTCCCAGCCGCGCCCCGGCGTAGTGACGGTCGACGCGGCAACCGGGTTCGCCCACACGGCGATCGACGTTGGGTTCGAGGCATTGATCGCTGCGGCGCGCACGCAGGGCGTTGCGGTGTTGGCGATCTGCAACAGCTATAACTGTGGCGTGCTGGGGTATCACACCTACCGGCTGGCACAGGCTGGTTTTGTGGGGCTTGGGTTCACCAACGCGCCCGCCTCCATCGCGCCGTCCGGGGGTGCCAAGCCCGTGGTCGGGACCAATCCGTTCTCAATCGCAGTCCCCGGAAACGATGGCCAACCCGCATTACTGATCGATCAAAGTGCCAGCACCATCGCAAAAAGCGAGGTCATGAAACACGCACGCGAAGGCAAACCAATCCCGGTTGGCTGGGCGTTGGACGCAGATGGCAACCCTACGACCGACCCGAATGTTGGGCTTAAGGGTTCCATGGCCCCATCGGGTGGGTACAAGGGGGTTGGCGTTGCCCTGATGACCGAGGTTTTGGCTGCAGCGCTGACCGGTGCCACGCTTGGGATACACGCCTCACCTTTTTCGGGAACCGCCGGTGGGCCTCCGAAAACAGGCCAGTTCTTTATTGCAATTGACGCTTCTGCGACTGCGGATGACGCATTTTCTTCCAGAATTGTCGATCTTGTCGAAGCGATCCGATCTCAGAACGGCGCACATTTGCCCGGTGACGGCCGCCAGGCAAAGCGTTTGGTGGCCAAGAACGATGGTGTGGCTGTCAGTGTAGCGACCCTCGACAAAATAGAAGCTCTGCTGACGTAGGGCTCGATGGCGAAGCTCCGGGACGCTCATGAAGATCTTTCTGGAAATCAGGACACGTGCGAATAGGGAGGAAACACATGTCTATGAAGGAACCTTTTACCGATCTGGAGATCAAGCGATCTTCGGGCGGGTTTTATGAAGGGCACAGTGTTGAGATTGCCTTGCTGAGCAAGTCAATCATGGTCGCGCTGGTTATCTGGGCGCTTGTCTGGCCCGCAAATGCAAACGGAGTTCTTGGAAGCCTGAACTCGCGTCTGCTGGAAGATTTCAACGCCTTCTATATCATTATTGTCGGCTTTTTTGTCTTTTTCCTGTTTGTCGTGGCGGCGCTGCCGCAAACCGGTAAGCGGCTTATGGGCCCAGAGGGCGAAAAACCAGAATTCTCGGATTTCTCATGGTTTTCGATGATGTTTGGCGCGGGCTTGGGCGTCGGTCTCATGGTGTTCGCTACCGCTGAGCCTTTAGGGCTGTGGGGATCGAACCCGGTTGTCATCGCGGGCGATGTCGTCGGCAATAGCGAAGACGCATTGCAGTCAGGATATCGCTACACTTTCTTGCATTACGGGTTTCACGCCTGGGCGATCTATGTGGTGACCGGCCTGTCGCTGGCCTATTACGCCTACACGCGCAACATGCCCCTGACTATTCGCACCGCGCTGACACCTCTGTTCGGCAAGCTGATGAACGGCTTCCTGGGCCACGTCGTGGATGTGCTGGGCGTGGTAGCAACCATTCTGGGTGTTTCAGTTACCATCGGGTACGGGGTTTCGCAGTTCATCGACGGCCTATACGCCATTTCGGGTATGGAATGGATGATGGATCTGACCGGTGACGCACCAGCCCCCAGCACTGTTGGTCTGCTGGCTGGCCTCATTGTGATCATGGGCCTTTCGATCATCTCGGCTGTCTCTGGTGTTGGTCGTGGCGTCAAGTACCTGTCTAACCTGAACCTGGTGTTGTCGCTGATCCTGTTGCTGGTCTTTGTTGTCTTTGGGTCGTTCCTGTTCGCGATGACGACTTACGCAACTGCATTTGTCGATTACATCCAGCACTTCATTTCGCTCAGCTTTGGTGCTTTCAATCCGCAATCGGCGGCGGCGTTTGATGCTGCCCTGCCGAGTGAAGCAGCGCCGTTTGCCGATGCGCTTTATGCCGGTGCGACCAATCCTTGGGGATCGTTTGACGGGTTCAAATCTGGCCTGGAAGGCGACGCCGCCGCGCTGCCGGAATCTGTACTGGCTTCGGTCTACGCCGCAGGTGATCCGGGTCGGCAGTTTGGCTGGCAAGCGGGCTGGACCACGTTCTACTGGGCCTGGTGGATTGCGTTTTCGCCTTTCGTCGGCCTGTTCCTGGCGCGCATTTCCAAAGGACGCTCTGTGCGTGAGTTCATCATCGGTTGTGTCTTTGCCCCTGCGCTGGTCTGCTTTGCGTGGATGACCATTCTGGGTGGCACCGCGATCGATCTAGAACTGAATGGCACCGCCGAAGGCGCCATCGTCGGGGCGTCGAACACCGCCAAGCTGTTTGTCACATTGCAAGAGATGATCACCGGTGGGCTGTTGTCTGGCATCACCGTGATGTGCGTCGTCCTGATCATGACCTTCCTGGTCACCTCGGCGGACTCGGGCATTCTGGTGATGAACACCATCATGTCTGGCGGAGATCAGAACATCGGTAACAAGCACAAGATCGTCTGGGGCCTTATCCTGACAGCGGTGATTGGCGCTCTGATCCTCGCTGCGGGTGAAAACAATCCGATGGACGCCTTGCGAAATGCGATGATCATCGGTGCGCTACCCTTTACGATGGTCATGGGCCTGATGTGCATAGCGCTCGCCAAGGCGCTTTATCGCGATGGTCTGAGGCAAAAGCAGACCACAGCACCTGCGGAATAAACCTAGGCACGGGCGGTTGTGATGCAACCGCCCGCTGTTATCAGGCGCTTGCGCGCGTCAACTTCAACTCAATTCAATGAAAATGCCAGTGGCTGAGACGCCACGTGATCGTGCACCACTCGAAGCATTATGTCGGACGTGAAGATGGTGCTGCTGGAGAGAATTGAACTCTCGACCTCTCCCTTACCAAGGGAGTGCTCTACCTCTGAGCTACAGCAGCGCTGTGGGCGGGTGATTAGACTCAAACGAAACGCGGCGCAAGGGTGTCTGGACGGTTTTTTTCTACTCCTGTAGAGAAAGGCAATGGCAGACAAAAATTCACCTAAAAAACACGGCAAGTCCGGGGAAACGCGCGAAGACCGTCTAAAGGCGGCGCTAAAAGCGAATATGGCGCGACGCAAGGCTCAGGCCAAGGCGCGAGCCACCTCCGGGGACAAAGCCGGCAAGGACGAGGGATAAGAGCAAATGGATTCGATTCTGGTAACGGGCAATGGCCCGCTGAACGGGCAGATTCCCATTGCGGGGGCCAAGAATGCGTGTCTGACGCTGATGCCCGCGACCTTGCTCAGCGAAGAACCGCTGACGTTGACCAATGCGCCGCGTTTGAGTGACATCAAGACCATGACGGCGCTGCTGCGGTCGCTGGGGGCCGAGGTGTCTTCGCTGCAGGATGGTCAGGTCATTGCGATGTCCAGCCATGACCTGAACAGCCACACGGCGGATTATGACATCGTGCGAAAAATGCGCGCTTCGAACCTGGTGTTGGGGCCGATGCTGGCGCGGCTGGGGCAGGCCGTGGTGTCGCTACCTGGTGGATGTGCAATTGGCGCGCGCCCGATGGATTTGCATGTCGAAGGGCTTGAGGCGCTGGGCGCCGAGATCGAGCTTAAAGATGGCTATCTGCACGCGAAGGCGTCGGGCGGGCTGAAAGGTGCTGTGCATGAGATGCGCTTTGCCTCGGTTGGCGCGACCGAGAACATTGTCATGGCCGCCACGCTGGCCAAGGGCACCACGGTGCTGAAAAACGCCGCACGCGAGCCCGAGATTGTCGATCTGGTCGAATGCTTGCGCAAGATGGGCGCGCAGATTTCGGGTGAGGGGACCTCGACCATCGAAATTCAGGGTGTCGATCGTCTACACGGCGCGACCCATCAGGTGGTGACCGACCGGATTGAGCTGGGCACTTATATGCTGGCCCCGGCGATCTGCGGGGGCGAGGTTGAGCTGCTGGGCGGGCGCATGTCGCTGGTCGAATCCTTCGCCGCCAAGCTAGATGCGGCGGGGATCAGTGTTTCTGAAACTGACAAGGGGCTGAAAGTTTCTCGTAAGAACGGGCGTGTGACCTCGGTCGATGTGGTCACCGAACCCTTCCCCGGCTTCCCGACCGATCTGCAGGCGCAGATGATGGCGCTGATGTGCACTGCCGAAGGTGTGTCCGTGCTTGAAGAGCGTATTTTCGAGAATCGCTTTATGCATGCGCCCGAACTGGTGCGCATGGGCGCGAATATCGAGGTACATGGCGGCACGGCCACCGTAACCGGGGTCGAACGATTGAAAGGTGCTCCGGTGATGGCGACAGACCTGAGGGCCTCAGTCTCGCTGATCCTTGCCGGAATGGCGGCGGAAGGTGAGACGGTTGTCAGCCGGGTCTATCATCTGGACCGCGGATATGAACATGTGGTGCGCAAGCTGGAAGGCGTGGGCGCAAAGATCGAACGGATTAAGGGTCAATGACAGACGCAAGTTTCAAAGATGGCCGCGAGGCACCGCTGAACCTTGGAGCCGAGGACGCGGATGATCTCCAGGTGATTGCGACCCTGACGCAGGATGCGGTTTTCCCGGTGACCGAGATGACATGGCAACCCGGCCAGCGCCGCTTTGCGCTGTTGCTCAATCGCTTTCGCTGGGAAGACAAGGATGCCGCTGCCCGGCGCGGTCGCGCCTACGAGCGGGTGCAGGCCGTTTTGATTTTCGGCTCGGTTCTGTCGGTAGCCAGTCAGGGCATCGACCGCAGCGACAAGGACATGATCCTGTCACTGCTCTCGGTCGAATTCGAGCCAAGCGAGGATGGTGCGGGGCAAATCCTGTTGACCTTGGCAGGCGACGGCGCGATCCGCCTGTCGGTTGAGGCCATCGATGCAACGCTCAAGGATGTGACGCGTCCCTACAAGGCGCCTTCTGGACAAGCGCCCCATCACCCCGAGTGAAGAATAAACGTGGCATCGCTCAGGCCTTCCCGAATCCGCCACGCGGCATCGCGGTGCGGCGGGCAACCGTGTTTGATGTATTCGACATCAGCCGTGTTCTGATCCGATCGATCCGTGACCTCTGTCGGGCGGATCATCTGGATAATCCCGAAAACCTTTCCCGCTGGTCTGCCAATAAGGATCCGGCTTCGGTCCGAAACTGGATCGATAGTGGAGCAATCCTTTGGGTCGCTACGCAAGTGGGAGTGGTTACTGCAGTGGGCGGTTTAAGTGGCGAGGGTGAGATATCTCTGCTCTATGTCGATCCCGATCACGCAGGGCGCGGGCTCGGAACAGCGCTGCTGCATCGGTTGGAAGAGGAACTGCAGACACGTGGCGTCTCTGAGGCGCATCTGCACGCGACCAAAACGGCACATTCGTTCTATCTGGCGCACGGCTGGCATGATGTCGGCGACCCGACGGAATGGCACGGCATCCCCCAATTCCCGATGCGCAAATCGCTGCACCCAGCGGCCTAAGGGTTGAGGCCACCCGGCCCGGGCGATAAGACCCGTTGAAACGCTTCCGGAGTCTCTCACATGCCCGTTTTCCTCGATACGACCTCCGCCGATTTCGAACCTGCATTTCAGGCGCTGTTGTCCGCCAAGCGCGAGGACAGCCCCGACGTGGATGCGGTTGTGGCGCAGATCATCGATGATGTGCGGACCCGTGGTGATGCTTCGGTGATCGAACTTACCGCGAAATTCGACCGGCTGGAGCTGACGCCCGAGACCATGGCCTTTTCATCCAATGAGATCGCCGAGGCCGTCGCGCAGGTCACGCCCCAGGACCGCGCCGCGTTGGAACTGGCTGCAGAACGCATTCGTGCATATCACGAAAAGCAGATGCCCGAGGATCATCAGTGGACCGATGAGGCAGGCGCAACACTCGGCTGGCGCTGGTCGGCGGTGTCGGCCGCGGGGCTTTATGTGCCGGGCGGATTGGCTTCATACCCGTCGTCGGTTCTTATGAACGCAATACCTGCGAAGGTGGCGGGCGTAGACCGGTTGGCCATTGTCGTCCCCACACCTGAGGGTCAGGCAAACCCGCTGGTCCTGCTGGCGGCACAACTGTCGGGCGTGGATGAGATTTATCGCATCGGCGGCGCGCAAGCTGTGGCCGCTTTGGCCTATGGCACCGATACGATTGCGCCGGTGGACAAGATCACCGGGCCGGGCAATGCTTTTGTCGCCGCTGCCAAACGTCGGGTTTTTGGCAAGGTCGGCATCGATATGATCGCGGGCCCCTCGGAGATTCTGGTAATCGCCGACAAGAATAATGACCCCGACTGGATCGCGCTGGACCTGCTCAGCCAGGCCGAGCATGACGAAAGCGCCCAATCTATTTTGATCACGGATGACGCAGAATTTGGTCAAGCCGTGACGCAAGCGGTGGAAAAACGTCTTGAGACCCTGCAACGCCGCGCCATCGCCCGGGCAAGCTGGCGCGACTTTGGTGCTGTAATCACTGTGCGCGATCTGGACGAGGCTGCCGCGTTGTCCAACCGCATCGCTCCCGAACATCTGGAACTCTGCGTGGCCGACCCGGTGGCATTAAGCCAGCAAACGATCCATGCCGGTGCCATTTTCCTTGGCCAGTACACGCCCGAAGCCATTGGCGATTATGTCGGCGGCCCCAATCACGTGCTGCCCACAGCGCGTTCGGCGCGCTTTTCGTCTGGCCTTAGCGTGATGGATTTTCTCAAACGCACAACGCTCAGCCAGATGACACCCGAAGCTTTGCGCGCCATCGGCCCGGCGGCTGAAACGCTTGCGCAATCCGAAAGCCTCGAAGCGCATGGCCTGTCCGTTTCGGCGCGCCTTAACCGGCTGAATGGCTGAAGTGACGCAATGACTTGGCGCTCATGGCGCTTCTGTACGTTGCTCAATGAAAATCGTTGTTATAGGTCTGTGCAGACGCAAGGATTGTGACCGTTAAGATGACCCGTATTTCGCATATCGAACTGGACGACCGAAATCTGCCCCCGCCGACACCGGAGATCGAGCAGGAGCGGAAGGTCGCCATATATGATTTGCTTGAAGACAACTCGTTCACGCTGCCAGCACGCGACGATCGGATGATCCCCGACGGGCCCTACCATGTGCAGCTATCAATCCGTGATAAGCGACTGGTTTTCGATATCGCCACCGAAGCCAGCGAGAAGGCGGCTGAGTTTCATCTGTCGCTTGGTCCATTCCGGCAGGTCGTAAAAGACTATTTTCAGATCTGCGAGAGCTATTTCGATGCGGTGAAAACACTGCCGCCCAGCCAGATCGAAACGATCGATATGGCTCGGCGCGGCATCCACAACGAAGGCAGCCGCGTATTACAGGAAAGGCTGGAAGGCAAAGCTGAGGTTGATACTGATACTGCCCGCCGCCTCTTTACGCTCATCTGCGTCCTTCATTTTGGAGGCTAACGGGTGACGCCTCTGCCGCAGTCCATTCTGTTCTGTTGCGACCACAATTCGGTTCGGTCACCCATGGCCGAAGGCATCATGAAGAAGTTTTACGGCACCGGCACCTATGTGCAATCCGCCGGTGTGCATAACGATCTTGAGATCGATGGGTTCTGCATCGCAGCCTGTCAGGAGATTGGCGTTGAGCTGTCCCGTCACCGCTCGCGTTCTTTTGACGAAATGGAGCAATGGGGCGATGACCTCAGTTCATTTGATCTGATCGTGGCCCTGTCACCCGCCAGCCAGCGAAAAGCGCTGGAACTGACGCGTTTTTTTCACCTGGATGTCGATTATTGGCCAATTATGGACCCTACCGGACTAGGTGAAACCCGCGAGGACAAGCTACGTCATTATCGACAAACCCGAGATCAGATCATCGCGCATCTGAAAGACCGCTGGGGTGAACCGACGGAGTGACCATGAACCCGACCGTGAAAACTTACTTTGATGCCTTCAATGCCGGTGACGTGGATGGCATGTTGGCCTGCCTGTCGGATGACGTGGCCCATCATGTCAACGAAGGTCAGATTCGCGTCGGCAAAGAGAAATTTGCCGCCTTCTGCGCGCATATGAACCGCTGCTACCGCGAGAACCTGACGGATATCGTGATCTTTGAAGCCGAAGGCGGTACCCGTGCTGCGGCTGAGTTCATCGTCAACGGAACCTATCTGGAAACTGATGAAGGTCTGCCAGAAGCGTATGGGCAGACTTACCGCTTGCCTGCGGGTTCGTTTTTTGACCTTAACGACGGCAAGATCACCCGCGTGACCACGTTTTACAACCTTGCGGACTGGACCAAACAGGTCTCGAATGGCTGAGATTTCGCAGGTCCGCGCAATGACCGGATCGACATTGGTCGACGCGTTGGATGAAGTCGCGCGCCTGCGGATCGACGTATTTCACGCTTGGCCATATCTCTATGATGGCGATCTGAAGTATGAGCGGAAATACCTGCAGTCCTACGTCGATAGCGCCAGGGCCATCGTTGTCGGAGCGTTCGACGGTGATACTTTGGTGGGTGCTTCGACGGGTGCACCTTTGACGGATCACGCCGACGATTTCGCGGCCGCGTTCGAAGGCTCGGGCTTATCGCTGGGCGATATCTTCTATTTCGCAGAATCGGTTCTGCTGCCGGAGTATCGCGGGCAGGGAGCAGGCCATACGTTCTTTGATCTGCGCGAAGCCCACGCCCATGCGATGGGATTCACCAAAAGCGCCTTCTGCAGTGTAGTACGCCCTGACGACCACCCCATGCGACCAGATCATTACCGCCCGTTGGATGCCTTCTGGCGCGCGCGGGGATATGCGCCGCTTCCTGGCGTCGTGGCGCTATTCTCGTGGAAGGATCGAGGCGACGATTGCGAAACCCAAAAGCCGCTTCAATTCTGGATTCGGGATTTATAAGCCATCCATGCGCGTCGCGCCGGGTGTTTGAAACGGGTTGTGGCATTGTGAGTTGGCGATGACATGTGCGGCCGAATTTGCCTGAAACACCCTATGATTGTATAGTTTCACCTATTCAATTGCGCGTTTTCATGGGGAAATTTGATGAAGTCCGTTTTCAATCGCCTGATTCCGGCCTTGGTGCCGCTGACTTTGATCACCGGTTGTGCCTACGAGAATAGGGCCTTTAATGCCGAGCAAACCGTGCTGTCGAATACATCGGGAGACGTTATCCAGCACGCTGTTGGGATCGGGGGTGCGTTTGAAACGGCACCAAAAACATTTCAGTCCACAAGCCTGTTGCTTGAACGCGGTCCTATTCGTACGTCGTATTATGCGCTGCAACTTTCAGATGCCTACAAAAGGCTGGGCGACGAAGCAGCGCGCAATCGGGACCTGACAGCGGCGGCACTGATCACTGTAGCAGGCGGTGCCGCGCTTGGAAGTGCGGCCTCGATCTCAGGAAAAGACCTGGCCTTGGTCTTGGCCGGTGGAGCTTTGATCAATGAAGGCGCTAAATACGTAAACCCTAACAGCGCGGCGCAGGCTTTCTACGTGGCATCCGAGTCAATGGCGTGCGCAAGCGCTGCGATTGCCGCCCATGTGCCCGTGGACACTCCACCTGACATTCGTGTGTCTTCTCTGGCCCTTTGGTACATTCGAAAAATTGAGGTTTTGCTGCGCGCGGGATTGAAGCGGGACGTACCGGACTGGAACACGTTGCTCAAAAACCTTGGTTTGACGAGGCAAGGAGCCAATGAGGTGGACGCTCTGCGAGCTGGAGACATAAACCTCAGTGCATTGGAAGTAGACCTGGAAAAGTGCCTGAGGCGAGAACCGGTCGAGAAAGGCAGAGCCAAGACTTAGTACGTCGTGCGGGAGACTTTTCCGTGGTACAAAAAATACGCCTCTGTTTTTGACCTCAATCCGAAAACTGCCGCCGTTTTGCTGCGCGGATCTCGCGAGCTTGTTGTTCTTGACCAACGCGAAATGAATCCTCGACGAAATCCATATGCGTGCGTGCGGCGGTTTCTGCACGGTCCGGGTCGCCATCGATGATGGCCTGCGCGATTGCCTTGTGCTGATCAAGCAGTGCTTCACCCGTGCCGTCCATCGAGCGCAGGAAGCGGCGGTTGTAGAACACGCCTTGGCGCGTGAGGTCATAGATGGATGCCATCATGTGGATAAGGGTCGTGTTTTGGCTCGCATCGACAACGGCGGCGTGCAGTCGAAAATCAGCCTCTTCACTGGCATCCTGATCGTCATTCTCCCAGGCTCGCTGCATTTCATCGATGATTTCTGCGATCCGTTCCTTGTCGGACTGTGTGGCGCGCTGTGCGGCGAGGCGGCTGGCAAAGGCCTCTTGCTCGCGCCGGTATTCAAGATAATCGTAGAAAGCACTGCCGTGCCGGGCATAGAGAGACAGAAGGGCGGGCGACATGGCACGACCGGTCAGTGGGGCGATAAAGGTGCCCTCGCCATGTCGCACGGTCACCAAGCCGCGATTTTCGAGGATTTGGAGTGCTTCGCGCAGCTTGGGGCGTGAAACGCCTAGGGCTTCCGCAAGCTCCCGTTCAGACGGGATTTTGCGACCCTCTTTCAGGATTCCATCAACAATCATTGTCTCGATTTGTGCAACGACAGCATCGGCAATTGATTCGTGACCAACGGGATCAAAGAGGCTGTTCGTGCTCATAATTCCTGTCCGGTAGTTAGATTAAAGATCGTCGAAGTTGTTTATAATATTTACCACTAGCTTTCGACATTGCAAGAAAAACTACCCAAAAATACGGATGCTCGCTGCACGTATAAGCGTTTGTTTTTATTGAGTGTCGCAAAATTATTCGAAAATTTTGGGTTATGAAAGGTCAATCTTGGTTATGAGCCACACCACCGCGGCTTAGCCAAATTGGTAAATATATTTGTTGACTGAACGACAAGGTAAACAATATTTACCACTTAAGCCGTGCTCGCGGCGAGAGTGACAGCCAGACCACCGGCTGATCTTTACCTTGGAGGAGAACCCATGAAGACCACCCTGACATCGCTTGCCGTTGCGGCCTCGCTGCTGGCAGCCCCGGTTGCCCACGCGGCGGATAAGATGCTGCTGAAAACCCCAATCGCGTTTTCAACCGCTCTACCGGGCCTCGGCTCGCCGATCCCGCGCGTGGCCGAACAGCTGGACCTGATGTCCGGCGGCACGCTGAAGATGAAGGTTTACGAACCGGGCAAGCTGGTCCCGCCGTTTGAAATTCTGGATGCGGTGTCTTCAGGCAAGATCAATTCGGGCTATACCACCGCCGGCTACTGGGCGGGTAAGATCCCGGCTGCACCGTTGTTCTCGGCCGTTCCGTTTGGCCCTGAGGCGGGTGAATACATGGCGTGGCTGTACTATGGCAACGGCATGAGCTTGTATCAGGAGATGTATGATCAGGCCGGTTTCAACGTCCATGTCATTCCCTGCGCCATTATCGCTCCCGAAACCTCGGGCTGGTTCGCGAATGAGATCAACAGCCCCGAAGACCTGAACGGCCTGAAGATGCGCTTTTTCGGTCTGGGCGGTGAAGTGATGCAGAAGCTGGGTGTGGCGACGTCACTGCTGCCCGGCGGCGAAATCTTCCCGGCACTGGAAAAAGGCGCGATCGACGCGACCGAATTCTCGATGCCTGCCATCGACGCACGCCTCGGTTTCCACAAGTTGGTCAAGTACAACTATTTCCCCGGCTGGCACCAGCAAGCGACGGTGTTTGAACTGATGATCAACAAGGACGTCTGGAACGAAGCCAGCGATCAGCACAAAGCGATCATCGAAAATGCCTGTAAGGCTTCGATGGCTGACAGCTTTGCCGAAGGTGAGGCGATCCAACACGCTGCGCTGCTGGACAACGTTGAAAACAATGGTGTTCAGATCAAGCAGTGGAACGACGAGATGCTGTCGACCTTCCGCGCGACCTGGGAAGAGGTTGCCGCAGAACAGGCCGCCAACGACGAATTCTTTGCCAAGGTTCTGGCCGACATGAACGAATTCCGTGACGGTTATGCGGTCTGGAAAGAGAACGCATTCCTCCCCCGCAAGTAAATTTGCCACTTGCGATTGTCCGGGGGCGGCTTCCTTCCGCCGCCCTCGGACCCTTCTGATTTTCTTTATTTTCCCCAACGACCCGGGCGCATTCACGTCCCCACTGCCAAACTCTTGAGGAGGAGACCATGGCCGAGACACAGCGTCATCAGGACGACCCGATTGAAGTCTATGAAAGTATCCTTGAGCATGGTGAGCCCGACCGTCAAAAGCTGGCAGTAGCGATCGACAACGGCGTCAAAGCGGTAGGTCATGTGGTCATGTGGGCCAACCTGTTGCTGGTTGGGGCCATCGTTTCACAGGTGGCGATGCGCTATCTACTGAACCAGAACTATCCCAAACTAGACGAGATCCAGTGGCATTTCTACGGGTTGGTGACGATGGTCGGCATCTCGTATGCGCTGGTCACCGACAGCCATGTGCGAGTGGACTTGCTGCATATGCAACTCAGCCAGCGTGCGCGGCGGATTATCGAGATCATCGGAATTTTCACCCTGCTCGTGCCGTTCATCTATCTGATGATCGATCAGGGCTATGACTATTTCTACGAAAGCTGGAGGGTCAACGAATCCTCGGACAGCCCCACCGGCCTGCCCGCGCGTTGGGCCTTGAAAGGTGTGATCCCGGCCAGTTTTGTATTGCTAGCATTGGCTGCAGCGGCGCGGCTGATTCACGACGTGCACGCGCTATTCATGAATTTGGATGAAGAGCGTCAGGGCAAGGGCCTGCGCCTGATCATCTGGGCCCTTCTGGGCTTTGCTGTGGTCGCAACAGCGCTGACCTTCCTGGTTGAAACAACCGAGGAAAAACTGGTCATCGCCATGTTCCTGACCTTCATCGCGTTGCTGTTCACCGGATTCCCGGTGGCGTGGACGCTGGCCGGGGTTGGCGTTGCGTATTGCGGTCTGGCCTATCTGTTCGACAATGGCATGATGAACTGGACCGGGCTTGAGGAAACGCTGACCGGTCTGGACTATCTGACGCTGGGCGCGGTGGTGAACCGGGTCTATGCCACCATGTCAAATGCGGTTCTGGTGGCGCTGCCAATGTTCATCTTCATGGGCCTGATGTTGGACGAATCCGGTGTGGCCGAGCGTTTGATGTCCTCGATGCAGCGCCTGTTCGGCACGGTGCGCGGCGGGCTGGCGATCACGGTAACGATGATCGGCATCATTCTGGCCGCCTCGACCGGGATCATTGGGGCATCTGTGGTTCTGTTGGGCGTGCTTTCGCTGCCGTCGATGATGGAGCAGAAATACAGCCCCTCATTGGCCGCCGGTGTGGTCAGCGCTTCAGGCACGCTGGGCATCCTCATCCCGCCGTCGATCATGCTTGTCATCATGGCGGACCAGATGGCGCTATCGGTCGGCGACCTATTTATGGCTGCAGTGTTCCCCGGCGTGATCATTGGCGCGCTCTACCTGACCTATATTTTTGTCATCGCCCTGATCAAACGCGACGTGGCCCCGGTACCCGAAGGCGCAACCCGTCCTGACTGGAACGCAGTCAAGGACGTGCTGATTGCAGTCTTGCCGACGCTGGCCCTGATCCTCGCCGTGCTGGGCTCGATCTTCGCGGGTTTGACCACACCGACCGAAGCCTCGGGCGTGGGCGCGTTGGGAGCCACTCTGCTGGCGCTGGGATATCGCAAGCTGACGCTGGCCAAGCTGGTGAACGTGCTGAAAGCAACGTTCAACACCACCGCCTATATCTTCGCGATCTTCCTGGGTGCCACAGTGTTCTCCTATGTCTTGCGCGAACTGGGCGGCGACGCGCTGATCGAGGATATGATCCACAGTACCGGGCTCGGCCCAAATGGCACTGTCTTCATGATCCTGTTCATCGTCTTCCTGCTGGGCTTCGTGCTGGACTGGATCGAGATCACGCTCATCGTTCTGCCCTTGATGCGCCCCATCGTGAACGGGCTGGGCCTGGATATCGACGGCTTCGGTGTCATCGATGAACCTGCGCTGGTGTGGTTCGTAATCCTTGTGGCGGTGACGTTGCAGACCTCTTTCCTGACACCTCCGGTTGGATTTGCGCTTTTCTATCTGAAAGGGGTCTGCCCGCCCGAGATCAAGCTGACTGACATCTACAAAGGGATTATACCATTCGTGATCCTGCAGCTGACCGGCCTGTTCTTTGTCTTCTTGTGGCCGCAACTGGCCACGTGGTTGCCCTCGGTCGCGTATTAACGGAGGGTAGCGGGATGAACGATGCCGATCTGATCAAGCGTCTTCAGGCCATTTGTGGGCGGCGGCGCGTTTTGACTTCGTCGCGCAGCACCCGCCGCTTTCGCCGGGGGTTCAGATCAGGTGAAGGGGACGCGCTCGCGGTGGCTCAGCCCGCCACGCTGCTGGAACAATGGCAGGTGCTTCAAGCCTGCGTTGCCGCCGACAAAATCGTCATCATGCAAGCCGCCAATACCGGCCTGACCGAAGGGTCTACGCCCAAGGGTAGCTACGATCGTGATGTAGTGTTGATCAACACGCGGCGGATGGACGATCTGCATCTGATCAATGAAGGCAAACAGGTCATCAGCTTTCCGGGCAGCACACTGTTTGCGCTGGAAAAGCTGCTGGACCCGATTGGCCGCCAGCCGCATTCGGTGATCGGATCTTCGTGCATCGGTGCCTCAGTCGTTGGCGGGGTGTGCAACAACTCGGGCGGTTCGCTGGTCGAGCGCGGCCCCTCCTATACCGAGCTGTCACTGTACGCGCGGATCACTCAGGACGGCGAGCTTGAGTTGGTCAATCATCTGGGCATGCGGTTGGGTGATACACCCGAAGAAATCCTGACCCGGCTGCAGAACGGTGATTTCTCAGCAACTGATATCGAGACCGACAATCGCAAAGCCTCTGACACCGATTACGCCCGTCGGGTGCGTAATGTAGATGCTGAAACGCCAGCACGCTTTAACGCTGATGAGTCGCGTCTATACGAAGCAGCGGGCTGCGCGGGTAAACTGGCGGTTTTTGCGGTTCGGCTGGATACATATGCCAAGAACGAAGCAGAACGTACTTTCTACGTCGGGGCGCACGACACCGAGGCATTCACGGAATTGCGCCGTCGCATCCTGTCCGACTTCAAAACCCTGCCGGTCAGCGCTGAATACATGCATGAGGAGGTATTCGATATCTCTGACCGCTATGGCAAAGACACCATGGTGATGATTGACAAGTTGGGCACCGATCGTTTGCCCACTTTCTTTGCGCTGAAGGGCGCGGTGGACGCGCGTTTGGAAGGCATACCGGTTCTCGGCAATTTTACCGATCGATTCATGCAGTTCGCGATGCGACTTTGGCCCGATATCCTGCCGCGCCGGATGCGGGCCTATCGGGATCGGTATCCGCATCACCTCATACTCAAAATGCGCGATGGCGGTATCGATGAAGCGCGCGATCTACTCAATGACATGACTGCCGAAGACAAGCTGGATTTCTTTGAATGCGACCTGCGTGAGGCAAAGATCGCTGGGCTACATCGTTTTGCTGCCGCAGGTGCAGCCATTCGTTATATGAAGGTTCATGCAGCCGAAGTGGAAGATATCATCGCCCTAGATATCGCGCTGCGCCGCAATGACGTCGACTGGTTCGAAGACTTGCCAGTTGAGATCGCGGATCAACTGGTCGGCAAGCTCTACTATGGCCACTTCATGTGTCATGTTCTGCATCAGGATTACATCGTCAAGAAAGGCGCGGATCCGAACGCGTTGAAGGCCGCAATGCTAAAGTTGCTGGACATACGCGGCGCTGAATACCCGGCCGAACACAATGTCGGCCACCTCTATGCGGCCAAACCCGATCTGGCAGCTTTCTACAAGTCGATCGATCCCACGAACAGTATGAACCCGGGAATCGGAAAGATGTCCCGCAACAAGCACTATTCGTGAGACGGAACGCTGCTGACCCGTATCCGTTGAATACTACTTGAAGCTGCGGCTGTCCTTGATCTGATCCCAGGCCCAGACGACCTCTTGCAACTGCTCTTCCTGAGATCGGTCACCACCGTTCATATCCGGGTGCAGCACCTTGATCAGCTTCTTGTAGGCTTTGCGAATCTCTGCCTTCGACCAGCTATCTTGCGCTTCGAGGATCTCAATCGCGCGGCGCTCAGTCGGCGGCAGGCGTCGACCGCCGGAATTGGCGCGGCCGGGATTTTTGGTGGCGTTTTCGCCTAGAACCTGATGCGGGTCCTCGATCCCCAGACGTGCCCAGGCACGGGCCTCGGGATCGCCCATCGGTTTGGTCTCACGCTCCCACACTTTGTCCTTCGAACGCTGCGCGTTCAGTTCGGCCTCGGTGGTGCCGTCGAAGAAATTCCACTTCTGGTTATATTCGCGCACATGTTGCTGGCAGAACCAGAAAAAATCATCCAGCACGTCCGGAGCTTTGGGCGCGCGAAACTTACCGGGTTCTTCACAGCCCTCATGATCACAGATTCGCACCGAAGTTTCGGACGCACCTGACATACCCCGACGGCCGCGCGGCTTCTTTTTCTTAGCGCTCGACACGGACATATCGAATCCGAAGGGATCTGACTTTACCATCTGCACAACCTCACGAAGGCATCTTTTCGACTCGGAGGCAGCAGTTTAATCTAAGCAGCCGAAAGTAGAAGAGGGGGACGGCAATTTATTTGCCGTTGAGCATAAAAATGAGCGTGACCGACGAAATCCGTGAACGATTGCAGGCAGCATTTAACCCGCGTGAGCTGGAGGTGGTTGACGACAGCGAGAGCCATCGTGGTCACGCTGGATATCAGGAGGGCGGTGAGAGTCATTTCAACGTCCTTATTCGTTCTGCGGCTTTCGAGGGGCAATCCCGCGTTGCTCGCCATCGCGCAGTACATACGGCATTGGGGGATATAGTCCCCCGTATCCATGCGCTTGCTTTGGATATCGACGTCTGACAGTCGCGGCCTTGGTTCAGATAAGCGACGATCACGTCGCCAATTCTCTGCGGATTTAATCTCGATCAAGGCATCGCGATACATGACCCTCTAATATTCGCCTCGTCGATCTCCGGTTAACCGGAGCGATCAGATTTGCGGATAATGAGGGCTTTTTAAATGATGACCAAAGCCAGAACGTGGTTCTCGGCACTGTCGACAGTTTTATTGCTGTCGGTGGGTGTTGCGTTCCCGGTTCACCATGCCCAGGCGGAACAGCCGGGCCCGGTAGAAGCCATTGAGTTCGACCAAGCCAAGGCGGCACTTGGCAAACGTTTGTTTTTTGACCCGCGCCTGTCTGGCGACACCGAACTGTCCTGCGCCAGCTGCCACCAGCCGGAAAACGGCTTTACCGACGGGCAGGCCCTATCGGATGCCTATGCCGGCAGCCTGCATTTCCGCAACGTGCCGACGCTGATTAACAGCGCCAAGCGCGCCGCGTGGTTCCATGACGGGCGCATTGGCACCAACCTCAACGACGCGACCCGCGAAAGCATCACCGAGACATACTCGATGAACATGGATATGCGTTTGATGCAGGAACGCATCAAGCAAGATCCGGTTTATGTCGAGATGTTCGAAGCCGCCGGATTTGGCGAGCCGTCGAACAGCGGGGTCCGTAACGCCATCCCGGAATATCTGAAAACGTTAATTTCGCGCGGCGCGCCGTTCGATACCGGCGAGATGTCGGAAGACGCCAAGGCGGGCTATGAGCTGTTCAATGCCAGCGGCTGCAATTCCTGCCACTCGGGCGAGCGGTTCACGGATGATCTGCCGCACAATATCGGCGTGGGCGACAACCCCGATATCTGGGCGACCCCGGAACGTCACATCACCTTTGTGACCATGATGAAGTTCCTCGGCGTCGAGAATTACATGAACCTGCGCGCCGACCCCGGTGCGTATATACGCACTCACACCGCCGATACATTCGGCACGTTCATGACCCCCACGCTGCGTGAGCTGATCTATACCGCGCCATTTATGCATAACGGCTCGATTGCGACGCTCGAGGATGTGGTGGCCTTCTACAACGCCGGTGGTGGCGAAGATGAAAACAAGGATCCGCGCATCAAGCCGCTTGGCCTCAGCGAGACCGAACAAGCACAGCTGGTGGCCTTCCTTAAGGCGCTGTCTGGTGAGCCGCTGACCGGCCCGGACTTCGTCGCCGAGGACATCGATACGGATTATGCGCCGATCGAAAACTGGCAAGACGCGACAAACTGAGGAGTGGACCCATGAAAGACCTTAAGTCTTACCTTTCAGGTACAATCGCCACCGCTGCTCTGGTTGCCGCCCTTGGTTCGCAAGCCTTTGCAGAAACCAGCATGGAGATTGAGGCCGGTATCGGCGGGGCAGACCCCGACCCCGATGCGCCATTGGTGGCACTGGGTGAGCCGCCCATACCGCTGGACAACCCCCAGACCGAGGCCAAGATCGAACTGGGCAAGATGCTGTTCTTCGATCCGCGTCTGGGCGGCAACCCGTCGACCCCCTGTTCGGCCTGTCACATGCCAGATGTCGGCTGGGACGTCGAAGCACCAATCTCGTTCGGCTATCCGGGCACGACCCACTGGCGCAACAGCCAGACCATCGTGAACTCGGCCTATTACGGCAAGCTGTTCTGGGCGGGTTCAAGCAAAAGCCTTGAGAGCCAGGCCAAATCCGCTGCTGGCGGTGCGGTCGCCGGCAACGGTGAGGCCGACATGATGGAGGCGCGTCTGGCCTTCGTTCCCGAATACGTGGAACGCTTCAACGATGTCTTCGGCGATCAGTGGCCGCGTATCAGCAACGCATGGCGCGCCATCGCCGCGTTTGAACGGACCATCGTTCAGACCGGCACGCCCTTTGACAATTATCTGCGTGGGGATGACGCGGCGCTGACCGACGAGCAGAAACGCGGGCTGGAACTGTTCACCGGCAAGGCGCAATGTTCCGAATGCCACAACGGCGCGCTGCTGTCGGATGAGAAATACTACAACACCGGCGTACCCGCCTATGATGGTTGGCAGGACGATGGTCTGGCGCAGGTCACCTTCCGGTATGAGCTATATGCCAAAGGCTCGACCGAAGAGATGTACCGCCACACCAAGGACGACCCCGGCTTCTATTTCCGGACCAAGGAAAAGGCCGACAAGGGGAAGTTCCGCACGCCAAGCCTGCGCTACACCCTCTATACCGAACCCTACATGCATAACGGCATGTTGGAGACGCTTGAGGATGTGGTCGAGTTCTACAACCAGGGCGGCGGCGAGAATGAGTTCTCGGCCAATAAATCTCCGCTGATCCAACCCCTTGGCCTGAATGATCAAGAAAAAGCGGATCTGGTGGCCTTCCTGAAATCCCTGTCCGGTGACGAGATTCTGGTCGAAGAACCTGATCTACCGGATTACCAGCCGCTTCCCGCGGCAGCAGAGGAGTAAGCGTCATGAAAGATCATAACGCAACCGGATGCAGCTGTTCGGGCGAGGCCAAAAAGGCCTGCACCGTGAACCGCCGCCAGTTCCTGTTCGCCTCGGGTGCCACCACCTTTGCCGTGATGGTGACCATGCCCACCCGCCATGGCCAGGCGGAACAGGTGCCCGCTTTGGTATCGACCTATCCGCGCAAGCTGATCGGCAAACTGTCCGAACTGGAACAGGATGTGCCGGTCGAGTTCTACTACCCGGACGAGGGCGACTATTCAGACTCGATCCTTGTGAAAACCGGCGTGGAAAGCGGCGGCGGCATTGGTCCGCAAAAGGATGTTGTGGCCTTCAACCTCACCTGCACCCATCAGGGCGGGTCGATGTATGACAGCTACAAGCCTGAACATAAGGTGCTGGGCCCGTGCCCGTTGCACCTGTCCACCTATGACGTGACACGGCACGGCATCCTCGTCTCGGGGCAGGCCTATCAGTCGCTGCCGCAGGTCCTTTTGGAACTGGACGGCGATGACATCTACGCCGTTGGCATGTTCGGCCTGATCTACGGCCGTTACGACAACCTCATTGCATAAGGGAAGCGGAATCATGGCAACCCCGTATTACGTACCCGAAACCAACGTCCCGCTGCCGCCCAAAGGAGCCGAGGTCATCTCGACCGCCTGCGACTACTGCATCGTGGCCTGTGGTTACAAAGTCTATCGCTGGCCTGTGACGGCCAAACCCGGCGGCCCCACCGCGGACGAAAACGCGTTTGGCGAGGATTTCCCTGTTGCACCGCTGGGTGCGTGGGTCGCGCCGAACCAGCACAATATCGTACTGCACAAAGGTCAGCCGCACCACGTGGTGATCATCCCTGACAAGGACACGCAATACGTCAACACCGACGGCGACAGTTCCTTGCGGGGCGGATGTATCGCGCAGAAATGCTATAACCCGCAGACGCCAACACGCGACCGCCTTAAGACGCCGCTGATGCGGATCTATGGTACCTTGATGCCGGTTCCGTGGGATCTGGCGCTGGATGTTGCGGCTGAGGTGGGCAACCACGTGATCGCCAAGCACGGTACCAATGCCTATGGCGTAAAAACCTTCAGCTATCAGTATATCGAGAACACCTATGCGATCTCGAAATACGCGCTGCGTCATATCAACACCGCGAACTTCACCTTCCACGACACGCCGTCCGACGTGACCTCGACCCCCGGTTTCCGGGATGCGGGTTTCGACAACTTTGGTCCCTCGTACGAGGACTGGCGGGATGCGGAAACCCTTCTGGTCTGTGGCACCGACCCGTATGAAACCAAGACTATCCTCTATACTCAGTGGATGATGAAGGGGATGCAGAACGGCCAGAAAGAGATCTATCTGATTCCGCGCCGGTCTGCCGGTGTGGCCCATGCTGAAAAGATGGGTGGCCTGCATATCGACGTTCTGCCCGGCACCGACCTTCTGGTCGTCAACGCCATCGCCCGGGTCATCGTGGAAAATGGCTGGGAAGACAGCGACTGGATCAAGAAATGGGTCAACAACAAATGGGAAAGCTCGTCCGGCTTCGGTCAGGGCACAAGGAACACGCCATGGCAGTGGCGTACGACCTGGGGCAAGTTCCAGACCAAAGGCTTCGAGGATTGGAAAGAGTGGCTGCTGTCGCAGGACGAATTCGCGCCTGAAACCGCTGCTGCTATGGCCGAAATCGACGTGCAGAAAATCTATACTGCCGCCGAATGGCTGGCCAAACCCAAGGCGGATGGCACCCGGCCCAAAACCTCGGTCATGATCGAGAAAGGGTTCTACTGGTCGAACAACACCGGCAACACACAGGCGATCTCCGCTCTGGGCATCATCTGTGGCTGTGGAGGTCGTCCGGGTCAGGTCATTGGCCGGGCCGGTGGTCACCAGCGGGGCGGCGTGAAGGGCGGGAAATACCCGCGCAACAAGTCGCCCGAGAAACTGCCGGGTCGCCGTCGCCGCGCCATGGATACGGACCGGTATCTGATTGCAGGTCATACCCGTATGGCCCATGTGATCGGCACCACATGGATTCAGGCGATGTGTGGTTCGCAACAGTTAGCTGACAAGTTCGAGGAACTGACCGTCCGCAACCCGCATCAGATTGCGTCTTTCGACAAGCAAGAAATGATCGACACGCTGAAGGCCCGCGCCGACAGCGGCGGTATGGTGGTCATCAACCAGGACATCTATCTGCAGGATCCGATCGGCAACCGCTATGCCGACATCGTGTTCCCTGCAGCGACCTGGGGCGAAGAGGACTTTCTGCGCGCCAACGGCGAACGCCGCCTGCGTCTGTATCAGAAGTTCTATGATGCGCCCGGTGCGGCCAAGCCCGACTGGTGGATCATTGCGCAACTGGCACAGCGGATGGGCTTTGACGGGTTCGACTGGCAGAACTCGAACGAGGTTGCCGAAGAGGCCGTGCGCTTTACGCGCGGGTCGCGCAAGGACTTCCACGCGGTCTACCGTCTGGCAAAGAAAGAGGGCAAGGGTCTGCACCATAAGGTCCGAGAATTCGGCACCGATGGTGTGCAATGCCCGGTCATGCTGGATGCCGACGGTGTCACGCTGATTGAAACCAAGCGTCTGCATGACACAACCCGCACGCTGCCTGATACCGGTGCGGCTGGTGCGGATGTATTCAACAAGAAGCTGACGCACTTCAACAGCCAGACCGGCAAGTGCAACATCCAGAAATCGCCGTGGGGCCTGTTCTCGGATTACTGGGAATGGCTGAAACCCAACAAGGACGAAGGCGAGTTGTGGGCCACATCCGGTCGGATCAATGAACGCTGGCAGTCCGGTTTCGACGACCGCCGCCGCCCGTATATCGTGCAACGCTGGCCGGAGAACTGGATCGAGATTCACCCCGACGATGCGGCTGAGCGTGGCATCGAAAGCGGCGACTATGTGATGGTCTATTCGGAGCGCGTTCCGGGTAACAAGCACACGCTGCTCGGTGTGGAAGGCGACGACTTCCAGTTCTCGAAACTGATGGAGAACGGACATATCGAACTGACCAAAGCGGCGATCACCGCCGTGGCCATGGTTACGCCCGCCATAAAGAAAAGCGTCGTTTACATGGACTTCCTGCACATGCAGCAGCCCGCCAACGCGCTTGAGGGCCGGATCGTCGACTGGATCAGCGGCAACTACAACTACAAGATGGGCGTTGCCAAGGTCCGCAAGCTGGGGCCGAGCCCCTACAAGACCTCGTTTCGCACGATGTCCTTCGCGCCGCGCGACATCGCCTGACGCTTTTCCGGGGGGCGAACGCCATGCCGCCCCTCGGGTCCGGTCCCACTGCAGAAGGGACCACCTGGAAGGCAGGCTTCGGTTGGGAAACCTGTCTTCCACTTTCACCCAACCCGTCCCAACGCAAAACATGGCAGACCTGATATGAACATGCATTCCGATACCGCCCTGCGTGACGAGGCCACCAGCCTGTTCTCCGACTACGCAAAATCTGATTATGACGTGATCCGCCTGCGCGCCATTCAGGCCCTGACCGCCATTGGAGCCAGCGACAGCCCGGCCTTGGTCGAGGCGTTGCTGGATGATGACGAAGACGTCCGTCAAGACGCAGCCCAAGCGCTGGGCGCGCTGGGCGTAACGGAGGCCGCGCCGCAACTGCTGGAAAACCTGATCCACGATCCCTGCGGTGAGGTGAAACTGGCCTGCGTCACCGCCTTAGCACAGCTGAACGCCAAGGACGCCACGCCGCACCTGCGCACCCTCGTCACTGGACGCGGCGAGGATATCACTTGGGACGAGGACGAGCTGCATCAGGATGAATGGGACGACTGGCTGGATACTCAGATCGCGGCGATCAAAGCGTTAGGTCGCATGGGCGATGCGGCTGCGATTGAACCCATTGTCATGGCCCTGATGGACGAAGACGGGCAGGAACTGGGGGATGTGGCCTGCGAAGCGCTGGGCCAGATCGGTACGCCGTCCGTGCCGACCTTGGGTGTGTTCGCCCAATCCTCGAACCGCCGTCTGCGTCACCGCGCTCTGCGCACGCTGGCCGGGATCGGTGGAGCCGAGGCCGAAGCCATCTTGCGCAAAGCCACCACCGACAAGGACGGGGCCGTGCGTCTGATCGCTTATGAGGCGCTGATGCTGGGTGATCCGCTGCTGGTCGAACAGGCGCTGACCGATGCGGTCGAAGACATCCGCATCGCGGCGCTGAACCACTCGGGCTTCTCGGAACCCGAACTGCTGGACCGCATGATGCGCGACCCCGGCGCCAAGGTGCAACTGGCGCTGATCGACCGGCTGGACCGCAGCCAGCCTATCGTTGATCAAGACGACCTGCGCTGGCAGGTGCTGGATTTCCTCGCAACCGGACAACAGCCTGAGGTCTCGGCGCAGGCGCTGGGTCTGCTGGCGGCGTTGGCCCCGCAACTGGTGGCAGATCGGCTGAACGCGCTGTTCTCGGTCGAGGCGGACGACCTCAAGGCCGAGCGTATCCAATGGGCCATCGTCGACGCGCTGGCGACCTCGCCCCTGCGCGAGACGGCAGAATGGCTGCAACGCGCCTGCCGCGCGCCCTTTCGGTCGGTGCGGCTGAAGGCCGTGGCCTCGCTGGCGATGATTGTTACTGACACCGACCGCCCGCATGTGAACCAGCAGCAGGGCCGCGAATTGCTGCTGTCCTTCGCGCTCGCCCCGATGAGCGTGGTCGAAGACGCGCACGAGGAAGAGGCCCCGCAAACCGACATCGCCGCGCTGGAAGAGGCAGGGCTGGATGTATCCGACGGTGGTGAAAACGGCCCTACCTCCAGCCTCGGCGCGATCCTTGGCCATGACGCTATCGCGGCAGAGATGAAGAAAGAGGCCGAGGATGATGACCTGCACCCCCTGACGCCACGCGAGCAGGCATTGTTGGTCAAGGCCACCCGGCATCCCAAACGCCGCCGCGTGGCGTTGGATGACAATGCCGAAGCCTTGGAGCGTGAGACCCGCATTTCGGCCATCCGCCTGCTGGGCGACGTCACAGGTATGCAGATCATGCTGGCCCAGATCGCGCGGGATCCCGAGACCGAGATCGCCGCGCAGGCGCTGGCGGCACTGGGCTTGTCGGTCGCGCGCAACGGGTCCGAACTGGACCAGTCGCATTTGATCGAGCTGATCACACAGGGGCTTTCGCATACCGATGCCAATCTGTCTCTGCAAGCGCTGAACCTGCTGCAACAGGCTGACCTGCCACCGCAGGATGCGCTGCGGGGCAAATTGCGGGCTATGCTGAAAACCGGAGATACTGCCTTTCGTATCGACGCCATGCAGACTCTGACCCGCTGGGACGGGACGGCCGATGTGGCGCGCAGCTTGCTGGACGATGTCTCGGCCCCGGTACGGCAGGCGGCGATGCGGCTTTTGTCTGAAACGGCCCCGGATCAGGCAGGTGCGGCCATCGTACCCTTCCTTCTGGCCAATCCTGAGCAACGGATCGTGACCTATATCAATGACAGCACCCCTGCCTTGGTGTCCATTGGGCGCGAATTGTTGGCCGGATTGCGCGACGAGAACCGCCGCGCCCAGTGGCCGGTGTTGATCAGCGCTTTGGCCGACCTGTTGGGAGACCCCTACCGGGCGGTCTGAAACCGGAGGGATAGATGGCGATTTCGCTGAAACTAGGCGCGGCGATTCTAACGGGGGCAATGGCTTTTGGTAGTGTCGCACTGGCCGAGGAGATCCCCGAGGTTGCCGTAGTTCATCAGGTCATCGACCTGAACGCCGACACTCCGGCGCATGCATTTCGGTTCGAACCCAAATCCCTGCAGGTTCCCGCTGGGGCGACTGTGCGTTTCAAAGGCTCGACCGGGCGGCACACGGTCACTGCCATTCCTCGAATGATACCCGTGGGCGCGCGCGTCTTCGAGATTCGGGGCAAACCCGAACTGGATCTGACTTTCGAGAAAGAGGGAGTCTACGGCATCCGTTGCCGCGTTCATGGGCGTCACGGCATGGTCATGCTGCTGGTAGTTGGTGATCCAAGCTCGAATCTGGAAGAAGCCAAGGCCTATCTACCTAAACTTGGAGAGGCCGAGCGGGTCGGTTTCGAAGAGCTCTTTGCGTATATGGAGGCCCAAAATGGCTGATGGATGTGCCTGCGACCACCATGCTCATATGTACCTGACCGTAGATGACGCCCTAAGGCGCGGTTTGTCCGTGGCCAACCCCATCACGGATACCGAAACACTACCGCTGGTGCAGGCTATTGGCCGGATACTGGCCGAGGATTGCGACAGCAAGGTAGACATGCCCGCCTTCGATAACTCGGCCATGGACGGCTATGCCGTTCGCAGCGCCGATCTGGGCGAGGGGCCTGTGTTCGAACTGCCGGTTGGCGGGCGCATAGCCGCCGGCGATAGCGGCGCACACGATGCGCCGGATGGCAGTGCCTTGCGTATATTCACAGGAGCGCCGGTGCCGTCCGAGTTCGATGCCGTATTAATGCAGGAAGACTGTGAGTTTCAGTCCGATCGCATCCGGTTCAACCGCCGTCCAAAATCCGGTCAGCATATCCGTCGCGCGGGCGAGGATTTGAAAGCTGGTGCCCCGATCCTGCGGCGCGGGTGTGAAATTTCCGCGCGCGAGGCTGCCGCGTTGGCCTCGGCTGGTTATGGCGAGGTGAAGGTTTTTCGCAAGCTCAAGGTCACGATCTTCTCGACCGGTAGCGAGCTGCGCCAGCCGGGTGAAGCGCTTGGCCCCGGACAGATCTACAACTCGAACCGGTACATGCTTTTGGCTTTGCTGGATAAACCCTGGATCGAACTAGCCGACCGAGGCCCGGTCGAAGATGATCCGGTGCTGCTGAAGCAGGTCTTGAGGGAGGCCTGTAATAGCTCGGACCTGATTATCACCACGGGCGGTGTTTCGGTCGGGGACGAAGACCACATGCCGCGCCTGTTCAGTGAAATCGGTGGCGAAACCGAGGTGATGAAAGTGGCGATGAAACCCGGCAAACCGATCATGTTCGGTTGTCGGGGTGATGCGCTTTATGTGGGCCTGCCAGGAAATCCGGTTTCGGCCTTTGTTACGTGGCAGATCATTGGTGCGCGGATGATGGAACGCCGTGCCGGTCTGCATCGGAACGAACGCACCCCCGAGCAGGCGGTTTTAGCAGAACCTATTCAACGCCGCGCGGGGCGGCGTGAGTACCGCCCGGTAAGCATCGACGGATGTACACCGAATGGCGCACCGCGATTGCGCCTGATGGCCGAGTCTTACAGCGGGCGCGTTGCCCTTCTTGCACAGGCCGATGGTCTGGCAATTATTCCGGCAGAAACTGAGAAGCTGCCAGCCGGAGAAGCTCTGGATTTCCTTCGATTCTAGATGTATCCCGATGCGCTTGAGGTATCAAATTCTTTGGTCAACGAGCGCCCTTTGCTGTCGATGGCGCGCGGCTGTAGGCCTTTGGTGCCGACCTATGTCGGGACCTTTGGGGATCGCCGAATGCTCTGTCGCGAATGTACGCGCGACGGGCAGCTAGGTGACGTCCTTGAACATGTAAGTGGTCGGCTCCAGCCGATCCTCAAACGGGTTTCGGCAATAGTTCGGGATCTCTCCGGCAATCTGAAAACCCATCGACTGATACAGCAAGCGTGAAGGATCGCTGCTACGGGTGTCCAGCACCAGCATCGTGCGTTTCAATTCCTGAGCACGTTCATGCAGTGCCTCCATCAGCGACCGACCCAAACCACGACGGCGAGCCTGCGGATGAACCAGCAGTTTTGCCACATCCGCGCGATGCGGCTGGTTTGGCATTGCGGCGGGGATCAGTTGCACTGTGCCCAGAATGCGTCCGTCACCATATGCGACAAACAGATCGAGTGTCTCCGCGCGGAGTTCGGGCTGCACCCTGTCCCGCCAATAGGCGCGGGCATCGTCTCGCGAAAAAGGAAGGATGAACCCGATACTGGCACCGGTATGGACACAGCGGTGCAGGATATCGGTCAGATCCTCAAGCGCTTCGTCGAAATATTCCTGTGGCAATCGCGTAATCATATCAGCACCAACAGATAGCGCGCACCGCGTTTGGGTCCGGTTTCGAACTGCGTTGGCCCCGACAGGTGATAGCGAAGGCAGTCGCCGCCGCTGAGCGCATGGGCAATCCCGTCCACTGTCAACGTTAGCCCTCCATCAAGTAGGATCAGGTGGTGCTCCTGTCCCGGCTTGGGCGGAGTATCGTAGGTGATGACAGTACCTGGGGGCAAATGACCTTCCATTACTTCGCCACTGAGGCCAGTCGCCGGTGGTGAAACCGAACGGCGGGTAAACCCGCTTTCGGGGTCATGCCATTCAGGCTGCTTCTCGAAAGGTACTTTGGGATCGAAACTGTCTTCGACCATCATCAGCAGGCGTGACATGGGCAGGCCGTATGCTGCGCATAAACGGCCAAGCGTTTCAGCGGTAGGGCTGACATCACCGTTTTCCATTCGCGACAGTGTCGCCCGGCTGACCCCACTTTGGTCTGCCAGCTGCTCAAGCGACCAGCCATGACCCTGGCGCAGCTCGTTCAGACGCTTAGCGAGGCGGTTTGATAGTGTGTCGAGCATGGCTCACATATGGGAAACAGTTACGAATATGGGATTATTGCCTTGCTTTACTTCAAACACAATAGAAAAAGGGCGCAGAAATCTGCGCCCTTTTGCTGCTCGGGTATCGGACTGGATTACTTCCAGCCAACTTCGTTATAGATTTTCTGTGCCTCGGGGATGTTTTTAGCGGCCTCTGAGAGGTTCACCTCATCCGCTTTGAATTCCCCCAGAGCGGCCACGTTCTCAGCCAGCGCGACGCCTTCGACAGCGGGGTATTCATCGTTTCCGTTCGAGAAGTAGACCTGGGCCTGATCGCTTGCGAGATACTCAAGGAACTTAATCGCGTTTTCTTTGTTCGGCGCGTTTGCTGCAACACCCGCACCCGACAGGTTCATATGTGCACCTTCGGCATCCTGTGCCGGGAACTGCACGCCGATCATCTCGATATCCGCGCTTAGACCCTTGACGTCTTTGCGCATAGCGCGGGCCATATAGTATGTGTTGGCAACCGCAATCTCGCACTCGCCTGACACGATGCCGCGCAGCTGGTCTGTGTCACCGCCCTGAGGTTCGCGTGCCATGTTGGCGGCGACACCTTCAGCCCATTTCCTGGCTTCTTCCGCGCCGTGATTTGCAATGATCGATGACAATAGTGTCTGGTTATAGATATTGCCGGACGAGCGAATGCAGATCTGCCCTTTATACTCCGGTTTTGCCAGATCCAGATAGGTTGCGGGTGGGTTGGCGACATCAGCCTTGTCAAAGAAGATGATCCGTGCGCGCTGAGAAAAGCCGTACCACTGATTGTCTTCGTCCTGAAGGTTTGCCGGAATACGCTCCTCTAAGATTGCGCTCTCGACCGGCTGCAGGATGCCTTCGCTCTTGGCGCGGGCCAGGCGCGAGCTGTCGACCGTCAGCAGGACATCAGCGGGCGAATTCGCGCCTTCTGCTTTCATCCGTGCTATCAGTTCGTCGGCCTTGCCTTCGATGCGGTTGATGGTGATGCCGGTGGCCTCTTCGAAGTCGGAATACAGGCGTTCGTCGGTGTCGTAGTGGCGCGAGGAATACAGGTTCAGCTCGCCCTCGGCTGCGGCAGAGGTGGCGATCAGGGCCGTCAGGGTGGCGGCAAAGCAGGTAGAGGATTTCAGCATCATTTGTCCCAACATTGAAAATCGTGACGGGATTTAACCCGACTGATTTGGTCAATTAAACGATTCTCGGTGGGATGCAAGGAAATCCGACAAAATTAGTTGGTCAAAACGTCGCTGAACTTACCTTGCCGGACGGCCCCTTCAGGATTGACGCCGCCTACTTTGTTTTCTTTCGGGTTGCGGAGGGATGGGTGACGGTGCCGGCTCGGGGTCCGGATCGTCGCTGAGCACCGGTTCTTTGGTCAGCATCGCCTGTGTTACCGCTTCCATGTATTTCTGCAGCATGACCGGCGGATCGGCTGGGGCCAGTTTGATTGATAGCCTGCTTGCACCTTCCTGATTATAGGCATAGCGCGAGGAATAACTTGCGTTGACCTGCGCCGCCACGGGTCCCCAGCCACCTTTGACCGATGCGCTGCCTGATTTCTCGGTCTGTTTGGTCATCGAGATCGCCATCTTTACCTCGATCTCGGCCTCTTGCACCGCATAGAACGCGGGCAGGAAACCCATCGACACGAGGCTGAATTCCTTTGGGGGACCATCGGGGTTGGATAGGTCGGGAAGCTGGATTTTCTGATCCGCCATGTATTTGGCGATATCAGTCGAATGTCTATCCAATTCAGTTTGCGACTCTGCCACGGAAATCGCCAGTTTCTGAACCATTTCCGCGAAAGGGACGTTTAGCAGTTCCTGCCCGATACTCATTTCCAATCTCCTTTGTGAATTCAGTCTCTATCAATAATCTTCGTTGCGGACCGTCTTTTGACCGAGAACGAGACCTTCGCTGCGTTCTGGCTGACCGCCTGTTTCTTCGCGTTTGTAGCGAACTGGGCTTTGTCGCCATCCCGACCAAGCCCAACAAAGGCTTCGACCTGGACATTGTCGATGGTGAAATCGTCGCTGCCGTCGGATCCTGCAAGGATCTGTTCGCCCAGGGCCTGCGAAAAAACCTGCGCATCCACGATCTGCGTATCTTTGTCTTCAACCTCCATTCCGCTCTGGCCTCCGGCCATTGGGTTCACCACCGGAGAACCCGAGCCCATCAGCATGCCACCGCCTCCTTCTTCCAGGTCGTCGATCTGGTCTTGCAGGTCCTGGATCGTCTCCAGCAACACGACCTCGCGCGCCTCCAGCGCGGTCAGGCGGTTTTCCAATGACTGAAGCAGTGTGGTGAAGGCCTCGGGCAGTTCGGTGATGCGCACATCTATAGGCTGTTTTTTGGGGGTCTTGTCCTTTTTAGTCGCCATCGACCCCTCCACCAGAACCACTTTCATCCACCGGTCCCGGCGCGAACCGCATCCGCATGGTCGACGCGCTGCTCGCATCGAGCGTATCTGTTTGCGTCAGTTTTGGCCCACACAGAAACGCGCCAATGATCCCGCGTTTGCCTTCTTCTGTGGTACTGGTCATCTCCATGACGACCTTCAATTCTACATCGACATCCTGCATGTGGTAAAAGACTGGCGGAATGCCCATCTCGCGCAGTTCCTGAGGATAGTTCTTCAGCGCGTTCAACTGATCCAGACTAAGCTGTTCGGCGGCTTGGGCCACGCTTCGGCCTATATCGGCCACCATCTCGGTCAGGGTTGTTCCTAATAGCGTATCCAGATCATCGTTGGCCAACCCGACCTCCCTTCTAAAAACAGGGAAAGCGTAGCATGAGACCGTCTCATAACAATACTAAATCTCAGAACCGGACTTTCGGAGCGATTTCCGGCACTTCCGCCGACACGAAAGGGCGCTAGAAGCAGGGCATAAAAAAACCGCGCTCGAAAGCGCGGTTTTTTTAATTAGGTTCGTGCAGCCCTTAGCCCTGGCGAGCTTTGAACTTGCGCTGCGTCTTGTTGATCACGTAGACGCGGCCTTTGCGACGCACAACCCGGCAATCACGGTGCCGGTTCTTGAGCGAGCGGAGCGAGTTCTTGACCTTCATGGGTCTGTCTCCAATCTGCGGCGCCTTCATCAAAGACGTGGCCAGCGCCTGGGTTAATCGGGTGCCCCGGAAAGACCAGAGCAATGAATTCATGGTGGGCGGTACAAGGATCGAACTTGTGACCCCTTCGATGTCAACGAAGTGCTCTACCGCTGAGCTAACCGCCCATGAAACCGTTGCGTGACCTGCCCCATAACGAAATGGGGCGCGGAACCCCGCGCCGGTAGCGGGGTCTATAAAAGGAGTCGTTGGGGGGATCAAGGGGTTTGGCAGAACTATTTTACGGTCTATGTTGAGTGCGAACAACGGAGAGCCCATGCCCGACGCCGCCACCAATGCAGCCTATATTCTGGATATGCCCGCAACGCGTACGTCCTGCGTGGTATTTGCCTCGCCCCATAGCGGTCGGACCTATCCCGAGTCTTTGTTGAAGCGGTCTGTTTTGAACCGCAATATGATTCGGTCCTCCGAGGATGCGTATGTCGATCAGCTTTTTTCCTCAGTCGCTGAATTCGGTGCACCGCTGCTCGCCGCGGCCATGCCGCGCGCCTATCTGGACCTGAATCGCAATTCGGATGAATTGGACCCCGCTTTGATACAGGGTGCGCGTCGTCACGGACATAATCCGCGGGTTACCTCGGGCCTCGGGGTGATTCCCCGCGTGGTCGCCAACGGCAGGGCGATCTACAGCGGCAAGCTGACTATGGATGAGGCGCGCCTGCGGATCGATACCTATTGGCGTCCATACCATACTCGTCTGAAATCTCTGCTGGCGGAATCGCATCAGATGTTTGGGCAGGCCATTCTGATCGATTGCCACTCGATGCCGCACGAGGCGGTGGCGCTGGCCGGCGGCTCGCGCCGGGCCCGACCGGAAATCGTTTTGGGCGATCGGTTCGGTGCGGCCGCTTCCGGTGTGATCGTTGATCAGATCGAGGCCGCTTTTGCCGACGCGGGTCTGAATGTGGCGCGCAACACGCCTTTTGCTGGGGCCTACGTCACCCAGACCTATGGTCGACCTGCCCGCCATCAGCATGCGGTTCAAATCGAGATCGATCGGTCACTTTATATGAACGAGGAAACGATCCAGCCGAACGGCAACTTTGAGGCGTTGCGTGATGTGTTGCGGCAGGTCACCGCGCAGATCACCAGTATCGGGTCCGATCCAATGTCACTTGCCGCCGAATAGACCTAGCGCAGCGCACGACCTTTTACGATTGCATCACTACCGAAACGGCGCCGGATTTCGTCCGTCGCACGTTCGGCCTGTGATCGGCGTTCTGCACCGGGATCCAGAAGGTCGCCCGAGATATCGGCCTGATCCTCTGAGCACAGGTCAGACAGACCGCATCCCAAAAGGCGATAGGGACCCTGATCGCCAACCTGATCAAATAGCCCACGAGCGGTGCGATAAATCCGGTCCGCTATCTGAGTCGCATCGCGTAGTGATATGCGCCGGGTGATGATCTTGTGGTTGGCCTGTTTCAGCTTCAGCGTCACCACTCGCCCAGCCAATCCCTTGGCTTTGGCCCGGTCAGCTACCTTTTCAGACATACGCCACAGATGCCCGTCCAGAATTTCAAGACTGGCGGTATCCTCGAAAAAAGTGGTCTCATTACTGATCGACTTCATCGGCTCATGGGCCGATACGCGCCGTTTGTCCTGCCCTCGCGCCAGATGCCACAGACGGTAGCCCATTGATCCGAACCGCGCTGTCAGCGCCTCCTGATCCCAGCGCAGAAGATCAGCAAATGTGCGAATCCCTGCGCGATCCAGAGATTCCTGCGCCGCCGGACCAATTCCCCAGATTAATCGCACCGGCCGGTCATGCAGGAAATCAGCCGTCTCGGCCTTGCCGATCACTGAAAAACCCCGAGGCTTGTCGAGATCCGAGGCCACCTTGGCCAAAAACTTGTTATGGCTCAAGCCAATCGATCCCGTCAGGCCCAGCTCATCTTTCATCCTCTTGACCAGACGCGCAAGCATGACCGCTGGCGGTGCACCATGCAGCCGCTCGGTGCCGGATAGGTCCATGAACGCCTCATCCAGCGACAGCGGTTCAACATCAGGTGTCAACTCGTCCATCATAGTGCGTATCTCGCGCGAGACGCTGGCATAGACCGACATACGCGGTTTGATCACCACCGCTTCGGGGCATAGTTGAAGCGCCTTGAACATTGGCATGGCTGAACGTACCCCGCGAACGCGGGCCACGTAACAGGCAGTCGAAACCACCCCGCGCTTGCCGCCGCCAATGATCACAGGCTTGTCGACA
Organism: Ruegeria sp. C6; assembly: GCF_056537625.1. NCBI lineage: Bacteria > Pseudomonadati > Pseudomonadota > Alphaproteobacteria > Rhodobacterales > Roseobacteraceae > Ruegeria > Ruegeria sp. C6. The sequence goes on along the minus strand of NZ_JBQFRW010000006.1, from coordinate 7,795 downwards.
AGTTCGGGATTGTCGCGCTTTTCGACCGAAGCATAAAAAGCATCGCAATCCATATGCGCGATCGTCAGGTCAAACAGCTCTGGGTGCGATTTGACCCTCGGGCTGCTGCAAGTTGGGCAGCGCGGCCCTTGCTTAGTTTCCTTCAGGCAGTCGCGACAGATGGCGGGCATGATGTAGTTTCTTTCCGGCCAGCGGCGGATTGGTCAAGACATTCGATAGGTTAAAAGGTATCGCGAATGGATAAGGATAAAAAGAGGACCGATGGACTTCGCCGGGGCAAAAATAGCGTTGTTTCTGGGGCGCAAGCTGCTGGTCATTCTAAGAGATGATCGATCTGATATCCCGTTTCCAGGTCATCTCGATTTTCCAGGCGGCGGGAAAAAGTCAGGCGAAACACCGATCGAATGCGCGTTGCGTGAAACAGATGAAGAGGTTGGGCTGCGCCTGTGCGCAACCGATCTTGTCTGGTCACGGCAATATGGTCAAAGCTGGTTCTACGTCGCCCTGCGCCCGCCGGAAGATGTTGGTCTGATCCGTTTTGGGGACGAAGGGCAGGGGTGGAGGCTGAATTGTCCGCGGGATTATCTGTCGAATCCGTTGGCCATTCCAAATTTTGCAGATCGCCTTCGGGATTATTTGACGGAAACGGCGCAGCTTTGAACGGGACTTCGAAAGAAAACCCCCCGCGCCTGCGGGGGGAGGTAACGAGCCTCAGGAAGAGATGGCCCGTTGGGGAGTGTCTTGTGTGTAGAATCGCCGAAAATGGCGTTTTTCGATAGCCACAAGCCGAACGCCATAAAACTCATGTTTTTCATGTGTGTTTTCGGGCACAGGGACGATTTGGCGCGGCGGCGCGAAAAATTGACCTGACGTCAATTGCTTGAGCACCGTTCCTTCCGCAATTTTTGGCTTTTCGCCTAATGGTGAGTCAATGAATTTAACTCGCTCAAAACTGCTTGTGCGGCGGCTTTGGGGTCATCCGCCTGATAAATCGGGCGACCCACGACGATATGATCGGCCCCATCGCCGATTGCACTGGCCGGGGTTGCGACCCGCTTTTGGTCGCCCAAAGCTGCGCCAGCAGGGCGTACCCCAGGGGTTACAATCAAACGACCTTCGGATTGGGGCAGGGCGCGGATTAGCGCGGCTTCCTGAGGGCTGGCGATGACGCCATCAGCTCCGGCCTCGAAAGCCTTGGCCGCGCGTTCTACAACGAGGTCCTGCACGTCACCCGCTTTCAGAAGGCTTGCATCCAGATCGTCCCTGTTCAGTGATGTCAGGACGGTTACCGCCAGAATTTTCATGTCCTTGCCTGCAGCGCCCTCCTTTGCGGCGCGTACGACATGCGGATCACCATGCACCGTCAAGAAGTCCAGATCGAACTGAGCCAACCCACGCACTGCATTTTCTACAGTGTTGCCGATATCGAACAGCTTCATGTCCAAGAAAATGCGCTTTCCGTGATCCTGTTTCAACTCGTTGGCCAATGCCAGACCGCCGCCAGTCAACATACCCAGCCCGATCTTATAGAACGAAACCGAGTCGCCCAGCCGCTCGGCCATGGCTAGACCCTGCAGGGCGTTTGGGACGTCGAGGGCTACGATAAGGCGGTCATCGGACATGGGGCGCTCCTTTTTGGCAAACGTTTGCGTCCTAACGGGTTCAGGGCGATCTGTCCATGTGTGAAGCCCGAGGTGACGCAGTTCACTCATTATTTTGCGCAATGTGCTAAAGTGCCGACGTTCAGAACAGGGATAGAAACGATGAAAAAGGTAATTTTACTTGGCGCGGCACTGATGTTGGCCGCATGCGAAGACGCGCCTCAAAGCGATCCGCCCGAAACCGGTGTCGCGCCGGCTCCAACCAATGACAATCTTCTGTTAGTGCGTGGGTACCGATCGGAAGACGACTGGTGTCAATTGACCGGGGAAACAGCCTATACCGGCAACTTCCTCGATCATACGGCTGATCTGGTTTCATGCCCCACAGGCAGCAGTGCCGAGCAGTCTTTGGTCGAAATGTATAACGCTGAATTGATGGGAGAAACTGGCGGTTATTCCGTCTACTCGATTCCGCGCGGATGACGCCGATTTATATGCTCTAGCCCCTTGAATGGGAAAAGACATTTCCCAAATTGAATGTGAGGCCCAGACCGACGCGTGCCGCCAAGCGGGCGCATCAATACGGGGCGCTTAAGAAAAGGAGAATGCTATGGACTTGAACAAGTTCACCGAGCGGGCACGGGGTTTCGTGCAAGCCGCGCAGACCATTGCGCTGCGCGAGGGGCACCAAAGGCTGGAGCCCACACATATCTTGAAAGCACTGATGGACGACGATCAGGGGCTGGCCAGCAACCTGATCACACGCGCTGGCGGCGCACCGAACCGCGTGGTTGAGGCGTTGGACGCGGCCATGGGCAAAATCCCGAAGGTCAGCGGCGACGCGAGCCAGATCTATATGGACGGCCAGACCGCCAAGGTTTTGGACGAGGCAGAGAAGCTCGCCACCAAGGCGGGCGACAGCTTTGTGCCGGTTGAACGCGTTCTGATGGCGCTGTGTATGGTGAAATCCAAAGCCAAAGAGGCTTTGGAGGCCGGTGCTGTATCGGCCCAGAAACTGAACGAAGCGATCAACGATATCCGCAAGGGCCGCACTGCTGACACCGCATCGGCGGAAGAAGGCTACGACGCGCTTAAAAAATATGCGCGCGACCTGACCGAGGCTGCAGCCGAAGGCAAGATCGACCCGATCATCGGGCGGGATGAGGAAATCCGCCGTTCGATGCAGGTTCTGTCGCGCCGCACCAAGAACAATCCGGTACTGATTGGTGAACCCGGCGTCGGTAAGACCGCGATTGCCGAGGGCATGGCCCTGCGCATCGTCAATGGTGATGTGCCGGAATCATTGAAGGACAAGAAGCTTCTCGCGCTCGACATGGGTGCGCTGATCGCCGGTGCTAAATATCGCGGTGAGTTCGAAGAACGACTGAAGGCTGTTCTGACCGAAGTTACCGAAGCCGCCGGTGAGATCATACTGTTCATCGACGAGATGCACACGCTGGTAGGTGCAGGTAAATCCGACGGTGCGATGGATGCCGCCAACCTGATCAAGCCTGCGCTTGCCCGGGGTGAGTTGCATTGTATCGGCGCGACGACGCTGGATGAGTACCGCAAATACGTCGAGAAAGACGCAGCCCTCGCCCGCCGGTTCCAGCCGGTGATGGTCACTGAGCCGACAGTTGAGGACACGATCAGCATCCTGCGCGGTATCAAGGAAAAGTACGAGCTGCACCACGGTGTGCGCATCTCGGACTCGGCGCTCGTGTCGGCGGCGACCCTGTCGCATCGCTACATCACCGACCGCTTCCTGCCTGACAAAGCCATCGACCTTGTCGATGAAGCGGCTTCGCGTTTGCGGATGGAGGTGGATTCCAAGCCCGAGGAACTCGATCAGCTGGATCGTCAGATCCTGCAAATGCAGATCGAGGAAGAGGCGCTGAAGCTTGAAGATGACGCGGCCTCGAAGGATCGTCTGGAAACCTTGCAAAAGGATTTGGCCGACCTGCAGGAGCAATCCGCCGAGATGACCGCCCAATGGCAGGCAGAACGTGACAAGCTGGCTGGCGCGCGTGATCTGAAGGAACAACTCGACAAAGCGCGCGCTGATCTGGAGATCGCCAAGCGTGAGGGCAACCTCGCCAAGGCGGGTGAGCTGTCCTATGGCGTCATCCCCGAGCTTGAGAAAAAGCTGACCGAGGCTGAAAACGCCGAAAGCAACGCCATGATGGCCGAGGAAACGGTGCGCCCGGAACAGATCGCTTCGGTGGTCGAACGCTGGACCGGTATCCCGACCTCGAAAATGCTGGAAGGCGAGCGCGAGAAACTGCTGCGGATGGAAGACGATCTGCATTCCCGCGTGATCGGTCAGGATGCGGCGGTCACTGCTGTTGCCAACGCCGTGCGCCGTGCGCGTGCCGGTCTGAATGACGAGAACCGCCCATTGGGCTCGTTCCTGTTCCTCGGCCCGACCGGCGTGGGCAAGACCGAGCTGACCAAGGCCGTGGCGAACTTCCTGTTCGACGACGACAACGCGATGGTGCGCATCGACATGTCCGAGTTCATGGAGAAACACGCGGTCGCCCGTCTGATCGGTGCCCCTCCGGGCTATGTCGGCTATGACGAAGGTGGTGTGCTGACCGAAGCCGTGCGGCGCAGACCCTATCAGGTCGTGCTGTTTGACGAGGTCGAAAAGGCACACCCGGATGTGTTCAACGTGCTGCTGCAGGTCCTGGACGATGGCGTCCTGACCGATGGTCAGGGTCGTACCGTCGACTTCAAGCAGACGCTGATCATCCTGACGTCGAACCTTGGGTCTCAGGCACTCAGCCAGTTGCCCGAAGGGGCTGACAGTGCGCAAGCGCGGCGGGATGTCATGGACGCGGTCCGGGCTCATTTCCGGCCTGAATTCCTGAACCGTCTGGACGAAACCATCATCTTTGACCGGCTCAAACGGGCCGATATGGATGGCATCGTCGATATCCAGATGGCACGTCTGCAGAAACGTCTGGCTGCCCGCAAGATCGAGCTGGCACTGGACGATGGCGCGAAGGAATGGCTGGCCGGTGAAGGCTATGATCCGGTCTTCGGTGCCCGCCCATTGAAACGCGTGATCCAACGCGCCCTGCAGAACCCGTTGGCCGAAGCACTGCTGGCCGGTGAGATAAAGGATGGTGAGACCGTTCCGGTGACCGCCGGAACCGATGGTTTGATCATCGGCGATCGGCTGGGAACGTCCGAGCGTCCGCGCCCGGATGATGCAGTCGTGCATTAAATCTCAGGTAATGAAGAGACCCGCCATCCAGGCGGGTCTTTTTTTGGTGGCTTGTATTGCGACTAAGAGCGTTCAGACCTGCCCGGTCAGATCCTGCGCCAGCATCATTGCGTTGCCGTCCGGGTCGTAAAATGTGGCAGTGCTGACCATCCCCTCAATCGTCTCGGTTTCGCCGTCAAACCGAACTCCGGCCCCTTCCAAAGCATCGCGTGCGCTTGCGATATCAGCAACACCAAAGACCGGAACGGTGTTTCCGGGCGCTGGTTCTGCCTGCTCGCCCAAACCAAGGGTCACGCCTTCGGTTTTGGTGAGCATCTCGCTCCAACCCGCCTCATCAATATGATGGATCAACTCAAACCCGAGCTTGTCATTATACCAGCGCGCACTGGCGTGGCGATCTTTGACCGAAATGGCGAGAGTGATGGTGTTTTCTAAGGAAACGAGGGCCATGGAGCTTTCCTTTTGTCCTAAAATAAAGTAACTATACTTTATGGACATTAAATTACTTGTCAAGCTTACCTCTCGGGCCTGGTCGCTGAACATTCTTGCGCAGCTGCACCAGGGGGTTCCGGGCAGGCAGGCCCCATTGCACGCCGCGACCGGGGCAAGCCGGACGTCATTTGCGGCAAGTCTTGAGCATCTGGTCAGCCTTGGCTTGCTTGAACGGAACCCGGGCCACGGCCACCCTTTGCGCCCTGAATTCCGTTTGACCAAAGCCGGGGTTCAGGCGGCGGCTGTAGCGGCAGAAATCGTGGCCTTGGTGCCGGATGATACCGAATTGAAGCTACTGCGTCGTAGCTGGACGGTCCCTATTCTGGCGTTGACCCGCCAACCGCGGCGCTTTTCAGGGCTCAGGTCGGATCTTCGGGTGATCACTGATCGCGCATTGTCGTCCTCGCTCAAGCAGTTAGAGGCGCAGGACTGGGTTCGGCGCGATATCGAAATTTCGGCCCGGCTGCCTTTTCCGACCTATCAGGCGGTCAATCTTGGGTGCGAAATAAACCGTGTTGTCGGCTTGAACATCGGGTGACCGTTATCCTCGCGCCCAAGCGTACCTAATTTTCGTTACAATCTGTTCGCTCAATCGTGACGCCTGTTTCCTTGGCTCTGTGCTATCAGACCTTACCTCAGTTACGAGGTTAATGGATAACGGAGAACCAAATGGCGCATCGCTGGACCAACAAACTGACGCATGCGGACGTCACCCCAAGGGCGGCGTTTCTGAACCGGCGACAGGTCATGGCCGGTTTGGCGGGTGTCGGGCTGGCGAGCCTCGCGCGGCCAGCGGCGGCCGAGGCGCTTGAACCGAATACCTGGGAAGAGATTACTTCCTACAACAATTATTATGAGTTCGGGACACGCAAGGATGATCCGGCGAAATATGCACACACACTGGTAACCGAGCCCTGGAGTGTAACCATCGACGGTCTGGTCGACCGCCCTGGTGAATATGATTTCAAAGACATCATGTCTGAAATGACTGTTGAGGAGCGAATCTATCGGTTCCGCTGTGTTGAGGCCTGGTCGATGGTGATACCTTGGAACGGGTTTGAACTGGCAGATCTACTCGGCATGGCTGGCGTTCAGGACGGCGCGAAATACGTGGCGTTTGAGACCGCCTATCGTCCCGATGAGATGCCGGGTGTGGCGTATCCGGTACTAGACTGGCCATATCGCGAAGGGCTGCGTTTGGATGAGGCGATGCATCCGCTGACCATTATGGCTACTGGGATCTACGGCAGGGACATCCCGAACCAGAACGGCGCGCCTTTGCGATTGGTGGTACCGTGGAAATATGGCTTCAAATCGATCAAATCGATCGTGCGGATTACCCTTACGGATACCCAGCCTCCGACAAGTTGGAACATGGCAGGTCCTAGGGAATATGGGTTCTACAGCAATGTGAACCCCAATGTGGATCACCCCCGCTGGTCGCAGGCTTCGGAACGTCAAATCGGCGGAGGTCTGTTTGCCAAGCGAATCCCGACGCTGATGTTCAACGGATATGAAGATGAGGTCGCCAGCCTTTACGAAGGCATGGATCTGGCGAAGAACTACTGAGATGATGCGGCGGCTCAACGACCTCTTGCGACGGCTTCCCAATTGGGCCGTTTATTTGCTGGGCGCGCTGCCTGCGCCCTGGTTGTTTTATCAGGGCATGACCGGTGGTCTCGGGGTCGAGCCGATCGAGGCGCTCGAGCACGAGTTTGGCGAACTGGCGCTGCAGCTTCTGATTTTGGGTCTCGCGATTTCGCCCTTGCGTCGCTTCGCTGGCCTAAATCTGATGAAGTTCCGCCGCGCGTTAGGTGTACTGACATTTTCCTATGTCGCATTGCACCTGTTGATCTGGCTGGTTCTGGATGTTCAGATTCCCAGCCAAATCTGGGCGGACATTATCAAGCGGCCCTATATCACGGTGGGCATGGCTGCCTTTGTACTGTTACTGCCGCTTGCAATCACGTCCAACAACTGGGCGGTTCGCCGTTTGGGGCCTCGTTGGCGCAAATTGCATCGTCTGGTCTATCCAGCAGCAATTCTGGGGGCGCTTCATTATGTGATGTTGGCGAAGGGGTTTCAGATCGAGCCATTGGTCTACTTGGCTATTATTCTGGGACTTCTGGTCATGCGCCTACCGGTCGCAACAATCCTGATCCGGTTTAGGCAAGCCGATTCAGCCTGACTCGCAGGCGAGTCTGTGGGTAACAGTGTGAATAACATATCCATGGCGTGATTTGCGATGGTCTGTGTCCGCGACTTCCGGGTTGAATGGCTGGACACTCTTCGTAACCATATGTTTTAGTGTGATAAAATTCTATTTTTGCGTTTTTTTGCGTTTTTTTGATTTTTCCACTTGCGGCTTTTGGGCGATATATTTAGAACGCCCTTCACCGGCGCTGCTGAGGTGCTGGGACGCGGTGGAAGCTGCGGAGACGCTCGGGAGAGACTGGGGGCATCTGAGGTTTTT
>NZ_JBQFRW010000005.1:0-276250 GCF_056537625.1 Ruegeria sp. C6 | reverse complement strand
TATGAGGGCGGCCCGCCTGGGGGCTTTGCGCCACATAGGGTGGGTCAAAATCAAACGCTGAAACCGGGTCAGTTTTGAACGCTCATTGACACGCTCGGCCGCAGTGGCCAACAACAGCCGTGATACGAGCGCTTCTTCTCCATCACTGATCAGCTTGATGCCTGACCGACCGTCTTTAGGATCCCCAAGGCGATTGGCCGCCTGACCCAGAGCCGTGCTGGAATTTGCCGGTAGCGCAGCTGATACAGTCTTTTCATACGTGCGGGTTTTCGGAGCGCAAGCGACAAGAAACAGCGCGCAATAAACACTAATCACGAACTTCCACAGCGCCATTGGCTTTCTCCAACCCTATGCCCTAGGTGACTACGCCCGAGCACGCGATTGCAAGTTTGTTCTATGAAGCCGGAGGTTGTTTCGTTCGCTAGTGTTGATTTCGTAACTCTCACAAGCGCCATGTTGTTGGTTTGCGATTTCGACACACCCCTAGTTCCAACGGACTATGGCAGAACCCTGATGCGTCGAACCACACCGCTCGTAACCAGTTTCCGTGTTATAAGTCTTTGATCAGGTAAAATGATGCTCTCTGATTTTGGAAGTTTAGGTGCTCTTAGCATTGACGTGTTACGATTCCGCCCCACAGTTTTGATGCAGATTTTCGGAGCATCCTGAGTGTTTGTGAGGACCACCGCCTTAGTGATTTTTGCTGTGTCGACCCCGGCCACGGCGTTGCAGCTTCGCGAAACAGGGCGTTATGAACTTAATCAGCCCGCAAGTCTTGACTACGATCCGACCTTTTGTGGGTTGTGGATTGCGAACGAGGGGCCCGAGGCAATTCTCGTTACACTGCAAGGTGATGAATTGCGCCGTATATCCAGCGATCTCTTTCGGATCAAAGCAATTGCTGTTGAAGGGGATCACTTGTTGCTGGGCGATGGTCTCGGCAGTCTTCAACGTGTCACCAAGGACGGATCACGCCTGGGAGCACCCTTCGAATTGGAAGGTGGTTTCGCGGATACGGAAGGAATTGCGATCAACGCCAAGGGACAGATCGTGACCGTAGAGGATGACCCCGAACGGTTGTCGTGGTTCACTTCAGAGGGTGCTTTGACGGCGAGATTGGATACCATGAAGCTCTCTCCTCCCTTGAGTGAGGCGCAGGGCATCGCGATTGATCCGCGTACCGGCCACATGTTGATTGTTGATGACTGGGAAGGGTCAAACAGCCTGTATGAGTTCACGGCAGATGGCCAACTGCTCGCCCAGCAAAGTTTGTTGGAATTCGGAACTGATCCAGAAGGCATCGCCATTAGGCCGGGGTCCAATCAACTGTTCATTGCATTCGACGGTGGCGCGAAGATTGTGACATTTGACTACACGCCCACTTTGCCTGAAGGATCGCCGCCGCTCCCGCCGGGCGCGGATTGCATGATGTTCTGAAAATTTGGTTGCTTGATTCGGCTGGCGCAGGTTTCGGCTAGTCGCGCTCGCTGTCCAAAGTTTCGCGTATGAGCGTCAGATTAGGCAATGATTCATGGAACGGTTCAGGCCCGAGTTCGGACAATACTGGAACCAGGGATTCCGACATCCGCTCCATACAAGCTTTCAAAAACTCCGCGCCTTGCGGTGTAGGCCGAGCAATTTTCGAACGCTTGTCATTGGGGTTGGCTTCAAGAGTAATCAGGTCATGATTTTCAAGACTGGAGAGCATGTGCGTCATCGAAGTTTTAGGCACTTGAAACGCGTTCGAAAGTTGCTGTGGAGTTTCACCCTCGGGACGCCGCACCAGATGGCCCAAAATTCCGAATTGAGTCGCCGTCATTCTACCAGGCAAGAACGCTTCCAGCTTGGTCGAGATCAACTGATTGATGATCCCGACCTCGGTGAAGAACCGGTAAACTTCGTTGGTCTCATCTTCAGGCTTCATTCAGAATTCGTGTCTCCAGCGGCCAGCGGGGTGTGGGAATTGGTTCAGGTCCATACCCCAAACGCAGCAACATTTGCACCGTGTGGCCCGGTGACGCAAGAAGCTCATGCGCCAGAGCGTATTCATCGGCCATCTCAGGATACTCCTGAAGTGCCTGGCTGACCGGATGAACGCCTAGGCCCATTTCGGTTGTCTTCAAGTAGAAACGCATCAACTGACGTCCTGCATCAAGTTGATCCTTTCGGGTGTTTGTGGCTGTCTTGAGGACAGCATATTGCGGCGTCGCGTCTAGCATAGCGAAGTAGTCTTGCATGTGCGCCTGAGTGCCCGGGTGATCAACGTTCATCAGGGTCTCATTGTCCAATAGGCCGGTAAGTCGCAGCGTTTCCAGCATGGGATCACGCAGTTCAATCCCGTCTGGGTTGGCGTTGATTTCTGCTTTGCCGATCCGCATCAGGTCGACGGATTCTCTAAGAGTCTGTGGAGTTCGCATTTCGATTTCAAAAGCGCGTTTTGTGAGGTCTCGAATACGGGCCACTAGATCCTCATCGGAAATCAGAGTGGCATAGTTTTCAAGGACCGATATTTCCGCCTCAGAGAGCCGCTGTTCTGTGTACGGTTCTTTGTTGGAATGCCGTTTGAGGATTTGATCTGAGAGTGGATCGGATGCCCCGCCAGATACAAACATCGCTTCTGCGATAGGTCCGTCATCTCCATCGGGCAGTAACGTGACCTCGGTATCAAATCCTTGTGCACCTGCTGTCAGTACCATCGTCTCAACAAATGCACCGAGACCAATATAGAGCTGGCGGTGGTAAGGATCGGTTTCAGGAAGCTCACGTTCAGGATCACGGTGGATGCGCACTTTGTCTTGCCCAACCAACTCGATCAGCCAAGGTTGCAAATTGTGTGGATTGGGGGCGAGAATTGCGTAGGACAAAGCAGCCTTGCGTGGGTCATCATACGGTTTTGGCGTCCACGGAGCTAAAGCTTCATGGGGTGTACGTGTCGTGAGAAACCCAGCCGCGCCCGTTGCCGCCAGTATTGTGCCTCCGCCTAGAATCTTGAGAAAACGTCTTCGGTTTGGCATCTTGACTCTCCAATAGTACGATATCGAACTAAAATAATACGAAATCGTACTATTTCAACCCCAATCGATGCAGTGATTGTTTGAGCGACTAGAAAAAAGAAAATCAGAGCAGCCGGAGGCAACTGCGGGTTGCTGTGGTAGACAAGCACTCGGAGCGTCTTCAATGCCGAAAACAGGCAGTTACTTTAGTTGACTAACGACCGGATACGAGAAGATCAGAGGCTGTTGAGCCGATGTTTTTCGAGTATCCCGCAAAGCATAGCCTGTGCTTGCAGCCTGTGTTCTCGATGACGTTCACGGGCAACATCCGGTCGACCTTCACTAATTGCTTGAAAAACAACACGGTGATCTTCGTTGGATTTGACGGGCAGGGGCCTGATGAACAACGTCGTTGCGCGCGCGCGACGCACCTGATCGCTCATCATGGCGACAATCGCTTCGACCCGTTTGTTGCCGCCCAACCGAACGAGCTCCTGATGAAACAACTCGTCGGCCTCGGCCCAGGCTTCTAGGTCTTCGGCTTCGATGGCTTGGTCCATCTTTGCAATTGATCCGGCAAGTACTGCCAGTTCATCTTCTGAATAACCCGCTTCGGCAGCGCGCTGTGCTGCTAGGCTCTCGAGTTCCGTCAGTATGTCGTAAATTTCACGCATATCGTCTGATGAAACAGGCAGTATCCGCACACCCTTGCGGGGCCGCATTTCCAGCAACCCCTTACTTTCCAACATCAGCGCAGCTTCCCGTATCGGAGTGCGGGACATGCCCAGAGTTTCGGCGAGTTCCGACTCCAGATGGTCAGTTCCGGCCGCAAGTTCGCCAGACAGGATCATCTGTCGCAAATCCCTAACAGCGCGTTGCGTATTGGAAAGAGTTTTTGCGTCCTGATCCTTCACGGCGTCTCCAGGTTGATCTTTCGTCCCTCCGCAGCCGAGAGATAGATGTTCTCTTCGATGCGGATCACATCCAAATAATCTCGGGCCGTGTTTTCCAACGGCGTGCCTCTTAGAAGGCCTGAAACGACGTGACTTTGCAAGGCGTGGACGCAGTCTCCTCCAAATCCATCGTGATCGCTTGGAGGTAGAATCTGCTGCCGCTCCTGTTTTCCAAAAGCGCGGAGTTCTACTGAACCGTCGCCATTAAGAACCAGTGATCCTTCCGTTCCTTCGATGAGCGCTTCGCCCATGGTCTGACGCAGGTTTTCGGCACTGTGGTCAAGGCATCTGTTGCCATCGAACAGAGCTTTCAAACCGTTGGGGTGGTCAAACAGGATGTAACCTGCATCCTCGCCTGCGATAACTGGGTTAACTTGGCGCAAGTCCGCATAAACTGCGCTGGGCGCATCGAACAAAAATCGGAATGTGTCTACCCAATGTACCGCTGTTTCATGAACCAGGAAACGCGGCATTTCCTGAAAGTACGGCTGCCGGTCAAGGTAGGCTCGTGGTCCCTGTCCGTCGCCGGGCCGAAGCCGGAAAGTCGCTTGGAGAGGTGTACCAATTCGACCCTCGGTCATCGCCTCTTTGATTGCGCGATACCAAGGCTGGAAGCGAAAGTTCTCGTGCACAACAATAGTTGCGCCTACCGCTTCAGCCTCGGAGACGATCTTCTCCGCTTCATCCAGAGACATGCAGAAAGGTTTTTGGCAGATCAGCCACTTTACGCCCGAATGCAGCGCAGTTCGAATAGCGTCGGCCTGCGCCACAGGCGGAAGGATGATGTCCACGAGATCCGGTTCTTCCGTCTCCAGCATTTTTGACAGATCATCGTAAGCGGCCAGTCCTGTTTCTTTCGCCTTTTTGATGTCACGGTTGCAGGATGCAATCGGAACCGCTCCGGGCATTCGAGACCAGCTTTCGTAGTGGAATTTGCTGAAGTATCCCGCACCCACACACGCGACTCTGATAACTTCTTGAGTATTCATGCCCGCAATGCTTCCAATACCGATGAGGCTGCGTCCTGTGTTCCGGCTGTGCCACCTAGGTCACGCGTCAGGTTTTGACCGCTCTCAGTCACCTTTTCCACGGCTTCCCGTAAACGTTCGCCATCTTTGGACAGTTCTGGATGATTATGGGTCAACCCTAACCATTCAAGCATCATTGCTGCAGACAGGATCATCGCGAAAGGATTGGCAATGTCTTGTCCCGCAATGTCCGGAGCAGAGCCGTGACAGGGTTGGAACACGGCGTGGTTCAACCCGATATCTGCTGAAGGAGCCAATCCAAGACCGCCCATAAGGCCGGCGCCAAGGTCAGAAAGGATGTCGCCGAACATGTTTTCAGTCACCAAAACATCGAATTCCCAAGGCTTCTGCACCATCCAAAGCGCAGTGGCATCAACATAAGCATGATCTGCCCGCAATTTGGGATGGCGAGCGGCTTCAGCGTCAAACATCGATCTGAAGAATGCAAAGGCGCGGAACACATTGGCCTTGTCGACACAGGTAACCCGCCCCTTGCCACGCCCTGAAGCCTTTCGGTTTTTGGCAAGTTTAAACGCGAACCGGAATAGCTTTTCAGATATCTCGCGCGTGATCAAAAGGGTTTCACGTGCCTCGTCTTCGGTGACTTCCCCCGCGCCTTGAGTGAAGAACAACCCTTCAGTGCTTTCACGAATCAAGACAAAGTCGATCTCTTTTCCGGGAGGCAGCGCCAAGGGGGTCATTTGTCCGCTGCTAACCTTTACCGGACGCACGCCGGCAAAAAGGCCGAGCTGCTTCCGCAGGTCGATCTGTGGTGAAATCTCGGTTCCATCAGGATAGCGAACATCCGGCAAACCCATTGCAGATAGCAGAATCGCATCTGCCTTGCGTGCAGTTTCAAGTGAACCAGTCGGAAACGATTCTCCAGTTTTGGCGTAGTGGCCTGCGCCTGCTGGAGCGTCTGTAAACGCTAGGTCGTAGCTGGGATTGTTGCCGGAGAGCTGCCGCAGGATTTCAAGCGTAGGGGCCATAATTTCCGGGCCGATCCCGTCCCCGTGGAACACCGCGACATCGTAGTTCTTTTTCATCTTGGCCCGCTTCCTTCCAGTTTCGCATTCATAGCGCGATAGCAGCTTTCGCTACAGTCCGTTGACAATGCATTCTTTAATGTATACGCAAATAAATGCAATAATAAACGCAAAGATGTTTGGGAGGACTTGGAAATGAAACTGAAGTTAGGGCAGTTGGCGGCTGCAGCCGTGATTGCAACCGGGATTTCAGGGGCTGCTACCGCGCAGGATTACCCTTACCGTGATATCACCACAGCTGTGGTCTGGGGGGCCGGTGGCGGCACGGACACGATCAACCGAATGATCATGGCCGAAATGGAAAAACACCTTCCAGTCTCGATCAATGTGATTAACCAAACCGGTGGGGTCGCAGGCTCCAACGGCATGGTCTACGTCATGAACCAACCAGACGATGGCTATACACTGGTTGGTCTGTCTGAATCGAACGTCACCGCTGCTGTGCAGGGCGGTTGGGACAAGAAATTTGACTTTTGGTATCCGTTTATTGTTGGCGGATCACCCGATCTGATCTCGGTTCCAGCGGACAGCCCTTACAATACTCTGGAAGAACTGGTCGACGCTGCCAAAGCCGCTCCTGGCACTATTCCCGCTGCCGCGTCCGGCGCGGGTTCGATCCACCACTTGAATCTTCTCGCCATCGAGAAAGGGTCCGGTGCAGAGTTCAAGTTTGTTCCATACAAAGGCTCAGCGCCCGGGCAGGAAGCGGCGATAGCAGGTGAGGTTGCGTTGGTTGTGACTTCGCTGGCTGAACAAGCTCCTTTGATCGAAGGCGGACAATTGAAGCCACTTGCGATGTTGACACCGGAAGATGCGCAGATTGCCGGAGCTACAGTGCCATCTGCCTTTGGCATCTATGACGGTCTCGACAAGTATCTGCCGCTAAAACAAGCCATCGGATTTGCCGTTCACAGCTCGGCTGGAGATGATGTGAAGGCGGCCCTCGGCGATGCGTTCGAGCAGGCGATTGCATCCGATACCGTCGCTGAATGGGCTGAGGCAAACAATTATGATGTCGGTGGTCAACACGGCGAAGAAGCTCAAGAATTGTTTGCGAACCTTGAGGCTACTTTTGCCTATACCTTGCAAGATTTGGGCGCTGCCACGGTCGATCCAGCCTCGCTGGGTATCGAGAAGCCCTAATCCGATCAACTTTGGAAGGGCGCGTTTGATCGCGCCCTTTCCTCTAGGAGGCAGGCATGGACAAAATCGACGAAACACTGGTGATGCGGTCCCGCGATTTCTGGGCTGCTATTGTTCTAATAACAGTGTCCGTCTTTTTCCTTTGGAAGACGTTGGACATCCCACTTTGGGGTGAAAACCGCGCAGGTGTAAGTGGGTCAGACTGGTACAACTCGGCTGCAATTGTACCGTTGCTCATCTTCTGTGGATTGCTTGTGTTGTCCTTCGTCTTGTTGGCTACTTCGATCCGCTCAGGTGGAGCCCAGAACGCGCTCACGGCTTTGGGAATCGGATGGGATAAGTCGGAAGCCTATCGAGCATCAACAATAGGCCTGATCCTTCTTGCATATGTCGTCGGGCTGGTTCCCAGAGTGGACTTCATATTGTGCTCGGGGTTACTGATTACAGCTTTGACTTACGGCTACTACGGCGGTCACGCGCGGCGTGCTTTGGTAGCCTGTATCGCAGTTGTCTCTGCCGGGCTTTTTGCGTTCGCCGTATTTCCCGCGCAGGCGGATTGGAATGCACACAGTGATGATTGGTTTACACTGGCCCTATGGGTCTCGCTATCACTTGTGGTGTTGACCAAAGCGGCTTCCGAACGCGTTTTGCGGTTTGTACCAGTCGTCGCAATACTGGCGCCGCTGGTCCTTGTTTGCGCGATGGCGTTTGTTTTCCGACAGAACGTGCCCGCGCGCGGTGGACTGATCTTCAAGCAAATCGAATACCACTACTACGTGACGCTTCGTCCGTTATGGAAAGACTGACCGGATGGACTTTATCCTTTCGCAACTGGCTGGGTTTGGGACCGCATTCGTTGGTCTGGCAGTGGACCCGCTGACCTATCTGTATTTGATTGCATCCGTGTTCCTAGGCATCACGTTCGGCGCATTGCCCGGCCTGACCGCAACGCTGGCAGTGACGATCCTGACGGGATTTTTCGGCAACAAGATTCCATTGGACTATTCGCTTATCGCTTTGCTCGGGGCCTATGTCGGCGCGATTTACGGCGGCTCTTACCCGTCTATTCTGCTGAACATACCTGGCACAGCAGCCAGCGCGGCGACGGCCATGGATGGCTACCCTCTGGCCAAAGCAGGTCGAGGGGGCGAAGCACTTGGTCTGACCACAACGGCCAGCTTTATCGGTACGGTTATCGGGACTATCACGCTTTTGATTTTTGTCTGGGCACTGCTTTTGGTTTCGAAGAACATCGCGAGTCCGGAAAAAGCACTCTTGGCTTTGTTTGGCATCCTTCTATCTGGCACGCTTATGAGCGAGGATCTGGTGATTAAGGGATGGATCGCCGGTCTGATCGGGCTTGCAATGTCTATGGTGGGGCTCGATCCGCTTCTGTCTGAGCCGCGCTATACTTTCGGCTGGTCTTACTTATTGAGCGGGTTTCAGGTTGTGCCCGTTTTGATGGGGGCTTTTGCGATACCTCAAATCATCGACGGTCTAAGGCATGTTGAAGCCGGGAAAGTTCTGGCACTGAAGGGCCGTATTCTTCCAAACCTTCGCTCTATTCGACGCTACCTGCCGACCATAGGCCGTTCAGGGGTAATTGGGACCGGGGTGGGAGCGCTTCCTGGCGTGGGCGAAGATGTCGCCGGTTGGGTCAGCTACGGTGTCGGCAAGACCGTATCTGCCGAGGGCGACAAGTTCGGAAAAGGTTCATTGGAAGGTCTGCTATGCTCTGAAACAGCAAACAACGCCTGCATTGGGGGCGCGCTAATCCCGCTTTTGGTTTTGGGCATTCCCGGTTCGCCACCCGCCGCGGCTTTGATGGGGGCTTTCAAGATCAACAACGTGATCCCGGGCCCCACGATAGACCCCGAGATCATTCTGCGCGTAGTCGCAATCCTAGTGCTGGCATCCCTGACTATGTTCTTGATGGGCCTGTTCACTGCTCGGGTCTTTATCAAAATACTCGCCATACCGCAGACCATCTTCTTGCCGGTTGTGATGGTTCTGACAACAATCGGGTCCTTCAGCGTCGGTGGTGGCATCAATGATCTCTACCTGATGCTTGGTGTCGGCGCCGTCGCCTATTTTATGAACCTGATGAAGTACCCAATCGCTCCATTGGTCATTGGGGTTATACTGGGAAGCCTGTTTGACGAAACTTTCCGCCGATCGCTGTTCTTGTCGGACGGGGATCTTTCGGTCTTCTTTTCGCGACCCGGTGCGGCCATTCTACTTGTGCTCAACGTTGGTTTGATCCTCAGCCAACTGCCCGTGGCAAAGCGCGCTTTCTCACGTTTGAAAGGACTTTCCGTCTGATGTTTGTGGTTACCGTCACCTTCACTCTCAAGTCCGGTACGAGAGAAACCTTTTTGCCGCTAATGGTCGAAAACGCTTCAACCACTTTGCGTGAAGAACCCGGATGCCAGCAGTTTGACGTTTGCCTAGGCGACGATCCCGAGACAGTTTTTCTCTATGAGGTTTATGATGACAGCGTGGCGTTCTCCGCCCACCTGGAAAGCGCGCATTTCCAGTCCTTCGATACGGCTGTGGCTGATATGATCGCCACCAAGACTGTTCAACAGTATTCCGAGGTCATCCGATGAACGATTGGGAAATTCACGCCGTGAAATACGCGGATCGCAATGCCCGCACTCGACGCGACAGCTTCATATTGGATGACAATCACGATGCACCTCACGCGATGGACTATTTCGTTTGGGTGCTCAAGCGTGGCAACAAAGTTATACTGGTCGATACCGGATACGACAGCGACGAGGCAGCCGCCCGTGGACGTCCCATTGTGATGGACCCACGCGAGGCTTTGCGCCCATTGGACATCATGCCCGAAGCGGTGACCGAGGTTATCGTGACCCATCTCCATTATGACCACGCTGGGGGGCTGCATATGTTCCCAAATGCGAAGTTGCACATGCAATCGGCGGAAATGGCCTTCGCCACAGGTCCCTGCATGTGCCACGACCACTTACGCGCGCCTTTCTCGGCGGGCCATATCTGCGAGGTCGTAAAGCGCCTCTATTCAGGCAAGGTCGTGTTCTACGACGGAGAGGCCGAGATAGCAGATGGGGTGACCGTACACTGTATCGGCGGGCATTCGCGGGGGTTGCAATGTGTTCGGGTAAGAACAGCAGCCGGGTGGATGGTACTCGCCTCTGATGCCTCACACTATTACGAGAATTTCATGGCGCGCAAAGCCTTTCCCATCGTCGTCGACCTGCAGGACATGATGGATGGTTTCGAGACACTCGAGAAGTTAGCCTCGCATCCTCGACTTATCGTGCCCGGCCATGATCCACTTGTGCGCGAGATTTTTCCCGTCGGAGCGGCAACGCACATCCATAGGCTGGATCCAGGGCCGACGAAGGACATTAAAATATGCTGATCGGCGTCATAGCGGACGATTTCACTGGTGCGAGCGACATTGCGAACACCTTGGCAAAGGGCGTCGAGCCGGAAGGTGGATTAAGAACCGCGCAGTTTCCAGGTATTCCGGATACCCCAGCCGACAAAGAGATCGAAGCGGGTGTCGTCTCACTCAAGAGCCGCACTGCACCTGTCGAAGAATCTGTTGCGGACAGCCTGCGAGCCCTGCGATGGCTTAAAGATCAAGGATGCCGCCAGTTCATCTTCAAGTATTGCTCGACCTTTGATTCCACTAGGCTGGGAAATATCGGCCCGGTTGCGGAAGCGTTGGCCAACGAACTGGGCGCGCAAAAGGTGGTTTTCTGTCCAGCCTTTCCGACAACGGGGCGCACCATCTATCACGGCCATCTATTTGTGTTCGGCAAGCTGTTAAACGAGTCCGGGATGGAAAATCACCCTCTTACTCCGATGACGGATGCCAACATCAAGCGTTGGTTGCAGTATCAGACCCAAGAAGCGGTTGGGTTGGTTTCAATTGACGCCGTGACGCAAGGACCAGAGGCGATTGCTACTGCTTTGCGGAACGTCGACGAACGCTTTGTGATCGGTGATGCGATTTCGGACGAGGATTTGCTGGCCTGGGGCGAGGCTCTGAAGGATGCCCAGCTCATTACTGGGGGATCTGGGATAGCGCTGGGGCTACCCAAGAACTTCGTCAGAAAAGCTTCGTCCAAAAGAGGTGGCAGTGTATTCACAGGTATCGCTGGGCCCGCCGCTATCCTTGCAGGGTCATGTTCGGGTGCGACCCGTGGTCAGATCGATGTTCATGCGAAATCCCATCCGACCTTCTCCATTGACGTTCCGGGTGTTATGTCCGGGGATGTGACTATGCAAACGCTTCTGGATTTCTTTGAAACGCATTTAGGTCAGGCACCGCTAGCGTATTCATCGGGAAGCCCGGAGGATGTGCGGGCGATCCAAGACCAATTTGGTCAGGAAGCGGTTGCAGAAAAACTGGATAGTCTCTTTGAAGATACCGCCCGAGAACTTGTCCAAAAGGGCTACAAGCGATTGGTGGTGGCAGGGGGAGAGACGTCGGGAGCTGTTGCCAAGGCTGTCTCTGAGGCACTGGGGTCTCCGGCCATGTCAATTGGACCAGAGATAGACCCGGGCGTACCAGTCCTGAGCGTTGGAAAAACTAAACCCATTGCGCTGGCTCTAAAGTCTGGGAACTTTGGCGCTTCGGACTTTTTCGCGAAAGCACTGAGAATGATGGAGGCAGGCAAATGAGTTCTAAAGAACAGGCGCTGCGCCAGCAGATGTCGGACCTGTGTGCATCTCTGTTTGCGCGTGGGTTTTCCGTCGGCACTGCGGGCAACGTCTCTGCACGTCTGCACGACGGCATCCTCCTGACACCAACCAATTCCACCTTGGGCGATATTGACCCCGAGCGCATCGCTAAGATTGATTTGGATGGCAACCACGTCTCCGGTGACAAGCCGACCAAGGAGGTCTTTCTGCACCAAGCCTTCTATGAGACGAGGCCACAAGCTGGTGCAGTGGTGCATCTACATTCGACCTGGGCCACCGCACTGTCGTGTCTGGAAGACACCGATCCTGACGACTGTATTCCACCGCTTACGCCATATGTGGTTATGCGTGTCGGCACAGTCAAACTGGTTCCATACGTCAAGCCGGGCGACCCGACGTCCGGTGATTTGATCCGCGATCTGGATGGCAAATATAGTGCGGTTCTGTTGGCCAATCACGGTCCCGTCGTATCGGGAGAGGATCTGTTTTCAACGGTCTCTGCAGCAGAAGAGTTAGAAGAAACAGCCAAGCTGCTCGTGACACTGCGCGGCCTGCCAACCCGCCTACTGGATGCAGAACAAGTCGCAGAACTCAAAGAGACTTTCGGAAGGATTTGATCTGGCACCAAAATGGTGCGTGTGCAAACTATCGGGCAAATCGTGCAAAGTTATCCGGTGACTTACCTCAGCAGATCTCAAGCGATACAACCCAGCAAACGATTGGCGGAGAACGAGTTTTTTATAAGGCCACGTTCACCACTATAGACGGTACTGATAACTATGTCCTCTACCCTTTAGAGGTATCGACGACAGCGGGTGACTATTATGGCGGGGCAAGTAGCTGGTTCTTTTCGACGACCGGGCCTTGCTAGAAGGCGTTCCGCTTGCATTAGCCAGCATAAGCACAAACAATCCGAACAAGATGAATTACGTATGCTTTGTCGATGGAACAGCAATCGAAACAGCCACAAGTAGCGTAATTGTTGAAGGCCTCTCAGGCGGTGATGAGATGATCCAGGCGGATGGGAGACCAGTTAAGATTTGATGGGTTGGCGCTCATCATGTGAGCCTTGCAGAATGCCTTGCAAATCAGAAGCTTTGGCCTGTGAAAGATTGATATGAATGCGCTTGGACGCGGATTCCCGAATTGTGATCTCTTTGTCTCGCAACAACACTAAGTTTCTAGCGGCCAAAACGGACTTTCGCCGCGGTAGAACGAATGTCGGTTTTTGGATTTCAGAAACTTAATGAGCGCTGATCTCCCCCGGTATTTTCCCCTTGTTTATGCTGTGTTTGCCTTAGTAATTGGACTTTTTTGAACCAGTGATAAGTTCATTATTGACAATTTTGGACGCCATTTTACAGAATCGGCCATGATCCATCCAATTGATCGCAAGCTAGATATCGTTGTCCTGGTGAGTCAGCATTTCAATGTTTCGGCGACTACGTCTTTCGTGGATCCTTTCAGAATAGCCAATTACCTGACAGGTTCGGCTCGATTTTCTTGGACCTATGTCTCGGACCTCGGTGGACCAGTCGAGTCTAGCAGCGGCCTAGTCGTTGATACTGCCCCATTGGCGGCCGTGACGGGGCGCAAGCCCTGGTTGGTTCTGGTGAGTACAAGTTGGTCACCTGAACGTCACGGAACATCTCAGTTTAAGGTGGCCCTTCAGAAGTGGGAGGCGTGCGGAGCAATCGTTGGCGGCTTGGATACTGGTGCGATTGTTCTTGCGGCTGCTGGACTGCTTAAAGGCAAGACAGCGACGGTTCACTATGAGCACATCGATGCCTTTGCTGAAATGGCCCATGATACCACAGTGTCAGAGAACATGATTGTTATGGATGGAAAGTTGTTCACTTGTTGCGGGGGTTCCGCAGCGACTGATCTGGGTTTGCGGTTTGTGCACTCTGTCGATGGTGAGAGTATCGCCAATGCATCTGCGCGATATCTTTTTCATCACAATGTACGCGGTGAGGGCCAATCACAGAACCCCAAAGACGTGGAGCCACTGGGGTATGTCACCTCTGGGGTGGTAAGGGACGCGATCGACTTGATGGAGGCACATTTGGAAGCCACTTTGTCGATCCCTGAAATATCAGCGAGGTTGAAGATTTCGCAACGACAACTTAGCAGATTGTTTCAGCAATATGTCCAGAAGTCGCCGATCGAGTACTACCGTGACATACGCCTTGATCGCGCGCGTGGACTAGTAACCCAAACAGAGTTGAAATTCAGCGAGATTGCAGAAGCATCAGGATTTAACGGGCAAGTTCATTTCAGCCGGGCATATCGAAGCCGTTTTGGCCTCACACCAACTGCAGACCGTATTGAAGGCCGTACTCCATTCGAGTTCCGCGCTTGGCCAATGTTCAAGCCTGATATTAAGTCCGAAGGTGTTGGGTAGCTTTTTGCATCGCGGTAAGCATCTTGTCGCGTTGCGCTGATAACTCTTCGGTACTTTGCCCCTGAGTTTGATCGTTAATGCCATCGACCAGTTTATTGATGACATCCTCATCAAGACGAGGGTTGCCCAGGTCGTCCCACCAGCCATTGAATGTATCCTTGAAATGGTCACAGAAGGCCCGCAGACCGCCGTCGCCTGCACCCAGGTGGAAAAGCGTCGTCGGACCCATCGCGGCCCACCGCAATCCCGGGCCGGCCCACATCGCTTTGTCGATGTCTTCGACGCTCGCAACGCCTTCAATCGCCATATGGACGGCCTCGCGCCATACTGCAGCTTGTAAGCGGTTTGCGACGTGTCCGGGCATGCCCTTCTTGATCCGGATCGTGACTTTACCCAGATCTTCGTAGAACGTCTCTGTTCGGTTCAGAACATCTGAACCGGTTGCGTCGTTCGCCGTCAACTCGACCAGCGGAATGAGATGTGGCGGGTTGAACGGATGACCTAAGATGAGCTTACTCGGATCGCGCCATCCCTGTTGGAGAGCATCGAGTGTTAGGCCGGATGTTGAGCTTGAAACTATTGCATCAGCGCTTAACTCTGGCTCAACTTCCGCATAGATGGAATGTTTGATCGGCAACCGCTCCGGCACATTCTCCTGAATGAACTGCGCGTTTCGCACGGCCTCAGCTGCGGTCGGTGCAAAGGTGATCGCATCTCGGGTGGCGTGGCCAACTTGGCCCAATTCTTCCAACGCAGGCCACGCCATTTCAATGTATTTACGGACGGATGCCTCAGCGTTCGGATCGGGATCAAATACGGTCACACTGCGACCCGACGCGAGGAACAGCGCTGCCCAGCTTGCCCCGATGACACCGGCTCCGAGAATGGCGGTTCTTTCGATTTCCGACATCAGAACAGTCCCGGATTCAGGGGGGAGGCCGCAGTCATACCACCGTCTACAGTGAACAGTTGGCCAGTCGCAAAAGACGACTCGTCAGAAGCTAGCCAAACAGCCATCGCAGCAATGTCTGCGGGCTTACCAAAGCGTTTGACCGCATGGCGTGCCAGCGCGTCTGATCTAGCCTTTTCCGGGTCATGGGCGAGTTCGAATGCTGCGTCCAGCATGCCCGTCTCAATCCATCCCGGGCAGATTGCATTGCAGCGCACCGCAGGTCCATGGTCCACTGCGATAGAGCGTGTAAGTCCATGCACAAACGCTTTTGAAGCATTGTAGAGCGCCATCGATGGGTCAGCGGCATTGCCCGAGATCGAACCAATGTTGATGATCGAACCACCCTGAGACATTTTCGGGATAAAGGCGCGGCAACAGTTAAAAACGCCTCGTGCGTTTACTCCCATCACCAAATCCCAATCCGCGTCTGTGCTTTCGGTCACCGTTTTTTCGACCTGAACGCCGGCGTTGTTTACCAGGATATCTACCAGGCCGATTGTTCGGGCAGTACGTGCAACCGCTTCGGGATTGGATACATCCAGCGTATACCATGCTACGTGATCCGGTAGATCATCTGGTTGCGAGCCGCGCCCGCAGGTGGCGACAGCCGCACCTTCGGCTGCGAAGGCCTCAACGATGCCGCGACCAATGCCCTGTTTGCCGCCTGTAACAAAGGCGCGTTTCCCAGCTAACCGCATCAGTGTGCCACCATAACGTGACGGACTGCGGTGTAAGCATCCAGCGCATAGACCGACATATCACTGCCCGTTCCTGAGCCCTTCATCGCGGCCCATGGCATCTCGGGGGTCGCAACCCCATGCGTGTTTACCCAGGTGAATCCATAGCGCAACTTGGACGTCATTTGCATTGCTCTCCCAACATCTCGTGTCCAAACCGATGAGGCCAACCCGTAAGGTCCGTTGTTGGCGGTCTTCAACGCATCTTCTGCCTCAGAAAACCGAGAGACAGTTACAACGGGTCCAAAAACCTCATTGCAGGCAATCTCTGCAGTGTTGTCGACATTCGCGATGACTGTCGGCTGGTAGAAAAAGCCGTCTTCTTCGCCAGACACCCCACCGGAAACGATTTCAGAACTGCTGCGTGCGCGATCAACAAAACCCGCAACACGATCCCGCTGAGTCGCAGAAACAAGCGGACCCATTTCCGTTCCTTGAGCTTTCGGTGCACCGATCTGGATCTGGCCAACCTGATCGGCAATCGCGGCCACAAGTTTGTCGTAAACTCTGTCTGCTACCATCACGCGGCAAGGCTGTGCGCAGTCCTGACCGGCATTGAAGTAGCTGCCATATCGGATCGTCTCGGCCACAGCATCGAGATCAGCATCATCAAAGACAATGACTGGCGCCTTGCCGCCCAATTCCAGATGAACGTGTCTAATTTTCTGGGAAGCAGCCCGCATTGCAGCCATGCCTGTCGCCGGAGAACCCGTAACACTGATCCCTTCCACCTGTGGGCTGTTCATCAGGGTATTCCCCACGCCGGGCCCGCGACCATGGATCACGTTTAGCACGCCTTTTGGCAGAACATCTTGTAACAGTTCTGCAAGTCGCAGAGTAGATAGCGGCGTGATCTCGGACGGTTTCAACACCACCGAACATCCTGCCGCAATTGGTGCAGCAATCTTCCAGGACGCCATCATCAGCGGGTAGTTCCAAGGGGCGATGGCGGCGACAGGGCCAATGGGGTCGCGCCGGATCATCGACGTATGACCCGCGACATACTCTCCAGAGGCAGACCCCATCATGGTGCGCGCAGCCCCGGCGAAAAAGCGAAAGACATCAATCGTAAGCGGCATTTCATCATCATGAGCCGATGGCCAGGGTTTTCCCACATCTAGGCTCTCAAGTTCTGCCAACTCATGGCTGTTCGCCTCGATAACATCAGCTATCTGAAGCAAGATTGTAGCGCGTTCTGCAGGGGTCGTAACCGAAAAGGTCTCAAATGCCTCTGCTGAGCCGCGCACCGCCGCCTCGATCTGTGCATCGCTGGCTTCTTTTGCGGTACCAATAACCTCTCCTGTTGCAGGGTTCAGGATGTTCAAGGCATCGCCGGTGCCTTCAACCATTTCACCGTTGATCAACATGTTCGTCTGCATATGCGTCTCCTCAGAAGCCAACCTGATCGCCGCCTTTTAGTGCGAGCCGCATGCGCGCTTCTGCTGGCGACGCGACCGTAAGGCCAAGGTTTTCAACGATTGATCGGATGCGAGTGACCTGTTCCGCGTTAGATTTTGCCAACTCACCCTTGCCGATGAACAGGCTGTCTTCGAGACCGACACGCAGGTTACCGCCCCGCATGGCGCTTTGGGTCGCAAATGGCATTTGGTGACGACCAGCGGCAAGGACCGACCATTCGTAATTCTCTGCTCCGAACAGCTTATCGGCTGTGTTGTGCATGTGAGTCAGATGGTCCGCATCTGCGCCAACGCCACCCAAGATGCCAAATACCATCTGAATGAAAAATGGCGGTTTGATCAGGCCCTGATCCACGAACCATTTGACGTTGTAGAGATGTCCAAGATCATAGCATTCGAACTCGAACTTGGTGCCGTGATCTCCACCAAGTTTTTCGATGGCGTAACGAATTGTTTTGAAAGTGTTGGGAAAGATAAAGTCTTCCGTCATCTCCAAAAATGGCCGTTCCCAGTCGTGCTGAAACTCGGTGTATTTCTGCAGCATCGGAAAGATACCAAAGTTCATGGATCCCATGTTGAGCGATGCCATCTCTGGGCTGGTAGATGTCGCCGCCAGCAGCCGCTCATCCATCGACATCCCCAAGCCGCCGCCGGTCGAGACATTCATCACAACATCGGTGGACTGCTTGATTACGGGTAGAAATTGCTTGAACAGCTCAGGTCGGGGATCGGGTTTTCCTGTCTCCGGGTGCCGTGCGTGCAGGTGAACGATTGATGCCCCTGCCTGGGCCGCCTCAATACTGGCCGTCGCAATCTCGGCCGGTGTAATCGGCAGATGCGGTGACATTGACGGCGTATGGATGCCTCCAGTCGGCGCGCAAGTGATAATGACTGGCTTGGGCATCAGAGCTTCATCTGCTGCACTTGTGCAGACAGCCCCCCGTCCAGAACCCACAACTGGCCAGAGGCATAGCGCGCCTCGTCCGAGGCAAGCCAGTTGACCAAATTTGCAATATCCTCGGGCGTCCCGTAGGTGCGCATCGGATGAACATCACGCACGGCCTTTTGCAGCGTTTCAATGTTGCCACCTCCTCCGCCGGATCCATCGCCGTTGAAGAAGCTCTGCAGCATTGGAGTGTCGATATAGCCAGGGCAGATGGCATTCACCCGGATACCTTCTGGGCCATGATCGCAAGCCATTGCGCGGGTCAAAGCGTGAACTGCACCCTTGGTCGCGCAATAGGCCGCAAGCCCTGGATCTGCGATGAACCCGTCGTAGGAGCCAAAATTGATAAGGCTTGCGCTATTCCCTGTCTTCGCCGCTTCGCGCATCAATGGGATGGCGTATTTCGAGGTCAGGAACGTGCCCGTGGAATTAACCGCAAAGCTTTGATTCCATTCCTCCAACGTGGTCTCTTCAACCGTTTTTTCGATCTCGATCCCCGCCGCGTTCACTAGGATGTCCAACTTTCCGTGTGCGGCGCGCACATGATCCATCGCCGCAACCGAGTCTGCTTCTTGAGTCACATCCAGCTTAACAAAATGACTGCCATCATCGTCGTGCTGATCTAACGACCCTTCCGGCGTGAGGTCAGCGGCAAATACCGTTGCGCCCTCTCTTAGAAACCGAGCGACAATCGCGCGCCCGATCCCACCGCGAGCACCAGTCACGAGAGCAACTTTTCCGTTCAGCATCATTGGTTTCAATCCTTCAAAGGCGGAAAACGGTAGCGGCGTGCAGCCACTGTCCAATCCATATTGTTGCGTACATATTGCTGACTTGCATCGGACGGCGGGTTGTAGTCCCAAGGCTCGCTGGCACCGGCCTCCATCGCGGCATGTAATGCACGGCGCGATTTTTGCGTGGCGATTATCTTCTTTCGCAAAGCGCTGCCGTCCCACCGTTCGGCGACTTCGGCTGCAAAACGAGTTTTCGCGTCAGAGTAGCTTGGGTCCGAAGCTAAATTCTTCGTTTCCATCGGGTCAGCACTCAGGTCATAGAGCTGCGGTGGGTCGCTATCACAATGAATATATTTCAAGGGCCCGCGCCGGATCATGATCACAGGATAGCCCGTCATCTCGGCACAATATTCTCCGATCGCCTCATCAACTGGATCATCTTCACCCCGAGCCAGAGGCATAAGGCTACGACCGTCGATCGGCTCTCCGATCATCGTCTCATCACCGCCACCGATGTCGATAAATGTCGGCAATAGATCAACCAGTGACACTGCATTTTGAGCGGCCCCAACAGCGATGCCTGGTCCGGCCATGACCAATGGAATTCGTGCTGAGTGCTCGAAGAAGTTCATTTTGTACCACAGCCCACGTTCACCCAGCATGTCGCCATGGTCGGCTGTGACAATCACAATGGTGCTGTCCAACTCGCCCGTTTCTTCGAGGGTTTGAACCAGCTCTCCGATTTTGCTGTCGAAGTAACTGACGTTTGCCAAGTAGGCATGGCGCGCGCGCAGGATTTCTTCCTCGGTCAGTGGCACATAAGACGCTTCGATCCCATCCAATAAACGTCGTGAAAAGGGGTCTTGATCCTCCAACGCGGGCACAAACGCGGGCAAGTCAATTTCATCATCCGTATACAGGTCCCACCATTCTGGTCGGGCTACATATGGATCGTGCGGGTGAATGAAGCTTGCAACCATCGCAAAAGGCGCGTCATTGCCAAGCGCTTTGTCTCGGGCCGCATCGAACAGCCAGCGTTTGGCAGCAAAACCGACCTCGTCGTCATAGTCGATCTGGAAAGTCGCGTGGGCAACGCCGCTTTCCTTGACCGTTTGCATGTTGTGATACCACTTGTCGATCCGCTCGTCCGGGGCCTCCCAATCCGGGGTCCACGCGAAATCAGCAGGATAGATGTCGGTTGTCACACGATCCTCAAATCCATGCATCTGATCCGGCCCGACAAAGTGCATCTTGCCTGCCAAACATGTACGATAGCCCAGCGATTTCAGATAATGCGCAAATGTCGGCACCGAAGCCTTGAACTCGGATGCATTGTCGTAAGCTGCGATGCGACTGATGTGCTGACCCGACATAAAGGAAAACCGTGAAGGCGCACAGAGAGGGGAATTGCAGTAAGCTGCATCGAAGCGCCTGCCGCGCGCGGCCAACGCGTCAAGATGTGGCGTCTTGGCGACCTTATGCCCGTACGCCCCTGTGAAATGCGGAGCCAATTGGTCCGCCATGACCACAAGGATGTTTGGCCGCGTCACGTGGCACCTTTAGCGTAAGCGTCCAAGACTAAGCCATGGAAGTGATGAACGGCGTGCTCGGACTTGCCGGACCCGTCCGGGTCATTGACGATCCGACCTTGGGTGAACGCAGGTGTATTCATCCCGCGCTGCACACTTTCGACAAGGCTGATATCTTCGACCTGAAGAACTTCGTCCAGATAGCGAATTGCGTCCAACTCCATCGCGTCGGGTTCCGGCGTCTCAAGGAAGAAGTCGTAAGTTTCAAGCGTCCGATCTGGCCCAACAGGTATGATGTTCAACACGATCATGCTGGACCGTCCGGGATATCGCATCAGGCAAGTGGTGGGATAGAGCCACCAAACCGCGTGAGTTTTCACCGTGGCGTTCGAGACGTCATAGGCGGTATTTGGATTGTTGCCTGCGTCAGCCATATGGCTGGAGTAGATGCCGTAGGTTGTAACCTTGTAGGTATCCATATCCACGAGGTCACAAAAATCCTTATGGGCCGTAGGGCAATGATAGCACTCAAGGAAATTGTCCACGACGTTCTTCCAATTCGACTTGATGTCGTAGGTCAGACGGTGGCCAAAAGTGAGTTGATCCACATCCGGTGCCCAATGGCGCACCTCGGCTTCCAGGTTTCCGGATTGCTCTGACAAAGAGGCAGCCGTCGGATCCAAATTGACAAAAACAAAACCGCAGAATTCTTCAACCTGCACTTCGTCGAGGCAAATCTCATCCTTGTTGAAGTCTTCGAGGTTTTCAGTATGTGGCGCACGCGCCAATTGCCCGTCAAGCTTATAGACCCAGGCGTGATAGGGGCACATAATCCGTGTGGTATTGCCTTCGCCTGATAGCAGTTCATGGGCACGGTGTTTACAGACGTTGTAAAAGGCGCGAAGCTTACCCTCTTTGTCACGCACGACCGCAATAGGCTGACCGGCAACATCCACCGTTACATATGATCCCGGCTCACGCGTCTTTTCGACATGACACACCCATTGCCAACTCTTGGAGAGAATCGAGCGAAGGTCAGCGTCAAACCACTTATCCTGTGTGTATGCCGAAGCCTGTAACGAGCTAGAACGTGATGGATCGACGTGATAGCCCAAGGAAATTGTTTCTGAACCGGTCATGCTGTCTCTCCCAGGTATCGCTAACCCTATTTAAAGTTAAATCAGAGATTGTACATAATTCGCCATCACTTCGGAATATTTCGCCGCTCAATTAATTTTCGAGAATACCCTGTTGATCAAACGAGCGCTGGATTTAACTGACAGGCAACTGCTCCGCCGTGTCAGTACCCGTTTAGCGGTCATTGGTGCGCATTGCAGCAATCGGTAAACTGGGCTCGAATTGGTCGTTCTCTGCTGTATGTGTTATTGACTGGTCGGTGCCCATATCTGACGTTTAGCATCGACTTTCCATTTCCATAAGGCGATGGAAAACGAGGCTATTTGGACCGTCTGCAAACCTCTTGGCCCTGACCACTATGTCACTCGCGGTATGACATAGTGGAACTTCAAATATCTCCCGCGATTTCATGTGAACGTCTGGGATCGTCCACCAGACAATGTGTCACAGAACTCGTTCCACCGAGCTTCGAACTGCACCGGATCGCACGCCTGTTGCGATTCTCTAGTAAAGATCGAGTGCCCTGATCTCATCCCTTTTCCTGAGGGCTTAGAAATTCTCTGTCGCCTCAAGCCTAGTGGCAGCTTCAAAGTGTTTCACTTTCGGCGAGTCGTGTTTTGCTGTCTTTTAAGACGTCGGCGACCGGGTTTCTGTCTGATTTGATTCCGGTTCCCAGTGCGTAGTCAATCACTACTCTAATCTTTTTTCGCACTCGACGCGCCATTTCATGTTTTGCTTTCCAGATTGAGTTAAGAACGGCGAAAAAAATCTGATCGCGAAATCAAGTGAACCGGCTTTTTCCCAACAACGGGTGACGTGTAGATGTTCAGTGTGTTAAACTGATGGTCAACCTGCTTGCCGTTACTGCTTTTCGGAATGATACATCCTTTGTGAACGCGAGTGGCAAGCTCATCGAATGTGATAAAGACCTTCGCTACAGCTTCCTTTTGCTCAACGGGATCGTCACTGCCTCATGCCAATCTTCGGTATTCCTCGGCTTTTGATCTTGCTTCTTCGACGCAGACCATCGACGCGGATCGCAGACCAAAGTCACTGCGCCGCTCTTGCACTACGATGCGCAATAGCCATCGTTTTGCACCTTTTGGATCTACCACTAAGTAGAGGCCGCCTCCGACTATGTGGCAGTCCAGAGCGGCTTTCTCGACCACACGCTGTGTCAGTCGACGTTCGACGTATCGACCCTTTGCATTGCAGCTTTGTCCCGAATTTCGGTTACCAGATATCCACCCCGCAATTTACACCAAATTACGGGGATCAGAACAGGGATATTGAGCGCAGAAAAAAAGTGTCTGATTTCAATGACACAACGGTGCGCTGGCGCCGTTTTAACATTCCTAAAGTGGGTAATGGCGGAGACGAAGAGAGTTTATGTAAATCGATAAGATCTAATAAATAATGTATAACATAAACATCTTAGAAGCCCTTGGTCATTTCCACCGAAGAAGCTATGCGGGATTTAATGCGAGATAAATCAGGTAGCTAAATTCGAACACTTGGGACTAAAAAAGTAGTCGACGTTCAAACGGCATGGCTCCAACGCCAACTGACGTTAGTCATCCTTTTGGAATTTGCTTGAAGTACCTTTGCATTTATAAGCTGTGAATATGGTCCCTCTCGCGGTGCGGTCTGATCGATTGCTGTAATTCGCCCGATAAGGCTCGTATGCGCCACACAACACATCTTCGCTGCGGTTGCAGTCCTAGTTGTTCTTTAGCGGCGGCTACGCGCAGGAAGCGGACTTTGCAAACTTTTCCGGACGGACTAAATCGGAAGTACAATCCTAGTCAGATTGGCTGCAGCGCTGCCTCACCAAACCGGCCATTCGCCGCGCGCTACAGCAAGTTTGACTTAAGTGATTGGTCTGAGCCAGATACGGCGAGCCCGGGCAACGCAGGAAAATCTCGAGACGCTCGACGTCAGCGTATTTGGCTCAATAGGGGCAAATGGTAACGCGCCGTCGGCGGATGGTTTTGTCTGACCGAGTCGAAAAATACTGTTTTCAAATAGCGTTGTGAATGTCAGGGATTGGGTGCTACAGATCTGGTACAATTCCGAATAGATGATCGACGTAATCCGCGGGTGTTGCCTGCCCCGGACCAACCGGTGCAAGGGAGTATCCGTCTACTGGTTACGCCAGTTCGGGCTAAAATCAGGCAGCCGCGATCTGGCGAGCCTTTTCGACCATGACCTCCGCCTGGCGGATCGAGGCATAGTCGATCAGACGACCATCCAGCGACACTGCACCTTTGCCTGCGGTCTCGGCCTCGGCCATAGCAACAAGGATACGCTGCGCCTTGGTGACTTCGGCATCGCTGGGTGACATGACCTCGTTCGCCAGAGCGATCTGGCTGGGATGGATGGCCCATTTGCCTTCGCAGCCCAACACCGCCGCCCTTTTGGCAGCTGCCTTATAGCCTTCAGGATCCTGGAAATCACCGAACGGACCATCAATCGGACGCAGACCGTTGGCACGGGCGGCGACAACCATACGGGCGAGCGCGTAGTGCCACATATCGCCCCAATGGGTCGCGCGCGCAGCATCGCCATCCGGGTCAGTCAGAACCGAATAGTCGGGGTTCACGCCACCAATGATCGTGGTTCGCGCGCGGGTCGAGGCTGCATAGTCCGCCACACCGAAGTGCAGGCTCTCATTGCGGTTCGAGGCCGCCGCGATTTCGCTGACATTCTGCATGCCCAGAGCGGTCTCGATGATATGCTCGAACCCGATGCGTTTCTTGTAACCCATCGCGTCTTCGATCTGCGTGACCATCATATCGACGGCATAGACATCTGCTGCTGTGCCGACCTTGGGGATCATGATCAGGTCCAGCCGCTCACCGGCTTGTTCGACTACATCCACAACATCGCGATACATGTAATGCGTATCCAGCCCGTTGATGCGCACCGACATTGTCTTGCTGCCCCAGTCGATATCGTTCAGGGCTTTAATGATGTTCTTGCGGGCCTGCTCTTTTTCATCCGGGGCTACCGCGTCTTCGAGATCTAGGAAGATCACGTCCACATCCGAGTTCGCGGCTTTTTCGAACATGCCGGGCTGGCTGCCCGGCACGGCGAGTTCGCTGCGGTTCAGGCGCGCGGGGGCCTGTTCGATGGCATAAAAGCTCATGGGTTTTGCTCCTTTGAAGAAGGGTTCGTCAGATCACGCGGTCACGGGGTGGGCGACCAGCGAAGAAGTCGCCCAGATTGTCCAGCACGCGAAAGCCCATGGCTTCGCGCGATTCTTTTGTTGCGCTGCCCAGATGCGGCAGCATCACCAAGTTGTCGCATTGCAACAGGTCAGGGTTGATGCGCGGCTCGCCGTCGAAAACATCCAGCGCAGCGCCGCCGATCGTGTCGAACATCAGCGACTGTACCAAAGCGCGCTCGTCCACCACCTCACCGCGCGCGCTGTTGATCAGGAAGGCGTCGGGTTTCATCAAGTCCAGCCTGCGCCCGTTGATCAGGTGCCGGTTCGCGGCCCCGCCGGGGCAATGCAGCGAGACGAAATCGCACTGCGGTAACAGATCGTCCACTGTCTCGACCTGCGTGGCGTTGAATTGCTTCAGTACGTCTGGCGACACGGTGCTGCGGTTCTGTACGAGAATTTTCATGCCGAAACCGTGATGAGCGCGGCGGGCCATTTCCTGACCGATGCGGCCAAAGCCGATGATACCCAGCGTCTTGCCGCTGACCTTGGTGCCGACCAAATGGGTCGGACGCCAGCCGGTCCAGCCGCCAGCGCGCAGCTCGCGTTCACCCTCGCCCGCGCGCCGAGCGGCCATCAGCAGCAGCGTCATGGCCAAATCAGCGGTGCATTCGGACAGGACATCCGGCGTGTTCGTGACCGTCATACCCAGATCTCGGGCCGCCGGTTCACAGATGTGGCTGTAACCCACGCCGTAGTTCGCCAAAATCTTGGTTTGTGCGGTTGGTACGTCCAGCGCCTCGGCGCTCAGTGTATCTGTCACTGTCGGCAGAACCGCGTCGTATGTCTTCAACGCGTCGCGGAGTTCAGCCGGAGACATCGGAATGTCCCCGGTATTCAGCACGGCGTTGTAGTTTTCGGCCAGTTGCGCCTCGACGGCGGTAGGCCAGCGACGGGTGACAAGGACCGAAGGTTTGACCATCACGCAGCCTTTCCCATCACGCGGGCGATGGTTTCGCCGATCACCGCGGGGTTTTCAGCAACCGTCACACCCGCCGCGGACAGGATTTCCACCTTCTCGCTGGCGCTTTCGCCAAAGGCCGAGATGATCGCCCCGGCATGGCCCATGGTTCGACCCTTGGGCGCGGTCAGACCCGCGACATAGGCCACAACAGGCTTGGTGACGTGGTCACGGATATATTCTGCAGCCTCGGCTTCCTGAGGGCCACCGATCTCGCCGATCATAACTATGACCTCGGTGTCTTCGTCCTGTTCGAACCGCTCAAGGATATCGCGGAAGGACGAGCCGTTGATCGGATCACCGCCGATGCCGACGCTGGTTGAGACACCGATGCCGCGCTCTTTCAACTGCGCTGCGGCCTCGTAACCCAGCGTGCCCGAACGTCCGATGATGCCCACATTGCCTGGCAGGTAGATATGTCCCGGCATGATGCCCAGCAACGCCTTACCGGGGCTGATGGAACCGGCACAGTTCGGACCGGTCAGCACCATGCGCTTGTCCTTAGGATAGCGGTACATGTAGCGTTTTACGCGGATCATGTCCTGCGCGGGGATGCCGTCGGTGATGCAGACGCAATAGCGAATACCGGCATCTGCGGCCTCCATGATCGAATCCGCCGCAAACGGCGGAGGCACGAAGACAAGGCTAGCCTCGGCGCCAGTGGCCACAACCGCTTGTTTGACGGTGTCGAATACGGGTACGCCTTCGACGGTCTCTCCGCCTTTGCCGGGAACAACGCCGCCAACGACGTTGGTGCCATATTGCACCATATCCTTGGTATGCAGGCGCGCCATGCGTCCGGTGATGCCCTGAACGATAACGCGGGTGTCGCGGTCCAGAAGAATGCTCATTACACGGCCCTCATCTTGGTGTTTTGGGACAGATCGTTGCGCCATGCACCCACAGCGCGTTCAGCGGCTTCCATAAGGGTTGTCGCGCGGATGATTGGCAGGCCCGATTTGGCCAGGATTTTCTGACCTTCCTCGACATTGGTACCCGCCAGACGCACGATGACCGGCAGGTCGATTTCCAACTCGCGCAGCGCCTGTACTACGCCCTCGGCCACCCAGTCACAGCGGTTGATGCCTGCGAAGATATTGACCAGCACCGCCTGAACGTTGTCATCGGACAGTACCAGTCGGAACGCCTTGGCCACCCGCTCGGGCGAGGCACCGCCACCGATGTCCAGAAAGTTCGCAGGTTCACCCCCAGCCAGCTTGATGGTGTCCATCGTGGCCATGGCTAAACCGGCACCGTTCACGATACAACCGATATTGCCGTCCAGTCCGACATAAGACAGTCCGCGATCCGCCGCGCGGCTTTCGCGCGGGTCTTCCTGACTTTTGTCGCGCAATTCAGCAACCTGCGGATGGCGAAACAGAGCATTGTCGTCAAAGCTCATCTTCGCGTCCAATGCCAGCACACGGTCGTCACCAGTGATGACCAGCGGGTTGATCTCGACCATAGTCGCGTCCAGCTCGCTGAACGCAGCATAGCAACCCTGCAGGGTACGGACCATGTGCTGAATTAGGCGAGGTTCCAGCCCCAGATTAAACGCTATTTCGCGGGCCTGAAACTCCTGCAATCCAACGGCAGGTTCAACGATTGAGCGGACGATACTGTCGGGGCGCTCAGATGAGATTTCTTCGATCTCCATCCCACCTTCCGAAGAGGCCACGATCATCACCCGCTGACTGGACCGATCCAGCACAAAGCCCAGATAAATCTCGCGATCAATCGGTACGGCGGCCTCCACATAGACGCGGTAAATGCCTTTGCCCTCGGGGCCGGTCTGGTGCGTCACCAGCTTGCGGCCAAACATCTCGTCACAAGCCTCGTATATTTCGCTTTCCGAGTTGCACAGCTTTACACCACCGGCCTTTCCACGCCCGCCGGCATGGACTTGCGCCTTAATGACCCACTTGTCACCACCCAACTCACGCGCGCGATATGCCGCTTGCTCGGGGCTGTAGGCCAAAGCCCCCGAAGGGACCTCGACGCCGAAATTCGAAAGAAGTTCTTTCGCCTGATATTCATGGATATCCATCTGCATTCCCTCCCGTTATGCAGCGATAGATGTGCCGTAGCGACTTTCCAAAAGTGCTTCGATGGCTTCGAAATCAACCGAGCCGCCCATCTCGCGGATGGCCTGGGCGAACAGCCTGACGATGCGACTGACCGATTGGTGGGTTAGCTGGTTCAGGATGCCGATACGGACTTGAACCGGGGCGCTGAGCGTCGGCCAGATGCCAAAGCCACGGGCGCGGCAGTTCTGTACCAACTCCATCTCACGACCCGCCAGCTCTGCGGGCAGGTTCAGCACCACAAGGCTGGGCATGTCCGATGTGACCTGGCAACCCATCGCGGTGACGGCGTCGCGCAGGACGGCCTCATGCGTGCGATAGGAATGCGCACGTTTGGCCAATCCCTCCTGCAGAGTCAGGCGTAGCGATTCATGGAAGGCGGCGACCGCATAGCCCGAATGGGTACGGTGATAGGTGCCCTTTTCCACGTCTTGCCCGTCAACGATGCCCCAGTGGCGTGCTTCGAAAATCGGGTTGTGGACGTATGTATAGGCGCCGGAGGTCTTCAGCGCGTCGATATAGGCGTCGGTGAAGCTGACCGGCGCATAGGTCAGCGGTAGGCAGCACAGCCCTTTTTGCGGGCACGAGGCCCATCCCGCGACACCCGGATAGTCATCGATGCGGAAATCCGCGATACCCAACGACGATACGGCATCGATCAAACCCATCACATCGTGGCGTTCACAGGCATCCGAGAAGCCGCGCAGGTCGTTGACCCGACCTGACCCGGTTTCCCAATGCGCCATGAAGGCCCACTTCGGTTTGTGCGTGGCCAACACCTCTTCGACCATCTCGCCTGTGACGGGCTGGCCGTGGGGAATTTCAATAACGGCGACACTCGCGGCTTGTGGGTCCAGAGGGTTGGTCGCGTGCTCTTCCGGTGTTGCAGCCTTGATCCGCAGAGTCATCGCATCGATGCCCGAGAAGGTGCCATTGGTGAATGCCACAACCTTGTCACCCGGCATCACCGCCGAGAACATGGTGTCCAGCCCACTCCATCCGGTGCCAGCAACCGCGAAGGTATGGGTGTTGGCGGTGCCCCAGATCTGACGCAGCATGTGCTTGCATTCGATCATGCCACGCAGCACGTCGCTCTGCATGTGGTCGGCAACGCCGGCGCTGGCAAACGCCTGCAAAACACGTGCGTCGGTGTTTCCCGGTCCTGGGCCAGCGGCCAGCGTCTCGGGGATGTCGAGCGTTGGATAGGTCTGAAACGTCATGTGCTCCTCCTGTGCGTCGGGTGTGTTCGATACCGCCGATCGCCTTGACCCAGAGGAAAACTGAAACTTGCGCCGGGGCGCAACGTAACTTACTACAGCTTTAGCATATCTTGTTAGGTGGGTATTAACCTACCCATTTTGGTAAATATGCCAATGTATACTGAAAGAATCCCCACCAAAATGGGTAGGTTTAGTTAAAATCAGACGGGAAAACAATGTTCGACACATCTCAACGCCCCATTGATGTCATGCTGGCCAACAACAACCCTTTGGTGCTGTCGGCCATGTCCGAGATCTTCGAGCGCGACCCGCGATTCTCTCTGGTGGCCACTTCAGCGACCGCCGAGGGATTTCTGGGCACAGTCATGCGGGTGCCGGTTCAGGTGGGGATCGTGTCCTGGGAACTTCCTGCTTTGGGCGCGGCAAAACTGATTGAGGTTCTGCGCGAACAGACCAACGCGCCACGCTTTGTGGTCTATGGGGACGAGGCTGGGGATGTACCGCGTCAGGCTATGCAGGCCGGGGCCGCAGGGTTCGCGCCGCGTTCGGGCGAGGTCGAAGGCTTGCTGGAAACCTGTGTCGATGTCGCTAAGGGCAAAATGGTATTTCCCTATATCGACGTGCGCAAAATGCATCAGAACCCTTTGCAGACTCTGTCGCGCAAGGAACTCGCTATCCTTGAGGCACTGGCGCAGGGCATGTCTAACAAGGAATTGTCGAAAGAGCTGCAGATTTCGACCAACACGGTAAAGTTCCATCTGTCGAACATATACGACAAGCTGTCGATCAAGAACCGCGCGCAGGCGATTGCCTTCTATTACGCTTCAAAACTGGACAACGTAAACTCGTGAACTGCGAAGCTCAGATAATCGGTGATTTCTAGAAAGAAGCGTCCGCAGGTTTTGTGATACTGGCGACATTCTCGCGCATTAGGGCTGCAGCCTGCAGAAATACCAAATAGCCATTGCAATACCCGTTGAAACCAAGATAACCCGCGAAACAGATTCCCGTC
This sequence comes from Ruegeria sp. C6, assembly GCF_056537625.1. Taxonomy (NCBI): domain Bacteria; kingdom Pseudomonadati; phylum Pseudomonadota; class Alphaproteobacteria; order Rhodobacterales; family Roseobacteraceae; genus Ruegeria; species Ruegeria sp. C6. The sequence goes on along the minus strand of NZ_JBQFRW010000005.1, from coordinate 246,029 downwards.
TGCAGCCCCGTCTTGATTGAGGCGGCGATCTCGTGCTCAGGCTGCTGTCGGCGGTTATACCGCGTTGAGTTCTCAAATCCATGATTGTGATACCCCGCACCTTCGGCTCTTAGGATTAGAGCAGTCAGGATGTGAAGCTGAGTCCCGGCTGAGAGATGTGCATATTCGTTGGTGCTAGCGGGATCGGTGTCGGGATGTTGACATGGGCTGTTGCGGAACCCGTCGCGCACTTCAAGAACAACCCATCGGTTATTCAGGGCGTGACAACGGCCCTTGACGCGGACAATGTGCGCACGGCTTATGTCTGGTCCTATCTGCATTGGGGTCTGGGCGCTTGGGCGTGCTATGCGATTGCCGGCCTTGCGCTGGCGTTTTTCAGCTATCGCCGCGGGCTTCCCCTAACGATCCGCTCGTCTCTGACGCCATTATTCGGCAAGGCTCTGTCAGGTATTCTTCGGGCTCTTCATCAGCCCCGGTGATCTGAAGTATGGGGCGCCCGGTCACGAGCTTGAATTCCGCCGCCCACTGTTTGACGACCGCTTTTCGCGGGGCGATCACGATGACCCGATCGATCAGATCCGCATTGAGCAAACGCTGTGCGATGACCGAGGCGCAGATGGTCTTGCCCGCGCCCGGCGCCGCGTTGATCAAAAAATGCCGATCTTCGCCGGCCTGGAGCCAGTCCATTGTTTTGTTGGCGCAGGCAGCCTGCCACGGTCTGAGATTAATCGTCGTCATTGCTTGCGCCTTTCTTCAGATTGCAGGTGGCGCAAGCCGGGGCCGATGATGCGAATTTGGAGGCTGCCGAATGACAGACGAAAACACATCTGCGGTCGGCTACATGAACCCGCCCGAACATACCCGCTTCAAAAAGGGTAAGTCGGGCAATCCCCGTGGTCGCCCGCGCAAGCGGGAAGACCTGAACACAGTTCTGAACCGAGTCCTCAATCGCAAGGTGCGGGTCAAAGAAAACGACCAGAAATTGCCGATCCGGGATGCACTGATATGGAAGCTGCGCGATCTGGCACTGAACGGTGACAAGCAAGCAATGGCTCTGCAGCGACGCATCATCGACGAGTCAGGTATCGCCGATCCCAATGCCTATTCGCCGGAGGAAGAGAAAAAGAAGATCCTCCGCGCCGTCAAGCGGATCGCCGAACACAGGAAGCAGAAAGAAAAAGACAATGAGTAACGACAAGAAAGTAGGCTACGCCAACCCTCCTGAGTCCACGCGGTGGCAGAAGGGTCAATCCGGGAATCCTAAGGGTCGGCCGAAGACGAAGTCCGAATTCATGATGGACGCTGCACAGATTCTGACCCAGCCCGTCGACGCCCGCGCGCCAGACGGCACGACTGTTCGTTTGGACGGTATTGAAGCCGCCTATCTTGCGCTCTGCCGCAAAGGTCTCAAAGGGCACAAACCGTCACTGCTTGAAGCGATCCGGATCATGTTGGAAGTAGGCCCAGCCGTGCAAGCGAAAGAGGAAGAGCAGAAAAACAAGCGGCAGGAATTGGTGGAACGGCTGGAGCGCATGGGCGTGAAAATTCCAGAAGACTCCAAATTGCGCGGTTAGCGCAAATCCGTACTGGACTTCAGCGCGGACACGAGCGTCACTGCTCCCACGCCCGGTTGGACCCCGGGCGCATCTCGGTACCAGGGCCGGCATCCCGCAGGCCCGGAAAACCGAGGAACAAGAATGTCCAAGTCCAAATCAACCCCTTCGCGCGTGAGCAAGACTGCAATCCTGCGTAAATTGCGGAGCCGCAAGGCCGGCACAGATCTTGCCGCCCTTCAGTCCGCAACCGGCTGGCAGCCCCATTCGGTCCGGGCGGCGCTGAGCGGGCTCAGGAAGGCGGGGTATCGCATCGACCGCGCGGAACCCACCAAGCCCGGCACTGGCGCCATCTACCGCATCACCAACGGCCCGGAGAGCTCTCCGTGGCCGAGATCGAAACCGTGGACCGGGCGGCGCTGATCGCCGCCTGGAAAGAGGTCTTCGGCATCCCTGCCCCGAAACTCCTCAGCAGTCCCTTCCTGCGCCGGTTCCTGGCCGTCGAAGTGCAGACCCACGAGCGTGGCGGGTTGCCAAAAGACTTTGTCACAAGGCTCGCCAAGGCTGCACGGGACATTCCGTCTACCACAAGCCCCGCGCTCAAACCCGGCGGCCGTCTGATCCGCGAATGGATTGGCGCGACCCATGTGGTCGATGTCGTCGAGGGCGGCTTTCTCTGGAAAGGTCAGCGCTATGCGTCGCTGTCGCCGATCGCCCGCGCCATCACCGGGGCCCGATGGTCCGGGCCCCGCTTCTTCGGTCTGAAGCGGGCGGGTTGACCGTGAGCAAGCCGCGAATCCGATGCGCCATCTACACGCGTAAATCCTCCGACGAGGGGCTCGACCAGGACTTCAATTCGCTCGATGCCCAGCACGAGGCGTGTGCCGCATACATCGCCAGCCAGCGGCACGAAGGCTGGGTTGCGGGCAAGTCCCGATATGACGATGGCGGCATCTCCGGTGGCACGCTCGACCGGCCCGGCCTTCAGCGCCTGCTGGCAGACATCGACGCGGGGCTCGTTCAGATGGTTGTAGTCTACAAGATTGATCGTCTGACCCGATCCCTTGCCGACTTTGCCAAGCTGGTCGAGCGCTTCGATGCCGCCGGTTGTTCCTTTGTCTCGGTTACCCAAGCCTTCAACACCGCCTCGTCGATGGGCTGGCTGACGCTCAACGTTCTGTTGTCCTTTGCCCAATTTGAGCGTGAGGTGACGGCCGAGCGGATCCGGGACAAGATCGCGGCCTCCAAGAAGAAGGGTCTTTGGATGGGCGGCGTGCCGCCGCTCGGATACGATCCGCATGCCGATCCCAAGATCCGCGGCCTCGTCATCAACGCAGACGAAGCTGAAACAGTGCGGACGATCTTCGCCCTCTACGAGGACCTCGGCTGCCTGAATGCTGTCATGCGTCGCGCCAATGAGTTGGGCCTGCGCTCCAAGCTGCACCGTTTCAAGTCCGGGCGGGTCCAGGGCGGTAATACACTCTCGCGCGGCCAGATCTATGCGGCTCTGCGCAACCCGATCTACATCGGAAAGATCCGCCACAAGACCAAAGTCTGGGATGGACAGCATGAGCCGATCGTAAGCGAGGCGGTTTGGGAACGGGTCCAGGAAAAACTGGAGACTGCCAGTGCGCGCCCGCGGAGTCGAAAGACCGCTGCCAAGCAACTCAGTACCAGGCCCACTGCACCGCTCACCGGGAAACTCCGTGATGAAACCGGAGATCGACTGACCCCGACGCACACCCATCGTCATGGACGGCAGATCCGGTACTACGTCTCAAACCGGCTGATTTCTGGGGGGACGGAGCCGCGAGGCTGGCGATTGCCTGCAAACGCCCTGGAGCATGCTGTGGCGAACGCCATTGCAGGGCGCATCAGCAAGCTCGCCCAGGACCATCGGATTTGCACACGACCAGATCTGCAACGTGACGGCGCCATACTGGCAAAAGCGCGTCGACTCGCCAGTCGGCTCTCAGAGGGTACACCCGATCTTCTGCAGAAGATTTTGGACGATGAGCAGATCACGAAAAACGGCATTGTCTTGCGACTTAATACGGATTGCCTAGCCAAGGCGTTGGAAATGCAGCCCAATGAGATGGACGGTGCAGTTCGGACGATCGAGGCTCCCTTCGAACTTCGGCGACGCGGTGTCGAAGGAAAGATCGTCATCGGCGACCGCGAGCCTCAACCAGATCGTACGCTCCTTCGCGCTCTTTCCCGCGCGCATGTCTGGGCAGCCGAATTGCGCGACGGCAGGCTCCTTAGAGAGATCGCCGTGGCGACGGGGCATGCAGAATCCTACATTCGCACCCGATCGCAGCTGGCGTTCCTGTCGCCCGCGATCCAGAGCGCAATCCTCGAGGGGCGCTAGCCGACGAACCTGACCCTCGAACGGTTCATCCGAAAACCACTGCCACTGGAATGGGATGCCCAGGCCCGATTGTTCGGCTTCAAAGGCGGTCAGAGACTTCCCTGATCTGGATGTGGCGTTCCCTGTTCCTCCTAAGAATTTCCCTGATAATCGCGAAAATGTTCCCTTTTATTTTGCGCAGGGAAATCTTGTGCAACGCACTGATAACACGTGATGATTCAGAAGCCAAAATCAGCCAAAAGGCCCAAATCTGAAGTATTTCCCTATTAATTCCCTGTTAGCAGGGAATTTTGGCCCTAACCGAAGCGCATGATGGTGCCTCCAGAGAAGTTACGAGGAAATCGCGCCAGCTTATGGGATCATGGTCGTCTCTCTGGCAGATGGCATAGCCCAAGCGCCCGGGAAAACGGGAGAAAACAGGGAAAGAAGGACTGCGCAGGCAGAGATAGGGGTGGGTGGCGGAGACGAAGGGATTCGAACCCTCGAGACGGTTTCCCGCCTACTCCCTTAGCAGGGGAGCGCCTTCGACCACTCGGCCACGTCTCCGCTGGCCGGTATATCCTTGCCTGTCATCCAGATACAAGGCGATTTTCTATGTCTGGAAAATTTTTCTGAATACCGATGATCAAACCCACAAGAAGGAGCGCTGGGGCTACCGGAAGCAGGGGTGCGAAACCCCCGAAATGCTGAAAAACATGCAAAACCTTGCCAACTCCACCTGTTCTGGCGCATATTTGTCTAGTTTTAAGGCTCTAATAACTATTCAGATTTAGCTTTCTGAGGCGACAGATATCGGGCGTGGGGTGTTTGGCACCCTGGTAGGTACCTTTTGGGGGAAGGGGACTTGGGTTTGGCCTGGTTGAAATTGTTTTGTGTTTTCTTGGTTCTAGCGACGCTGCCTGCGTCGGCCATCGCATCAATCGGAAAAGTGCTCAGTGCTAAACCGGGCGCGGATATTATCCGGGCCGGTAAAAAGATACGCTTGCGTGAAGGGATGGATGTTGTTTCAGGCGATACTATCTCGACCGACAGATCAGGCGTGGTTCAATTGGTGTTCGTAGATGAAACCAAGATCGCGGTTGGTCCGAACGCGCGAATGATCCTGGATGTCTCGATGCTGCGAGGCAATCGGAAGGCAAAAAACTTCACCGTGCAGGCGCTGGGCGGCAGTTTCCGTTTCATTTCGGGCAAAAGCAGAAAGCGCGCTTATTCGATCAAAACGCCCGATGCCACCATGGCCGTGCGGGGAACGACATTTGACATGTGGATTACATCCGGCAGCCAAAGCGCGATGCTGGTTATCGAGGGCACCGTTCAGATGTGCGGCCGACGCGGGTCGTGCCGGTCGGCAAGCCGACAGTGCAGTCTCTTTGCGACCGGTTCGGGCGGTCAGGTAGGGCGCCCGATAGATCAGGAGCAGTATGACAAAGCGCTAAAAGGTGGTTTCCCCTTCATACGCTCGCAAACGCAACTGCTGCCACCGTTTCGGGTGAGTGCAGAAGGGTGTTCGGGCAGACAGGCTCAGGCCCCAAAGATTGAATCTGAAAGGCCAGAGCGGCGCGAAGCGCGGCGGCAAACGGAACAAGGTCGTACTGAGGTGTCGGCGGCCCGCGAAAGCGGGCGATCCGAAGCGCCAGACCGGGCCTCAGCCAGCGCCGAAGGGCGTTCTGGGACATCAGCGCGCGCAGGTGTAAGCGCCTCGGGTGAAACGAGAACATCCGTAAACGCATCCAGTGGAGATAGCGGTGGATCGGGTGTCAGGGCAACGGCGACGGCAGGTAACGCTTCAGCGATAGCTGGTTGGTAGCATCAGGTTACATATATTTTCATGTTCCCCTGCGCCTGGAAGGTGAACGTGGTGGGTAAGATAAGAGACAAAATTGGGCATCGATTAGTATTCAGGCTTGTGGGCTTGGCGCTGATCCTGATGGGCTGCTTCATTAGGGTCGCGGATCCGTATCCCGTTCAAATGTCCAGATTGATTTACTTCGATATCCTGCAGCGGATTTCACCACGGGCCTACAACCCGGATCTGCCGGTCCGCGTGGTGGATATTGATGAAAGGTCTCTGGCAGAATGGGGCCAATGGCCTTGGCCTCGTACGCTGTTGGGTCAGATGGTCGAACGATTGGGCGAATACGGTGCCGCTGCGATTGCCTTTGATATGCTGTTTGCCGAGCCCGACCGATACTCTCCCATGCGATTGTTGCAAGACCCGACCTTGTCCGGACTACTGCAGGTGGATCAGGCCGCGATCGATCTGGACAATGACGTCAGATTTGGGGACGAAGTTGCGAAATGGCCAGTGGTTCTGGGTGTGGCAGCCCGGCAAACCGATAGCGGTTCGGCCATTGTACCGAAGGCGGGGTTAGTTGAAATCGGAGAGAACCCCGCAGCTGGCCTTGTCAGCGTTGCCCACTGGACCTCTCTGGCACCGCCATTGGGGGAAGAAGCGGCCGGGATCGGGGGTGTTAATGTTTCGCCCCAAGGAAGTTTGGGTGTGGTGCGACGGGTCCCTGTGCTTTGGTCCGGGCCCAACGGTGTATTACCTGCGCTTGGGGTTGAAGCCCTGCGGGTGGCCATGGGCGAATCCGTTTATTTTGCGGAAGGATCGCAGGACGAGATCGGCATCATGCTTGAGGTTGGTCTGGGTGATTTTGTGCTGCCGACCACCGAGAATGGCGAGATCTGGGTGCGTTACAGGCGGGACAATCCTGGCCTCTATCTGTCGGCCGATGATGTCATGCGCAGCGGTAGTGATCCAATGCTTCAGTCAGAGATAGAAGGACGGATCATTCTGGTCGGCACCTCTGCGGCGGGCTTGTTCGATATACGCGAAACGGCACTGGGTGAATCTGTTCCCGGTGTTTCGATCCACGCCCAGATTATCGAACAGATCATCCTTGGCGATGTGCTGAGCAGATCGGATGTTACCTCTGCACTTGAGCTGCTGGCGTTCGTGATCCTGGGCGTCGTTGTCACAGTGGTCATGTCCAACTATGGGGCGGTCGCTTCTTTTGCTGCAGGCGGTGTGGCCGCATCGGCCGTGATTGCCATCAGTTGGTTGGCGTTCCAGAACCAGTCGGTTCTGTTTGATGCGACCTTCCCTTTGGCCGGAGGTATGGCCAATTTCGGGCTTCTGGCCGGGTACCTCTTTGTTTCGACCGAGCGGGAGAAGCGGGTGATCCGCCAGACTTTCTCGCATTATGTCGCACCGGAAATCCTCGATGAGATGGAGGCCAACGGGCATCAGCTGCAATTGGGAGGTGAATCTCAGGAGATCACGGTGATGTTTTCGGACATTCGGGGCTTCACGCCATTGTCCGAGTCTGTATCAGCCACCGATCTGGTGGCCTTGCTGAATGCGCTGTTCTCAGAGATCGGGGATCAGATTCTGGTCGAGCGTGGAACGATCGACAAGTTCATCGGCGATGCGGTTATGGCTTTTTGGAATGCACCGCTGCCCGTGGATGATCACCCGTGCCGCGCTGCTTTGGCCGCGCTGAAGATGCGCGGCGCGTTAGATAGGTTCAACACTTTGCCCATCATGCGCGGGCGTCCTCCCATCGCTCTGGCGACAGGCTGCGCAACCGGAGCCGCCTGCGTAGGCAATATCGGCTCGCGGCGCCGGTTCAATTACACAGTAATCGGAGATGTGGTGAATGTGGCAGCGCGGATCGAACAAAACTGCCGACATGTGGATTATGATATTCTAGTCTCAGACTCTATTCGCCGTGTCACCAATTCTGATCTTGCGCTGCTAGAGGCGGGCTTCGTGGATTTGAAAGGCAAAAGCGAGCCAGAGCCTGTTTATGTACTGGTCGGAGATCGAGAAGTAGCAGGCAGTGCATCGTTTCAAAAGCTGCAGACCGCACACATAGGTCTACTAGAGGCGATACGCGCACGGGAATCACAGACCGTAGTCGCTGGGTTGTGCAAGGAATGTGCCAAGTATGCGATGGCGGTTGAGCCAGGTTTGGCATCATTCTATCGCGCGCTACCGGGGCGCATGGCGGATTTCCGATCAGAGGTGCTTCATGCGCGGCCGGTGTTTAGTCATCATCATGGTCTGCGCGAAGGTGCAGAGTAAGTACTTCGCCATATGCTTTGGAAAAGAGAACGGGGCGCTGTTGAAAATCAACTGCGCCCCGCCGGAAGTATCAATCTCGCCCCCTCGAATACCATCTAAAACAACACGGGCTAAAACTTTCGATATATTCGAGATCGACCTTCTGTCCCCATATTTAACGAATTCGGCAGGGTAGACAGTGAAGAAGTTCACATTACCCTGAAATTGTTTAAATTTTTTCTTAGCGCCAGTCGAAAAACCCCGGTCCGGCCTGTATCAGCAGAGAGGCGGCCATTGTCTGACCCAGTTTTGCGCCGTCTTCGAGCGCCCCGGTGGCCTCTTCGCTGATCGCCTCGGAACCGTCCGGGCGCAGAACTTCTCCACGCAGATGCAGTTGGCCATCTTGGACTTGTGCCAGACCGGCGATCGGTGTTTCGCATGAGCCATCCAGCCCGGCCAGCAGGCTGCGTTCAGCCGCAAGGCGTTGGCTTGTTTCAACATGATGAATCGCCGCCAGCATCTCGGCGGTGCGGCTATCGTCGCTGCGCCGTTCAATGCCGATGGTGCCCTGCGCAATGGCAGGTAGCATGTCATCAGGCGATATAGCAGTCGCGGGGACGTCTTTCATATCCAAGCGGCGCAATCCGGCCATGGCCAGGAAGGTACAATCGGCCACGCCATCTGCCAGCTTCTTCAGGCGAGTCTGCACATTGCCGCGAAACTCGACCACTTTCAGATCGGGCCGCCGATTCAGCAACTGCGCCCGGCGGCGCAACGATGAAGTCCCGACAACTGCGCCCTCTGGCAAGTCGTGAATCGAACTCAGCGTCGGAGAGATAAAGGCATCGCGCACGTCTTCACGCGGCAGAAAAGTATCCAGCACCAGCCCATCAGGCTGTTCGACCGGCATGTCCTTGGTCGAATGCACGGCGACATCAATCTCGCCCTTCAGCATCGCCTCTTCGATTTCCTTGGTGAACAGACCCTTGTTGCCAATCTCTTTCAACGGCCGGTCCGCGTCGATCATGGCGCGGTTGTCACCGGTGGTCTTGATTACCACGATCTCAAACGCGTCCTCAGGCAGGTCGAAAGCGGCGCCAAGTCTCTGACGGGTTTCATAGGCCTGCGCCAGCGCCAGCGGAGATCCACGGGTGCCGATTTTCAGAGGCGATGCGGGGGTAGGCAATATCAGACTCATGTGCACAGCTTTAGTCGCGTCACATTGCCCTGACAATGGGGGCAGAGCTTGACAAATTGCCACTGAGGGCCGACGCGTTGCACCAAACCGGAACACTGGGGGCACGAATGGCCGAGACAAAGAAATTGCTACGGGCGCTGGCGGGGGAAGTGCAGGATGTGCCGCCGATCTGGATGATGCGACAGGCTGGGAGGTATTTGCCTGAATATCGTGCAACGCGCGCACAGGCCGGAGATTTCCTGTCTCTTTGCTATAACCCCGAGCTTGCCGCCGAAGTCACCCTTCAGCCCATTCGCCGCTACGGCTTTGATGCCGCGATCCTGTTTGCTGATATCCTGCTTGTGCCGCAGGCGCTGGGTGCGGATTTGTGGTTTGTCACCGGCGAAGGTCCTCGCCTTTCGACAATTACACGGGAGTCGGAGTTTGATGCGCTGAAGCCGGTTGATGCAATTCATGAGACGCTCTCTCCGGTGTATGAAACCGTGCGTATTCTTTCGCGTGAGCTTCCTTCTGAGACAACTCTGATCGGATTTGCAGGCGCGCCCTGGACAGTGGCTACCTACATGATCGCCGGACGGGGCACCCCGGATCAGGGGCCAGCCCATGCGCTGCGCGAAGAAAACACTGCGCTGTTCGAGGCGCTGTTGGATCGGATCACGGCCGCGACAATTGAATACCTGTCTGCCCAAATCGAGGCAGGGGCCGAGGTTGTCAAAATATTTGATAGTTGGGCGGGATCATTGAAGGGCGAAGCGTTTCAGAAATACGCCGTAGAACCCTGTCGCGAGATTACTGCTGCCATAAAGGCCCGCCATCCGGGCATTCCCGTCATCGGTTTCCCACGCGAAGCGGATCAGGGTTACATCGGTTTCGCCAAGGCCACCGGTGTGGATTGTGTCGCGCTGGACAATTCTGTGTCGCCCGAATGGGCTGCTGCGAATGTGCAAGTCGATGGGTGTGTGCAGGGCAATTTGGCTTCATCGCATATGGTGACAGGCGGGCAAGCGCTTGTCGATGAGACGCGGCGGATTGTCGAAGCCTTCTCAAAAGGACCGCATATCTTCAATTTGGGTCATGGTATTACGCCAGATGCGGACCCTGAGAACGTTCAATTGATGATCGATACGGTGCGCGGGCGGTAAGCCTGGCGAGGGGGCCAGCCCCCTCTTGGCCTGCGGCCAATTCGCCCCCGAGGTATTTTTAGCCAGATGAAGCGGGAGGAAGTTCGTTCAAAATCTCATTTGTATGCTCTCCGCGTTTGGGGCTGGGCCGCGGTTGCCAGTTGTAGGTTGAGAATCTAGGAGCGGCTGCGGCTTGACGTGTTTCGTCGTGGTCGACCCATGCTTGGCGAGCCGAATTCATGGGGTGATCTCGTGCTTCTTGTGGACTTAGGACTGGGGCAACGCAGGCGTCCGTGCCTTGAAACAGCGCCGCCCATTCGTCGCGCGGCTTCTCGGCAAAGATTTTGCTCAACCGCTTCGTCAGGTTGGGCCACGTCGCATGGTTATATTGCTGAGCGAATTCCGCGTCATCGCTGAGCCCGAGGATGTCCAGGAAGTGAGCATAGAATTTTGGCTCCAGACATTGAACTGAGATGAAACCGCCATCTGCGCAGGCGTAGGTTCTGCTCCAATGCGGTCCGTCAAGCAGGCTTTGACCCCGGGTGTCGGACAGGTTGCCGGTTTGGCGCAGGCTCATCAGCAAATTCATCATGTGTGCCGAGCCATCGTAGATGGCGGCGTCCACCACCGTGCCTTTGCCTGTGCTCCGGGCATTCAGAAGCCCGGCGAGCAGACCTGCAACCAGATACATCGCACCACCGCCGATATCCCCGACAAGTGTTGCGGGCGTCAAAGGCGGTTGGCCGGGCAGCGACGCGTAGGATAAAGCCCCTGAAAGGGCGATATAGTTGAGATCATGGCCCGCTGTCTCAGAAAGTGGGCTATGCTGCCCCCAGCCTGTCATTCGGCCATAGACCAGCTTTGGGTTCAGGTAATGACAGTCTTCCGGCCCCAGCCCCAGCTTTTCCATCACGCCGGGGCGAAAACCCTCGATCAGCGCATCAGCCGTTGCGATCAGCCGTTTTGCAACGCTAAGGTCCTGCGGGTCTTTGAGGTCCAGCGCAATTGATCGTTTGCCGCGATCCAGCAGCGAACGTTCAGGCATACCCGGAGTGACGGCGGACCCTTTGCGATGGATGGTAATGATATCGGCGCCCATATCCGCCAGCAGCATGGCCGCGAAGGGGGCTGGGCCCAGCCCTTCGATTTCGATGATGCGTATGCCGTGCAGCATGTCTTCCTCCTGCGGCGCAGGGTTTCTGTTGGGCGGAACGAATGCAAGCGAAGAATCCCGATCCAGTGCCTTAGTTTGTGCAAACTGGTTGCCTGCATCGATGTTTCAGGGCTAGGTCTTTATGGTCTGCCGTAGGATTAAAAAGAGGTTGAGAGATGCAGTTAAGCGATACCCGTGAAATTCAGGCGCCGCCTGCCGCCGTTTACGCTGCGTTGCTGGACCCTGAAGTATTAAAAGCCTGCATCAGCGGCGCGCAGGAGATTACCGGTGATCCAACCGAGGGGTATAATGCGACCGTGGTGCAAAAGGTTGGCCCTGTGAAGGCGACTTTCAAAGGCACAGTGACCATGTCCGACATGATTGAGCCCGAACGCCTGACCATCGCAGGTGAGGGCAAGGGGGGCGCTGCAGGCTTTGCCAAGGGAAGCGCTGATGTAACCTTCGCGCCCAGCGAGGCTGGTGGCACCCTTCTGACCTACGAGGTCGAGGCTAAGGTGGGTGGCAAACTGGCTCAGCTGGGCAGCCGCCTGATTGATGGGTTTGCCAAGAAGATGGCCGATCAGTTTTTCGCCAATCTTCAAGAATATTTCGAAGGTCCGCCACCGCAAGAAGACGCAGCCGAAGAAGAGACCAAGTCAGGCTGGCTAGGTCGCCTGACGGGACGAGACTGAACCCTGCGCACACGCGCATGGCACTGTGCGGAATTGGACTGTTCCACGATGGTCCGTCGCTATAGGTTGCGGGGTCAGAACGAGGGTACGCATGACGACCATATTGTCGATCCGGGATTTGCGGAAGTCTTATGCCGATGGGTTTGAGGCGCTGAAAGGTGTGTCTCTGGACATTGAAGAAGGTGAGATTCTAGCGCTGTTGGGCCCCAATGGGGCGGGTAAAACAACGCTGATCTCGACTGTGTGCGGTATTACAACACCGTCTTCGGGCTCGGTCACAGTTGGCGGCTATGACATCCAGACCGAGTATCGCGCAGCCCGCAAGATGATTGGGCTGGTGCCGCAGGAAATCGCGCTGGAACCGTTCGAGAAGGTCTGGAACACTGTCCGCTTTTCGCGCGGGCTGTTCGGTCATAGCGGAGACAACGCCAGGATCGAGGAAATCCTGCGCAAGCTGTCCCTATGGGACAAACGCCGTAACGCAATCAAGGAACTATCCGGAGGCATGAAGCGACGTGTGCTGATCGCGAAAGCCTTGGCGCATGAGCCAAGGGTGCTGTTTCTGGATGAACCCACCGCCGGCGTAGATGTCGAGCTACGTAAGGACATGTGGGAGATCGTGGCCGAATTGAAGCAGGCTGGTGTCACCATCATCCTGACCACTCACTACATCGAGGAAGCCGAGGCAATCGCCGACCGTGTGGGTGTCATCGACAAGGGTGAGCTTTTGCTCGTTCAGGACAAAGACACATTGATGGCGCAGATGGGCAAAAAGCAGATTGAGGTCATGTTGACCGAGCCTATTTTATCGGTTCCCGACGTTCTGTCCGATCATCAACTGACGCTCAACGGTGCAGGCGATGCGCTGATCTATACTTACGACACCAATGCCGAGCGCACGGGCATCACCACTCTTCTCAATGATGTTGCACAGGCCGGTTTAGTGCTGCGTGATGTGCAGACGCGGCAATCGAGCCTTGAAGAGATTTTCGTCAACCTCGTGTCCGGAGAACCCGCATGAACTGGTCCGCTATTACTGCCATCTACCGGTTTGAAATGGCCCGGTTCTTTCGCACACTGGCGCAGAGTTTTTTGTCTCCGGTCCTGTCGACCTCGCTTTATTTCGTGGTGTTTGGCACTGCCATCGGCAGTCGCATTCAAGAGATCGAAGGCGTGTCCTATGGGGCCTTCATTGTGCCGGGTCTGATCATGTTGTCCGTAGTGATGCTGTCAATCTCGAACGCGTCCTTTGGCATCTACTTCCCCAAATTCTTGGGTACGATTTATGAGTTACTTTCAGCCCCCATCAATTTCATCGAGATTGTGATTGGCTATGTGGGCGCGGCCGCAACTAAGGCACTGTTTGTAGGTCTTGTCATTCTGGCCACTGCGACGTTCTTTGTGGACATTCGCATTGAACACCCGTTTGCCATGGCGGCTTTCCTGATCTTGTCTTGCCTCAGTTTCTCGCTGCTGGGGTTTATCGTGGGCATTTGGGCCGGAAATTTTGAGCAAATGTCGCTTGTCCCCCAGCTTGTTGTGACGCCCCTGATTTTTCTGGGTGGGACGTTTTACTCGATCTCGATGCTACCTCCGCTTTGGCAGACGATCACTCTGTTCAACCCTGTGGTTTATCTGATTTCCGGGTTCCGCTGGTCATTCTACGGTATCGCAGATGTCCCGATATTTTGGAGCCTTCTGGCCATACTGGCCTTCACCGGAATATGCCTCGCGATCATTGGCTGGATCTTCAAAACCGGTTGGCGCATCCGCAGCTAGGGCGTTGCATTTTTGCCCATCAGGTGTGTGAAATTGGTTCACGTCGCGTTTATGGCGCTTCGGGTCTCTTGTTTACGGCTCCGGCGCGCTCTACATCGGCTTCCATGAAACTCAGCCTGCCCTTCATGAAAAAGCCGCCACTTGTGGCCGTTGTTCGCCTGTCCGGTGCCATTGGAATGGCCGGGCGAGGGTCGATGAACGCGACCGCTCTGGCACCGGTGTTGGAGAAAGCCTTTCGCAAGGGCAAGCCCGCTGCGGTCGCGCTGGAGATCAATTCGCCGGGCGGCTCCCCCGTTCAAAGCTCATTGATCGGTGCGCGTATCCAGCGACTGGCGGAAGAGCTTAAGATCCCTGTTTACGCTTTCGTCGAAGACGTGGCGGCTTCGGGTGGATATTGGTTGGCGGTTTCAGCGGATGAGATTTGGGCCGATGACAGTTCGGTTCTGGGGTCGATCGGCGTGATATCGTCGGGATTTGGCGCGCATGTTTTTCTGGCACGTCAGGGCTTTGAACGGCGCGTACATACTGCGGGTCAGTCGAAATCAATGCTCGACCCGTTTGCTCCGGAAAAGAAAGAAGACATTGCACGGCTCAAAGTGCTGCTGGGCGATATCCACGAGAATTTCATAACCCATGTGAAATCTCGCCGGGACGGCAAGCTGGACAGCAGCGCTGATCTGTTCAACGGCGAGGTCTGGCTGGCCCGTCGCGCGCAACAGCTGGGCCTGATCGATGGTATTGCCCATCTGAAGCCCAAGATGCAGGAGAAGTTTGGCGACAAAGTCAGGTTCCGCCGCTATGGCCTGCGCAAACCGATCTGGTCGCGCTTCGGCGCGACGCTGGCGCAGGATGCCATTGCCGGTATTGAGGAGCGCGCTGCCTACGCGCGTTTCGGGTTGTAGAGTGATCATCAAAGCAGTCACCTTGTTCCTGATCGCCATGGGCGTTCTGGCGATGTTCGGCAAGCTACGCTTTCCTGGACAGAAACGATTGAGTTCTGCGAAATGTCCGCGTTGTGGGCGGTTCAGGATCGGCAAAGGCCCGTGTCCTTGCGAAGAAGGAGGCCGTGGATGACGGCATGGCTGTTCTCCGGCCTCGGGCTGCTGATCCTGTTGTTGGCAGGTGACGCGCTGGTGCGAGGGGCCGTGAACCTCAGCCTGCGGTTGGGGGTTCCCGCCCTGATCGTCAGCCTGACAATAGTTGCATTCGGAACTTCGGCCCCTGAGCTGCTGATTGCAATCAGCGCCATCAAGGAAAACGCGCCGGGCATTGCGTTGGGTAACGTGGTGGGCTCGAATACAGCGAATATCTTGCTGGTTCTGGGATTGCCCGCGCTTCTGGCGACCTTGCACACAAGCGAGTGCGACAGCCGCAAGAACTACATCTTCATGCTTCTGGCGTCGGTGTTATTTATCGGGTTGGCTTTTTGCGGGGTCTTTAATCTGCTCAGCGGGGCAATTTTGCTGGCTGCGTTGGCTCTGATCCTCGGCAACGCGTTTCGCGAAGCACATGCGCACCGTAAAGCCTGTGGTGAAGCTTGTGCCGATGAGGACGAGCTTGAGGGTCTTGAGGAAGCAGATCCTGACATGCCTTATTGGAAGGTGGCGATCTACCTGATCCTCGGCTTGATAGGACTGCCAATGGGTGCGCATCTGCTGGTCGAAAATGCGACCGTCATTGCCCGGAACTATGGTGTGAGCGAAACAGTGATCGGCCTTACGCTGATCGCGGTGGGTACGTCCCTGCCGGAACTGTCGACAACCGTCATGGCTGCCCTGAGGCGACAAGCGGATGTGGCACTGGGTAACGTCATCGGATCGAACATGTTCAATCTGCTGGCCATTGTCGGCATTACGACCTTGTTTGGGCGTATTCCCGTCGATCCTGAATTCCTGCGTTTCGATCTGTGGGTGATGCTCGGCGCGTCGCTCTTGTTGGTTCCTTTTGTATTCTTCAAGAAAGATATCACACGCGTCTGGGGCCTGATCTTGACAGCGCTCTATGTGATCTATGTTGCAAGCCTGTTAGCCTGACCTGACGAGGAGAATGAGCCCATGACCCGAGCATTGGTGACCGGTGCCGGTAAACGCCTTGGTCGTGCCATGGCGCTGTATTTGGCGCAGCGCGGCATGGATGTCGCTGTGCACTATTCCAGTTCGGCTCAGGCCGCGCGTGAAACGGTTGATGAGGTTCAGGCGCTGGGCCGAAGGTCAGTTGCGCTGCAGACCGATCTGCTTGATGAGGGGCAAGTCAGCTCATTGCTGCCGCGTGCAGCTGAGGCGCTGGGTGGTCCGATCACCTGTCTGGTCAACAATGCATCGATATTTGAGTATGACAATATACACACAGCTACCCGCCAAAGCTGGGATCGGCATCTCGACAGCAATCTGCGCGCACCATTCGTACTGACCCAAGCCATGGCCGAGCAGGGGTTGCAGCCGGAGCTTGATGATCAGGGAGAGCCTCTGGCGATTGGGCTGATCGTGAACATGGTGGATATGCGGGTGCGTAAACTGACGCCTGAGTTCATGTCATACACGATTGCCAAGATGGGGTTGTGGGCCTTGACCCGGACTGCAGCGCAGGCTCTGACACCCGCAATCCGTGTGAACGCGATCGGCCCCGGCCCAACGCTGCAGGGTCATCGCCAAAGTGATGCTCATTTTAGCGCTCAGCGGCAGAACACGATTCTGGAGCGCGGCGCGAACCCGTCGGATATTACTGCTGCGCTGGGATACTTTCTGGATGCACATGCCGTTACGGGGCAGCTTCTTTGCGTCGATGGTGGGCAACATTTGGGTTGGCAAACACCCGATGTTCTTGGTGTAGAATAAGTAAATCTGCTGCAAGTTTTGCACTGCTCTCGTTCCTGTTATCTGAACGTTACAAAAATGTCTTAATTTTCATACACTTGTCTCAGATCAACAAATTTATCGTTTAAAAACAATACCATAATTTCCTGCCTATTTTTTGTGCAGATCAACGAATAGGCAAGGATTCAAGGGAAAATCACGATGCCCCTAAAGTTATCTGCACAGTTATCCACAGAAGTCGTGGATTTGTTTTCTCTTGATCTGAAGCGCACAAGATTGCAGCCATGGTCAGAGAATCATATCTCAGACTCATGACCGCCAGTACCGATTCCGAATCGCCGACCCAAGCCACCGGCTATGCCTGCATTCAGCGTTATGTGAAAACGCTGGACAGCTCGCCGGGTGTGTATCGGATGTTGGATGGGGACAGCCGAGTTCTTTACGTAGGTAAAGCGCGAAACCTGAAGGCGCGGGTATCGAACTACACGCGCCCGGGGCACTCGGGTCGGATCGAGAAAATGATCGCCGCAACTGCCTCGATGATGTTTCTGACCACTCGGACCGAGACCGAGGCGCTGCTGCTGGAACAGAACCTGATCAAGCAGCTCAAGCCCAAATACAACGTATTGTTGCGGGATGACAAAAGCTTCCCGAATATTCTGGTCGCCAAGGATCATGCCTTTCCGCAGATCAAAAAGCACCGAGGGGCGAAGAAAGAAAAGGGGGCTTATTTTGGCCCCTTCGCCAGTGCAGGCGCGGTGAACAGGACGCTGAACCAGCTGCAAAAGGCGTTCCTGCTGCGGAACTGTTCGGATTCCATGTTCGATAGCCGGACCCGGCCGTGCCTGCTCTATCAGATCAAGCGATGTTCTGGGCCGTGCGTCGGACTGATCTCGGAAGCCGATTATCGTGAAAGCGTTAAGGATGCCGAAAGGTTCCTGTCAGGCCGATCTACCAAAGTGCAGGAAGATCTCGCCGCGCAGATGATGGCTGCCTCCGAGGCGATGGAGTTCGAACGAGCCGCCGGTTTGCGCGACCGTATCCGGGCGCTGACGCAGGTGCAGACGTCTCAGGGCATCAATCCGCGCGGCGTGGCCGAGGCTGACGTCATTGGCCTCTATATGGACAGCGGTCAAGCCTGCGTTCAGGTGTTTTTCATCCGGGCCAACCAGAACTGGGGTAACCGCGATTTCTATCCGCGCGTCGGCCCGGATGTGTCACAGGCTGAGGCGATGGAAGCGTTCCTGGGCCAGTTCTATGACAACAAGGAACCACCCCGGCAGTTGATCCTGTCTGATGCAATCGAGAATGCCGATCTGATGCAGGAGGCATTGTCGGAAAAAGCTGGACGCAAGGTGGAAATCCTGGTGCCCCAGCGCGGTGAAAAGCAGGAACTGATCGCCGGTGCCTTGCGCAACGCACGTGAATCGCTGGCCCGGCGGATGTCGGAAAGTGCCACGCAGGCCAAATTGCTACGCGGTGTGGCCGAGGCCTTTGATCTGGACGCGCCACCGAACCGGATCGAAGTTTATGACAACTCTCACATTCAAGGCACCAATGCCGTGGGTGGCATGATCGTCGCGGGCCCAGAGGGGTTCATGAAAAACGCCTATCGCAAGTTCAACATCCGCGGCGATGATCTAACCCCCGGCGATGACTTCGGCATGATGAAAGAGGTCCTGACCCGCCGTTTTACGCGCCTGCAAAAGGAAGATCCGGATCGGGACAAAGGGCATTGGCCCGATCTGCTGCTGATCGACGGTGGTGCAGGGCAGGTGAGCGCCGTGAATGAGATCATGGCCCAGCACGGGGTCGAGGATATCCCGATGGTCGGTGTCGCTAAGGGTGTCGATCGCGATCACGGCAAGGAAGAATTCCACCGCATCGGGCAGCGCCCTTTTGCGCTGAAACGCAACGATCCCGTATTGTACTTTATCCAGCGCTTGCGGGATGAGGCGCATCGCTTTGCCATCGGCACCCATCGCGCGAAACGCGCCAAGGCGGTTGGTGCAACGCCACTGGACGAAATCCCCGGCGTCGGGGCCGCGCGCAAACGCGCCCTGCTGACTCATTTCGGCAGCGCCAAAGCGGTGAGCCGAGCCAATTTGGCGGATCTTAAAGCCGTCGAGGGGATTTCAGCCGGGTTGGCGCAGAAGGTCTATGACTTCTTCCATGACAAGGGCTAGGCTTTTCGCCCCCGCCAAAGGATATAGAGGCCCGACGCCACGATGAGGCCGCAGCCAATCCACATGGTCTGATCCAATCGCTCGCCAAACATCAACACGCCCAAGCCGATACCGAATAACAGCCGCGAATAGCGAAACGGCGTCACAGATGAGACCTCGCCGGTGCGCATCGCCTTCATCAGCGCGGCATAGGCCATGACCCCCATCACAATCGCCCCGCCCATGTGCAGGCTGACATTAGGCGTCAGAGTTTGCAGCGGTGTTCCTTCCCAGAATCGATAAGCCAAACCCGCGACAATGATGCAGAGGAAGCCATAGAACCCCAGAACTTCGGTGCCCAGTGTTGCGGGTGCGGCGCGGCTGGCCAGATCGCGCCCCGCAAAGCCGAGCATCCCCAGCACGGCAAGGATTGACAGGGCCGAGAAGCTGTCTCCGGTCGGTTGGATGATGATCACAACGCCAACAAGACCGATCAAAATGGCGCTCCATCGCCGCCAGCCGACGGATTCTCCAAAGAACAACGCGGCCCCTGCGACGACAACCAGTGGTGTGGCCTGCAGGATCACCGTGGCCGATGACAGTGGCGTCAAAGCGATCGCCAGCACATAGAACAAACGTCCAAGAATCTCGAAGACCACACGCACCTTCATTGGGCGCGACAACACGTCGGGCTGGAACAGACGCGTGCTACGTACTGTGGCAACCGCTGCATAGATCACAGCACCACCCGAACCGAACAGTACAAGCACCTGCCAGATCGGGATCGACGCCGAAGCCGCCTTAAGCAGCGCATCCTCCAGCGCGAACAGCGCCATTGCGGCGACCATCCAGGCGCTGCCGATCAGATTTGACCGGGGATCGGTTTGAATATGCGGTGTCATGTCAGCTCTGGGGTGTTGTCTGGTTGGCCAGCCGACAATCTGACGCCAAAGCAATCAAGTGCCAAGATGAAACCTGTAATGTGACCACCGCTGCGACGCTTTGACTTTTAAGACAGCAAACGCTTGTGCTGGGTCAGTTTTTTAAGACCCTGTCTTTTCTGTCTTGACCCGGCGATGTAGGGTCCAAGCCATGAAATGGAACCTGCCGAATATTCTGACTGTACTGCGCCTTGTGGCGGCCCCCGGTCTCGCCGTGATGTTTCTGTATTTCACCCGTCCCTATGCGGATTGGTTTGCTTTGATTCTGTTCCTGTCAGCGGCGATCACCGATTGGTTCGACGGGTATCTGGCGCGCGCCTGGAAACAGGAAACGAAGATTGGCGCCATGCTGGATCCCATTGCCGACAAGGCAATGGTGGTGATCGCGCTGATGATATTGGTGGGCTATTCGACTGAACACTGGACACCATGGCTGGTCCTGCCCGCGACAGTGATCCTGTTTCGCGAAGTCTTTGTCTCAGGCTTGCGAGAGTATCTGGGCGATGTGGCCGGAACCCTGAAGGTCACCAAGCTAGCCAAGTGGAAAACGACGGCACAGATGGTAGCGATCGCGATCCTGTTCTCGCAGGGGATATTCGAGCACCATTTTGTGATGGCCACGTTTGGCATGGATGCGACAACCATTGATCAGGTTCTGGCAGGGCAGGTCGAGGACCTGAACAACATCCGCTGGCATCTTGAGGCCATGTTCTGGTCAGGTCGTATCGGGCTATGGCTGCTCTGGATTGCCGCGACGCTGACATTGATCACAGGCTATGACTACCTACGTAAAGCCATGCCCCACCTGAAGGAGAGCTAACCGATGAACGTGCTGTATTTCGCTTGGGTGCGCGAACGCATCGGCCTGCCGAAAGAGAAGATTGAAACCGAGGCCGCAACAGTCAGCGATTTGGTCGCGGAACTGAGCGCGCGTGAGGATCGCTATGCTGCTGCCTTTGCCGATCTGTCGGCCTTGCGCGTGGCGCTGGACCAAGAGCTTTCGGATTTTGACGCCCCACTGACCGGTGTACGCGAGGTTGCGTTCTTTCCGCCCATGACGGGTGGCTAGAATGCGGATCGTCGTGCAGGAGGCCCCGTTCGATCTGGGGGCCGAAGCCAACGCTTTTGCCGCCGGGGACGATGCCAACGGGGCCATCGTGACCTTCACGGGCGTTGTGCGCGATCTGGCTTCGGGCGATCTGGATGTGATGGAGATCGAGCACTATCCTGGCATGACCGAACGCGCCCTAACCAAGATCGCGGAAGAGGCGCAAGCCCGTTGGTCACTGGGCAACGTTCTGGTGATCCACCGCCACGGAAGGCTTGCGCCGGGTGACCGGATCATGATGGTCGCAACCGCCGCACCGCACCGCAAAGATGCGTTTGAGGCGGCGGAATATCTGATGGATTACCTTAAGTCTCGCGCGCCATTCTGGAAGAAGGAAATCACCACGTCCGGAGCAGAATGGGTGGCTGCCAAGGACGAGGATGAAGACGCGCTGACCCGCTGGTAGGGTGCCTAGTCTGCGTTGTTGATCCGCCCGCGCATCTCTTCGGCTTCCTGCCGCGCCGCGCGCAGCCCTTCCATTGCGGCATTCAACTCGGCTTCGGTTTGAGTCAGCTGGTTGGTCAGCTCTGCCTCGCGCTGCTGAAGATATGTGATTGCCTGATCGCGTGTTTCTTCGGCCTCGTGCAGTTCCTGACTCATGCGGTCAAGATCGGCCACGTCGCTTTGGCGAACACGGGACAGCCGATGGGCCAGCCAGTTGGCGAACCAACCCATGCAGAAAGCTGCGAACAGGATGATGGCTGTGGCGATGATGAATTCTGTTCTGTTCAACTTACTGGTCCTCTGAGCCTGCATCCGGTGCGTCGGTTTCAGGTGTCTCGATTTCGGCCTCAGATTCGGCCTCGGCTTCCATCGCCTCAAGCCCGGTCAGGGTGTTGGCCACGGGTTCAGGACGGATCAGGCGAAACTCGATGCGGCGGTTCTCTTCGCGGCCTTCTTCGGTTTCGTTATCGGCGATGGGCTGCGTCTCGCCATACCCGACCGCAGAAAAGCTTGAGGTCGGCACGCGCCGTCCGCGCAATTCGTTCAGGATCGACTGTGCGCGCGACTGGCTGAGCTGCTGGTTCATCTCTTCACGGCCCTGACTGTCGGTATGGCCCTGAATCTCCAACCGGATGGGGCCACATTCGCGCAGGATGTCAGCGATCTGGTTCAGGGCATCGCGCGAGTCGGCGGCTACTGTGGCTGAACCCGGTTCGAACGCAATCTTTCTGGCGGCCTGTACCTCTGCCAGCTGCTCTTCGCAGACCTCAGGGTCGGGCGGCGCGTCGGCGGGTGCGGGCGGCTCCTGATAGGTGATTGACAGGGTGTAATCCTGCGCCTCGCCCAGCTTGTCCGACAGCATGCCGGCGATCCGGGCCTTGGCGTCGGGATCATGGCTGATGCCCGACAGCGCTACATTGTCCGGCGTAACGGTCAGGGCGCCATTGTGCAGTTGCGACAGTGCCTCCAGCCCGGCCAAGACGCGTATGGGCCAATCCGCGGGCAGGTCCGGTGCAATCCGGGTGGCTGTGTGCACCTGCAATGATCCAAAGGCGGCACGTGCAAAGCTGTCGGTCATTTCACGCAGCGTTTCGTCACTCAGACGGCCACGCAGTTGAACCAAACCCTCAGGGCTACGTGTTGCGACGAATTCAATAGGCCCAGTCGGGTCATCCGGTTCGGGTTCGGGAAGAATTGCATGCAAGGCGAAGACCTCGGGCAGCATATTTTCGAGCTCTCCCACGATGCGGTCGAACTCCAAAGGGTTAGTCCCTTGTGTGGCAACTAGAGTGATATCTGCATCCGACAGAGTAACTGAACCCTGACCAAGTTCGGATAGCGCACGAATGCTGAGCTGCGCTGCATTCGCCCAACGCGGAGACGGTACGCCTAGCCCAATGGTGCAGGAATAGGGGCCGGTTAATCCGGCCTCTTGTGCTGCAGCGACGATGATGTCGCGCGCAACTTCATCCTGGGCCGAGCACGCATCAAACTGCCCGCCATCCTCATCTATCAGATAGCGCAGCGTGAATGGTGTGATTACCGGGCGAGGTGCCGAAATCGAAAGGCCGATTCGCAGACCTGGTGGCGCGGCGCGGCTCAGGTCTTGTTCCAGCTGGTCTTTCTCTTGCTGGCTATCGGCAATGGCCGTGATACGCACCAACCCTGGGCTGGCAGATATCTTGGCCCGTGGCAAATCCGAGAGCGCTTCGATCGCATAGTCGATTGCCTGATCCCAACCGTCTGGCTTGGGATAGTCGGCACTTTCCATCAGGTCCGAAACTGACGCGTCCCGATCAAGGCGTTGCAGCCTGTCTACCAGATCATCGCGATCCAGAGCCGCAGGTACTAGCCCGATAATCGAAATTCCACTGTCATTGCGCAAGATCTCGGTAGAAAAGCGGGGCGGTGTCAGATCGGCGGTGGGAGCAACCTCCATCTCGTCAATGACGCGCGAGGTGTCGACCTCGGTGCCCGCAGCGATCAGGGCGTTGAATCGGGTCGCCTCAGTCGGGGCCGTGCCGGTCAGAACGACACGCAGGCCGTCGGATTCGACTTCGGCCCAATCATGCCCCTGCAAGTTCAAGGCCTTTCGCACGGCCAGTTCCGAGGCGTCTTCGATCTTGCTGACCGCAAATCCAGCGACCACCAGCGATAGAACGGCGGACACCGCGAAAATCAACGCAACAGCTAGGGCGTAAGGCAGACGCATGGGCGAAATCGAGACTCCTCGGGCGGTTGGTTCCGGGACTCATACAGAGCGCAGCACAGAGGTGCAATCAGAGGAAAAGGGCGACGCAGAGGAAGATCAGCGGAATCAAGCCGGTGTCACGATTGGCCCGGAAAAGCTGCAGCAATTTGGCGTTGTCCTCCGTGTCCAGCCCCCGCAATTGCCAGGCCAGATGCCACCCCATCGCCCAGGGCCCGCCAAGGGCGACCGCCAAAGCAAGAACCGATGTCCCGGGCAAAGCCGCGTCGATAATTGCAAAGGCCATTAGACTGACGGTTCCAATCAGAAAATACTTGAGCCAACGGGCGGTATCGGTGCCAAACAGCCGTGCGGTGGACTTGATGCCGATCAGCTCGTCATCCTCGGCATCCTGATGGGCGTAGATCGTGTCGTAGAACAAAGTCCAGGCGATTCCTGACAGATAAAGCATGATCGCAGGCCAGCCCACGGTGCCGGTATGTGCAGCCCAGGCCAGCAATGCGCCCCAGTTGAAGGCCAGCCCCAGAAAAATCTGCGGCCACCAGGTAAATCGTTTTGCATAGGGATAGATGGTAACAGGCAGCAAAGACAAAACTCCCATCGCAATCGCGGCCCGGTTGAAGGTCAGAAGGATGGCCAGGGCCAACAGACATTGCAGCACCATCCAGAATACCGCCTGACGGACACTCACCTGACCCGAGGGAATCGGGCGCGACCTTGTGCGTTCGACCTTCCCGTCAAACTCTCGATCGGTGATGTCATTCCACGTACAGCCCGCGCCGCGCATCAAAAACGCGCCGATCGCACACCCAACGGCGATCCAAAGATCCCCCCACCGTGGAGTGCCGTCGCTCAGGATGGCCAGCGCCAGACCCCACCAGCAGGGGATCAGCAGCAACCATGTGCCGATAGGTCGGTCCGCGCGGCTGAGCCGCAGGTAAGGGCGGGTGAAGGCAGGCGCGTGAGTGTCGACCCAGTTGCCGGTAACGGCATCGGCGACCTGACCGTCTGGTGTTGGGGCATTGCCTTGCATATGTAGGGTCTCATGAATGCGAAGATCAGACTGTATGTAGAGCACCCTTTGGGTCCGGGGCAATCGGTTCCTTTGACGCGTGAGCAGGCGCACTACCTGTTCGGCGTCATGCGCCTGTCGGTTGGGGGCCGGGTCGCCCTGTTCAATGGCAGCGATGGCGAGTGGCAGGCCGAGGTAGCAGAAGCGGGCAAACGAGGCGGAATCCTGTCGTGCGTGGAGCAATCGAAACCTCTGCAATTACCGCCCGATCTGTGGCTTCTCTTTGCACCGATCAAGAAGGCGCGGACCGATTTCATCGTTGAAAAAGCAGCTGAAATGGGGGCCGCGCGGATCATACCGGTGCAGACCGAATTCACCAACTCCGAGCGCATTCGGCAGGATCGCTTGCAGGCCCACGCAATTGAGGCGGCCGAACAATGTGGCGGCACTTTTGTGCCTGAGGTCGCTGACCTCCAGCGATTGGATCGTATCCTGGGCGCGTGGCCCGATGATCGCCAATTGATGTTCTGTGACGAGGCTGAAGCCGGCTCGGCCCTGCGCATG
Source organism: Ruegeria sp. C6 (assembly GCF_056537625.1). Classification (NCBI taxonomy): domain Bacteria; kingdom Pseudomonadati; phylum Pseudomonadota; class Alphaproteobacteria; order Rhodobacterales; family Roseobacteraceae; genus Ruegeria; species Ruegeria sp. C6. The sequence continues at coordinate 220,837 of NZ_JBQFRW010000005.1, read as the reverse complement.
GCAGAGAATGAGAAAGGCAAGCCGTGGGCGATCCTGATCGGCCCCGAGGGCGGGTTTTCCGAGCCCGAACGCAAACGGTTGGCGGAGCTACCATTTACCCATGTGGTCAGCCTCGGCCCACGCATCCTGCGCGCCGATACAGCAGCCGTTGCAGCGATGACAATGTGGCAGCAATCTTTGGGAGATTGGACGTGACGTGGCAATTGGCGCATGAAACGGACCTGTCCAGGATCGACTCGTTTTTGTCCCAACATATCCAAACATCGATGTTCCCTTTGGCCAATCTACGGGATTTTGGCCTGTGCGGTACGCATCCCCGGTCGTTGAATGCATGGACGCTTGGCAGCCCGTTGCGTGCGGTCTTTGCCATAACAAATGAAGGCATGATCCTGCTGCAATGTCCCGACTGTTCGGATACCGAACTTGCCGCAGCGATTGACCTTATTCGAGGCCGGGCCCTGTTCGGCATCGCGGCTGAGGCAACGCAGGCTCGTCGGATAATCCGGTTGGCAGGTTGGGAAGGGCGACCCGCGACCCTGAACAGCGATGAGCCGGGGTTTTCCCTGGCGCTGGATCGACTCCAAATACCGGTTTTCAGTGGGGCAGATCTCATGCCGCTTACTGATGTCGATCGTTCGGTCCTTGAAGACTGGCGAGAAAGCTACCTCATCGAAGCCATGGATTTTGATCCTTTGCGTGCACAGACGCAGGCTAGGAAGGATATCAAGACCTATATCGAGCGGGATTCGCATCGAGTTTTGCTACATAATGGCCAACCGGTCAGCATGACCGGCTTCAACGCCCGCCTGCCTGATGTGGTGCAGATCGGCGGTGTCTACACGCCACCAGATTTACGAGGGCGGAGCTATGCGCGTTTGGCTGTTGCCCTGCATCTGGTTGAGGCGCGCGATGCGGGAGTTTCCAGGGCTGTCCTCTTTGCGGCTTCCGATGCGGCAGCGCGTGCCTATATATCCATTGGGTTCCAGCCTGCAGGTCATTACTCGCTGATCCTGTTCAAAAACCCGGAGGACGTGGCATGAGTTTCTTTCGACCCGAAGCCAAACTGGCCCTGTGGCGCTGGCGCGAAGTGCTGGTTGCAGGGTTTGTTCTGATCCTCGGCCTCAGCTGGATCAGCGGCCCCGGCGGATTGCTGGCGTGGTTGGGGTGGCTGCTGATCGTCGTCTCGATGGCACTGGCGGTGATCGGAGTGCAACGCGCGCGCTTTCGCAATGGTGCGGGAGGACCGGGTGTGGTGACTATTGATGAAGGCCAGATCACCTATCTGGGCCCGCTCGACGGCGGCATCGTTGCAGCCCGCGAAATCGAGCGGTTGGCGTTGGATCCGACCTCGCAACCTGCGCATTGGGTTTTGGATCAGCCGGGGCAGCCGACCCTTCACATTCCGGTGAACGCCGAAGGGGCCGAGGCACTGTTTGATGTGTTCTCAGCACTTCCGGGGCTTAAAACCGAGCAAATGCTGTCGGAACTCAACGGTCGTGCGGCACATCCGGTGGTGATCTGGGAACGCACGCCGTCACGGCCTGCGCACCTTAGGCTGCATTGACACTGGCGCGGTTTGCGCTCAGGACTGACCGCCAAGACAGACACATCAGGATCGGAGCACGGGTCACATGTCCATCCCCCAGTCCGGCGGCGGACCGATCGAACGCCATGAGCAACTGGCCGAATATCTGGAATCGGGCTGCAAGCCCAAGGAAGATTGGCGTATTGGCACCGAGCATGAAAAGTTCGGCTATTGCAAAGACACGCTGAAACCGCTGCCGTTTGAAGGCAAACGGTCCATTGTGGCCGTGCTGGAAGGCCTGCGCGATCGTCACGGCTGGGCCGAGGTGCGCGAAGCCGGACATCTGATCGGTCTCGAAAAAGACGGCGCGAATGTCAGCTTGGAACCGGGCGGCGCATTGGAGCTGTCGGGTGCCCCGCTCGAGACCATCCACGAGACTTGTGATGAGGTGAACATCCACCTGCGTGAGGTGAAAGACATCGCCGATGAGATTGGTGTGGGCTTCATCGGTTTGGGCGCGGCTCCGATCTGGACCCATGACGAGATGCCGTTGATGCCTAAAGGTCGTTACCGGCTGATGAACGACTATATGGAGAAAGTCGGCACCATGGGCCGTGCCATGATGCGGCGCACCTGCACGGTCCAAGTCAATATCGACTTCGGGTCCGAGGCGGACATGGTGCAGAAACTGCGCGTTGCGCTGGCACTTCAGCCGGTCGCGACGGCGCTGTTTGCGAATTCTCCGTTTTTCGAGGGCAAGGTGAACGGCCAGAAAAGCTGGCGCAGCTATATCTGGCGGCATCTCGACGACGCCCGCACCGGGATGCTGCCCTTTGTATTTGAAGAGGGGTTCGGCTTTGAACGCTATGTTCAATACGCGCTCGATGTGCCGATGTATTTCGTCTATCGCGACGGACAATATATCGACGCGCTGGGCATGTCGTTCCGCGACTTCCTACAGGGCAAATTGCCTGCATTACCCGGCGAGACACCGACTCTGTCCGATTGGGCCGATCACCTGACCACGGCATTCCCCGAAGCGCGGATCAAGAAATTCATGGAGATGCGCGGTGCCGATGGCGGCCCATGGCGTCGCTTGTGTGCGTTGCCCGCCTTTTGGGTTGGTTTGACCTATGACCAAACTGCGCTGGATGCCGCTTGGGATCTGGTCAAAGGCTGGGATGCCGAGACGCGCGAAGCGCTGCGGGTCGAGGCTGCCAAGGATGGTCTGCAAGCACAGGTTGGCAACATCAACATGCATGATCTGGCGCGCGAAGTGGTCTCGATTGCCGAGGCCGGTCTGGCGTCGCGCGCGCGCCCCGGCGCAGGTGGTCTGGTGCAGGACGAGACGCATTTCCTGAACGCGCTAAAGGACAGCATCGATACGGGCAAGGTTCCGGCGGATGAGTTGCTGGATCACTACAATGGCGACTGGAATGGTGATCTGACCCGGATTTATCCCGAATACAGCTATTGATCCCCACCGTCCCGCTTGCATTCGCGGGGCGGGGCCGATAGCAGGTTGGCGACCAAATTCAGAGGGCGTCATGGACGATCTTAAGGCAAAATATCTGGGCCAAATCGCCGAAGCTGGCGATGAAAACGCGCTTGAGGCGATCCGCGTCGCCGCCGTCGGCAAAAAAGGCGAGGTCGCGCTGAAGATGCGCGAGCTGGGCAAGATGACCCCCGAGGAACGTCAGGTCGCAGGCCCCGCGCTGAACGCCCTGAAGGATGAGATCAACTCGGCGCTTTCTGCCAAAAAGGCCGCGCTTGCCGACGCCGCGCTGGATGAGCGTCTGCGCACCGAGTGGCTCGACGTTACACTACCGACCCGGGCACGTCGTCAGGGCTCGATCCACCCGGTCAGCCAGGCGACCGAGGAACTGACCGCGATCTTTGCCGAACTGGGTTTCTCGGTGGCCGAAGGGCCGCGGATCGAGACCGACTGGCACAACTTCGACGCCCTGAACATCCCCGGCCACCACCCCGCGCGGGCCGAGATGGACACGTTCTACATGCACCGCGCCGAGGGCGACAATCGCCCGCCGCATGTGCTGCGCACCCATACCTCGCCAGTGCAGATCCGCTCGATGGAACTGCAGGGCGCGCCGATCCGCGTGATCTGCCCGGGCGGTGTCTACCGCGCCGACTATGACCAGACTCACACGCCGATGTTCCATCAGGTCGAGGGGCTGGCCATCGACAAGGATATCTCGATGGCGAACCTGAAATGGGTTCTGGAAGAGTTCGTGAAAGCGTTCTTTGAGGTCGATGATGTCGAACTGCGCTTCCGCGCATCGCACTTCCCCTTTACCGAGCCCTCGGCCGAGGTCGATATCCGCTGTTCCTGGGACAACGGTCAGCTGAAGATCGGCGAAGGCGACGACTGGATGGAGATTCTGGGTTCCGGCATGGTCCACCCCAAGGTGATCGCCGCCGGTGGTATTGATCCAGAGGTCTACCAAGGCTTTGCGTTCGGGATCGGGATCGACCGTCTGGCGATGCTGAAATACGGCATTCCGGATCTGCGGGCATTCTTTGACAGCGATCTGCGTTGGCTGCGCCACTATGGGTTTGCGGCGCTGGATATGCCAAACCTGCATGGTGGTTTGTCTCGGTGAAAATCGACCATAAGCAGCTTCTCCGTTTGATGGAGTACATTGAGGCTTCGGATGTTTCCGGAGCCTCTTTTGATGATGCTGCAGAAAGGCGGGCTGTAATGTACCCATCTTCTCAGCAACAAACTGAGACAACTAAGGATAAGGTTGGTTTATCGATTTCTGAGAGAGACTATTACCTTTCGTTGCTGAGGAATGATCAGTTGGTTAGTGGTAATTTCACTAAGAATGGCATTTTGAACCTCAAGTTGACGTTAGATGGGCATGCTTATCTGAAGGAGCTCAGAGATCAAAAGATTGCTAAAGTTGCTCTGAAGTGGTTAGCAAGGCAGTTTGATAAGATATTCTCTTCGATCGTTCTTCCGGTACTAGTCGCAATTTTGACTGTTTTTGTAATGCGTTACTTAAATCTAACTCAATAAGAACTGCCCCAAAAGAAGTTGATCCTGCAGGAGTCGCTCAGCGCGCGGAGCAAAGGCCGATAGGCCGCCGCGTTATCGCCAGACCGCCCGCACGGGCTGGCGATTTGTCTCCGTTAGCGCTCCGATTGAGTGTTTCGCGGATTTGGCTGGCATAAAGTGCTCAACACAAACCTTTGATCGCCACCCTGCGGTCTGGCGATAGCGCGGCTTTGTGGCTTGATCCGGTGTAGGGTGGGGTGAAACCCCACCCTACACCAATATGTTATGTGACAGGGCGGCAGACGTCGCTAGGCTCCGGCCTATGATCTATCGACTGCTTTTTCTTCTGCTAACCGCGATTCCGGCCTTTGCGATGGGGCCGTGGAAATCTGACTGCCACGGCGATACCGCCTGCGAGATCGGCGAGCGTTCTTACCATGTGCTGGAACCTGATGGTTGGGACGGCGAAACGCCTCTGCCGGTGCTGTTGCACTTCCACGGTTGGGCGCGACAGGGTGATGTGGTGGTGAACCATGAACGCATCGCTGGGGCAACCAAGCTGCGCGATGTGCTATTGGTGGCTCCGAACGGGTTGGGCAAAAGCTGGAATTTCTGGACCGCTGATACCGCAGACGTGCCGTTCGCTGATCGGGTGTTAGAGGATGTTGCCAAGCACTATCCCATTGATCCTGAACGCATCTATGTCTCGGGTTATTCCTACGGCGGCGCGATGGCATGGCGCTTTGTTTGCCAATCGGGCAATGATATCGCCGCGCTGCTGGCCGTTGCGGGATCAATCCGCCAGACCGAGGACTGCCCGGAAGCCCCGCGCGAGGTGCGCCATGTGCATGGGCTGGACGATACGGTGATGGATTTTCCCTTTGGGCCGGACGGCGATACGACCTATCCAGTGGCGCTGTGGAAGGCCAAGTTCAACTGCAACGGCGCGACCCCGCGTGGGGATTGGAGCGTGAAGCCCTTCCTGACGCTCAGCCGATTGGAGTGGACCGATTGCGCGCAAGGGCAGGTGACACTGGACACCCATCCCGGCGGGCACTTTATTCCCCACGGCTGGATCGGCTGGCAGCTGGACGAGCTTTTGAGTCGCACCCCCACCTATCCGTGAGCCGCAGCGCTTGCACCTTGGCGCAATCTTTGCCATTGCCTGTGCCGACTGAATGTTTGCCGGAAAAGGCTCGCTGCAATGAAATTCACTCTGTCCTGGCTGAAAGACCACCTCGATACGGATGCGTCGGTTGATGAGATCGCCGAAGCACTGACCGATCTCGGGCTTGAGGTCGAAGAGATCGTCAACCCGGCGGACCGTCTGGCGGGCTTTACGCTGGGCCATGTGAAACATGCCGAGAAGCACCCGGACGCCGATAAGCTGCGCGTTTGCACGGTTGAAACCGACGAGGGCGATCTGCAGATCATTTGTGGCGCGCCCAATGCGCGCGAAGGCATCACCGTGGTGGTTTGTAAACCGGGTATGTATATTCCCGGCCTGGATATCACCATCAGCGTCGGCAAGATCCGTGGCGTCGAGAGCTTTGGCATGATGGCGTCCGAGCGCGAGCTTGAGCTGTCGGATGAACATGACGGGATTATCGAGCTGCCCTCGGGCGAGGTCGGTGACAAGTTTGTCGACTGGCTGGCCGAGAACGACCCATCAAAAGTTGATCCGATGATCGAGATCGCGATTACGCCGAACCGCCCGGATGCGCTGGGTGTTGCGGGTATTGCGCGAGATCTGGCTGCACGTGGATTGGGCACGCTGAAGGTGCGTGACTATGTCCCCGTGCCGGGGGACTTTGAAAGCCCGATCAAAGTGTCGATTGATGAAGATACGCTGGATGGCGCGCCGCATTTCACCGGTCGGCTTATCAGGGGCGTCAAAAACGGCCCCAGCCCGCAATGGCTGCAGGACCAGTTGAAGGCGATTGGTCTGCGTCCGATCTCGGCCTTGGTGGATATCACCAACTATATGACCTTCGATCACAACCGCCCGCTGCACGTATTCGATGCCGACAAGGTGCAGGGTAACCTACGCGTTCACCGTGCCAAAGGTGGCGAGAAGCTGGTTGCACTGGATGAGAAAGAATACACACTACAGCCCGGCATGATGGTAATTTCGGACGACGAAGGCCCGGAATCTATCGCGGGCATCATGGGCGGCGAGGAAACCGGTTGTACCGAGGAGACCGTGAACGTTTTCCTTGAAAGTGCGTTCTGGGATCATGTGCAGATTGCCCTCACAGGTCGGGCGCTGAAGATAAACTCGGACGCGCGGTATCGATTCGAGCGCGGCGTCGACCCGGAATACACGCGCGAAGGGTTGGAGCATGCGACGCAGATGATCTTGGATATCTGCGGCGGTGAAGCCTCGAATGTGGTCGAGGCGGGCAAAGCGCCGAACCACGCGCGGGCCTACAAACTGGACGCGGCGCGCGTGCAGTCCCTAGTCGGGATGGAGATTCCGGAAAGCGAGCAGCGGCAGACACTGACCCGTTTGGGCTTTCGTCTGGATGGCGAGATGGCGCATGTGCCCAGCTGGCGACCCGATATCATGGGGGAGGCCGATCTGGTGGAAGAGGTTGCGCGGATCGCTTCTCTGACCAAGTTGCAGGGTATTCCGCTGCCGCGTACGACAGCAGGTATCCCCAAACCGGTCATGACACCCACGCAGCGTCGCCAGTCGATGGCGCGCCGGACCTGTGCAGCGCTGGGGTACAATGAATGTGTGTCTTATACCTTCATCGATCAGGCCTCGGCAGCCTTGTTCGGGGGCGGTGACGCAGCAACCATGTTGGAAAACCCGATCTCGTCCGAGATGAGCCATATGCGCCCTGATCTGCTGCCTGGTCTGCTGCAAGCGGCGGCGCGCAATCAGGCGCGGGGTTATGCCGATCTGGCCTTGTTCGAGGTCGGGCCAGTGTTCCACGATGGTGAGCCGGGGGATCAACAGACACAGATTACCGGCCTGTTGGTTGGGCGTAGCGGTCCCAAGGACGTGCATGATGCTTCCCGTCCCGTTGACCTGTTTGATGCCAAAGCCGACGCAGAGGCGGTGCTTGCCGCCATTGGTGCGCCTGCCAAGGTTCAGATCCTTCGTGGCGGCGATGCCTGGTGGCACCCGGGTCGGCACGGCAAGATTTGTCTGGGCCCCAAAAAGGTTCTGGGCGTTTTTGGTGAATTGCATCCGCGCGTGTTGCAGGCGTTGGATATCAAGGGTCCGGCAATGGCGTTCACCATCTGGCCGGATCAGGTGCCGATGCCACGTAAATCCGGTGCGACCCGTTCTGCCTTGGAATTGCGCGACCTGCAGGCGGTCGAGCGCGATTTCGCCTTTGTTGTAAATGCGGATATCGAAGCTCTGACGTTGGTCAATGCGGCTGCGGGTGCTGATAAGGCTCTGATCGAGGACGTGCGCGTCTTTGACGAATTCATTGGCGGTAGCGTCGGCGAGGGCAAGAAGTCTCTGGCCATTACCGTAAGGCTCCAGCCGTCGGACGCGACCCTGAAGGAAAAGGATATCGAGGCGGTCAGCACCAAGATTGTCGAAAAAGTGATGAAAGCCACTGGCGGCGTCTTGCGGGGATGAGTTGGTTTTCGCCTCCGGCGGGAGTATTTTTGAAATGATAAAGGGGCCATTGCGCCCCTTTTTCACGGGAGGAGAGAAAAATGCTGAAGGTCTATTTGTCCGGTGAGATTCACACGGATTGGCGCGAGCAGATCATTGCGGGCGCCGATGGGTTGGATGTTGAGTTCAGTAGCCCGGTCACCGATCACGGTGCTTCGGACGATTGCGGTGTCACGATCTTGGGGGCCGAGCCGAACAAGTACTGGCACGATCACAAGGGTGCCATGGTCAACGCGATCCGGACCCGCAAGGGCATATCAGACGCGGATGTTGTGGTTGTACGCTTTGGGGACAAATACAAGCAGTGGAACGCGGCATTTGACGCGGGCTATGCAGCAGCACTGGGCAAGTCGATCATTGTTCTGCACGGGGCTGATCATCAGCACGCGCTGAAAGAAGTAGATGCAGCAGCACTCGCCGTCGCTGAAGAACCCGCGCAAGTTGTTGAGATCTTGCGCTACGTTCTAACAGGCGCGCTGCCTGGGTAACCCGATGGCCCGTGGCGGCGGATTTGGATCCCGCCGCACAGGCCTTGTTTATCAATCCCGTGAGGGGATGTTCAGTCCTCTTTGCACTGCGGGTCGATCCAGGAACCTATCCAGATAGCGCGTAACGTTGCCATAGCTTTCCCAGCCTATGACATCCTTGACGCCGTAATAATCTAAACCGCGCAGCCAGGGCGCGATTGCGATATCCGCGATCGAGAATTCTCCGGCGATCCAATCTTGGCCGTCCAGTTGCCGGTCGAGAACGTTCAGCAGGCGTTTGGCCTCGGACACGTAGCGTTCGCGCGGGCGGGGGTCTTCGATTTCAGCCCCTGCGAATTTGTGGAAATACCCAAGCTGGCCAAACATTGGTCCGATACCGCCCATCTGGAACATAACCCATTGGGTGACCCGGTGCTTGTCGCCTTTGTTCTGACCCAGCAGCTTACCGCTCTTTTCAGCGAGGTACAGAAGGATTGCACCGCTTTCGAACAAAGCCAACGGAGCATCGTCGGGCCCGTTGGGATCAATGATCGCCGGGATCTTGTTGTTCGGGTTCAGCGAAAGAAACTCCGGGCTTTTGACATCTGCATCGGCCAGTGTGACACGATGTGCCTCATAAGGCAGGCCGGTTTCTTCCAGCATGATCGACGCCTTTACCCCGTTGGGTGTGGGGAAGGAATAAAGCTGAATCCGCTCGGGGAACTGTGGGGACCATTTATTCATGATCGGGAATTGGATTGTGTCCAGCATGATGGGCTCCTTTTATCGCGCCTGTCTCGGTCAATCTGGTAATTTGTGGCGCTTTTGTAAGGTCCAATTCTGTGCGTGATCGGTCAGTCGATGTTTGCTGGGGAACAGCAGGGGGGAAAACTCGGAAATCCCGCACCTAGACCTGCGCGCAAAATTAGCCCAGACTTTTCAGCGATCCCGCGCCAAAAGGCGCGGGTTTGCTGTTGGCGCAAAGGAGAAGCGTGTGGAAGATGTCGTAACACAGGTGGGCGCATTTGGTCCGCTGATCATGAGCGCGATCAAAGCGTTGATCGTTCTGGTATTGGGTTGGATCGTTGCCGGAGCCATTAGCGGTCTGGTGCGGCGGCGGATCAACGCCACGCCACATATCGACCCGACTTTGGGGAATTTCGTTGCGAGCCTCGTGAAATGGGTGCTGCTGGCGATTGTCTTTGTCGCCGTTCTGGGCATTTTCGGAATCGAGGCGACCAGCATCGTGGCCATACTGGGTGCCGCATCCCTGGCCATCGGTTTGGCGCTGCAGGGAACACTCAGCGATCTGGCCGCGGGCGTGATGCTGGTGGTGTTCCGGCCCTATAAGCTGGGCCAATATGTCGATATTGGTGGCACAGCGGGTACTGTGAAAGACCTGAACCTGTTCACGACCGAGCTGGTGACGCCGGACAACGTGCAGATCATCGTGCCAAACGGTCAGGCTTGGGGTTCGGTGATCACCAACTATTCCGCCCATGACACCCGCCGGGTCGATCTGGTGTTTGGCATCGACTACGGCGATAGCGCGGATGAGGCTATGAACATCATCCTGGATGTGGCCAAAGCTGACGATCGTATCATGGCTGATCCTGAGCCCTGGGTGCGGGTGACAAATCTTGGGGATAGTTCGGTTGATCTGACCGCGCGCCTGTGGTGCGCCGCGGCTGACTATTGGGATGTGAAGTTTGAACTTACCAAAGCGATCAAAGAAGCGTTTGACGCCAAAGGCGTATCCATCCCGTATCCGCATTCTGTGGAGATTCACAAAGAGGCGTAAGCCTCCCGCCCGTCGATCGGGCATTGAAATGCCATCCTCTGGTTGGGCCGGGCACCGCGCTAAGGCGCGGTGCTTTTTTGCGCGAACCTTGGTCCAGAAAAAACAGCGCCGCGCTATTGGCGCGGCACTGGGCCCAAGTCTGTAAAGCGTCCTTTGGAAAAGGACGCTTTCAGAGGCGGGAGCGCTCTTAGTTCAACAGAGTTGTTGGATCGACAGAGTCGATGTTGAGGGCGGTGCCCACCGCTTCGTAAGTCAGCTTGCCGGCGTGGACGTTCAAACCTGCCAGCAGGTGTGCGTCGTCCTTACAGGCCTGCTTCCAGCCCTTGCTTGCCAGCGAAAGCATGAACGGCATGGTTGCGTTGCCCAGTGCGATGGTCGAAGTCCGGGCAACCGCACCGGGCATGTTGGCGACGCAGTAGTGCATGATGCCGTCAACTTCGTAAACCGGATCGGCGTGGGTGGTGGCTTTCGAGGTTTCAAAACAGCCGCCCTGATCGATCGCAACGTCTACCAGAGCCGCGCCGGGCTTCATGGTCGACAGCTGTTCGCGCGAGATCAGTTTGGGAGCAGCTGCGCCCGGGATCAGAACCGCACCGATGACCAGGTCGGCATCCTGGATCAGCTCGGCTGTCGCACCAGCGGTTGAATACTGGTTCTTGAAGGTTCCGCCGAACACATCGTCCAGATAGCGGAGACGCGGCAGCGAACGGTCCAGTACGGTCACATCCGCACCCATGCCTGCGGCAATCTTCGCTGCGTGGGTGCCTACGACGCCTCCGCCGATGACGATCACTTTGGCAGGGCCTACACCCGGTACACCACCCATCAGAACGCCGCGGCCACCGTTGGCCTTCTGCAGAGACCAGGATCCAACTTGCGGAGCCAAGCGACCGGCAACCTCGGACATCGGCGCCAGCAGCGGCAGGCCGCCATTGGAGTCAGTCACGGTCTCATAGGCAATCGCGGTGCAGCCGGATTCCAGCAGATCGTGAGTCTGGTCTGGATCGGGTGCCAGGTGCAGATAGGTGAACAGCAACTGACCTTCGCGCAGCATTTTACGCTCGACCGCCTGAGGCTCCTTGACCTTGACGATCATATCAGCCGTGGCGAACACTTCTTCTGCAGTGTCGACGATGCGGGCACCTGCCGCTACATAAGCATCGTTATCAAAGCCCGAGCCCATCCCGGCACCGGTTTCGATGATGACTTCGTGACCGCGGGCCACAGCTTCGCCAGCAGCGTTCGGGGTCATCCCGACGCGGAATTCCTGAGGTTTGATTTCCTTGGGGCAGCCGATTTTCATGTGAGACTCCATTCATAAACTGCCTAAATTATGGGCATAAATTGGCGCAATTTTTGTGAAACCCCACTTGCTAAACACACAATCTGCGGGAAAATATTCAGCATATAGACAACTTGACGCAATGGATGTGCGCAAATGACGATTGACGCAACAGATAGGAAGATTCTGGCTGCCCTGCAGCGCAAAGGGCGGATGTCAAATTCGGAATTGTCCGAACAGGCGAATCTATCCCCTTCGGCCTGCCACCGGCGCGTGCAGCGACTTGAGGCTGAGGGTTATATCAAGGACTACGTCGCCCTGTTGGACGCACGGAAGTTGAACGTTCCAACCACCGTGTTTGTCGAGATCACGTTGCAGGGTCAGGCGGAAGAAGTGCTGGAGGCGTTTGAAAAAGCCGTAGCACGGATTCCGGATGTGCTGGAATGCCATTTGATGGCGGGCACGGCGGACTACATTCTGAAGGTCGTCGCAGAAAATACCGAGGATTTTGCTCGCATTCATCGGCAATACCTGTCTCGCTTGCCTGGGGTGGCGCAGATGCAAAGCTCATTTGCTTTGCGCACGGTGTTCAAAACCACGGCTTTGCCTGTCTGAAACCAACTATTGGGGGTTAGCCTTGCGTCAATTCTGCCGCTTGTATCTGTCGTGCGGTCGGGCCAAAATCCATGTTTCCGACCTTATGTACGACCTCGGCACTTTGCGCTGACACTCCGTGGTTACACTGGCCGTGTACGGTCCGAACCCGATGAACGATAAGGAGCAGACCTTGGCTTACGAAAACAACAGCACGCCGAAAGATTGGCTGGAAGCTGAACTGGAAGACACGCTGGACGAAGATTTCGAGATCGAATTCAGCGAACCCATGCTTTCGATGGAAGTGCGCAAGATTTACAAGGACCAGCATCCTGACATGCTGGATCGCAAGGTCTATTTTCGCAACCTTTTGCGGCTGCAGGCTGAACTTATCAAAGTTCAGGATTGGGTGGTCCATACAGGGGCCAAGGTCTGTATTCTATTTGAAGGGCGCGACAGCGCCGGTAAAGGGGGCGTGATCAAGCGGATCACGCAGCGTTTGAACCCTCGTGTAGCGCGTGTGGTCGCCTTGCCTGCACCCAGCCGACGCGAACAAAGCCAGTGGTATTTTCAGCGCTACGTGCCCCATTTGCCTGCGGCCGGTGAGATCGTGTTCTTCGATCGGTCCTGGTACAACCGCGCTGGTGTTGAACGCGTGATGGGATTTGCCAACGAGGATCAGGTCGAACAGTTCTTTCAGGACGTTCCTGAATTCGAACGGATGCTGGTGCGGTCGGGGATTATCCTGCTGAAATACTGGTTCTCGATTACAGACGAAGAACAGCAATTGCGATTCCTGATGCGCATTCACGATCCGATGAAGCAGTGGAAACTGTCACCGATGGATCTGGAATCCCGCATCCGGTGGGAGGCATACACCAAGGCCAAAGAGGATATGTTCTTTCGCACCAACATATCCGAGGCGCCTTGGTATATTGTTGAAGGCAACGACAAGAAACGCGAACGGCTCAATTGTATCGAGCACCTGCTGACCAAGATCCCCTATGAGGATGTGCCGCAGGAAAAGGTCAATCTGCCGGATCGTCGCTATAACCCCGAATACGAACGGCGCATTTTGCCGGATGAGCTACACGTGCCTAAGATATATTGATTTGGCAGGAAAGTGGTGCGGGAAAAGGATCCCCGCACCTGAACGGTTTGATTAACCCCAATCAAATCCGCAGTTCGTTTCGAAAACAAACACGCCGCACATGTCGTCATTCATGTCTTCGACTGTGGCTTCAACGGTTTCGATCATGTCGTCAGCGAAGTCGGTGTCGAACACCAGATCGAAATCATCCATCTCCGGGGTCGTGTCAGCCTGCTGCACCGGAGACCATTCGAACTGGTCAAATTGGGCTTGCAGCGCATTAACAAACGCTTCGATCCCGGCAAGGAAGGCCTGAACGTCAAAGCAGTCCGCGCCCGGTGCACCATTGTCAACGACAACTTCAGGTGTTTCTGGCTCGGGTTCTTCGACCTCGGTGACGTCGGTCTCCGGAGTTTCGGGTTCCTCGACCTCGACGACGTCAGTATCCGGCACATCGGATTCCGGGTCTTCAACTTCAGTCACATCGGTATCAGGCGTTTCCGGCTCTTCAGTTTCGGTCACGTCTGTTTCCGGAGTCTCCTCAACCGGGTCCTCGGTCTCGGTAACGTCAGTTTCTGGCGTTTCGTCTGCCGGTTGCTCGGTTTCCGTCACATCGGTGTCGGGTGTTTCGTCCGATGGTTCTTCGGTGACGTCTTCCTCCGGGGTCTCCTCTGCCGGTTCTTCGGCATCGGGAACTTCCGCTACCGGTGTTTCGTCAACTGGTTCCTCAGTCTCGGTCACATCGGTTTCCGGCACTTCTGGTTCGGTCGGGGTGGTAACCTCTTCCTCCTCTGGCTCAACAACTTCTTCAACCGGAGGCGTCACTGGCGGGGTGGTGCCGCCGTTATCAAGATCGACATCGCCCTGAGTCGCCGCAAAGTTCTGCGTCACCATGACAGCGTCGTACCCCTGCATGTCGCCTTCTTCGATCCCGATGCCGATATATTTGAAATCGGGGTTCAGAATATTGGCGCGGTGGCCGGGGCTATTCATCAGGTTCTGGTGCAACTGGGCGATATCATCGCTGATACCGGGTGCGCCACGCTCGGATTGCCAGGCGATGTTTTCTCCGGTGCGCCAGCTCCCGGACAGGTCGAACCCTGCGGCTTGCATCCGTTGGGTCGCGGATGAACCACCCTGACCGGTGTGGCTGAACCGGTCGGTATCCAGCATCCAGCTGCTGTGGTCCTCGGAAGATTCGTTCAGGTTGCGTTCAAGTTCCAGGGGATCAAGACCGCGGGATGTGCGCTCTTGGTTGATCAGCGCGAGCATTTCGCGCTCGACCGTACTTGCTGTCGACATCAGTGCCTCCGTTTTTGGTTATGTCTGAGTGGACGGCCTCACTTACAGACGATCAAAGAACGCTGAATAGGGCGGGTACGGCGATGGGCGTTTTTCGGCGGCAGAATGCAACCGAACGGCGATTCGCTGCGCTGTAAAATGCCGACTGCGGCGATTGCATCAAAATCGGCAGGTTGCCGCGAGGGTAAAGCCGGGAATTGGCGGGATCATCCGCCCTAAAAACGACAAACCCCCGGGCAGGGCCTCGGGGGTCGTCAAATAGTGTCATCCAAAGCTGGACGAGTCGCAGGAAGCTCTTAGAGCAAACCTTCGCGCTGTGCTTTCTTGCGTGCCAGTTTACGGGCACGGCGGATCGCTTCAGCTTTCTCGCGCGCTTTTTTCTCGGACGGTTTCTCGAAATGTTGCTTCAGCTTCATTTCACGGAACACGCCTTCGCGCTGCAGCTTTTTCTTCAGGGCACGAAGCGCCTGATCGACGTTATTGTCGCGAACACTAACCTGCATGTGGTTGTCACCACCTTTCTAGATAGAGTTGCAAGGAAATTGCAGGAAGTGGCCGTATAGCAAAGCACGCCTAACTTGTCTAGTACTGGACCCGCAGCCTCGGAGACCCGACATGACAGCAACCTATGAAGACACCAAAGAGCAGCTTCTCGATGCGATTCTGAACCATGTGCCGTTCGACGGCTGGTCGGAAACCAGCTTTCGTGCGGCCATCAGCGATTGCGATCTGGAGCCCGCGCTGGCCCGAGCGATCTGTCCGCGTGGTGCCGTCGATCTGGCACTGGCCTTTCATGCGCGCGGGGATGCCGCGATGTTGGAGCGGTTGAAATCCGAAGACCTGAGCGGGCTGAAATTCCGTGAAAAGATCGCCGCTGCCGTCCGTTTCCGCCTGCAGGCGGTCGAAGACAAAGAAGCAGTGCGCCGAGGTATGACTTTGTTCGCGTTGCCGATCCATGCCGCGGATGGGGCCAAGGCGGTCTGGGGCACCTGTGACCAGATCTGGATAGCGCTTGGCGATACTTCGGACGACGTGAACTGGTACACCAAACGTGCCACTCTGTCGGGCGTCTATTCTTCGACACTGTTGTATTGGCTGGGTGATGACAGCCCGGATTATCAGGCGACATGGGAATTCCTGGATCGGCGGATCGAGGGCGTAATGCAGTTTGAAAAGTTCAAGGCGCAGGTGAATGGCAACCCGCTGCTGAAACCGTTTCTGGCCGTCCCCAACTGGCTTGCGGGTCAGGTGAAGGCTCCGACGAAGTTGCCCAACAACCTGCCCGGTTCGCTGTCATCGGGAAAATAGTCGCAGCGTTTCCACTTGCCGCTGGGCCTCTGCGTTTTCGCCTGCTAGGCATTGGGCAAAGGAGATATGCCCATGACCCAGACAATGCGCGCTGTCGAGATCACCGAAGCTGGTGGCCCGGACGTTCTGCAACTGACGGAACGCCCGATGCCGGAACCGGCAGAGGGTCAAGTGGTTCTGAAAGTCGCGTACGCCGGGGTGAACCGTCCTGATGCGCTGCAGCGGGCGGGGGCGTATGATCCACCTCCCGGTGCAAGCGATTTGCCGGGGCTAGAGGCCTCGGGCGAGGTCGTCGCCATCGGCTCGGGTGTCGAAGGTCTGGTTGTTGGCGATCAGGTTTGCGCCCTGTTGCCCGGCGGCGGTTATGCTGAATATGTCGCAACGCCCGCCGCCCATTGCCTGCCTGTGCCTGCGGGTATGGGTTTGAAAGAAGCTGCCTGCCTGCCCGAAACCTTCTTTACTGTTTGGTCCAATGTCTTCACCCGTGGCGGCTTGAAACCAGGGGAGCGGTTTATGGTCCATGGCGGTTCCAGCGGGATCGGCACGACGGCCATTCAGCTGGCCAATGCGTTTGGCGCCCGCGTCTTTGCAACCGCCGGGTCGGCTGAGAAATGTGAGGCTTGTATCAAGCTAGGTGCCGAAAAGGCCATCAACTATCGCGACGAAGATTTCGTGGCTGCGATGCGCGCCGAGGGCGGGGCGAACCTGATCCTGGACATGGTCGGTGGTGATTATATCCCGCGCAACATCAAGGCTTTGGCGGAAGACGGGCGGCTGGTTCAGATCGCTTTCCTGCAAGGTACGGTGGTCGAACTGAACTTTGCGCTTATGATGGTGAAACGCCTCACCCTGACTGGCAGCACCTTGCGCCCACAAAGCGATTTGGCCAAGTCGCGCATCGCGCAAGACTTGCGTGAAGCCGTGTGGCCATTGCTTGAGGCCGGGAAGGTCGCACCGGTGATGGATTCAGAATTCGATCTTTCTGATGCCGCCGCTGCACATGCGCGGATGGAAGCATCGGGCCACATTGGCAAGATCGTTCTGAAGGTCTCTGGTTAAGCTGCTGCCATGTAGTCAGGCGACCGCCCGGCGATACAGGTGCCATGTGGCGTGGCCTAGAACGGGCATGACGACGATCAGCCCCAGCAACATCGGGATCGCGCCCAGTACCAACATCGCGGCCACAATGGCCCCCCAGGTCAAGATCACACCCGGGTTCTGACGCAAGACCCGGACCGAGGTTACGACGGCCACGGGAACGCCCACTTTGCGATCCAGCAACAGCGGAAAGCTGACCACGCTTAGCGCCAATGCGACCAGTGCAAACAGGAAACCGGTGGCGGTGCCGATGATGATCATGCTCCAGCCTGCTCCGGTGGTGAACACTTCTGTCACGAATGCCATGGCCGAGGCCGGAGGTTCTGGCCCTAGGGTTTGCGCGTAGATGCCTTGCGCGACCATCAGCCAGATCATCAATAGCATGACCAGATAGAAGCCCAATGCCAGTATGGCTCCGAAGGAAGGCGAACGGAATACGCCGAACGCGTCCAGCCAATGAACGTCTCCGCCCTGTTCCCTCTTGCGACTGATCTCATAAAGCCCGACGGCGGCGACCGGCCCGATCAGGGCAAAACCCATGACAAGCGGGGCCAGCAGGGGCACCATGTCTTTGTTGAGCCCAATACCGAACATCAGCAGACCTGCGATTGGATAGATCAGAACGACAAAGATCGCATCGGCCCGGGTTTCGAGAAAATCGTTATATCCAGCTTTCAGGCATTCGCGCAGATCCTGCAGGGTCAGCGTATGTACCGTCGGCAGAGCCTGAACATCCGCGCTGCCGATCTCGGTCACGGATTCAGTGACATGATCGCTGGTTGCCCGCAGATTTCGGGCGACCCAGGTGATTGGGTTACCGATTGTCTTGTCCATGTTCATCCCCTTTTCTGGCGTGGGTGCGCCGCGGGATGCATCCGGCGTGGCAATTCGCGTGACCGGATCAGCCGGCAACGTCTGCCCAATTACAACGTCTCGTTGCATTATAGCACATATTGCGAAATTTTGCCCGATCACCCTTGCAGAGCCGGAAGGATTGCTCTGCCGCACAGGCGTGTTAGCTTTGTTTCCACAGGCAAGGGAGGCATTCATGCAGCAGACAGCACGCACAGTCGTCATACACGAATCCGGCGGCCCCGAGGTTCTTCGGATTGAGGATCGCCCGCTTGGCGATCCCGGCCCGGGTGAGGTGCGCATTCGCCATCATGCCTGCGGATTGAATTTCATCGATGTGTACCAGCGTACCGGCCTTTATCCGCTGGAGTTGCCTCATGCGTTGGGAATGGAAGCGGCCGGAGTCGTTGAGGCGGTAGGCGAAGGCGTTACGCATCTTGCCCCCGGCCAACGCGCGGCCTATGCCGCAGGCCCATCAGGAGCATATTCCGAAGCGCGCGTGATGCCTGCAGCGCAGGTTTGTCCGCTGCCCGAGAGTATCTCGTTCCGCACCGCAGCGGCCATGATGCTAAAGGGCATGACGGTTGAATACCTGTTTCACCGCACAACGCCGCTGCGGCGCGGAGATACCGTGTTGTTCCACGCGGCAGCCGGAGGTGTGGGACTGATCGCCTGCCAATGGGCGAAATCCGAAGGCATCAAACTGATCGGGACAGCGGGAACGGATGAGAAATGCAGCCTGGCGCAATTCAATGGCGCGTCACATTGCATCAACTACCGGACCGAGAATTTTGTCGAGCGTGTGGCCGAAATCACCGGAGGCAAAGGGGTTGATGTGGTGATGGACTCCATCGGTGCGGACACGTTTGAGGGATCGCTGGATTGCCTGAAACCCTTGGGCATGATGATTTCATTCGGAAACGCTTCGGGGCCAGTGCCGCCTGTCGATCTGGGAATGCTTGCGCAGCGGGGATCTCTGAAGGTGACGCGGCCAACCTTGTTCACGCATATCTCGGATCACGCCACCTGTCAGGCGATGGCGCGACGCTTGTTTGGCAAAGTGGACGGGCGCGAGGTCAAGATCCATGTCGATCAGGAGTTTCCGTTGGATCAAGTTGCTGATGCGCATCGTGCTTTGGAAGCACGACAAACCACCGGCAGCACAGTCTTGGTGCCCTAGCGGCACGGGCCCGGCGCAAATAGCCGGGCCCTACTTTCTCATCAAAACCGATATGCGACGCGCAGTTGAACTGTAGTTGCGTCAACATCGACGCCCGATGAGTTGAAGTCGTCGAACTCATGATACAGAATCTCGCCTCCAACGCTGATATTGGGGGCTACGATCTGCTCATAGCCTGCGCCGATGAACCAGCCATCGTCACTGCCCAGATTATCGGTATCCGCATCGGCATAACCGGCGGTGCCATAAAGCAGGCCCTGCGGGTTCACCTTGTAGCCCGCGCGCGCTTTGAGCCGCCAGACATTCTCGACCGTGGCGGCGCCGGAAAGGTCTACGTCGCTCCAGTCATAGTCGAAGCCACCTCCGACGACCCAATCGCCTAGATCGTAATCATATCCAAGGATGATACCGCCGATCGCACCATCGCCGTCGACGCCTGATACGTTTGTGTCGATGTCCGCATAACCAAACTGTGCACCGCCGTAGAATCCAGTCCAGTTGCCTGAGGATTGCGCCATGGCGGATCCCGCAGCCAATACGGCGACCGAGGTGATCAGTGCCAATCTTCCTGTCATCGTCTCATTCCTTTCGCTCGAAACCTGCTGCCAATCAAATCTAATGGCAGCTTTATGATTGAATCTACGTTCCGGCCCTTAGGCCGGATCAGTGATGTTTTGACTGTCCCGAACAAATTTATTCTGGCCGGTGCCCCGGCGTGGACCCACTCAGGTTGGGCTCTTTTCTCATATGCTAGATAGGGTGAAACATGATGCCTTCAAACGAAGATCGGCGGCAGATCGTATCTGCCGCCGATGCACAAAGGTCTTGTCAGCGAATTATTGCTGTAGTTCAGCCGGGTCTTTGTCGGCGATGTCTTCCCAGTTTGCGCTGGCTTTCTCAACAAAGCCCGGAATGTCGCCTTCCCAACGCTCCTGAATGTCTTGTGACAGGTTCAGATACAGCTTGTTGTCGACGATTTTCCAGTAGTTCGGGTCACCATCGAACTTGAAGCCCATTGCGGTGCCAAATGCGCAGTAGCCGCCGTAGGCAGGCAGATAGGCCTCTGGGTTCGCCTCAAAAGCGGCTTTGTTCTCTTCTGTTGCAAAACGGTACAGGGCGTCGTTGTGCAGCGTGGTGATTTTGTAATCACCCTTGGTTGCTTCGCCAACGGTGAAATAGGCGACCGGGTCATAGCCCTGCATTGCCAATCCGGTCGAGCTTGCGTTGATTTCGACGCCAGCCGCCATTGCTGAGCTTGCGATCGCAACAGACAGCGCGACTCCGCTGATGATGGATTTGAACGTGTTCATGACTTCACCTTTCGTGAATAGGCTCGCTGAAGAGCACTGTAATTTTGCCCGGGCGAACCGGATTTGATTGTCGCGACGCCTGTAATTGGCCGTCACAAAATCCCAGTTGGGGAATGGCCCGATCACGTTCAAAGCAATCAATTGTGATTGTGCAATCACAAAGACCGGTTGTTCATTCCTGCACGTCAGGCACCAGCGCCAGGACAAAATCGACCACCTTTTCCGCAGGCATTTCGCAGGGGCGAAGCAATGCGCCGCTTTTCTGTGTGAGATAAAGGTTCAGGCTGATGTAATCCGGCCCGCACAATTGGTGAGCCACCAGTTTGTGAGATTTCCCGCAGGCCATGATTTGATGTGAAACCACATATCTATGTGGGCCAGCCGTTCCGGTGAACGTGCCGACAGGCAGATCATGGAACGCTTTCAGCAACGCGCTGGGCGCGGTCACGATTTACCGATTCTCGGCTCTGTCCCTGCCTTGATCCGCGCAAGGTTGGCGCTGTGCCGCCAGTAAAGCAGTAGGGTCAGAGCAATTCCAAGAATGAAAGTACTGCCATCTGTCAGCACCATGATCCAAGTGGTGGATAGGGCGGCGGCGGCCAGCGCACCAACGGACGAAATACGCCAGATCAGCGCCGCGACCAGCCATGTCAAACAGCAGGCGACACCCACGCGCCAGTCAAGTGCCAGCCAAAGGCCCAGAAAGGTCGCAACGCCTTTGCCGCCTTTGAAACCCAACCAGACCGGAAAGCAATGCCCGAGGAACGCGGCCAATGCGGCGATCTGCGCGGCATCTTCACCAGCCAAAGCGCGTGCCAGCAGAACAGCAACGGCACCCTTGGCTGCATCAAACAGCAATGTCAGCGCTGCCGCTGCCTTATTGCCGGTTCGCAGGACGTTGGTTGCGCCGATATTGCCCGACCCGATTTGCCGCAGATTTCCCAGACCCATCACGCGCGCGACGATCATGCCAAAGGGTATGGACCCAAGCAGGTATCCCAACGCGGCCCACAGTATGAGCTGAATCATTGTGCTGTCGATCAGGGGCATCAGGCTCTCCGGTACACTTCTTGTCCAGCGACAAAGGTTGCGGTGACCTTACCCTGCATCCGCTGACCGTCAAACGGTGTGTTCTGCGATTTCGATTTCAGCGTAAATCGGTCCAGAACAAAGGGAACATCCGGGTCGAACTGCACCAGATCGGCAGGCGCGCCTAGGGCCAGGCGACCGCTCTCCAACCCCAGCCGTTTGGCCGGATTGAGGGCCATGGCGCGGAACAGGGTCGGCAAGTCCAGCTGTTCGGAATGATATAGCCGAAGCACAGCAGGCAGCAGTGTTTCCAGCGCCACCGCGCCCGAGGCTGCCTCTTCAAACGGCAGTCGCTTGCTTTCCTCATCCTGCGGCGTGTGCATGGAGCTGATCGTATCGATCAGACCGGTTCGCACCGCTTCGATCACGGCTTGCCGGTCATTTTCGGATCGCAGTGGAGGCTTAATCTTGAAGAAGGTGCGATAATCGGACACGTCCAATTCGTTCAACGTCAGATGGTGGATCGAGGTGCCTGCTGTGATGTCCAGCCCGTTGCGCTTGGCGCGCTCCAGCGCAGGCAGGGCGCGGGCCGTGGTGATCTGATCGGCGTGATAGGCGGCCCCGGTCATTTCAAGCAGGGCGATGTCGCGGTCCAACCCCATACGCTCGGCCATAGGCGATACGGCAGGCAAGCCTCGCAGTGCGGCGAATTTGCCGCTGGTAGCCGCGGCACCGCTGCTCAGGCCCGGCTCCTGCGGGTGGGCAATCACAAGAGCGCTGCAGGATTTGGCGTAGGTCAGCGCGCGTGAGAAGACCTTGGTATTGGTCACGACATGATCGCAATCGGTAAACGCCACGGCCCCTGCGTCTTGCAGGAACCCGATCTCGGTCATCTCACGCCCTTCGCGTTCTTTGGTCAGGGCGGCCATTGGCAAAACGTTGACCGGAGCGTCCGCTTGCGCGCGGCGGGTGGCGAACTCCAGCGTCTCGGGTGTGTCGACGGCAGGCAGAGTATCGGGACGGGTGACGATGGTTGTCACACCCCCTGCAGCCGCAGCCAGACCTGCGGATTTATAGCTTTCTTTGTGCCGCTCACCGGGCTCACAGACCTTGACGCCAATGTCGACAATGCCGGGGGCGAGGCACTGCCCACCGCAATCGACCACCTGCGTGTCAGCGTCTGGGGCCGTGCCTTCACCAAGCGCTGCGATCCGACCATCGGCAATCTGCAGCCAGCCGATGCTATCTGTGCCAGCTTCGGGGTCGATCAGGCGAGCGTTGGTAAAAATCAGATTGCTCATGCCATGGCCCTTTCGATTGCAGCTTTGGTGGCGGCGGGGTCCGCCTGATATTTGATCAGGTGCTTGTCGCCGCCTTTTGTGACGATCTGGACAAAGCTGCCAATGGTATTGACCGCCTGAATTTGGTTCAGCGCCACCTTACGCGGACCAGGACCAGTGAGAGTGGTGCCCGTCATTTCCCACTTGGCGACCAGTTCTTCCGAAGCCAAATACCAAGCGCGGATGGTGATGGCGGCCAACCCTGCGGGTGCGCCGGTCCAGACGTAAGGATTGCCGATCAACCATAGCACGACCATTGCGGCCGCCATTGCAAAGGCGGCGAGCCATGCGTTGGTGCGGACATAAGCGCCCTTGTCTGAGGAGAAGGTCACAGGATCAGCCACAAGGCACCTCCGACGGCGATCAGAATCAGCAAGGCAATGACGGCTGAACCGATGCGGCTTGGTTTATTATCCACTGGCGGGCTTTGCGCGGCCGAGAACGGTTTTGCGCTTTCGGTCTCAATCGTGCCGCCGGACCAGTTGGTAGCCTCTTCGGTGAACAGGCCAATCAGATGCAGGCGGAGATCGAGGGAAAGGGTTGCAGATCGACCACCCAGCGCCGCACTGCGCAGGACCATCAACCAGCCTTCAATGGCGTCCAACTTCGCGCGATCCAACTGGTCTTCCGAGACACCACAACCTTCGCTGAGATAGCCATAAAGCCCGAGATCTTCGAGGTCGGATACCGGAAAAATGTCGATCTGTTCTGGATCCAGCCCCTCGACACCCAACACCTGATCAACAGCCCCCGGTTCGCGCAGGAATTTGGCTTCTTCCGGGCGCATGTCCAGCGAGAACAGGCGGATCACACCGCGCTCATGGGGGGCGATGATCAGATCGTTCATGCGGCTTCTCGCACGTTGCGCGCCAGCAGGTCCATGGCGGCCATGCGGACAGCAACGCCCATCTCGACCTGTTCCTGAATGACGGATCGGTTGATGTCATCGGCCAGAGTGCCGTCGATCTCGACCCCGCGGTTCATTGGACCGGGGTGCATCACGATGGCGTCTGGCTTGGCCAGCGCCAGCTTTTCAGCGTTCAGACCGTAGCGGTGATAATATTCGCGTTCCGAGGGGATAAAGCCGCCGTCCATCCGTTCCTTCTGAAGGCGCAGCATCATCACGACGTCGACGTCTTTCAGACCCTCATTTATATCATCATAGATCTCGGCCCCGAAGTCCGCGAACTGCGACGGCACCAGCGTCGGCGGGCCGATCAGACGGATGCGGTTTTCCATCTTGCCCAGCAGGATCAGGTTCGAACGCGCCACGCGCGAATGCGCCACGTCTCCGCAAATCGCGATGTTCAGCCGGTGTAGGCGGCCTTTGGCACGGCGGATGGTCAGCGCGTCCAGCAGGGCTTGCGTCGGGTGTTCGTGCCGCCCGTCTCCCGCGTTCAGAACGGCGCAGTTCACTTTCTGCGCCAGCAGGTCGACCGCGCCAGAATGAGGATGCCGTACCACCAGCAGATCGGGATGCATCGCGTTCAGCGTCATAGCCGTATCAATCAGCGTCTCGCCTTTTTTGATCGAACTGGCCTGCATCGCCATGTTCATCACATCAGCCCCCAACCGCTTGCCCGCCAGTTCAAAACTGGCCTGCGTGCGGGTCGAGTTTTCAAAGAACATGTTGATTTGAGTCAGGCCCGACAGCACATCGGAATGCTTAGTCGATTGCCGGTTCAGATCGACATAGGTTTCGGCCAGATCAAGGATAGCGGTGATATCGGATTGCGACAGATGCTCGATGCCAAGAAGGTGACGATGGGCGAAACGCATGGGCGGGCTCCTGTCTGACAATCGGACCGCTTATAGGAAGCCATGCAGGCCAAGGCAACCTAAGGTTCCGACCCTTCGGGCAGTTTCTCGCATCCACCTTCGGGCAGGCATTGTTCGCCGGGTTTGCACCACTTGCCGTAGCCGCAATCGATAGCCTTGATCGGAACGCAGCCCTGATGAGCCGAGCATTTAAAGCCGGGTCGGCATTGCGAACCGGTTTCTTCACACAGAAACCAGCCGGGGCGCGAACATCCGCCGCCCGGCAAGCAGGATGAACCGGCTCCGCAACTCCTGCCATCGGCGCAGGTTGTGGGTGGAGCGGGGACCAAATCCGGTCTGCTGCGCTCGCATTCACCGCGTCCGTTGCAGAAGCTACCACCGGGGCAATCCAAGCGCGAGGTGCACTTATTCGCCCCAGCAGGGGCGCAACGGGTTCCTCCTGCCACGCAGCGCTCGAACGGGCCGCAGGTGCGCCCACCTCCACAATAGGTGTGTCCCGGCGGGATACAGCGACCATCAAAGCTGCAGCGTTGGCCTGCGGGGCAGCAACTGCGCCCGCATTGCAACTGTCCGGCGCGGCATTGAGTATTCCGATCAAACAGCTGCGCACTCGCCGAACCGCCAGAGGTTGCCAGCAATAGAGCAATCAGAAGGAATCGCAGAAATGACAGCATGACCCTGCCATGGTCGGTGCGACCCTGTGCCATGGCAAGGTCTATTCGCTTTCCCTCGGTCAAAAGCTGGTTAGATTGAGGGTTATGGAATCGGATTTGGACCATCATACCGCGCGGGCGCTGCTGGAATGGCAGATCGAGCTGGGCGCAACCGAGGCGATCGGCGACGCGCCGGTGGATCGCTATGCGTTGCCGGACAAAGCGGCCAAGGCTAAGAAACCAGCTGCGGTTGAACCTGCGAAAAAACCAGAACCGGTCGATGCCGCAGCTGTTGCAAAACAGGCGGCGAAAACCGCTGGATCGCTCGTCGATTTGCGTGCGGCGATGGAGGCGTTTGATCTTTGCGACCTCAAACGCGGCGCGCGGCAGTTGGTGTTTGCCGATGGCACCCCCGGTGCACGGGTAATGATCATCGGCGAAGCGCCCGGCCGTGATGAGGATCGCGAAGGTAAGCCCTTTGTCGGGCGCGCTGGGCAATTGCTGGACCGGATGCTGGCCGCGATTGATCTGGATCGGCGCGAGAATGTCTACATTACCAACGTGTTGCCGTGGCGGCCCCCGCAGAATCGCGATCCCAAGCCGGAAGAGATTGGCATGATGAAGCCGTTTCTGGAGCGGCATGTGGCGTTGGCCAAGCCCGAGGTGCTGGTGGTGATGGGCAATATTAGCTGTCAGGCCTTGCTGGGCAAACGCGGTATCACGCGGCTGCGCGGGAAATGGGATCAGGCGCTGAACCTGCCGGTCATCCCGATGTTCCACCCGGCCTACCTGCTGCGTCAACCGCAGATGAAGCGACAGGCCTGGGCCGATCTGCTGGACCTGCAAGCACGGCTGAGAGGCGCGGGATGAGAGTTCTGGCGTTTTCCGATCTTCATATGGCGCGCAACCGGGCCGCTGATCTGGTGGTCGCCAGCGCCGAGGCTGATCTTGTCATCGGAGCGGGGGATTTTTGCAATGCGCGGCGGGGCCTGAAAGAAGCGATGCAGATGCTGTCGGGCATTGCAGCGCCGCTGATCCTGGTGCCGGGCAACGCTGAGAGCGCCGAGGAACTGACAGCCGCTGCGCCCGAAGGCGCGCATGTTCTGCACGGGACGGGCATGACATTGGATGGTCTGCGCCTGTTCGGGCTGGGCTACGGCGTGCCGGTGACGCCTTTTGGAGACTGGTCCTGCGATCTTACTGAAGCTGAAGCATCGGAACTGCTGGACCGGTGCGAGGCTGCGGATGTTCTGATCGCGCACTCTCCGCCAAAAGGATATGGGGATGTGACATCACAAGATGTGTCGGTCGGCTCGACCGCAGTTCGGGACGCGGTTGAACGCATCCAGCCCGATTTTGTCTTTTGCGGTCATATCCACGACAGTTGGGGATACCGCGGCATGCTCGGGCGGTCTCAGATCGCCAATCTGGGCCCAAAACCACATTGGTTCGAGGTAACAACGTGATCGAGACAGTGACATTGATGGCCTTCATCCCAGCCGCACTGGTGCTGAATTTCACACCCGGCGCTGACATGATGTTCTGTTTCGGGCAAGGGTTACGGTCTGGGTCACGCCCAGCGATGATGGCCAGCCTCGGTGTTTCGACGGGTCTGATGGTGCAAGTTTTGCTGGCGGGGCTTGGACTTGGGGCGTTGGTATCAGCCGTGCCTTGGCTGTTTGACGTTATCCGGTGGATGGGCGTTGCTTATCTGTTGGTTCTTGCATGGGGCGCAATCCGGAAAGGGGCAGTGTCGGACGATGCAGCAATCAAGCCTGCTCATTTCGCGTTTCGCGAGGGGTTGCTGGTGAACCTGACCAATCCCAAGGTCATTCTGTTTGTTTTGGCCTTTATCCCTCAGTTCGTGGACCCAGCAAACGGCCCGGTTCTGCTGCAATTCCTAACCTTTGGTGCAATTATCACCTTGGGCAGCATTCTAGTGAATGGGATGGTCGGTATCTTTGCGGGCGGAGCAGGGCGCATTTTGATCTCAAACCCACGCGCTTCACGTATCATTGGATGGGTCACGGGCGGGATATTCGCGGCTCTTGCCATCCGGCTTGCCATTATGGAAAGGGCTTGACGACATATGTCGCGCATTGACGAAAGCATTGAGTTCATCCCCGTCCGTATTGCGGTTCTGACCGTGTCGGATACACGCTCACTGGACGACGACCGCTCGGGCCAGACGCTTGTCGACCGGATCGAAACGGCTGGACATTCAGTGGCGGACCGCAAGATCATTCAGGACGAACGCGCCCAGATTGCCGAGCAATTGCGCAGTTGGATTGCGGATCCTGAAATCGACGTCGTGATCTCGACCGGCGGCACAGGTCTGACGGGTCGCGATGTTACAGTCGAGGCGCACCGGGACGTTTATGAAAAAGAGATCGAAGCGTTTGGCACCGTTTTCACCATCGTGTCCATGGAAAAGATAGGTACTTCTGCCGTGCAGTCCCGCGCCACAGGCGGAGTTGCAGGCGGAACCTATCTGTTTGCGTTGCCGGGCAGCCCGGGTGCCTGCAAAGACGCTTGGGATGCGATTCTGGAGAAACAGTTCGATTATCGCCACCGGCCCTGTAATTTCGTTGAAATAATGCCCAGATTGGACGAACACCTGCGACGGAAGTAGACTGGTTCTGCGTTTAACGGATCATAACCGCTTTGTGGCTTGGCATTTTTTGCGACCCGGCTACCTTTGCGGAAGGCAGCATGTGCGACCAAAGGTGAGTGACCGATGCGATTTCTGCGGCAAAGCCTTGTTGGGGTGTTCCTGGCGTTTCTGACGCTGGGCCTGCTGATCGTTGCCGCACAGATGATCTCGGGCGCGGTGCAGGATGTGCTGACGCGGGACAATCAGGCACCTGAGGCGCGGGAACGCATATTCGCCGTTACCGTACGAACCGCCGAGCCGGAAACCGTCACTCCTTATCTGGAAGCGTTTGGCCAGATTCAAAGCCGCCGCCGGTTAGAGCTGCGCGCGGCCTTGGGTGGGCGCGTTGTATCACTGGCCGAAGATTTTGAAGATGGCGGTACCGTAACGGCGGGAGAATTGCTGGTCGAACTGGACCCAGCCGATATGCAATCAGCTCTGGACCGTGCCAAATCCGATCTTCTGGATGCCCAGTTTGAAGAGCGCGACGCCGAACGCTCGCTGCTGTTGGCGCAGGATGAGTTGAAATCAGCCGAGGCACAGGCCGAACTGCGTGACCGGGCATTGCAGCGCCAGCAGGACCTGCAGACGCGAGGTGTCGGGGCTGCTGCAAGCGTCGAAGAAGCGGAACTGGCCGCAACATCGGCTCATCAGGCAGTTCTCGCGCGCAGGATCGCTCTGGCGCAGGCCGAATCCCGTGTGGATCAGGCAACAACCCTGTTTGCGCGGGCTCGTATCGCGTTGGAAGGGGCCGAGCGTGACCTGGAGGATATGACGATCCATGCCGGGTTTGATGGGACGCTGACCGAGGTCACTTTGGTTGAAGGCCGCTTGGTCGCGGCCAACGAAAAGCTGGCCGAACTCGTCGACCCCAATGCGCTTGAGGTCGCGTTTCGGGTTTCCACCGCGCAATTCGTGCGGTTGCTGAACGCGCAGGGTGATCTGATCTCGGCCCCGGTGACTGTATCGCTTGAGGTCACTGGGACCGATCTCACTGCCACCGGCCGGATCAGTCGCGATAGCGGCGCGGCGGGTGAAGGGCAAACCGGGCGTCTCATCTATGCGCGTCTCGACGACGCGCCGGGATTCAAGCCGGGGGATTTTGTCACCGTTTCGATTGAAGAACAGCCGCTCGATAATGTGGTCCGTCTGCCATCCTCGGTTCTGGACGCCACGGGCAACGTGCTTGTTCTCGGCCCCGATGACCGGCTGGAATCGTTGGCTGTGCAATTGATCCGTCGTCAGGGCGACGAGGTGCTTTTGCGTGGTGAAGGCCTGGAAGGCCGCGAGGTTGTGATTGGCCGGACGCCTCTGCTGGGTTCGGGTGTACGTGTGCGGCCCCTACGGATTGAGGCGAACGCTGAAACTGATCCGGGCATGGTCGAGCTTTCGGACGAAAAGCGCGCTCAACTTGTGGCCCAGGTCGAGGCCAGTGATGCGATGTCACAACAAGACAAAGCCCAAGTATTGGGCCAGTTGAGCGAGGCCAAAGTGCCCGCCACCCTAATACGCCGTCTTGATGACAACCGGGCTGGGGGCTAAGCGCCATGATCCGCGACATTCCCAACGCGGCGGGCGGTATCCTCAGCTATTTCACCCGGCACCGGACTGCGGCCAATCTGTTGCTGCTGATCATGCTGGTGCTGGGGGCCGCCGCGATCCCCAACATGCGGGCGCAGTTCTTTCCTGATGTGATTCTCGAACGCGTCGATGTGAACGTTCAATGGGACGGCGCAGGCCCCGAGGATGTCGACAATGGCATCATCCAATTGCTGGAACCTGCGCTTTTGGCGGTTGAGGGCGTTGCCAGCACGGAATCAACTTCTCGGGAGGGAACGGCGCAGGTCAGGCTGGAGTTTGAGCCGAACTGGGACATGTCTCGCGCGGTTGAGGAGGTCCGGACCGCCGTCGATAGCGTCACCAACCTGCCCGAAGACGCCGAGGAACCAACCATCAGGCGCGGCGCTTGGCGGGATCGTGTCACGGATGTGGTCATAACAGGGCCCATCGAAGCTGAACAACTGGCCAAATTCACCGATGAATTGATAAGCCGCCTGTTTGCGGTTGGTGTCACGCGGACAACGATCCGGGGACTGGCCGCGCCGCGCGTGGTGGTCGAAGTCCCCACCGCACAGTTGATCGCCAATGATATCTCGCTTTCGGATATTGCCGAGGCCATTGCGGCAGAAGTCACCGCGAACCCCGCGGGCGATGTCACAGGTGCCAATGCGCGTATTCGGACAGGTGTTGAGAAACGCACCCCGGAAGAGATCGAAGGCATCGCCCTGCGCAACTTTGCCGATGGCTCAAAGCTGGTTGTGGGCGATGTGGCTGAAATTCGGGTCGAAGGGGTCACGCGCAACCGCAGCTATTTCGTCGGTGACAATCCGGCGATGTCGATCCGCGTCGACCGGTCCAATTTGGGCGATGCCATCGGAATTCAGCGCGATGTCGAGGACGTCGTGGCCGAGATGCAGGCCAGCCTGCCCGAAGGTATCACGGTTGAGCTGATCCGCACCCGCGCACAAGCGATCACCGACCGACTGGATATTCTGGTCGACAATGGGCTGGTCGGGCTTGGGCTGGTGGTTTGTCTACTCTTCCTGTTTCTGAACGCCCGCATCGCTTTCTGGGTGGCTGCCGGTATTCCGGTGGCAATGTCTGCGGCGATTGCGCTGATGTATCTGGGCGGGTTGTCGCTGAACATGGTGTCTCTGTTCGGTTTGATTATTACCTTGGGCATCGTGGTTGATGACGCCATCGTCGTGGGAGAGCACGCCGATTTCCGTGCCCGCCGTTTGGGCGAAGCGCCAATCGTAGCTGCAGAACGCGCTGCCCGCCGTATGGCGATGCCGGTGTTTGCTGCAACAGTGACCACGGTCATCGCCTTCTTTGGTCTCACCGCCATCGGTGGCCGCTTCGGAGAGCTGATCCGAGACATCCCGTTCACCGTTATCGCTGTCCTGATTGCCTCACTGATCGAATGCTTCCTGATCCTGCCGAACCATATGGCCCATGCCATCGCGCATTCGGCTAAGGAGCATTGGTATGACTGGCCCAACCGGGTTGTGAACAAGGGCTTCCGCTGGGTGCGCGACCACCTGTTCCGCCCGCTGGTCGCTTGGGTGGTCTGGGCACGGTATGTGGTTGTTGCACTGATGGTGGTGATACTGGCCAGCCAGATTGCTCTGTTCATTCGGGGCGATGTGAATTGGCGGTTCTTCAACGCACCGGAACGCGGCTCGGTCACTGGCAATTTCATCATGGTCGAAGGGGCGACGCGCGCTGAGACGCTGGAAATGATGCGCATGGTCCAGAAAGCCACGGAAGAACTGGGTCAGGTTTACGAAGAACGCCATGGCCGCAATCCAATCGAATACGTTCTAGCCGAGGTTGGCGGTTCGGCCGGATGGGGGCTGCGCGCGGCGGATGGCAAGGATGACGATCTACTGGGCGGCATCTCGATCGAGCTGATTGATGCCGACTTGCGCCCCTATTCCAGCTTTGAATTTGTGGGCGAGCTGCAGGATTTCGTGCCGCGCCACCCGAAGGTCGAGCTGCTTAGCTTCCGTGGTTGGCGTTCAGGGCCCGGTGGCGACGCGATTGACGTGCAGTTCTACGGTGCGGATGTGAACACGTTGAAATCTGCATCCGAGGACCTCCAGGCGGAACTCGCGAAATACCCGGAAGTTTCGGCGCTCGAGGATAACCTCGCCTATGACAAGGAAGAGTTCATTCTGGACCTCACCGCGCAGGGTCAGGCGCTGGGTTTCCGCATCGAAACACTGGGCCGCGTGTTGCGAAACCGGCTGAACGGGATTGAGGCCGCGACCTTCCCGGATGGTCCGCGTAGCACCGAGATTCGGATCGAACTGCCCGAGGGCGAACTGACTGCTGATTTCCTCGAACGCACATTGATGCGGACTCCGGATGGCGTTTATGTCCCGCTCGCCGATATCGTCTCGGTCGAGCGTAAATCGGGTTTCTCGACCGTCCGGCGCGAAAATGGTCTGCGGGTCATCTCGGTGAATGGTGATATTTCCGAGGACGACCCGGCGCAGGCTGCCGAAATCGCCCGCGCCATGCGCGAAGAGATATTGCCAAACATCGCCGCCGAACGGCAGGTCGAATGGCGCATGGCTGGCCTGAGTGAGCAGGAGGATGAATTCCTGTCCGAGGCCCGCACAGGCCTGATCCTGTGTCTGACCGGAATTTATCTGGTATTGGCTTGGGTCTTTGCCAGTTGGACAAGGCCCTTGGTGGTCATGGCGATCATTCCCTTTGGCCTCGTGGGCGCGATCTGGGGGCATTACCTGTGGGGCGTGCCGTTAAGCATGTTCACCGTCGTCGGCCTGTTGGGCATGACCGGGATCATCATCAACGACTCGATTGTTCTGGTGACCACAATCGACGGATACCGGAAAGAGCGCGGGTTGGTGCCGTCAATCGTAGAAGGTACGGCAGATCGTTTGCGGCCTGTGATGCTGACCACGCTGACCACGGTACTGGGGCTGACGCCCTTGATGTACGAAAGCTCGCAGCAGGCGCAGTTTTTGAAACCGACCGTGATCACACTGGTCTATGGGCTGGGCTTTGGCATGGCCCTGATCCTGCTGCTGGTGCCTGCGTTGCTGGCCATCCTGAACGACATCTCACGCCCGATGACATCGATGAGACGGGCCTTGCGCGCGCCGGACAGGGTGGTGCGCAATGCCGTGCGCGCAACGGGCGCAGCGTTGGCGATCTGGCTGGGGGCCTCGATGATCTGGCCCGTAGTGACAGGTGCGCCGTTGGCGCTGCTCTCGGGTCTCTACCCCGCCGCCGAAGGTCCAAGTGTGCTGCAAATGGGCTTTGGCGTTTTCGTAGCGGGTGCAACCGTGATCCTGCTGGTAGGTGTCGTGCTGTCCAGCGTGCTTTATGCACGCTTGTCGGATCGGGTCGAGGCTTAGTCCATCTCTAAAGCACGCCGCAAAAGATCGGGAACGCGGTCGCTCATTGGCAGGTCGCCGCTGGTGATCTGGTCCACCGGAAACCACTGAGCGTCCTGCGCGTCGTCTGCGGCGACAGGCGTGCCGGTTACATAGCGACACGCAACTCCGACCAGCAGGTAGTGCGCCCGGGTCTGCCCGCTATCATCGCGCAGCAAAAGGTCGAGATTGTCGAGATAGACCAAAGGCTCAGCAATCACACCGGTCTCTTCCCGCAGCTCGCGGGTGGCGGCGTCCAGAACCGTTTCACCCCATTCCACATGGCCGCCTGGAAAGCCCCACAACCCCTGATCGGGTTGCTTGCTGCGTTGCACCAAAAGTACCTGGCCATCGTGCAGCACGACAGCCAAGGCACCGATCTTTGGGTTCTGGCTCATCCGGTCAGCCTGCGCTGCATCCTTGGATATCGACAGCGTGGTTTGCCCCCAGAACCGTGATGCGCACTTCGGACCGATCCAGCGCAAATGGCCCGCCGGAGGCACCGATAATCTCCGAGCTTGCGATCAGGGTGTTGCCCTGACGGCGTGTATCGGGCTGCGATGCCCAGAGTGCCGGGTTTCCTGGTTCAATGACGGCGAATTCGGACCCGCCCGCTGAAGGCATGGTGATACGCGCCTCGATCCGCATTCCGTCTGCAGTGGGAGTCAATTGGCACGTCGCATCCGCCACGCCTGCTTCGCGTTCGGAAAACGGGCGCTGGGCGAGGGCTGCGGCGATGGCCGGATTGCGTGTAGCGTCGGCATCCATTGTGTGATCGAATTCCAACCGACCCGGCACGCAGACATCCTTACACACGCCCAAGTCCATCTCGCCGCGCAAACGCACGGGTTTGGCAGGGTTCTTAGGCGTGATTTCGACGGGCAGTACAAGTTGATCCTCATAACCGACCGAGCGCAGCCCGTTCTGATCAAACACATGCGGCGCGGGCCATGTGAAGGCTATGTCTGCAATATTGCGAGAGCCTTTCCAATCAAACTGTGGAGGAATGCCCGCATCGCCGGGTGCGCGCCAATAGGTCTTCCACCCGTCTTTGAGCTTTAGACGCAAGGCCCCCTGATAGGTACCTTCGGCGGTTTTGCCGCCGTCCAACACCTCAATCTGAACCAGATTATCAACCCCCTGCGCAGTGGCGGGGGCACCAAAACAAAGGCTGACGGCCAACACGGCTGCAGCAGATTTGCAAAGCGCTTTCATATGCAGAACATGCGCATTCCGGTCGGGATTGCCAAGTCACGTTCCGGTCACTTCTGTGAAATGCACGGAAATCCCGGCTGATCCCTTGCCATTCCCCGGTTCACAGGGTCATTCTAGGGATATCCTATGGCGCAAGAGATATCTGCTGATGGACCTTACGGGAAAACTGTTGATTGCGATGCCCGGAATGGGCGACCCGCGATTCGAGCATTCGGTCGTCTATATCTGCAGCCATGGTGATGACGGCGCGATGGGATTGATCGTGAATAAGCCTTCGGACTTGCGGATCAAGACCTTGCTGGAACAGCTCAACATCCCGTGTCGGATACCCGTAATTGGCGAACGGCTGGTGCAGTTTGGCGGCCCGGTCGAGATGTCGCGTGGCTTTGTCCTGCATAGCGCAGATTACGAGGCGAATCTGCATTCAATGCAGATTTCCGAAGATTTCAGCATGACCGCAACGCTGGATGTGCTCGAGGATCTGGCCTCGGGCAAGGGGCCGCTGAATTCGATGCTGACTTTAGGTTATTCCGGCTGGGGGCCGGGTCAGTTGGAAGATGAGATCGCGATGAATGGTTGGTTAACGACTGATGCGTCGTCGAAACTGGTCTTTGATGTCCCTGATGACGAGAAATGGGAGGCGGCTTTGGCTACGCTTGGTGTTGATCCGCTGACCCTATCAGCCAGTGCAGGCCGCGCCTAATCGCGAGGGGCTGCTGCGCGGCGTAGACGGTCGTTGATGGCCGCACCTAATCCGTGATGGGGAATTGGTGATACGGCGATTGGCCGACCGGTATCGTTAAGTTTGTGAAGGGCGGCAAACAGGTTGGCGGCGGCCTCGGGCAGGTTGCAGGTGCTGGAGAGGTTCAGATCACAATCAACGGGGCCAAAACCCAGCAACACCTCGTCCCCCTGCCGTGACCGGGCGTTCAGCCGCACCGGCGCGTCCGGCGCGTAGTGGGATTGCAACTGCCCCGGCGCGGTAAGCAGATCGCCGGGTTGGTGGTGATGCAGTTCTGCCTTTAGAACCTCTTCGATTTGTTCCAATGCGACACCACCTGGACGCAACAGGGCAGGGGTGCCGGCCAGACCCACAATAGTGGACTCAAGCCCGACACCGCACGGCCCATCGTCCAGAACTGCGGCTATGCGTCCCTCCAGCCCCGCTCGGACATGGGCCGCCGTCGTTGGGCTGATCTGACCAGAGGGGTTGGCCGATGGGGCCGCCACAGGACCGTCAAAAGCGGCCAGTAAAGCCTGCGCTGTGGGATGCGCAGGCACACGAACGGCCAGAGTATCCAAGCCAGCTGTGACCAGCGACGAAATCCCGTGATCGGGGCGCAGAGGAAGAACCAGAGTTAACGGTCCGGGCCAGAAGGCATCAGCCAACAAATCAGCCTGATCGGTCCATTCGACGAAGCGTTTCGCGGTCTCGGTTGAGGCGACATGGGCGATCAGTGGGTTAAAACTGGGTCGCCCCTTGGCCTCATAGATCGCGGCCACAGCCTCGCCGTTCCGTGCATCGCCACCCAGTCCATAGACGGTCTCGGTCGGGAAAGCGACCAGCAGCCCCTGCCGCAACAGGTCAGAGGCCTTGGCGAGCCCGTCGGCGTTTGCTGGTAAGTCTTGAGTACCGAGAAGGGTCATGGATCGTGACGCCGCGTTTTGGTTGCTTGCAGTTCAGGTAACGGTAGGTAATCGTGCCAGCCCAGATGAATACCGGCGTGGGGCCGGGATTCCAACCCCACGCTGACAACTTGCCAGAACCAGAGGGAAACCATGCCCTATCGCGCCCCGATCTCAGACTATGAATTCCTGTTCCGCAACGTGATCGGCTTTGACCAGATCGCCGCGACCGAAAAGTTCTCGGAAGCCAGCAAGGATGTGGTCAGCGCCATTCTGACCGAAGCCGGGAAGATGTGCGAAGAAATCATGTCCCCGCTTCAGCGCCCCGGAGATCTGGAACCCGCGCGGCTGGAGAACGGCGTGCTGCGGACCTCTCCGGGCTATGCCGAGGGCTGGAGGGCGATTGCCGAAGGCGGCTGGATCGGGATGAGCGGCGATCCCGAATATGGCGGTATGGGTCTGCCCATGACCATGACCACTGCCGTGAATGAGATGATGAGCGCTGCTTGCCTGTCGCTGCAATTGGCCCCCTTGATGACCCAAGGCCAGATCGAAGCGTTGGAGCATCACGCGAGTGATGAGCTGAAAGCGCTCTATCTGCCCAAGATGATGGCGGGTGAATGGTCAGGCACCATGAACCTGACCGAACCGCAGGCCGGATCGGATGTGGGCGCGCTGACCTCGAAAGCCGAAGACAATGGCGACGGCACCTATTCGGTGACCGGGCAGAAGATCTATATCTCTTGGGGCGACAACGACTTTGCCGAGAATGTCTGCCATCTTGTTCTGGCCCGCCTGCCAGACGGTGTTCCGGGAACCAAAGGGATTTCACTGTTTCTGGTGCCGAAATACATCCCCGACGAGAACGGCAACCCCGGCGTGGCCAATGACCTCAAGGTGGTCTCGCTGGAACACAAGATGGGCCTGCACGGCTCGCCGACCTGCGTGATGCAATATGACGGGGCCAGAGGCTGGCTGGTCGGCAAGGAACATGGCGGGATGGCCGCGATGTTCACCATGATGAACAACGCGCGTTTGGGCGTTGGTGGCGAAGGTGTGGGCGTCGCCGAGGGCGCTTATCAACACGCGTTGGCCTATGCGTTGGAGCGTAAGCAGGGCAAGACGCCCTCGGGCACGATCATCGAGCATGCGGATGTGCGGCGGATGCTGATGTCGATGCGCGCGGATGTGTTTGCGGCGCGGGCGATCATGCTGGCCAATGCAGCTGCAATCGACATGGCGCAGGCCACGGGTGAGGCCGATTGGGCGGCACGTGCGGCGCTGCTGACGCCGATCTGCAAGGCTTTTGGCACCGAGACCGGCATGCGCGTTTCCGAGACCGGCGTTCAAGTGCATGGTGGCATGGGCTTCATCGAAGAAACTGGTGCTGCACAATATTATCGCGATGTCCGTGTGACCGCGATCTACGAGGGCACCAATGGTATTCAGGCCATGGACCTCGTAGCGCGCAAGATGATGGATGGGGGTGAGGCGGCCTCGAACCTTCTGGATGAGATCGAGGATCAAGCTGAGAAGGCGCGCGCCACGATGCCTGAACTTGCTGGTCCTGTTTGGGAAGCTTCCGAGTCGCTGCGGGAAGCGACGGAGTGGCTCGTTGCTCAATCGGATATGAACAACCGGTTTGCTGGCGCGGCTTCGTATCTAAAAGCGTTCGCGCGGGTTCTGGGCGGGCATTACCATTTGTCAGCGGCGCTGGCCGATCCCGATGGACCGCGCGCCAAGTTGGCACGTTTTTATATCAATGTGCTGCTGCCTGAACATACGGGCTTGCTTGCGCAGGCGCAGAACGGGGCGGATGACCTCTATGCCCTCAGCCCAGAGGAACTGGCGGTTTGATGGATGGCGAGGCTCCGCAAGTGATGCGATATCCGTGGGAGGAACCACCCGCTCCTGGCGAATGGGTCGAAGTTGCAGAAGGAGTTCTGTGGATCAGGCTGCCTTTGCCGATGGCGCTGGATCATGTGAATGTCTATGCATTGGATGATGGCGACGGTTGGACCATA
Organism: Ruegeria sp. C6; assembly: GCF_056537625.1. Taxonomy (NCBI): domain Bacteria; kingdom Pseudomonadati; phylum Pseudomonadota; class Alphaproteobacteria; order Rhodobacterales; family Roseobacteraceae; genus Ruegeria; species Ruegeria sp. C6. The sequence goes on along the minus strand of NZ_JBQFRW010000005.1, from coordinate 183,083 downwards.
GTCGACACAGGGCTTTCTTCAAAGAAAACACGGGGAATCTGGCAGACCCTGATGGAAGGGCCATTGGCTGGCAAACCCGTCCGTCGCGTTGTCGTGACTCATCACCATCCTGACCATGTCGGCAATGCGGGCTGGTTCCAGTCCGAGCATGGCGCGGAACTGGTCACCAGTCGTACCGCATGGTTGTTCGCGCGTATGCTGACGCTGGATGTGCAAGAGAATTGGCCGAAGGAAACGTTGGATTATTACCGCAGCGCGGGGATGGATCCGGACGTGCTGGCCGGTCGGATGGCCGAGCGTCCGTTCAACTTTGCCGACGCCGTGTACCCTATGCCGCTGGGATTTACCCGTGTCAAACAGGGCGACGTGATCCGCATGGGTGGCCGCGACTGGGATGTTCACATGGGCAACGGCCATGCGCCCGAGCATTGCACCTTCTGGAGCCGCGAGGACAATCTGGTGCTGACCGGCGATCAGATCCTCAGTTCGATCAGTTCCAACTTGGGCGTCTATGCCACCGAGCCGATGGCCGATCCGGTGGCCGACTGGTTGGAGGCTTGCGAACGCCTGCAACCGCTGGCCCGGCCCGATCATTTGGTTTTGGGCGGGCACAAACTGCCGTTCACCGGGTTGCCGATCCGCATGCGGCAGTTGATCGATAACCACCACGGCGCGCTGGAGCGTCTGCTGAACGATCTCGATCAACCCAAAACCGCCGCCGAGTGCTTTGCCCCGCTGTTCAAGCGCCAGATCAGGGGCGGGGAATACGGTCTCGCGCTGGTCGAGGCGGTTGCACATATGAACCATCTCTACCACATTGGAGCTGTCGCCCGGACGCGGCGCGCGGACGGAGCTTGGGAATATCAGCGCAAAGGGTAGAGCAATGGACAAGATCGAAACCTCAGCCGAGGCAGCGGAATCTGCGGCGTTGCCGCGGTGCTATGAGGTGCACGCCAACCCTGAAGCGGCATCGGGGAACAAGGATTTGCCCAAGCCATTGCAAAAGCCGGTCGAAAGCAAAAGCCCTGCTCAATGGGCCTATGAGCGGCTGATCATGTATATTCAGAATTTCGAGAAGACTCTGGATGGCGATCACGAGGTTGCCATGGGATTTACCGGTGGTGATGCCGGTGTAATGCGGATCGAGGGCATGGGCTATTTCGATCCGGATGTGATTACCTTCTATGGCTCGGACGGAGGCGGCGCCAAAACGCAGCTCGTCCAGCATGTCAGCCAGTTGAATGTGATGCTACGTGCCTTGCCGAAATCGATCGAGGATAAACCAGCCAACCGCATTGGTTTCCGGCTGGCGGCTGATCTGGAAGAAAGCTGACGCCCACTCTTGCAATTCACACTTACGCAGCCTTGAATGGATAGACCATTCAGGAGGCAACCGCGTGACCAATTTCTCAGCCGTTACAACTGCCTACCGGGGCGCATGGGCGCGGCGGCGCGTGTTTGTGCCTGTTTATGTCGCCGTCCGGTTGCTGCTGGTTGCACTGATCGCTCCGGGCGTTGCCATCGCCGTCAATCTTGCTGTTTCATTGTCTGATCAATCGGCGCTGACGGATCAGGACATTGCGATGTTCCTGCTGTCACCAGCGGGCTTCATCGCTGCGGTTGTAGTTCTCAGCCTGTTCTTACTGGCCGAGGTCTTTGTCTTCTCGGTCATGGCCGGATCATTGCGGATGGGTGAGCGTGACCCTTGGCGCGCGGGCAGTGCTTCCATCCGGTTGATCCTGACGCGTTTACCTGCGCTTTTCGGCTTTGCCGCACGGTTCATTTTGCGTGTGCTGGTACTTGCGCTGCCTTTTGTCGCCGTGGCTGGCCTGATCGCCTGGTGGATGCTGACTGAATACGACATCAACTATTACCTCACCTTCCACCCGCCTTCATTCTGGGTCGCAGTGGTGCTGATCGGATTTGTGGTGCTGTGTCTGGCTTGGGTTCTGATCCGCAGGCTCTCGGCCTGGGCGCTGTCGCTGCATCTTGTATTATTTGAGGGCTGCAAACCCGCCGAAGCCTTCTCCACCAGCACGGATCGAATGGAAGGAAAACGCGGTCGCCTCAAGATCGAGCTCGGCCTTTGGCTTGCGATGCGTCTCGTGATCGCCGCACTGATTGCCTTTGTGGCCGGACTGTTGTTCGATCTGGTGCCGTTGCAGGAAAGCACGAACCTGCGCTTTGCGCTGATCCTCAGTATGATCGTAGCGGGCCTCTGGTCGCTGGCTGGGCTTGTGCTTGCAGCCGTCGCTCTGGGAGCATTGGCGGTTCTGCTGGATGGGTTCTTCGTCACACAAGGCCGAGAGGTCCCTCATCCCGAACCCGGCAACCTGCGCGCGCCGCTTTACGCTGTGGTCGGTGGCGCGGCAATCGCCCTGCTGATCGGGCTCTGGTCCGGGCAGGAGTTGCTGGTCCGCATTCAGGCCTCCGATCATGCGGATGTCATTGGTCATAGGGGTGCGGCGGCGATAAGGCCGGAAAATACCATGGCGGCTGTGTTGAAGGCTATCGAAGATGGCGCCGATTGGGTTGAGATCGACGTTCAGGAGACTGCGGATGGTGTGGTCATCATCGCGCATGACAGTGATTTCATGAAACTGGCGGGTGTGCCGCTCAAGGTCTGGGACGCAACCATGGAGGATATAGCCGAGATCGATATCGGCAGCTGGTTCGGCCCCGAATATGCTTCGGAACGGACGCCCACGCTGCGGGATGTTCTGGAAGCTGCGAAGGGCAAATCCAAGGTCATCATCGAGCTGAAATACTATGGCCATGACGTCGACCTGGAAAACCGAGTTGCCACGATTGTCGAGGAGCTGGATATGCAGGATGACATCGCCACCATGTCATTGAAATATCCGGCCGTGCAGAAGATGAAAGCGCTGCGCCCCGATTGGCGGGCAGGCGTTCTGGCCGCGACCGCCATCGGCAATCTGTCGGGGCTTGAGGGCGATTTTGTGGCCGTAAATGCGGCGACGGTGTCTCCGGGTCTGATCCGCTCGGTCCATGAGGCGGGCAAGGACATCTATGTCTGGACGGTGAATGACCCGCTACAGATGTCGGCCATGGCATCGATGGGGGTCGACGGGCTGATCACCGATCGTCCTGCCATGGCCCGCGAAGTGCTGCGTGTTCGTGCCGAGATGGGACCGGGCGAGCGTCTGATGCTATGGTTGGCGACGACGTTCGGATTGTCTATCGATACTGCCGAGATGCGCGATGCGAACCCGTGAACTCACCCTCATTCTGGCCTGTTGCGCGCTGCCTGCAGCTGCGCAGGACCTGATGCGTAGCGTGGAAATGCCCGCTCACCGGGCGTTGGCCGACACGATAGAAGGCGCTGAACTGACCCCCTTTGAAACGGATGGCTGTTCGGGCGGATTATCTTCCAGCTGGCGTATGGTTGCCGAGACCTTTCCGAAGTTCAGTCTGCTTTATGAAGAACACCCGCCATGGGAGTACTGCTGCGTTACTCACGATCGCGCCTATTACAACGCAGGCGGCGCATCGCAGGCCGAGGCCAGCTTTGACGCCCGGCTCGCTGCCGATGACGCGCTGCGCACCTGTGTCAAAACCCACGGCGAAAGCCATGCTGATGAATATGCCGAACGCTATGATATGACGCCGGATCAAATCCGCTCGGTTCATTCGATCACCTCCGAGGCGATGTTTCTGGCCGTGCGTTTTGGGGGTGGTCCCTGCAGCGGGTTGCCCTGGCGCTGGGGGTTTGGTTATCCAGGCTGCACGATTTTTGGACCAACTGCGCGCGAATGACGTCGTGACAGGCCCTGAGTTTTGCATTATCCAACATTTCAAATACGCGAATTGGGATTCTAATAAACATGGCTGATCACAAGCACGGCGAGATGGACATCACCGTTCAAACAAAAACCTTTGACGGTTTCATCAAATTCACCACGTGGTGCGTGGTGGCAATTGTACTCCTTTGCCTGTTCCTGGCGGTCTTTGCGGCCTAAACGGTACACGAGGCGCATCTCTTGTTCAGGATTCTGATTGCCTGCCTGCTGGCAGTGACAGTTGCGGGTTGCGCGGGATCGCAGCGCCCGCAGGCTGATCCCTCGGAAATCGTGGCTCGGTCCTATCGTGATCCGGGGCCATCGACACTGACGCTCTATACGATGATCAGCACGCGCACCGGATCGGGGGCACACACGTCGCTGATGATCAGCGGCAGCGAGCGGGTCATATTTGATCCTGCCGGATCGTTCCGGGCGGATGTGGTGCCGATCAAGAATGATGTCCTTTATGGCATCACGCCAAATGTTGAACGCGCCTATCGTAGCAGTCATGCGCGCGAGACGCATTATGCCCGTATTCAGACGATCGAAGTGACGCCACAGCAGGCCGAGATCGCGCTGCAATTGGCCAAGCAGATGGGCCCGGTTTCGCAGGCTTTTTGTGCAAATTCGACCTCGCAATTGCTGCAACAGGTCCCGGGGTTCGAGCAAATCAAAACAACATTCTACCCGGTGAAGCTATCCGATCAGTTTGGTCAGATTCCAGGCGTTGTGACCACGGACTATCGTGAGAATGACTCGGCTGATCTGCAGCAGGGGCTGGCGGAAAACAATGCGCGTCTCAATCAGCTTGAAGCGGTCTCAACCAACTAGGTAAAGCAGACCGTAAAGCGTGGCGGCCCCTGAAAAGATGGCCGCTATGACGTTTTTCGTTACAATTCCTACCGTCAACGCAACTGCCGCAGCCGCCATGCGCGGCATATCCGGTTGTCCTTCGGTGGCTGTCGGCCAGACTACCAAAGGTGCGATCAGGGCAGGCAGAATCGCCACTGCTGTGTATCTCAGGTGCCGCAGAAGCCAGGGCGGCATCGGGCGGTCGCCAACCAGCCCGATAAAGGTAAAGCGCAGAAGGTAGCTGCCTATAGCCAGACCTACGATGATGATCCACATGGTTGTCGAGTCGATCTGCGTCATGACTTTTTTCGCTCTAACATCAATTCAGCCTGCGCACCTGCCATCATCCCGGCTATTCCTGCGATCAACAGTCCAAGATTGAACGGCACTGCCACGCAGAGCAGGGCGACAACAATCGCGACCAGCGCGGCTACAACATGCGCCATGGTGCGCATCATCGGTCCGATCATGGACAAGAACGTGATCGGCAGCGCAAAATCCAGAGCCCAGCTTTCCGGAATCTGCGCCCCCAGAACAGCACCCAGATAAGTGGCGAGTATCCAAAGCGGCGTGATCGGCGTGACCGAGCCGACGAAGTACGCCATGCGCTGAGGCACGGACATATCCGGTTCTTTCTCGAATCGGACAATCGAACAGGCGTAAGACTGATCAACAATAAGATAGGCTCCAAGGGCCCGTTGCCACAGCGGAGCCGCCCCCAGATAAGGGGTCAGTGAAGCCGAATACATGGCCACCCGCAGGTTCACAGCCAGGGCCGAGATCAGAACGATAACCGTTGGTGTATTGTCCTGGAGCAATTGCAATGCGGTGAACTGAGCGGCGCCGGCAAACACCGTGGCGGAAAAGGCCATCGTCTGGATGATATCCAGCCCTGCTTCTGTGGCAAAAACACCAAACAGAAGGCCAAAGGGCATGGCGACGAAGATAAACGGCGTCCCGTCGCGAAAACCTATCCAGAAGTACGACTTGGATGTGGCAGAGGCCATGGCTAAATCCTATGGTGACGCGAGCAGCAGTAGCCGTCTTGGGAAGGGGTTGCAATTGGCCACGGAGATCGACCTGTCAGACTACCTCATTGCGCCCGATCCGGGGGCTGCCCGCCTGACGCGCGGTGTCGAGGGTGTGGACCAGAATGGTGAGATAAGTCAGATCTCAGTGGTCGAGGAACGCCCGCTGACCATTTTCCTCAACTCACAGGAAATCGTGACGGCAATGACCATCGGCGACTATCCTGAATACCTTGCGCTCGGGTTTCTGCGTAATCAGGGGATGCTGCTTGCAGATGATGAAATTACTCGGGTCGACTATGACGACGATCTGGAAACCGTGGTCGTGCGTACAGCGCGTGAGACCTCATACGAGGACAAGCTGAAGAAGAAGACCCGCACCAGCGGTTGCGCAGTAGGCACTGTGTTCGGAGACATGATGGAGGGGCTAGAGGACGTGCGCCTGCCACAGGTCTCGGTGCGCACCTCGTGGCTGTATGAGTTGGCGTCGAAGATCAACCGCACCCCGTCTCTGTACCTCGAGGCGGGTGCCATCCATGGCACGGTGCTTTGTCATGAAAGCCACCCGTTGGTTTATATGGAAGACGTGGGCCGCCATAACGCGGTCGACAAGATCGCAGGCTGGATGCTCTCCGAGGGTGCGACTGCGTCTGACAAGATCCTCTATACGACCGGTCGTTTGACCTCGGAAATGGTGATCAAAACGGCAATGATGGGCATCCCTGTTCTCGCTTCGCGATCGGGATTCACCGCCTGGGGTGTCGAGATCGCGCGCGAGGTCGGTTTGACTCTAATCGGCCGGATGCGCGGGCAGCGGTTCGTGTGTTTGTCGGGCGAAGACCGATTGGTGCGCGATGTTGATCCGTCGAGCGTGGCGATTGAGGACAAAAAACATCGCAGGAAAAGTGCCGATGGCTGAACAGTCGCAAAAACCGCTGGGGGTTATTCTGGCAGGCGGCCTCGCAACGCGAATGGGAGGCGGCGATAAAGGGCTGTTGCAGATCGGCGGGCAGAGCCTGCTGGATCGGGTGATAGACAGGCTGCGCCCTCAGGTCGGCGGGCTGGCTTTGAACGCCAACGGCGATGCCGAACGGTTTACCCGCTTGAACTTGCCGGTTGTTTCGGACTCGATCGAGGGCTTTGCAGGACCGCTGGCCGGTGTTTTGGCCGGGCTTGATTGGGCCGCTGAACAGGGCGCTCAATCTATCGTGACGGTTGCGGCGGATACTCCGTTCTTTCCGCATGATCTTGTGGCGCAACTGGTGCACGCATCCGAAGGTCAGAAACACCCACTCGTTCTGGCAACCACCCCGCGCACGGGTGACGAGGCTTTGAAATCCGGCGGCGGCAAGCGGGTCAATCGGCACCCGACCTTTGGGCTCTGGCCGGTAGCATTGCGCGATGATCTGAGGGAGGCGTTGAACGCTGGATTGCGCAAGGTTGTCCTGTGGACTGACCAGCATGATGGGCGAGAGGCGCTGTTTTCGGCCCAGCCGTTTGATCCGTTCTTCAACGTCAACACTCCCGATGATCTGGCCCGCGCTGAAACCTTGTTGGAGCAGGTATGAGGGTCTACGGCGTCACCGGTTGGAAAAACGCGGGCAAAACCGGCCTAGTGGAACGGCTGGTGGCTGAAATCACCGGACGTGGGTATACCGTTTCCACCGTTAAACATGCGCATCATTCCGTCGACGTCGACCAGCCGGGTACCGACAGCCAGCGGCATCGCGCGGCGGGTGCGTCCGAAGTGCTGTTGGCATCCGGCCAGCGGATCGCACTGATGCAGGAGTTGCGCGGTGCGCCCGAGCCGAAGCTGGACACCTTGCTGCCGCGTTTGTCTCCGGTCGATCTGGTGTTGATCGAAGGCTTCAAGCGCGAGCGTCACCCCAAGATCGAAGCGTTTCGCGCAGAACCCGAAAATCCGCTGATCGCCACGGATGATGACACGGTTCGCGCGGTTGCAAGTGATACGCCTTTGGAATTGGATTGCCCGGTGTTTGATCTGGATGATACGGCGGCCATTGCAGATTTTATCCTGGAAGAGGTCGGATTATGAGCACGTCGGATATCTCACCTCCGCCCTTGCGCAATGATTGTTTCGCCTTGCCTGCAGGGGTGAACTGGACACCCGTTGATGAGGCTCTGGCGCTTTTGCGAGACAGATTGTCGGTTGTAGCTGGGGTTGAAAACGTGCCCGTGATGCGGGCGGCGGGCCGAGTTCTGGCGGTGGACGTGTCGGCCAAACGATCAAACCCGCCTCAGCCCAACACCGCTGTCGATGGGTACGGATTTGCCGGTCCGGTGCCGGACGGACCCTGTGTCATGCCTTTGGTAGAGGGCCGGGCGGCCGCGGGTGTACCCTTTGACGGTGAGGTCCCAGAGGGCCATGCGATACGCATTCTTACCGGAGCTGCACTGCCAAAGGGTGTTAATACGGTCATATTGGAAGAGGATGTGACCTTTGATCAGGGGCACATTGCATTCCGAGGTCCGTTAAAACAGGGCGCGAACACGCGAAAGGCAGGCGAAGACGTGGTTGAAGGCGCGCTGACCTTGCCAGTTGGGCGGCGTTTAACACCAACGGATCTGGCGCTTTTGTCGGCGGTTGGTCTGACTGAGGTTTCTGTCCGCAAGGTTTTGCGGGTCGGAGTGCTATCGACCGGGGATGAGCTGGTCGAGCCGGGTGACAGCGCCGGACTGGGGCAGATTTATGATGCCAATCGTCCGATGCTGCTGTCACTGGCCGAGCGGATTGGATTCAAATCGGTTGATCTTGGGCGCGCCGAGGATGATCGCGCGGCGCTGAAACAGCATTTGGATCGCGCAGCTCAGCAAGTGGATGTAATCCTTACCAGTGGCGGCGCCTCCGCCGGCGATGAAGATCACGTCTCGGCATTGTTGCGAGAGGCCGGGGCGATGCAGGAATGGCGCATCGCACTAAAACCCGGGCGGCCTTTGGCGCTGGGCATGTGGGATCAGACGCCGGTGTTTGGCTTGCCGGGCAATCCGGTGGCAGCACTGGTTTGCACGTTGATCTTTGCCTGCCCAGCACTGAACCTGCTGGCCGGTGCAGGCTGGCAAGAGCCGCAAGGCTTCGACGTGCCCGCCGCGTTCGAAAAGCGCAAGAAACCAGGGCGTCGCGAATATCTGCGGGCGCGCATCCGTGAAGGACAGGCCGAGGTATTCCATTCGGAAGGATCTGGCCGGATCAGCGGGCTGAGCTGGGCCGAAGGCTTGGTCGAAATCGAGGACGGTGCCCGCGATATCAAGCCCGGCGATCTGGTGAGGTTCATACCCTACGGGAGTTTTGGGCTTTAATCGAACGTCCCTGCGACACGTCCCACCAGCATGAAGGCACGCGCTGTGCGGGTTTCGCCCAGGGCTGTAAGCTCGGCATCGCTGGCATTAGGTTCGAACTCGACGATCATATGGTCAAAGCGGCGTAGGAAATGGTGTGCGGCATCGCGAAAGATCGGATCCTGTTTCATCCGCGCCGCAGTCAGCGCCAGTGACGAACGGTCCCGAATGCCACCCAAGGCAGCCACCGACCGCCCGCGCGCGCCTTGGGCAAATTGCCGCCAGACTTCGGGTCGGGCCATATCGGGGCGCAGGTCATCCATATAGATGCCTTCCTGGCTGAGAAGGGTCAGAACATCTTGTGAGGCCTGCACAAGTTTCGAGGTCTTGCGATCTTTCAATGCAAGCCGCAGCGCGTTAAATCCCTCGGCATCGCTTTGCGTCTCGGGGAAGTTCAGGGCGCGGATAAAGATGTCGGTGGGCAACGGGGGCGCAATTTCTTCCGCTGAGGTGCCAAGTTCCAACGAAGTCTGATTGGCCATGTCCGGCGCGGGCCTTTGGGTGCGCCCGGGTTCACCGCGATTGGTCGAGAATGTCGCCAGCGCGCTCTCGGTCTTTTTTGCGCTTTCGGCGATTTCATCCAGTTTCTTGCCGACCCTCGGCTCATACGTGCTGGCCGCGCGTTGTTGCTGAACGACATAGCTGTTGCGGATCGCATCGATGGCTGTCTGCAGGCGGGCGCTTTCTTCGCGCATCACTCGGCTGGCGCGCATCGCAAGGGCTGCGACCCAGATCATTGCGACCGGCATGAACACCGCCAGGAAGGTGACGATGAACCCTCCTTGTTGCCCGCCGGGCAGTACCAGAAACACGACTGACACCACCAGCCAGATCAGGCTGAGAACAACTGCTGCAATCTCGATCTCGGTGACCGAACGGTGCGCCGGACGGTCGTAGATACCCAGCGAGGTGGGTTTCTCGGGTTCTTGCTCAGGTTCAGACCCTGACATGACAAACGCTCCGGTCAGGCGTATTCGATATTCAGAACTTCATAAGAGCGCACGCCTCCGGGGGTGCGGACCTCGACACTGTCGCCTTCTTCTTTGCCAATCAGGGCGCGGGCGATGGGGGATTTGATGTTCAGAAGGCCCGCTTCGATATTGGCCTCATACTCACCCACGATCTGCCAGGTCTTTTCTTCGTCGGTATCTTCATCCACCAACGTGACCTTCGCGCCGAACTTGATAGCCCCTGACAGTTTGGCCGGATCAATGACATCTGCCAGCGACAGGATGCCTTCAAGCTCTTTGATGCGGCCTTCGATAAAGCCCTGCTTTTCGCGCGCCGAGTGGTATTCGGCGTTTTCTTTCAGGTCGCCCAGTTCGCGGGCTGAGGCAATCGCCTCGATGATCGCCGGGCGCTCGACGGATTTCAGATTCTTCAGCTCTGCCTCGAGCGCGGCATTGCCCGAAGGCGTCATGGGGATCTTTTCCATTGTCTTGTCGTCCACGCAGAAATTGTTACGCCCCGCCGCACAATAGCGTCGGGGCGAAGGATGGGTTGGCAATTACCTGACCCAAATGAGGCGTGAATTGCAAGAGGGGAGGTGTGCGTTGTCAGTAAACTCGCAACTTAGCGCCGCCGTTCCGGGGGGGGCGGGTGCGCCTGTGGCGCTGTCCCAACAATTCTCCACTTCGCCAACGGCTGGCTTCGTGCCCAAGCCACAGCATCTCAATCATACTGAACCACTTCGAATTCGATGCCATTGTCATCTTCGAAATAGAACCGCTTGCCTGGCTCATAGTCTGCGTGGTTGTGCGGTTCAAATCCCGCTTTGCGGACCTTTTCCTCGGTGGCGTCGATATCCTCGACCAGCACACCTACATGGTTCAAGCCGCCCACGAAATCATAGCTGTTTTCGCCTGATGGCTTGGGATCGCCGGGGGCGTAGAGTGCCAGATAGGTATGCGGGCTGCCCACATGCACCGTATAGCCACCGGCAATGGCAGGGCCTTCCCAGCGTGTTTTCCAGTCGAAGACTTTCTGCATCCACGCCGCAGATGCCTTTGGGTCGCGGACCGTGAAATTAGTATGTTCCAGCGTCGCCATCATGGGATTCTCCTTCCAATTTGAGGCTTGTCCCGACTCACTGTAATTTCTAAACCTAACTTTAGGTCAAGAGATTTCTTTGGGAGGATGTAATGGTTGTTTCGGAAGGTCTGGCGATTGGAGCATTGGCCCGGCGCACCGGGTTGGCGGTGTCGGCGATCCGATACTACGAGGCGCAAGGTTTGATATCTCCATGGCGTAACGCGGGTGGGCAGCGGCGTTATCAGCGCGCCGATATCCGACGGCTAAGCTTTGTGATGATCGCGCAGCAATTCGGTCTGACTTTGCCCGAGATCCGCGAGGTATTGTCGGGCTTGCCAGGAAATCGCACACCGACGCCTCAGGACTGGAAGAGTATCAGCGAACGGCTGCGCACGCATCTGGATCAGCGAATCGATACGCTGATGCGACTGCGCGACAATCTGGATGGATGTATTGGTTGTGGCTGCCTCAGCCTGCCGAAATGCAAGCTTTACAACCCCGATGACAGGGCCAAATCCCATGGTAGCGGTCCCAGATACCTTATGGGGGACGCACCCGGAGCCTGAAGTGTCGAATAGCGGCGTTGTTACGCCGTGTTTCGATTGACCAAAGTCTTTATGACCATGTAATCAGCCGTGAAACAATATTGCGCCGACCGCATGAAGAAAGCGCCAATTCGGAAAGTTAGCTAAGGAGCCCGCGATGGCCGAGATTGAACGCGAAGCGATGGAATATGACGTGGTGATCGTGGGTGCTGGCCCTGCGGGCCTGTCTGCGGCCATCCGTCTGAAACAGCTGGATGCCGACCTGAACGTCGTGGTTCTAGAGAAGGGTTCGGAAGTGGGTGCGCATATCCTGTCGGGTGCGGTGCTGGACCCTTGTGGTCTGGATGCTCTGATCCCCGATTGGAAGGAAAAGGGTGCCCCGCTGAACGTGCCTGTGCATGAAGACAATTTCTACATGCTGGGCGAGGCTGGCAAGATCCGCATCCCCAATTTCCCGATGCCGCCGCTGATGAACAACCACGGCAACTACATCGTCTCGATGGGCAATGTCTGCCGCTGGATGGCAGAGCAGGCCGAAGAACTAGGCGTCGAAATCTTCCCCGGCATGGCCTGTTCCGAGCTGGTCTACGGTGAGAACGGTGAAGTCAAAGGCGTTGTAGCCGGTGTATTTGGTCTGGAGCCAGACGGATCCTACGGCCCCAACACCGAACCGGGCATGGAACTGCATGGTAAATATGTCTTTCTGTCGGAAGGCGTGCGCGGCTCACTGTCCAAGGAAGTCATCGCCAAATACGACCTGTCTGCCGGTAAAGAGCCGCAGAAATACGGCGTTGGCATGAAAGAGATCTGGGAGATCGACCCGGCCAAGCACAAAGAAGGCAGCGTCACGCACACCATGGGCTGGCCGCTGGGCAGCAACGCGGGTGGCGGGTCGTTCATCTATCACCTTGAAAACAATCAGGTCTATGTCGGCTTTGTGGTTCACCTGAACTACAAAAACCCGCACCTGTACCCCTACATGGAATTCCAGCGCTTCAAGCATCACCCGATGGTGGCTGACCTGCTTAAGGGCGGCAAGCGTGTGGCTTATGGTGCCCGCGCGATCACCGAGGGTGGCTACCAGTCGATGCCGAAACTGGTCGCACCGGGTGTTGCGCTGTTGGGTTGCTCGGCGGGCATGGTCAACGTGCCGCGCATCAAGGGCAACCACAACGCGATGCTGTCAGGCAAGGCCGCGGCCGAGGCCGCCTATGACGCCATCAAGGCCGAGCGTTCGGGTGATGAGCTGACCGCTTATGAGGCCGACGTTCGCGATGGTGCAATCGGCTCGGATCTGAAGAAGGTGCGCAACGTCAAACCGCTGTGGTCGAAATACGGCCTGACCGCCAGCCTGGTACTGGGCGGTATGGACATGTGGACCAACACGCTGGGCTTCTCGCTGCTGGGCACGCTGGGCCACGGCAAGAACGACGCGGAATCGACCGAAGATGCCAGCAAGCATCAACCCATCGACTATCCGAAACCCGATGGCACACTGTCCTTTGACCGCCTGACGAACGTATCGTTTGCGGCCACCAACCACGAGGAAAGCCAGCCTTGCCATCTGAAACTGGCCGACCCGGACATCCCGGTTAAGGTCAACCTGCCCAAATTCGACGAGCCGGCACAGCGTTACTGTCCCGCAGGCGTCTATGAGATGGTCGAGGATGAAGACGGGCCGCGATTCGTGATCAACTTCCAGAACTGTGTTCACTGCAAAACCTGTGACATCAAGGATCCCAGCCAGAACATCACCTGGACTACACCGCAGGGCGGCGACGGGCCGAACTACCCCAATATGTAGGCAAGAACACGGGCGTTGGCAGGGTCGTGAAGGCCCTGCCATTGCCTCTCGCCCAGCAAAGCCCTAGCTTGTCGGTCAGTCAACGACAGCAAGGCAGATTATCAGTGGTTTCCCTGGTTCGACGCGCGGCTCTGGCCGTGATCCTCAGTTCTTCAATCGCGTTTCCTGCGGTATCGGATACCGGATCGGGGTCGTATCTGGCCGGGCGTCAGGCGATTTATGAGAGCGACTATCCCGCTGCCGAGCGTTACTATGCGCAGGCGCTTCGCGCTGATCCCCAAAATCCGAAACTGCTGGAAAACGTGGTCGTCGCCCGGCTCGCTTTGGGTGAGATTGAGCGGGCCCTGACCGTCGCCGAAGTTATCGAGGAAAATGAACTGCCCAGCCAGGCCGCTCGGATGGTGATCGCCGCCAATCTGGTGGCAGATGGCAAGCTGGATGAATTTCTGGCCCGCGATCCTGAAACGCAAGGGGTTGGACCGCTGGTTGATGGCCTGATGATTGCTTGGGCTCATATGGGGCAAGGCGCCATGACCAAAGCGATGGAACAATTTGACGTTGTTACCACGCAGGAAGGTCTGAAAGAATTTGCTCTTTATCACAAGGCCATGGCGTTGGCGTCAGTCGGAGACTTTGAGGGGGCCGAGGCGATCCTTGCCGCAGATGATGGCCTGGTCGCCCGTTTTTCACGCCGGGCTGCGCTGGCGCGTGCCGAAGTGCTGTCGCAGCTGGATCGCAACGACGATGCGCTGGAATTTCTGGATAACGTCTTTGCCGCCGGCAGTGATCCGACCATCGAAGGTTACGCCACCCGGCTGTCTGATGGCGAAACGCTGCCCTTTACCCATGTCCGTTCTGCACAGGATGGCATGGCCGAGGTTTTCTTCACAGTTGGCGCTGCGCTGAGTGCGGAGGCCGCGCAGGATTATGTTCTGCTATATGCCCGCGTCGCGGCCTTTCTGCGGCCTGACCATATTGATGCGCTTTTGCTAAGCGCTGAGTTGTTGGATGGGCTGGAACAATATGATCTGGCGGTTGATGTCTATCGGCAGGTGCCTCCGGACAGCAGCGATTATCATGCCGCCGAGCTGGGGCGCGCCGAGGTCCTCAGTCGCTCTGACAGAAAAGAAGCTGCCGCCGAAGTCCTGCAAAACCTTGCCGCTCAAAGCCCCGATTTGCCCGGTGTGCATGTAGCTTTGGCCGACCTGCGGCGCCAGCAAGAGGATTACGCGGCAGCGGTCACCTCTTACGACAAGGCGATTGGCCTGACGGAAGAGGGTGCAGGCGGAAACTGGTTCCTGCATTATGCCCGCGGGATATCGCATGAACGTCTGAAGAACTGGGACGAGGCCGAGGCCGATTTCCGCCGCGCGCTTGAGTTGAACCCGGACCAACCACAGGTGCTGAACTATCTCGGGTATTCGCTGGTCGAGCGGCGCGAGAAATTGGACGAAGCGTTGAATATGATCGAACGCGCAGTCGCAGCGCGCCCTGACAGCGGCTATATCGTTGACAGCTTGGGCTGGGTGTTGTTCCGCCTGGGCCGGTACGACGAAGCAGTCGACCACATGGAGCGCGCCGTTGAACTGATGCCGGTCGATCCGGTGGTAAATGACCATCTGGGCGATGTTTACTGGGCCGTAGGTCGCGGGCGTGAAGCCGAGTTCCAGTGGAAACGAGCACTATCTTTCATTGATCCTGAAGATACCGACGGTGAAGCCGATCCTGAACGCATCCGCCGCAAGATTGAAGTCGGATTGGATGCGGTTCTGGCCGAGGAAGGTGCCGAACCCCTGAAGGTCGCCAATGAAGGCTGAGGCATTTGCCCCCGCCAAGATCAACCTGACCCTGCATGTGACCGGCCAACGCGCGGATGGCTATCATCTGCTTGATTCGTTGGTGGCCTTTGCCGATGTTGGGGATCAGTTGAGCCTCAGTTCCGGCCCCGAGCTGTCTCTGTCGGTCACGGGTGAGTTTTCGGATGGCGTACCGACCGATGATCGCAATCTGGTCTGGCAGGCCGCCGAGGCCGCAGGCTGGACCGGTCGCATTCATCTGAACAAACAACTGCCGCACGGTGGCGGTGTCGGGGGCGGCTCCTCGGATGCTGCGGCGGTTTTGCGCACCGTGAAGAAGGGGGGAGAGTGGCCCGATAGCGTGTCGCTGTCGCTCGGCGCGGATGTCCCGGTATGCATACATGCTGCTGCAGCGCGTATGCGCGGGATTGGTGAACAGATTGAGCCGATGGCGTTGCCGCCCCTCCCGGCGCTTTTGGTCAATCCGGGTATTGAAGTTCCCACCGGCCCGGTGTTTTCCGCTTTGCACAGCAGAGACAACGCACCGATGCCTGCTGAGATCCCTGCATTCAAAACACCGGAAGACTGCGCTATGTGGTTGAGGGCTCAGCGGAATGATTTAGAGGCACCTGCAATATCTGTAGCGCCGGGCATTGCGGAGGTCATAGCGGCGTTGGAAGGCACCCGAGACGCGTTGATGGTTCGTATGTCGGGTTCAGGCTCAACCTGTTTCGCACTTTATCCAACGCTCAAAGCAGCCCATTTTGCTGCCTATGAGATCGGCGCGGCCCAACCCGGCTGGTGGTGCCGCGCAACGACGCTCAGTTAAGGCGCGATACGACGTAATCGGCCAGATCGCCTAACAGGGTGCGGATTTCGTGATCCGGAAGAGGCGCCAGCGCAGCCTTGGCCTTGGCCGCCCAACCAAACGCATCCGCGCGGGTTGCATCCAGTGTGCGGTATTTGGCCATCAGCGACAAAGCGTGATCCAGATCGCCCTCTTCCTGCCGTCCGCGACCGATCGTCCGTTCCCAAAACGCGTGTTCCTCGGCAGTTGCCTGAGCCACGGCTTTGATCACTGGCAGGGTCAATTTTCGTTCACGGAAGTCGTCGCCGACGTTTTTGCCTGTGGCCGCACTATCGCCTTGATAATCCAGAAGATCATCAGCGATCTGGAACGCGATTCCAAGCGCATCGCCATAGTGATACAGCGCCTTGACCTGCGCCTCGGTCGCGCCTGCGATCACACCACCCACTTCGGTTGCGGCAGAAAACAGCGCCGCTGTCTTGCCGCGCACAACCTGCAGGTAGACACTTTCATCCGTGCCCAGATCGGTGGCCGCTGTCATCTGCAGCACCTCGCCTTCGGCAATTGTGGCCGACGCATTTGCAAGGATATCCAGAACCCGCAACGAACCGGTTTCGACCATCAACTGAAAGCTGCGGGAAAACAGGTAATCTCCAACCAGAACACTGGATTTATTGTCCCATAGCAGGTTTGCCGTGGGTCGCCCGCGCCGCTGCCCGCTTTCATCGACGACATCGTCATGCAGCAGGGTTGCGGTATGAATGAACTCGACCGTTGCAGCCAGCTTGACGTGATGGTCGCCTGAATAGCCGAACAGCTGCGCCGCCGCCAGGGTCAGCATCGGGCGCAGACGCTTACCGCCCGCCTCGACCAGGTGCGCGGTCACTTCGGGAATGCGCGGGGCATGTTCCGACGCCATACGCGTCCGAATCAGCGTGTTTACTGCTGCCATTTCGCCCGCAAGCATCTCTGCCAGACGCTCATGCGGTTTCGAGATCGTGCTGACGTTCATCACTCTCCTGATACAAGGCTCGACATCCCTGTCACCTTGCCCTTACATCCATCCCCATGAAAGAACTATTGCGCAGCACCGATCCGACAATCCTAGCCTTTGCAACGGCTCTCCTTGAGGGCGAGGATATAGACTGCTTTCAGATGGACGTAAATATGAGCATCCTAGAAGGCGGCATCGGAATCTTTCCCCGTCGCCTGATGGTGCGGGCAGATGATCTGACCCGCGCCGAACGGGTCATGCGCGATAACGAGATCCCGCTGGGGCGATGAGCAGCTTTTCCGACAGTGATCTGACCTGCAATGATTTTCTGGGCGGGCGTGTGCGTCTGTGGCAGCCGCGCTCAGGATATCGTGCAGGGGTCGATCCGGTCTTACTGGCGGCATCGGTCCCGGCACAAGCTGGCCAGTCGGTGCTGGAATTGGGCTGCGGGGCAGGGGCTGCTATTCAGTGCCTAATGGCGCGAGTGCCGCACCTGAAGGCAACTGGGGTTGAACTGCAGGCTGGCTATGCAGATCTGGCCCGCCGCAATTCGGAACAAAACGCAGCGATCACCGTGGTTGAGGCGGATTTGAACGCACTACCGAATGATCTGCGACAAGAACAGTTCGATCATGTGATCGCCAATCCGCCCTACTACCGGGCAGGCGCGCATAGCCCTGCCACCGACGCGGGTCGGCAGATCGCACTGGGTGAAGACACGCCGCTTGAGGACTGGATCAATGTCGCCGCCCGACGTCTGGCGCCGCGCGGTTATCTTCACATGATCCAGAGGGCAGACCGGCTGCCCGATATGCTTGCGGGGTGCGCGGGCCGCTTGGGCTCGATTCAGGTGCTACCTCTGGCCCCCCGTGTGGATCGCGGGGCTGAGCTAGTGGTTTTGCGCGCCAGAAAGGGCGGACGCGCCGCATTTCGGCTGCACGCTCCGCTGATTCTGCACCTCGGTGAACAGCACGTAGAAGACGGTGAAAGCTATACTCCTGTGGTTTCGGCGGTGTTGCGCGATGCGGCGGATTTGACCGGGCACTTTGCCTGATCGGCAATGACCAGCCGAATTTGTCGGATTTATTATAGATTTCGTGCGTCTGCAGCGTGACAGGCTGGAAATGATGTGATCAACTTCTTACGTGACACTTACAAACCAGAGAAGGAGGACCGCCATGAGCGTGAGCGCACATCTGACGGAGTTGAAGAAAAAACACGAAATTCTCGGTCTTGAAGTGGAAGAAGCGCAACGCTCACCTGGTATTGACGATCTCCATATCGCACAGCTGAAGAAGCAAAAGCTGAAGCTAAAAGAAGAGATCGAGCGCCTGTCGACCTAAGGTTCTAGGCCTTCAGGCTGGCGCGGGCCGCGATGGCAGCGCCACCGGTGACAAACAAGGCCGCGATCGCCAGGCCCCAGGACGGGGCGGCGATCCCGGCCAGAACCAACACAAGCGTCGATAGCAAAGGTGCCGCGTATGAGGCGGTGCCCAGTATTTGAATGTCCCCGCGCTTGACGCCGATATCCCAGACATAGAACGCCAGCCCAACCGGTCCCAGGCCAAGTGCAAAGGTCGAGGCCCAGCCAAATGTGCCTTGCGGCCAGATCGTTTCTTCCACCGTGAAATGCAAGGCCCATGAGGCGATCGCCGTCAAAATGCAGAACACCGCGACCGAACTTGTCGGCACATCACCCAGCCGTCGCGATAGAACCGAGTAGCTGGACCATGTAAGCGCGCACAGCAAGGCCAGCCCGTAGCCGGGCAGATGCTGGACCTGAAACCCTGCGCTGCCACCACCCGTGATGATGACGGCGGCTCCAGCAAAGCCAAGGCAGGCTCCGATAAGGTGACCAGGTTTCAGATGTTCTCCGGGCAGCAGACCTGACAGAAGAACGATCAGCAAAGGCCAGAGATAAGCGATAAGCCCAGCCTCGGCTGCAGGGGCCATGCGAAGGGCTGAAAAGTACAGCGCGTGGTAGCCAAAAAGGCCAATTGATCCAAGCAGGTATGTCGTCCACGCGACCTGGCGCAGTTGACCCAGCCCGCCGCTGGCGAATGTCCAAATCAGACCCAGCGTACCGCCGATGGTAAAACAGATCGCGTTCAACAACAAAGGCGGCGTCGGGGCCGAACCCACAGTGAACAGCGCCAGCAGAGACCATAGCAAAACGGCGACAAAACCAATCGCGGTCGCGCCCATTCTGCTCATTCACCAGCTACCTTCTCAACAGGGATGATTTCAAACTCATCCGATATATGCGCGGTCTTTTCAATCTCGGATATGAACCAGTCGCGGAACGCTGCGATCTGCGGTCGCTTCTCTGCCCCTTGCAGGCAGAGGAAACGAAATCGCCCGGCGGTCTCCAGTGCCACTTTGAACGGCGCGACCAGTCGCCCTTCGGTCAGGTCTTTCAGGATCATGGCGCGCCGCCCCAGAACCACGCCCACCCCGGCCACGGCAGCATCGATGGCGTGATCGGCGTTTGAAAAATGCGCCCCATGGGTCGGTGTGAAGTCCAATCCCACCGCGCGGAACCATGCAGGCCAGTCGCAACGCGGCTTGAGGAAACTGATCGAATCGTCGTGGATCAGGGGGGCGTCGCGCAACGACGCAGGCGTGGGGAATTGTTCGGCCAGCTCCGGGGTCATAACCGGTGTCAGCCACTCCTTGCGGACGGGAACCGAATAGAGCCCCTCATCCGGCCCATAACCAAAGCGGATCGCCACGTCCACGTCATCCCGTTCAAGGTCCATGTTGCGCAGAGTGGCCGAGAATTTCAGGTCAATCCCCGGATTTGCACGGGCAAACTCATAAAGGCGCGGTGCCAGCCATTTCGCTGTCAGGGCAGGGCCTGCTGTAACCGTTAGGCTGGTTTCATCCTGCAGCCTCCGCGTCGCTTGCCACGCGGCTTGCAGGGCGGCAAAGCCATCTGCGGTTCCGGGTGCCAATGTGCGCCCGGCTTCGGTCAGTTCGACGGCGCGATTGAGCCGGCGAAACACGGGGTGGCCCAGATGCTCTTCTAACGACTTGATTTGAAAGGACAGGGCAGCCGGGGTCACGTTCAGCTCCTCCGCCGCCTTGGCAAACGACATATTTCGTGCGGCGGCATCGAAGGCGCGCAAAGCAGTCAGCGGAGGCAGGCGGTCGGTCATGTCGGTTAAGTTTTTCTGAACTGAAGGATCGAAAACTCTCGTTTGTGCAATTTAAAATCAAAGGCCATGTTGATGGCAAGACAAATCCAACTTGATTGAGAGGGGTTCAGCATGATCGAGATGACAACAAACCCAGCCATTCAGAACGCCATTCACCGCGCTCATGAAGAGCGCGGCAAGGCGGTTGTAGGATTCTGGTCCTGGCTATTCGGTTCCCGCTGATCGCAGCGCGCGTGATCTTACGGGATAAAAGAAGGGCCGGTCCTTGATGGACCGGCCCGTTTTCATTCTCAGGTCGCCGGTTTAGACGAAGAACTGTGCACCGTTTGCGGAAATGGTCGAGCCGTTGATGAACTGCGAATCGTCCGATGCCAGGAAGGCGACGCAACGCGCGATTTCTTCCGGTTCACCCAGACGACCAGCCGGGATTTGACCGATGATCGATTCGCGCACTTTTTCCGGCACGGCCATGACCATTTCGGTCGCGATGTAGCCGGGGCAGATCGCGTTGGCCGTGATACCGGCCCGCGCACCTTCCTGCGCCAGAGATTTCACGATGCCCAGATCGCCCGCTTTGGTTGCGGCATAGTTGACCTGCGCAAACTGGCCTTTCTGACCGTTGATCGAGCTGATCACGATGATACGACCAAATTTACGCTCGCGCATACCCGGCCATACCGGGTGCACGGTGTTGAAAACACCAGTCAGATTGGTGTCGATGACCTGATGCCACTGTTCAGGTGTCATCTTGTGGAACGGTGCGTCGCGGGTGATGCCTGCGTTGGCGACCACGATGTCGATCGGGCCGACCTCGGCCTCGACTTTTTCGATACCCGCTTTGGATTCGTCGTAATCCGCAACATTCCATTTATAGGTTTTGATACCGGTTTCGTCGGTGAACTTTGCGGCGGCTTCGTCATTGCCTGCATAAGTGGCGGCAACATTGTATCCTTCGGCCTTCAGCGCCTTGGAAATTGCTGCGCCGATGCCGCGGGAACCGCCGGTTACGAGTGCTGTACGTGCCATTTAGGACTCCTCCAAATTTAGTCGTCTTGGTAATTCTGTTACTCTGAGAGTTAAGGGTGCGCAATATCGTTTCGTGATCGATCTTGTCTTTCTGTCCGGCGATATTGTCGCATCTAAGGGGTATGATCCGATTGTAACAAAAAAGGGCGCCCAGTGGACGCCCTTTTGTATTTAGTTTTCAGCGCACTTAGTCACGCTCCACACACAGGGCGACACCCATGCCGCCGCCGATGCAGAGGGTCGCGAGACCTTTCTTGGCATCCCGGCGCTTCATTTCGAACAGCAGGGTGTTCAGAACCCGGCAGCCGGACGCGCCGATTGGGTGTCCGATGGCAATTGCACCACCGTTGACGTTTACGATCGACGGATCCCAACCCATGTCTTTGTTTACAGCGCAGGCTTGCGCTGCGAAGGCTTCGTTGGCTTCGACCAGATCCAGATCATCGACCGACCATCCAGCTTTCTCCAGAGCCTTGCGCGAAGCGTAGATCGGGCCAACGCCCATGATCGACGGGTCAAGTCCGGCGGTCGCGTAGGATGCAATTCGGGCCAAGGGCTCAATCCCACGCTTTTCGGCATTCTCAGCCGACATCAGCAGGGTGGCTGCGGCACCGTCATTCAGGCCCGAAGCGTTTGCGGCCGTGACAGAACCGTCCTTGGCGAAGGCGGGGCGCAGTTTGCCCATGGCTTCGATTGTCGCGCCGTGGCGGATGTATTCGTCCTTGTCCATCACGATGTCGCCCTTGCGGGTCTTGATGGTGAAGGGCACGATTTCATCGGCGAACTTGCCAGCATTCTGGGCCGCTTCGGCTTTGTTTTGCGAGGCGACCGCAAATTCATCCTGCATATCGCGGCTGATCTGCCATTTCTCGGCGACGTTCTCAGCCGTTTGACCCATGTGATAGCCGTTGAAGGCATCCCACAGACCATCGCGGATCATCGTGTCGATGTATTTCATGTCACCCATCTTATGACCGGCGCGCAGGGCGGCGGCATGGGGCGACAGGGTCATGTTTTCTTGTCCACCAGCGGCAACGATGTCGGCATCGCCCAACTGGATATGCTGTGCACCCAGAGCAACAGCACGCAGACCCGAACCGCAGACCTGGTTGATGCCCCAAGCCGCGCTTTCCTGCGGCAGGCCCGCATTTATATGCGCCTGGCGCGCTGGGTTCTGACCTTGGGCGGCAGTCAGGACCTGGCCCATGATGGTTTCGCTTACTTCGCCCTTGTCGATCCCGGCACGTTCGACAACTGCTTCAAGGACGGCAGCGCCCAGATCATGTGCGGGGGTGTTCGCAAACGAACCGCTAAAGCTACCGACGCCCGTACGTGCGGCGGATGCGATTACTACGTTGGTCATAAAGTCAATCCTTTACCGTCATGGTCCTGTGGGAAATCTGACGGCGCGGTGTAAGGAGAAGTCTTCTCCGGGTGCAAGAGCGCCTCGTGATCCCCCGCTCAAGCATCTTCTGCAATAACGCAATGCTGCATCTGCAGCAACGGACAGCTTGTCTCAGAGTGAGCCTTGGCGGTGTTCCGCGCGACCAGCAGCTATCAACTGCCCGTTTTTGCAGCTTTTTCCGAGCTCCAGGGCGGAGTGACTGAAGGCGCCCCATATAGGAAGCCCTGCAGACAATCGACACCGTTTGCGATCAGGAAATGAGCATCTTCGTCACTTTCGACCGATTCGGCAGTGACAAGAATTTCGAATTCCCGCGCAACTGCAATCAGTGCGCGCACCAGCGATTGATTGTCGGGATTGCTGCTGATGCCCCTGATAAACTGCCCATCGATCTTGGCGGCATCGAACAGAAATTCACGAAAGTGGCGAAAGCCAAAGTTACTGGCCCCAAAATCATCCAGCGCAAAGGCGATACCGCGGGCTTGTTGGCGATCCATGAAATCTACCACCAGTTCGGGCACCTGCATCGCCGAAGATTCTGAGATTTCCAGAATCAACCTTTCGCCCAAGCTTGCGTCTTTTTTCAGAAACCTATCCAGCACACTCGACCAGTTGGAATAACCGATGGACCGCGCGGACATGTTGATCGACAGGCGGATGCTAGGGTTGCGGATCAGAGTGCGCAGCCCCATTTCAAGCGCGACGCAATCAAGGTCCCGGCCAATTGGCGTGTTTTCAACCTGTGGCATGAACTCGCGCGCGGGGATGACGCGGCCGGTTTCATCCAATACACGGATGAACCCTTCGTAGAACGCGATGCACTGAGGAGGATGTGCTTGAACGACAGGCTGGAACGCCAGCCTGCATTGTCTATGCTTCACGGCTTCGGTCGCCATCTGTACCACCGATCGATCCCGTGAAGTGACGGCGGCGCTCAAAGGGTCGTCCGATCCCTCGGGCAGGTCTGCGCGTTTCCTGTTTCCCATGACGTACCGTTCCCCTGATCCCGATGATTTTGGCCGGGGCCAGTTTCAGGGAAGACAGGTAAAACCGGGGTTAACACTCAAAATTTTATCGCAGGTGGCGGGGTGGAAGATCAGTGTGTTGATTGCCAAGCATGACGCAGCGAAGCAGCCGCACCGATAAGCGCTCCTAAAAGTCCCAGCGCGGCCATGACATATCCCAGCCCCAATAGCGCGGGCATTGCTCCGTTGAGTGCGGCGGTCATTGCGATGACGAGGCCCAGCAAACCTGTGATCGTAGAAATTCTCATCAGCTTTGACATGCGGACCTCCGGAAATGCACTCTTAAAACATCTCAGGGGATATGGAGCGCTTGTGCCAAATTTCAAGCAAAGAAAAGGTCTTTTTGAGACCTAGGCCCGCTTGGCTGTGGAAGCAGGTGATTTGGTGCCGAACTGCTCGAATCCCGGTGTGCCGTGATCTTGCGGATGGCGGACAAGGTGCTTGGCCTTGATCTGTTGGGAATTGTCGCGGCTGCCATCGTGGCTATAGCCCGGAGGGGCAAAACAATAAGCCAGACGTTGGCGCAAGGTCAGGCCCGGTTGGGTGGCGTCCCGCCAGATTCCAACCCATTCATGAAACGCCACGCGCAGCGGATTGAACGTGCCGATATTGTGGACAAGCCCATAGTCGACCTTGTCATCTTCTTGCTCGGGGACAAATGTGCCGAACATCTTGTCCCAGATGATAAAGACACCCGCATAGTTGCAATCAAGATATCGCGCATTTCGCCCATGATGGGCGCGGTGGTGACTGGGCGTATTCATGACGGCTTCGAACCAGCGCGGCATTTTGCCGATCGCTTCGGTATGGATCCAGAATTGGTAGATCAGGTTCAGACCTCCGACGAACAGCACCATCGCCGGGTGAAAGCCTAGTAAGATTAGCGGCGCACGTACCACCATCATAAAGGTGAATGTATAGGTCCAGGTCTGCCGCAGCGCCGTTGTCAGGTTGTAATGCTGTGAGCTGTGGTGGTTCACATGACTGGCCCAGACCCAGCGAATGCGGTGCCCAAAGCGGTGCACCCAGTAATACCGCAGATCGTCCAGTACAAAGCACAAGATGATGACCGGGATCGAGGTCCCTAGGTTGAGCGGTGTTATCTGCCACAGCCACATGAAAAACGCATATGCGATGAAGCCCAGCAAAAAGCCCGAGGCGATATTGCCTGCCCCCATGATCAGCGAGGTCAAGGCATCGCGGGTTTCGTACCTACCGCCCCGGCCTTTGATCGCGATCCAAAGGAATTCGGCCAGAATGGCCGCGATGAAGAAGGGCACGGCCCATTGCACCGCGTCGGGAAAGCTCACGTGATCGGTCATGCGGGATCCATCAGATATTGCCAGTGCTGGCGTTCGGTCTCATCAAGGTGGACGATGACCCGAGGAGTGCTGAAATCGTGGAACAGGACTTCAAAGCCTTCGGGATGATCCAGCCAATCGAAATCCCGTAAATGGCGGGCCACGGTATCGGCACCAAAGGACCACAGCAGACCGGCTCCGGTTTCGGTTCGGATAAGGGCGGCGTGACTATCATGGGCAACGGTTACGTCAATGATTGAATCATCTGGAAAGTGACGCAGCCACTGTTCCTGTGCTGTCTTGGGCGTCAGCACTTGCAAGCGTGATTTGCCCGTCAGATGCAGCAGCAAGGCGACCCCGGCAATGCCGCCGACGACGAGGATCAATAGTATTTCCAGCGGCATTCCATCCTCCTGCAGATAACCTGCAAGCGGGCGATTTGTCTGTCAAAGGTGGCGTGGCGTCAGCCGCTTTCCAGGCTTTCCAGAATCTCATGCTGGACGATGCGTGCGACAAACGGCATTAACCCGTCAGGGCCAGAGGCCCGATCTTTGAGATGGATGCAGATATCGGGCCTTCGCGCGGCGATGATGCCAACCATTTCTCCGCGTATCTTGTCATCAAGACCCGCGCCCATGATCGCACAGGCGATGCGCGGTTCCGCGTCCAGCTGCCGCCGCACCTCATCCTGATCATGCGCGCCCAGCCACTGAATCGGCAGGTGATCCAGTTGTTGTGCCACGTTGCCGATTACATTCGGCAACCGCCCAATCAACAGAACTACCGGTTTCATCGGAGTCTCCCTTTCTTCCGGTCGCAAACGAAAACCGGCCCGTTGGGGCCGGTCTCATTCTAACACAGATTTTCTGCAAGAGCGCGCGGGACCTCAGCTATTGCCTTCGACAAGCGCTGAAATTATCGCCTTGGCACTGTCCGAGTTCCATTCTGCATCACCGATCAGGCGTGCGATCTCATTGCCATCGGGGTCGATGATCACAGTGATCGGCAGGCCAATCACTCCCATTTCGCGTGCAACCGCCTGTTTCGGATCCTGATGGCGCGGCAAGTTGTCGATGCCGTTTTCGTCAAAGAACTTCTTGATCCCGGCAGGTGTGTTGCGACCGGTCGCCAGGGTCAGAACCTCGAATTTGTCACCGCCAAACTCCTGTTGCAGTTCAGCGATCTGAGGCATTTCTTTGCGGCACGGCGCACACCATGTGGCCCAGAAGTTCAGCAGCACATACTTGCCTTTGTAGTCGGCCAGCGATCCGGTGCCACCATCATCTTCTAGTTCAAAATCGACCACTTTGACCGGCTTGGGCTCACTATGCAGTATCAGCCGCTTCAGGCTGCCCTCACGCAATGGGCTAAGCGTTGCCGCATCTGTTGCCAAAGCGGCGTTTGCACCCAGCGCTAGGGCCATATAAAGGGGGATCAGACGTAACAGGCGCATATCAACTCCGGGTTTTCTTTCATGACCGATCAATCTTCGAACCAGATGT
The DNA here is from genome assembly GCF_056537625.1 of Ruegeria sp. C6. Classification (NCBI taxonomy): domain Bacteria; kingdom Pseudomonadati; phylum Pseudomonadota; class Alphaproteobacteria; order Rhodobacterales; family Roseobacteraceae; genus Ruegeria; species Ruegeria sp. C6. The sequence continues at coordinate 156,648 of NZ_JBQFRW010000005.1, read as the reverse complement.
GGGGCGGCCGCTTTGCCGCTGGTCCAGACGCGATCATGGAGGCGATAAATGCCTCGATCGGGTTCGATCAGCGGATGGCAGCCCAGGACATCGCAGGCTCGCGCGCCCATGCCGCCATGTTGGCTGCCACAGGCGTTATTACTGATAGTGATGCGCACGCCATTCGGGAAGGCCTGCTCACCGTTTTGTCAGAAATTCAGAACGGAGAATTTCAGTTCTCGACTGCGCTGGAAGACATTCACATGAATGTCGAGGCGCGACTGAAAGAGGTGATCGGAGAACCCGCAGGCCGTCTGCACACGGGCCGGTCGCGAAACGACCAGGTGGCGACCGATTTCAAACTCTGGGTTCGCGACCAGCTAGATGCCGCAGAATCCGGTCTTCTGGCTCTGATCCGCGCGCTTTTGGCGCAGGCCGAGGCCGGGGCAGACTGGGTCATGCCCGGTTTCACCCACCTGCAAACCGCGCAGCCAGTAACCTGGGGTCACCACATGATGGCCTATGTCGAGATGTTTGGCCGCGATCTGTCCCGCGTGCGCGACGCCCGTGCCCGGATGAACGAATCCCCCTTGGGCGCAGCCGCGTTGGCCGGGACCTCTTTCCCAATCGACCGCCAGATGACAGCTGAGGCGCTGGGCTTCGACCGCCCCGCAGCCAACTCATTGGACGCTGTCAGCGACCGCGACTTCGCGTTGGAGTTCCTGTCGACCGCCTCGATTTGCGCCATGCACTTGTCGCGCTTTGCCGAGGAATTGGTAATCTGGTCCTCGGCCCAATTCCGGTTTGTATCACTGTCTGATCGCTTCTCGACTGGTTCATCAATCATGCCGCAAAAGAAGAACCCCGATGCAGCTGAGCTCATCCGTGCCAAGGTTGGCCGCATATTTGGTGCGAATACTGGCCTGATGATGGTGATGAAGGGGCTGCCTCTGACCTATTCCAAGGACATGCAGGAAGACAAAGAACAGGTATTTGATGCGGCAGATAACTGGATGCTGGCACTTGCCGCGATGGAAGGCATGGTCAAGGACATGACCGCCAATCGCGAAAGCCTGGCTGCCGCTGCCGGGTCTGGCTTTTCAACTGCGACCGACCTGGCCGACTGGTTGGTCCGCGTGCTGGGCCTGCCCTTCCGCGACGCGCACCATGTCACTGGATCGCTGGTGGCCATGGCTGAAAGCAAGGGCTGCGACCTACCGGATCTGACGCTGGAGGACATGCAATCGGTCCACGCGGACATCACCGACGACGTCTATTCTGTTCTTACCGTCGAAAATTCGGTAAACTCTCGCCAATCCTATGGCGGCACCGCACCGGATCAGGTGCGGGCCCAGATCAAGCGATGGAAGGCGCTGGTGTAATGCAGATACGACGGGTGGTGCTATTGATTGCGGTCGCAGTGGCCTTGGCCGGGTGTGGTGCCGATGGCGAACCCATACAGCCCACCATGAGCGCAAGCGTCGGCGTAGGCAGCAGCGGCACCTATGGCGGTGTTGGCGTTGGTCTCAGACGCGGTGGGCTGGGCGTTTATCTGGGGCTCTGAACTCCAAAATTGCAATTTACTGATCGCACACCCATCTGCATCTGACACGTCCTGAATGACAAAGAGAAAATGCATGAGACCTGTCGGCCTGATCCTCTGCCTCGCCGTACTTGCAGCTTGCGACCCGTCAGGCGCACCCCGAACGGAACCAACGGCCGCACCTAGCGGGTCCGGGGTCTCGGTTTCAGGATATGCGAGGGTTGGCGCGTCAAAGACGTTCTGAACCGCGACGGTGACCACAACCCTACCGGAATCATTTGATCCACATACCTCTTTTGGTCTAAGCGCGCAGGCATGGATCATTTTCTCTACCGCGACGGCGCGCTTTTCGCCGAGGATGTGCCAATCTCCGAAATCGCAGCCGCGGTCGGAACCCCGTTCTATGTCTATTCGACGGCGACGCTGCAGCGGCATTTCAAGCTGTTCGATGACGCGCTTGAGGGCACTGATCACCTAGTCTGCTATGCGATGAAAGCGGCCAGCAATCAAGCCATCCTGAAGACGCTGGCGCAGGCAGGTGCGGGAATGGATGTGGTTTCGGGCGGGGAATATCTGCGCGCCAAAGCCGCGGGCGTGCCCGGAGACAAGATTGTCTTTTCGGGCGTCGGCAAGACAGCGGATGAGATTCGTACCGCTCTGACCGGTGGCATTCGTCAGTTCAACGTCGAATCCGAGCCCGAAATGCAGGTGATCAATGCGGTTGCACTGGAATTGGGCAAGGTTGCGCCGATCACTGTTCGGGTGAATCCGGACGTGGATGCAAAAACCCACGCCAAGATCGCCACCGGCAAGTCCGAGAACAAGTTCGGTATCCCAATCTCGCGTGCGTCCGAGGTTTATGCACTGGCCGCAAGCCTTCCGGGACTGGAGGTGATTGGGATCGATGTCCATATCGGCTCACAACTAACCGAGCTTGAGCCGTTTGAACTGGCTTATATGAAGGTTGCGGAACTGACAGAGCGCCTACGCGCAGAGGGGCATAACATCCGCCGCCTCGATCTGGGCGGTGGTTTGGGTATTCCTTATGCCCGTTCCAACGACGCGCCTCCGCTGCCGGTTGAATATGGTGCGATGGTCAAGAAAACACTGGGCCATCTGGGCTGTGAGATCGAGATTGAGCCCGGTCGGCTGATCGCTGGCAATGCGGGTCTGATGGTGTCCAAGGTCATCTATGTTAAATCCGGCGAAGACCGCGATTTCCTGATCCTCGATGGCGCAATGAACGACCTCATCCGCCCCGCGATGTATGAGGCGTATCATGATATAGTGGCGGTCGAAGAACCTGCCGCAGGGGTCGAACAGCGCCCGTATGATATCGTTGGTCCGGTCTGTGAATCCGGGGATACCTTTGCAAAACAACGCAACATGCCGGCTTTGAAATCGGGCGATCTTATCGCATTCCGCAGTGCAGGTGCCTACGGTGCAGTCATGTCTAGCGAATACAATACGCGGCCCCTGATCCCTGAGGTTCTGGTGAACGGGGATCAATTTGCCGTAATTCGTGAACGCCCAAGCTTTGACGAAATCATAAACCGCGATACCATACCTGAGTGGCTTTGACGCGATAGGCGCGTCGGGCCGATCAGGAGGCCTGCCTTGCGCGACAACCAGACCTTGCCAATTCCAAGACTGTCCCTGTGGCTGACGCACGGGGGTATGCTGGCTGAGCAGGTGATGCGCGCCTTCTGGCCGTTCTTTTCTATTCTTATGGCGCTGCTGGCCGCCCTGATGCTGGGTCTGCACGATCTTGTGCGCATTGAAGCCGTTTGGATTTCTGCAGCGATCGGATTGATTGCTTTGATTGCGACAGCGGTTTTGGGAATCAGACGGTTCCACCTGCCAACCCGGGCCGAGGCGCTGGTTCGGCTGGATGAAACCCTGCCCGGACGCCCGATACAAGCACTGATGGACGATCAGGCAATCGGTGCGATGGATGCGGATTCGGTGGCACTGTGGCATGCGCACCAGACGCGCATGGCAGATCGTGCATCAAAGGCCGATCCGGTGAAACCCGACTTGCGGCTGGCGTCTCGCGATCCCTATGCGCTTCGCTATGCTGCCTTATTGGCACTCGTCGTTGCGGCTCTGTTCGGCTCGTTCTGGCGGATAGGCTCAGTCGCTGACATGACGCCGGGGACCGCTCAGGCGGGGCAGGGCCCGACTTGGGAGGGTTGGATTGAACCGCCGCGCTACACCGGGCTGCCAACGCTCTACCTTGCAGATCAGACCGATCCGACGTTGACGGTGCCTAAAGGCAGCCGCATCACACTTCGGTTCTACGGCGAGATCGGCGCGCACAGCCTGACAGAATCTTCGACACCTCTGGGCACCGAAGCCGCGACAGAACCGGAACAGGAATTTGTTGCGGAACGCTCGGGTCAGATGCGGATCGATGGCCCGGCCGGGCGCGATTGGGCGCTTGAGATCCTTCCGGACACTGCCCCCAGGATCGCGACGGCAGGAGTGGCGCAATCAGAGGCTGGCGGACAGATGAAGCTACCCTTCGCTGCTGCGGATGACTATGGAATCGTCTCCGGCACCGCCCGGATCGAATTGGACCTGCCTGCGGTCAACCGTCAATTCGGTCTTGCGACCGAGCCAGAACCGCGCGAGATCATTACGGTCGAGTTGCCAATGCCGATTACAGGCGATCGGACCGATTTCACCGAAGACTTGATCGAGGATTTCTCGCAGCACCCTTGGGCACATTTGCCGGTGAAAATAACCCTCATGGCCATCGATGCGGCGGATCAAGAGACGGTGGCAGAACCTTATCTGACAGAACTGCCCGCCCGTAGGTTCTTTGACCCATTGGCTGCTGCGGTGATCGAACAGCGGCGCGATCTGCTCTGGTCGCGCGAAAACGCGCTGCGTGTATCGCAATTGCTGCGCGCGGTTTCGCACCTACCCGAGGACCTGTTCCGCTCAGATACAGCGTATCTGCGTCTGCGTGTGATCCTGCGGCGGCTGGAGACCTTCGACAAATACAGCGCACTGAACGTCAAACAGCAGGAAGAAATTGCGCAAGCACTGTGGGATCTGGCGGTTCTGATCGAGGATGGCACGCTGGCCGACGCACTGGAACGGATGCGCCGTGCGCAGGAGCGTCTGACCGAAGCGATGCAGAACGGTGCCAGCGACGAAGAGATTGCCGAACTGATGCAGGAGCTGCGCGAAGCGACACAGGATTACATGCGGCAACTCCAGCGTCTGGCGCAGGAAAACGGTGAGACGCAGCAAGGACAGCAGGGCCAGAACGGCGAAACCCTGCAGATGACGCAGGATGACCTGCAGCGAATGATGGACCGCATTCAGGAGCTCATGGAACAAGGCCGCATGGCCGAAGCGCAGCAGGCATTGGAAGAGTTCCAGCAAATGATGGAAAACATGCGCGTCACACAAGGGCAGGGCCAAGGTGGCCAGTCCGAAGGACAGCAGGCCATGGAAGGGCTGGCAGAAACCCTGCGCGAACAACAGGGCCTCAGCGATCAGGCATTCCGCGACCTGCAGGAACAGTTCAACCCCGGTGCGCGAGCGGGCGAAAGTCAGGGCAATGAGGGTCGCAACGGTGGTCTGGGACGCGGCCAGAGCCATGAAGGCCAGGGCGGCCAGGGCCAGGGTCAGGATGAGGCTGGTGAAGGCCAGCAAGGTCAGGGGTCACTGGCGGATCGGCAGCAGGCGCTGCGGGATGAGTTGAATCGGCAGCAACAGGGTCTGCCCGGCGGTGGTACACCCGAAGGCGACGCTGCGCGCGAAGCATTGGGCCGTGCGGGCCGGGCCATGGACGACGCCGAAGAAGCCTTGCGCAGCGATGATCTGGCCGAGGCGATTGACCGTCAATCCGAGGCGATGGAAGCCTTGCGCGAAGGCATGCGTTCACTGGGCGAAGCCCTGGCGCAGAACCAGCAGAACCAGCCGGGTCAAGGGACCGAGGCCGGCGACATGCAGGCCAATAACCGCGATCCATTGGGTCGTACGCCAGGTTCCGCGGGATCAATCTCGACCGACGACAACCTGCTGCAAGGCGAAGATGTATATCGCCGTGCGCGCGAGTTGCTGGATGAAATCCGCCGTAGGACCGGTGAACAGGATCGGCCTCAGATCGAGTTGGAATACCTCAAGCGATTGCTCGAAAGGTTCTAGTTCTGCCCTGCGCCCCCGGTCTGTGTCTCAAGCCAAAGGCGCGCTTGATCGACCAGTGAGACATATGATTTCAACATCGGATCAGCCTGAGGAACCGCCTCGCTGATCTGATTGGCATTGCCATATATCAGAAACAGAATGACGCCGATGATAATGATCAAGGCAAAGCCACGCAGAAACCCACCGGATTTGCGGGCCGGAGCAACGGCTTCAGCTTCGTCCGATGTCAAGTCGCTGCGCAGACCCGAGTTGATCGCCTCAACATCCGGCAGCTCATCTTTCTGACCTGCGTCAGCGGCGGTTTCAGTGGCCGAGGGCCGTTTCGGTTTGACCTTGGGCTCTTCAGGCGGATCCAATGCCAGATCAGGTTGGCTTTCCAGATTGCTGCCTTCACGCTCGCGCAGTTCTGCCTCGCGTGCAGCCTCTTCCTTGAGGATGCTGGATACCGCCGGGTCTACGTTTCCAACACTCAATTCCTCGGGCGCATCGGGTTCTGGTGTGTCTTCTACCTTAACCTTTTCTGGCTCGGCCTTGGCCGCATCGGGTTCTGGCGCATCCTCTGACTTAACATCTTCCGGTTCGGCAAAGGCTGCCTGGATTGCAGTCGCAGATTTCGCTTCCGGCTCTGCTTTGCTGGCGACTGGATACTTTTCCTGAAACCAGGTCTCTTCGCAAGCCGAGCATTGAACTTCGCGCCCGTCCTCGGGGATCACTTCGTCCGGGACTTCGTACTGGGCGCTGCAATTCGGACACGTTAAACGCATTCTGCCTCCTGGCCTTCAAGGCTGGCCTGATAATAGTTTTTTCAGGGATGATATTCCGTTAAGACCCAACAGCAAAGCGTGTTTTCGGTTTCGCGGGCCAAGTGTCGCCAATTGGCCCCGCCCGAGGCATTGAATCCACCGCTGCGCTCGGGCAAGAGGTGAGCAGAACAAAGGGGGCAGGCGTGATCGAGCTGGAGAATATCAGCTATACCTACGGCGGTGGTGAGTTGCTAAGCGATGTTTCGCTGCAATTACAGCCCGGATCGTTCCACTTTCTGACCGGGCCTTCGGGTGCGGGCAAGACCACATTGCTGAAACTCTGTTATGGCGCGTTGTTGCCAACCTCGGGCAGGTTGATGGCCTTTGGTGAGGATATCGCCCGCATGGACCGTGATCAGATGGCGCTGCTGCGCCGCCGAATTGGCGTGGTGCATCAGGATTGCCGATTTTTGGATCACATGACGCTGGCCGAGAATGTCGCGTTGCCGCTGATGGTCTCGGGGCGCTCTGAAAATGGGCAGCAGGACGATCTGACTGAACTGCTGGGCTGGGTCGGGCTTGGCAGCAGGCTTGAGGCGCACCCGCCTGAACTATCGGGGGGCGAACGCCAGCGTGCCGCATTGGCCCGCGCAGTCATTCTATCGCCCGATGTGGTGCTTGCGGATGAACCCACCGGCAATGTGGACTGGGAGATGTCGCAACGACTTCTGCGCCTGCTGGTTGAATTGAACAGGATGGGAAAAACCGTGCTGATCGCCACCCATGACCTAAGCCTGATCCGCGCCGCCAAAAGCCAGGTTCAGGCTCGCGTTCTGCGTATCGCGCAGCGCCGGGTGCAGCTTGCGGGGGCGGATCTATGAGCAAGGGCACGATCCGCAATTTGCTGCGCCGTGACAGCCGCGCCGACCGGGTGGTGCCACCCACGGGCTTTACCGCGCAATTGACCCTGTTCGTGTCTGGTGCAATGGCCTTTCTGGCGGTTTTTGCGCTGGCTCTTTCTTTAGCCTCGGGCCGTGTGGCGGATCGTTGGGCTTCCGAGCTGGCGGGGGCAGCGACCTTGCGGATCAATGCCCCTGCAGATCAACGTGCGGCGCAAACCGAGGCTGCTTTGAATGTCCTCCAGCAAACGCCGGGTGTGGCTTCGGCTCGCGCGTTGACGAGCGAAGAGCAGGCCACACTGCTGTCACCCTGGTTCGGACCGGACTTGCCTCTGGACACTTTACCAATCCCGCAGCTGATAGAGATTATCGAAGGTGAGCCGGGTCTTGATGCGGCTGGCCTGCGGCTGCGGCTAGGGGCTGAGGTGCCGGGCGCAGTGCTGGATGATCACACTCGCTGGCGCGAGCCATTGGTTGATGCGGCCAATTCACTGCGGCGTCTGGGCTGGATTTCGATCCTGCTGATCGGTGGCGCCACTGCCGCCATGATCACGCTTGCCGCCAACGCCTCGCTTGCCGCCAACGCGCAGATAATCGAGGTTCTGCGTCAGGTCGGCGCGCGGGACCGGTTCATCGCCGGAGCGTTCGTGCGCCGCTTTACGTTCCGGGCGCTGTTTGGGGCAGCGGTTGGCACTTTGCTGGGTATGTCGGGTGTATTGTTGCTCCCCGAAGCCTCGGATGCGGGTGGTTTTCTCACTGGCCTTGGGTTTCAGGGTATCGGTTGGATCCTGCCCGTGCTGATCCCGGTATTGGGCGCGGCCGTTGCGTTTCTGGCCACATGGTCAGCCGCGCAGCGCAAGTTGAAGGAGCTTTCGTGATGTTCATGGCTATTCAATGGGTCCGGTCGCTGATCTTTATGATCACCATCTATGCCTGGATGCTGGTGCTGGGGCTTGTCTTTGCCCCCTATGCGCTGTTCGCCAAGCGTGGCGCATTGCGAGCATGCAAAACCTATGCGCGCACAACCAAGTGGTTGGCCCGCTGGATGGTCGGTATTCGCTGCGAAGTGCGCGGGGAAGTCCCACATGGCGAGGTTGTGATCGGCGCCAAGCACCAGTCGTTTCTGGACATCATTATAATCTTCGACGCCATCCCACACGGCAAATTCATCATGAAGCGAGAGCTTCTGTGGACGCCGGTCATTGGCATGTATGCGCGCCGTCTGGGATGTATCCCGGTCAATCGCGGAAAACGAGGGGCGGCGGTTGCCAAAATGGTCAAGGATGTTGCGCGCGAGTTCAGCGAACCCGGTCAGTTGGTGATCTACCCGCAAGGTACGCGCGTCGCGCCAGGGGTACACAAGCCTTACAAGGTTGGAACGGCGGTTCTGTATGAAGGGCTCGGGTTCCCGTGCGTACCCGTTGCCACAAATGCGGGCGTCTTCTGGCCCAGAACCGGTGTCATGCGCAAGCCCGGCACGGCGATTGTCGATTTCCTAAATCCAATCGAACCCGGCGTTGCGCGGAATGCCTTTCTGGAACGGCTGGAAAACGTGATTGAGACACGCTCGAACGAATTGATGAGAGAAGTGGGGTTTGATCCGGATGGAATTCGTTAAGGATATCACTGCCCTTGAGGCTCTGTATGGCACGCCCGGCGCAGCCTCCATACGCAAAGTGGCGCGGCGGCTAACACCGCTCTACCGCAAATGGATTATGGCCTCACGCTTGTGTATCCTCAGCACCGTCGGCTCCGAAGGTGTCGATGGCAGCCCGCGTGGAGATGAAGGGCCAGTTGTGTTGGAACTGGACCAAGGCACCCTGGCACTGCCGGATTGGCGGGGAAACAACCGCTTGGATTCCCTGCGAAATATCGTACTCGATCCACGCGTCTCATTGTTGTTCATGGTGCCCGGTTCGAACAATGTGGTTCGGGTAAATGGGAACGCTCAACTGACTGCTGATGAAGCCCTGCGCGCCCGGTTCGAAAAACACGGAAAACGCCCCGCAACCGTCATCGTAATCGAGATATCCGAGATTTACACACAATGCGCGCGCGCCCTGATCCGGGCCAGAACCTGGAGTGGCCACGATGAAAGCGAGGGCCTGCCGACGGCTGGCGAGATATTGTCGGAAATGACGTCAGGAGAGGAAGGCGGCGCGCAATATGATCAGGAATGGGGTGCCCGCGCCGCTAAAACCATGTGGTAGGCAAGGATGGCTCTGATTCAGCCGATCACCTCACCGATCAGCATCTGCGGTTTGACATTGGTGAAGTTTGGCAGATCGGCCAGGACAGGGCCTGCCTTTGACATAGCGTCGTTCATGGCGTCCTGATCTTCAAACATGATCGTTGCGATCGCGTAATGACCTGCTGGCGCTTCAGGGCCTCCCGCAATGCCTTTGGTTACGACCGTACGTTCGATATGTGACCCCATGTGCTCGCCGACAAGCGGAAGATGTGTGTCGACATAATAGTCGAAATCGAAATGTGTTTCTGTACCTATGGGATAGATCACCTGTAAACTGACGCTCATCTGACTTCCTTTCCAAAAGCAATGGAGTCAGTAAACCGCGTCTGATCACCTGCCGCAAATGGTTTTGAGCGACACGGGGTGCCGCTCAAGGAGACTAGGTAGAGGACCTGCTCAGGTTTGGTCAGCTATGAATTGGCCCGTCACCACAGGCGAGCGCTGCCTCGCGCACTGCTTCGGAATAGGTCGGGTGAGCGTGACAGGTCAGGGCCAGATCTTCGGCTGATGCGCCGAATTCCATGGCGACGCAAACCTCGTGGATCAGGTCTCCGGCCGCGGGGCCGATGATATGCGCGCCCAGAATGCGATCGGTTTCTTTGTCTGCCAGAATCTTGACGAACCCGTCGGCTGCGAAATTCGCCTTGGCCCGGCCATTGCCCATGAACATGAACTTGCCGACCTTGTAGGCGCGGCCCTGTTCTTTGAGTGTCGCTTCGGTCTCACCCACATTGGCCACCTCGGGCCAAGTGTAGATGACCCCCGGAATGACACCATAGTTCACATGACCATGCTTGCCTGCAACCTGCTCGGCTGCGGCCATGCCCTCGTCTTCAGCCTTGTGGGCCAGCATCGGGCCTTCGGTCACGTCGCCGATGGCGTAGATGCCCGGCACGTTGGTCTGCCAATCACTGCCGACCTTGATCTGGCCGCGCGGGGTCATCTCGACGCCCAAAGCGTCCAGCCCCAGCCCATCCGAATATGGCTTGCGCCCGGTGGCCACCAGCACAGTATCGGCATCGATGACATGCTCGCTGTCATCCTTGAGCAGCTTGTACGTTACCTTGGCTTTGGTCTTGGTGGCTTCGGTCTTTTGCACCGCAGCGCCCATGACGAACTTCAAACCCTGTTTCTTCAGGATACGCTGGAAAGTCTTCTGAACCTCGGGGTCCATACCCGGCGTGATTTCCTTGAGGAATTCGATCACCGTCACCTCTGCGCCCAAACGGCTGTAGACCGAGCCCAATTCAAGCCCGATCACACCGGCACCGATCACAATCATTTTCTTGGGAACTTTGCCCAGAGACAACGCGCCAGTCGAAGTCACCACGACCTTTTCGTCAACCTCGACGCCAGACAGTGCCGATGGCTCAGAGCCCGAAGCGATAATGATGTTCTTGGTCTCATGGACCTCATCACCAACCTTGACCTTGCCTGCAGCAGGGATTGAGCCCCAGCCTTTCAGCCAATCGATCTTGTTCTTCTTGAACAGAAACTCGATGCCCTTGGTGTTGCCATCGATGACCTCGTCCTTGTAGGCCTGCATCTGCTTCCAATCGACCGAAGGTGACTTCCCCTTCAGACCCATCTTTGCAAAGTTGTGTTCGGCTTCGTGCAACTGATGGCTGGCATGCAACAATGCTTTCGAGGGGATGCAGCCCACGTTCAGGCAAGTCCCACCCAGCGTCTCGCGCCCCTCGACAACTGCGGTTTTAAGGCCCAGTTGGGCGCAACGGATGGCGCAGACATAGCCGCCTGGTCCGGCGCCGATTACGATGACGTCATAATTTGCCATTACATTCTCCTAAATCGACCGGCTGATCCGGCAGCGTCCCGATCCGGTATGGCGGGTCGGGTACCTATATTTCAAACGGGTTCCAGCAGCTTGATTGATATATGCGCAATGCCGCCGCGTTCATGGTGCATCGCCAGTTCTTCGGACCCAAAAAAGGCTTTGGCCTTATCCAGATTCATAACCTCGAACATCGCTATCGCATGATCCCGCTGATCTGGATCGCGCCAGACATGCAGGTCGCGGATACCCGCGGCCTTGCGCATCGGTTGATCCTCGCGGAACACCTTCAGCCAGGCATCGAAATCGGCCACATCGGCTTGCCACAGTACATGAGTCGCCATCTTACAGATCCATCAGCAGGCGACGCGGGTCTTCCAGCGCCTCTTTTACGCGGACAAGGAATGTCACAGCACCCTTGCCGTCCACAATACGGTGATCATAGGACAGCGCCAGATACATCATCGGGCGGATTTTGATCTCACCATTGATGACCATGGGACGATCCTGGATCTTGTGCATGCCCAGAATGCCCGATTGCGGCGGGTTCAGGATCGGTGAAGACATCAGCGAGCCGTAGACGCCTCCGTTCGAGATCGTGAAAGTGCCGCCCTGCATTTCCGCCATCGAGAGTTTACCATCACGGGCGCGCTTGCCCTTTTCGGCGATGGCTTTCTCGATCGCTGCGAAAGACATCGAGTCCGCATCCCGGATGACTGGAACCACCAGCCCTTGCGGCGTACCTGCGGCCACACCCATATGCACGAAGTTCTTGTAGACGATGTCATTGCCGTCGATCTCGGCATTCACTTCGGGCACTTCTTTCAGCGCATGACAGCAGGCCTTGGTGAAAAAGGACATAAAGCCCAGACGTACGCCATGCTTCTTCTCGAACTGGTCCTTGTACTGGTTGCGCAGGGCCATCACCTCGGTCATGTCCACCTCGTTATAGGTGGTCAGGATCGCGGCGGTGTTCTGCGCGTCCTTCAGGCGCTTGGCGATGGTCTGGCGCAGACGGGTCATGCGCACGCGCTCTTCGCGGCTCGCATCCTCGGCAGCCACAGGCGCGCGCGGAGTTTGGGCAGCGGGGGCGGGCACAGCCGCCGCAGGCGCTGGGGCCGTAGCTGCTGCAACTGCCTTTGCCACGTCTTCTTTCATGATACGACCATCGCGTCCGGTGCCAGTGACCTGATCCGCAGACAGACCAGCTTCGGCCATCGCTTTCTCAGCCGATGGAGCGTTGGACACGTCTTTACCTGTGCTGGCTGCAGCCGGAGCGGCGACGGCCGCCACCGGAGCCGCTGCTGCACCTGCGGCTGCGCCCGAGATCACCGCCAATTTGGCAGAAGCATCGACCGTGCTGCCTTCAGGCGCAACGATTTCAGCCAGAACGCCTGCCGCCGGGGCAGGGACCTCGACCGAGACCTTGTCGGTTTCCAATTCGCACAGCATTTCATCCTGTGCAACGCTGTCGCCGACTTGTTTGAACCATGTCGAGACTGTAGCCTCGGTGACGGATTCACCCAATGTCGGCACCATCACATCTACACTGCCGCCTGATGCTGCGGGTGCCGCTGCCGCCGGGGCCGGGGCCGGGGCCGCCGCTGCTGGAGCAGGCGCAGCCCCTTCGCCCGCCGCTATCGTGGCAAGCAGGGCATCGACGCCCACGGTCTCACCTTCGGCTGCAACGATCTCGCCCATCACGCCAGCAGCGGGTGAGGGCACCTCGACCGTGACCTTGTCGGTCTCAAGTTCACATAGCATCTCATCTACGGCGACTGCATCGCCGGGTTTTTTGAACCATGTCGCAACGGTGGCTTCGGTGACAGACTCGCCCAGCGTGGGAACACGAACTTCAATCGTCATCGTTTACTTTCCTTCAATGCTCAGCGCTTCGTTCACCAGCGCTTCTTGTTGGGCTTTGTGTTGGCTGGCCAGACCCGTCGCGGGCGAGGCCGAAGTTGCGCGACCGGCATAGACCGGACGGGTGTGTTTTGCGCCAATGCGGGTCAGAACCCATTCGATATTGGGCTCAATAAAGGTCCAGGCCCCCTGGTTCTTGGGTTCTTCCTGACACCAGACCATCTCAGCCCCCTTGAAGCGCTCAAGCTCGTTGATTAGCGAATGCGCAGGGAAAGGATAATACTGTTCGATCCGCATCAGGTAGATGTCGTCGATGCCACGCGCGTCGCGTTCCTCAAGCAGATCAAAATAGACCTTGCCCGAGCACATGACGACCCGCTTGATCTTGTCATCTGCCACCAGTTTAGTGTCCGAGTTGCCCTGTTGAGCATCATCCCACAGCACCCTATGGAAGCTCGAGCCTGTGGTGAATTCCTCGGCCTTGCTGACCGCCAGCTTATGGCGCAGCAGCGACTTCGGCGTCACCAGGATAAGCGGCTTGCGGAAGGTCCGGTGCAATTGACGGCGCAGGATGTGGAAATAGTTCGCAGGCGTTGTGCAGTTCGCCACGATCCAGTTGTCCTGACCGCACATTTGCAGAAACCGCTCAAGCCGTGCAGATGAGTGTTCTGGGCCTTGCCCTTCGAACCCATGCGGCAGCAGCGTGACCAGACCAGACATCCGCAGCCACTTCGATTCACCCGAACTGATGAACTGATCGAACATGATCTGTGCCCCGTTGGCGAAATCGCCAAACTGTGCCTCCCAGAGAACAAGCGCGTTGGGCTCGGCCAGTGAATAGCCATACTCGAACCCAAGCACCGCGTATTCGGACAGCATCGAGTCAATCACGTCATAATGTGATTGGCCCTTGCGGATATTGTTCAGCGGGTAATACCGTTCCTCGGTTTCCTGATGGACAAATCCGGAATGGCGTTGGCTGAACGTGCCACGCGTCGCGTCCTGTCCGGCCAAACGTACAGGGTAGCCTTCGGTCAGCAGAGAGCCAAACGCCAGAGCCTCGCCCGTTGCCCAGTCAAAGCCGGTTCCGTTTTCGAACATCTGTTTCTTGTGGTCCAGCAACCGGCCCACGGTTTTGTGCATCGCAAAACCTTCGGGGGCGCTGGTCAGAGCGGTGCCGATCTCGGCCAGCGTCTCTGGTGTAATTGCGGTTTCACCGCGCATGTATTCGTCTTTATGCTTGTCCAGATGCGACCAGCGCCCATCCAGCCAGTCGGCTTTGTTTGGCTTGTAGTCTTTCCCGGCATCGAACTCTTCATTCAGATGTGCCTGAAAGGCCGCCTTCATGTCTTCAATCTCGCCTTCGGGGATAAGCCCGTCCCTGACAAGGCGCTCGGTATACAACGACAACGTGGTTTTATGCGTCTTGATCTTCTTGTACATGATCGGGTTGGTGAACATGGGTTCGTCACCCTCGTTATGACCAAACCGGCGGTAGCAGAAGATATCCAGCACCACGTCCTTGTGGAACTTCTGGCGGAACTCGGTCGCCACCTTGGCGGCATGCACCACCGCCTCGGGGTCGTCGCCATTCACGTGGAAGATCGGAGCCTCAACCATCAGCGCGATATCCGTGGGATAAGGGCTGGAACGGCTGAAATGCGGCGCGGTGGTAAAGCCGATCTGGTTGTTTACCACGATATGCATGGTGCCGCCGGTCTTGTGCCCCTTCAGGCCCGACAGGCCAAAGCCTTCGGCGACAACGCCCTGACCGGCAAAGGCCGCATCACCGTGCAGGAGGATGCCCATGACCTTGGTACGGTCCTCGTCGTTCAACTGGTCCTGCTTGGCGCGGACCTTGCCCAGAACGACAGGGTTTACCGCCTCAAGGTGTGAGGGGTTCGCCGTCAGCGACAGGTGCACGCTGTTGCCATCAAACTCGCGGTCGCTGGAGGCGCCGAGGTGATATTTCACGTCACCTGACCCATCTACGTCCTCAGGCTTGAAGCTGCCGCCCTGAAACTCGTTGAAGATCGCGCGATAGGGCTTGCCCATCACATTGGCCAGAATGTTCAGACGACCCCGGTGTGGCATACCGATGACGATATCGCTGAGGCCCAAGGCGCCGCCGCGCTTGATGATCTGTTCCATCGCAGGGATCAGCGCCTCGCCACCATCCAGACCAAACCGCTTGGTGCCCATGTATTTCACATGCAGGAATTTCTCGAAACCCTCGGCCTCGACCATCTTGTTCAGGATCGCCTTGCGGCCTTCCTTGGTGAAGGCGATTTCCTTACCGAACCCCTCGATGCGTTCCTTCAGCCACGCGGCCTCTTCCGGGTTCGAGATATGCATGTATTGCAGCGCGAAGGTGCCGCAATAGGTCCTCTTCACGATCTCGACGATTTGGCGCATGCTGGCCATCTGCAGGCCCAGCACGTTGTCAATAAAGATCGGTCGATCCATGTCAGCATCGGTGAACCCGTAAGTCTTCGGGTCCAGCTCGGGATGCGTACTGGCGGCGCGCATGCCCAGCGGGTCCAGATCAGCTGCCAGATGGCCCCGGATACGATAGGCCCTGATCAGCATCAGCGCCCGCAGGCTGTCCAGCACCGCGCGCTTGATCTGGTCATCACTGACCTCAACACCCTTGGCCGCCGCCTTATCCTTGATTTTGTTGCCCGCTGCTTTGGCGTCGATCTCGGCCCACTCGCCAGTCAACGCACCCGTCAGATCATCGGCAGGCATCGGAGGCCAATCGCTGCGCGCCCACGAAGGGCCCTCGGCCTCGCGCTGCACATCCGGCGCGTCATCGCCCATGGCCTTGAAGAACTCGACCCAGGCTGCGTCGACCGCACCGGGGTTCTTGGTGTACTGGGCATAAAGCTGCTCCAGATATTCGGCATTATGCCCCTGCATGAAGCTTGAGGCATGAAAGGCGGTGTTGGGCGAGTGTTCGGTCATTGGGCTACCTCATATGGGTTGGGACCGTATTGGTTGGTGCCTGGTTCGCTGGGGCGGGTCAGCCACCACAGAACCAGGAGGGGCGACACAAACAGGACAAGAAGTGTCGGAATGACAATAAGAAGAGTTGCGCGGGTGAACAGGATATCCAACGTGCCGCCATGGAACTGGCTGGCAAGGCCGATGCCAAAGATCAGGACGGCAAGCGCACCAAGTATCAGCAGGATCGGCAGCAGAGCATAAAGCCCGCTGCGCCCGGTATCATGCATCCGCCGCCATGCAACGGCCAGATGCGGGAAGAAGACAATCAGGCTGACGATGCTTTGGACCGGGCCTGTTGAGGTGGCCGTGACGGATTTGGATGTTTCGGTTTCAGTCACTGCGACCTGAGTGAAGAACTGCCAGTCGATGATCCCGGCAATGATGCTCCAGATCACGATGAACAGGAAAAAAAACCAATATTCGGGCCGCGAGGCACGGCCCGAAAAGGTGAAAAACTTGGAGAAACAGGTTTTAATGGCTTCGCCGAAAGTCATGTTTACCGCTCCTCCCAAAGCAGTCAAATTCTGGTCAACCGATGGCTTCCAGCACAGCTTCACCCAGCTGCGCCGGGCTTTCGGCCACGACGATACCAGCCGAGCGCATGGCTTCGATCTTGTCCTCGGCGCCGCCTTTGCCGCCGGCGACGATGGCGCCCGCGTGGCCCATGCGGCGGCCAGGAGGGGCCGTGCGGCCCGCGATGAACCCTGCCGTGGGCTTCTTGCGGCCTTTCTTGGCCTCATCCGCCAGGAACTGTGCAGCTTCTTCCTCGGCCGAGCCACCGATTTCACCGATCATGATGATCGACTCGGTTTCGTCATCCGCCAGGAACCATTCCAGCACGTCGATATGCTCGGTCCCTTTGATCGGGTCGCCGCCGATGCCGACGCAGGTGGACTGGCCCAGACCTACATCGGTGGTCTGCTTGACGGCCTCATAGGTCAGGGTGCCCGAACGCGACACAACGCCGACCGAGCCGCGCTTGTGGATGTGGCCGGGCATGATGCCGATCTTGCAGGCGTCGGGCGTGATGACACCGGGGCAGTTCGGGCCGATCAGGCGCGAGTTCGACCCTTCCAGCGCACGCTTCACCTTCATCATGTCCAGAACGGGGATGCCTTCAGTGATGCAGACGATCACTTCCATCTCGGCATCAATCGCCTCGAGGATCGAATCCGCTGCAAACGGCGGCGGCACGTAGATCACGCTGGCATTGGCTTCGGTCACATGCTTGGCCTCGTGGACCGAGTTGAACACGGGCAGGTCAAGATGTGTCATCCCGCCTTTGCCGGGGGTCACGCCGCCGACCATCTTGGTGCCATAGGCGATGGCCTGTTCGCTGTGGAATGTGCCCTGCGAGCCGGTAAAGCCCTGACAGATCACTTTGGTATTTTCGTCGATGAGGACTGCCATCTGGCGTTCTCCTTTATACGGCAGGCTTCTGCCCGCCAAAATCTTGGGAAAGGCGGGCTGACGCCCACCCTACGGGATGACACTCAGCCTTTGACGGCCTTCACGATCTTCTCGGCACCGTCTTTCAGGTTGTCCGCCGCGATCACATCGAGGCCCGAGGTGTTGATGATCTCTTTGCCTTTCTCGACATTCGTGCCTTCCAGACGCACGACCAGCGGGACCTGCAGGCCCACCTCTTTCACCGCGGCAACGACGCCCTCGGCAATCACATCACAGCGCATGATGCCGCCGAAGATGTTGACCAGAATGCCTTTGACGTTCGGATCCGAGGTGATGATCTTGAACGCCTCGGTTACTTTCTCTTTGGTCGCGCCACCGCCCACATCCAGGAAGTTGGCAGGCTCGGCACCGTAAAGCTTGATGATGTCCATCGTGGCCATCGCCAGACCGGCACCGTTGACCATGCAGCCGATCTCACCGTCCAGCGCGATGTAGTTCAGGTCGTATTTGGACGCTTCCAGTTCCTTGGGGTCTTCCTCGGTCGTGTCGCGCAACTCGGCAATATCCGGGTGGCGGTATACCGCGTTACCATCAAAGCCGACTTTTGCGTCCAGTACTTTCAGGTCGCCCTTGTCCGAGACGATCAGCGGGTTGATCTCCAGCATCTCCATGTCCTTCTCGACGAAGGCATTGTAGAGCTGGTTCATCAGCTTGACGCATTGTTTGACCTGCGCGCCTTCCAGTCCCAACGAGAACGCGATGCGGCGGCCGTGATAGGGCTGATAACCAGTGGCGGGATCAACCGAGAAGGACAGGATTTTCTCAGGCGTCGCAGCGGCCACCTCCTCGATGTCCATGCCGCCTTCGGTCGAGCATACGAATGAGATACGGCTGGTCTGGCGGTCCACCAGCAGGGCCAGGTAAAGTTCACGTTCGATGCCCGAACCGGCTTCGATGTAGATGCGGTTCACTTGCTTGCCTGCGGGGCCGGTCTGATGGGTGACCAGCGTGCGGCCCAGCATCTTTTTGGCTTCTTCGGCGGCTTCTTCCACCGATTTGGTCAGACGGACACCGCCTTTTTCACCGGCGTCGGCCTCTTTAAAGGAACCCTTGCCGCGACCACCCGCGTGGATTTGCGCCTTGACGACCCAAAGCGGCCCGTCCAATTCACCGGCTGCGGTTTTGGCTTCCTCGGCGCGCAGAACTGCGCGACCATCGGAGACCGGAGCGCCATAGCTGCGAAGAAGCGCTTTGGCTTGATATTCGTGAATGTTCATCGAAATTGTCCCGTCTGACTACGATTACACCGTTATAGGGGTGTCTAAGCGCCAAAATTAAAGAGTTTTTTGACGGGTCACGGGAAATTGTCGAAGATTTTCAGTATTTGTGATCACAGGTTTTTGGGGTGTGATCACAAAAATTGCGGGGCGTGGAAATTGATTCGATGATCCGGGATCATGCCCACAAAACACATTCATAGATGAGTTTTGCGACGTTTGCGCGAACATCTTTTAGCCAGCTTGGCACCGTGTAAAAGAAAACCGGCCCGTGAAGAGGGCCGGTTCATTGGTTCTAGGGTTCGTGACTTAGGCCAGCGAGCTGTCGATACCCTTGCATGCTTCGATCAGGCCCTTAACGGCATTGACCGAATTGTCGAAACCGGCCTGTTCTTCTTCGTTCAGCTTGATGTCGACGACGCGCTCGATGCCACCTGCACCGATTACGGTAGGCACGCCGACATACATGCCGTCGACACCCAGTTCGCCGTTGCAATAGGCAGCACAGGGCAGAACGCGTTTCTGGTCTTTCAGGTAGGCTTCGGCCATTTCGATCGCCGAAGTCGCCGGTGCATAGAAAGCCGAGCCGGTCTTCAGCAGGCCAACGATTTCTGCGCCGCCGTCACGGGTGCGCTGAACGATGGCGTCCAGTTTTTCCTGCGTGGTCCAGCCCATCTCTACCAGATCGGGCAGCGGGATACCGGCAACGGTCGAGTAGCGCACCGAAGGCACCATCGTGTCGCCATGGCCGCCCAGAACAAAAGCGGTGACGTCGCGCATGGACACATTGAACTCTTCCGACAAGAAGTGTGCGAAACGGCCCGAGTCCAGAACGCCCGCCATGCCGCAGACTTTGTTGTGCGGCAGGCCCGAGAATTCACGCAGCGCCCAAACCATCGCGTCCAGCGGGTTGGTGATGCAGATGACGAACGCATCCGGAGCGTTTGCGGCGATGCCTTCACCGACCGATTTCATGACCTTCAGGTTGATGCCCAGCAAGTCGTCGCGGCTCATGCCCGGCTTGCGCGGCACGCCAGCGGTGACGATGCAGACGTCGGCACCGGCGATGTCCTCATAGGACTGGGTGCCCTTCAGTTTGGCGTCGAAGCCTTCCGAGGGGCCGGATTCGGCGATGTCCAGCGCCTTTCCTTCCGGGGTGCCTTCGGCGATGTCGAACAGCACGACGTCACCAAGTTCTTTCATTGCAGCGAGGTGGGCGAGCGTGCCGCCGATCTGACCTGCGCCGATCAGCGCGATCTTGGGTCTGGCCATTTGGAATATCTCCGGTCGGTTTTGAAATCGCGGTTGTGCTAGTCGCAAAAGCGGCGTCACGCAAGCCTTCTGCGGCGCGGCATGCCACCGCATACCGTTTGCACCCACCCCGCCGATTGCGCTAAACCGCCTGTGAATCATGCATATTTCCGGGGTGCCTGATGTTCGACATGAACCTGATGTTTTTTGCAGTGGCGATCCCGGCGGTGATCTTCGCGGGCATCTCGAAAGGTGGGTTCGGCTCGGGAGTGGCGTTTGCATCTTCGTCGATTCTGGCTCTGATACTGACGCCAGGACAGGCGCTAGCGCTAATGCTGCCGATACTGATGGTGATCGATCTGGCGACGTTAAAGCCGTATTGGAAACGCTGGAGCTGGCCGGATTCGCGCCTTCTGATGTTGGGCGCAGTACCCGGTATCGCGCTGGGCGCGTGGCTTTATCGTGCGACGGATGACGATCTGCTACGTCTGTTGATTGGCGGAATATCGGTCGGTTTCGTGATCTGGCACGTTGCCCAGACCAGAGGCTGGGTGCGGGGTTTTGCCAACCGGTTGCCTCCATCGGCGGGCCTGTTTGCCGGGCTTATCGCCGGATTCACCAGCTTTGTCAGCCATGCGGGCGGCCCACCCGCCGCCGTGTACCTGCTGTCACAACGCCTGACGAAAACCGAATTTCAAGCCTCGACCGTGCTGGTCTTCTGGGTAATCAACGCCGTCAAATTCGTGCCCTTCGCCTATCTGGGCCTCTTCACCTGGCACACAGCCTTGGCAGACCTCTTGCTGACCCCGTTTGCGATCCTCGGGGCCTGGCTGGGCGTCCGGGCGCATTTCATGCTCTCCGAACGATTGTTTTTCAACATTGCCTACGTCTTGCTGACCCTGACGGGAAGCAAACTTATTTGGGATGCGCTGGTTTAGGCGTTGGGCGGCAATGCTTCGGCCAGTGTTTCATAAGACTGGCCTGAGGCGATCAGGCAGGTCACACCTTCCGGCAAGGTCACAACAATGGTCCAGCTGCCGGTTTGGTCCGAGGCAAAAACCTCCATCACCGCTCCCCGACGCGCAATACCGATGCCTCGTCGGGTTTCGCCATATGACTTTGTCAATCGCTTGATCACGTCTTCGCGTGGCGCACAATTCTGTGCGCTGACTTGTTGCGCTGCCAGTACCATGATGCCCAAGCCAATCGTCATTTTCAGCATAATCGTTTTCATTGGTCACCCCTTTCAAGCTCTTCCTCAAAGCAGCGTGCCGTAGGCAAAAGGACATCGCGTTAAGGCAACGCACGTTGCGCAGCGCAGGAAATGCTGCGCTGCGGCGATTTTGTTCTTGAACTTTCCGTCAAAAAATGCCCCATTCCGCGCAACATTATTTCAATGGGAGAGTCCAGTGGACCCGCGCCAACGCCCCTATCGCTCGGTACTATACATCCCCGGCTCGCGTGAACGCGCGCTTGATAAGGCCCGCACATTGCCGGTGGACGCCATCATCTTTGATCTTGAAGACGCGGTTGCGGCTGATGAGAAAGAGAACGCGCGCGAGACCCTCAAGGCGGCTTTGGCCGCCGGAGGCTATGGCGCTCGGGTCAAGATCGTGCGGATCAACGGGCTTGATACCGAATGGGGGCGCGCGGATGCCGAAGCCGTGCGCGAGATGGATGCAGATGCCGTTCTGTTGCCAAAGGTGAGTTCTGCTGCGCATGTGGATGCGCTGACCTCAATCACCGGAGACCTGCCGATCTGGGCGATGATGGAGACGCCGCGCGGGATGCTGAACGCAGCCGAAATTGCCGCACATCCGCTGATGGCAGGCTTTGTCATGGGGACCAACGATCTTGCGAAAGAGCTTCAGACGCGCTTCCGCCCCGACCGTTTGCCGATGATGACCTCGCTTGGCCTGTGCCTGTTGGCGGCCAAGGCAGAGGGGCTGATCATCGTCGATGGCGTCTACAATGCCTTCAAGGACACCGACGGTCTGGCCGCCGAGTGTGCCCAGGGCCGCGACATGGGCTTTGATGGCAAAACCCTGATCCACCCGGCCCAGGTCGACATCGCAAACTCCGCCTTTGCCCCTTCCGAGGATGAGATTGATCTGGCTCGCCGTCAGATTGCCGCTTTCGAGGAAACCGAGTCGCAGGGGCAGGGGGTCGCCGTTGTCGATGGCAAGATTGTTGAAAACCTACACGTTGTAACTGCCCGCGAAACTCTGGCAAAAGCAGAGGCGATAGTAGCTTTGCAAGCGGGGTAAGCCAGTATGGGCTTTGTTCTTCTGATCCTTGGTGTGGCACTTTGGTGGGCCGCACATCTTTTTAAGCGCGCGATGCCGGAACGACGTGCCGCCATGGGCGACGCGGGCAAGGGCGTCGTGGCGCTCGCCTTGGTGGCCTCGGTATTGTTGATGATCTTCGGTTATCGCATGACCGATTTCATATATGTCTGGGCGCCGCCAACCTTTCTGATTCACGTCAACAACCTGCTGGTGTTGATCGCGTTCTATCTGGCCAGCCCTGCGGGAACCAAAGGTCGCCTGTTGAACAAGGTCCGTCACCCCATGCTGGGTGGCTTTAAACTCTGGGCATTTGCGCACCTGTTGGTGAACGGTGATCTGGCCTCGATCATCCTGTTTGGTGGCTTGCTGGCCTGGGCAATTGTCGAAGTGATCGTGATCAACAAATCCGAACCAGACTGGGCGCCGGGCGAACCCGGCACATACGGCAAAGATGCCATGTTCTTTGTGGGCTCCATCGTGCTGCTGGGCGTTGTGGGCTATATTCACGGGCTGGTTGGTCCGTCTCCGTTTGGTGGATAAGGGGCCTAATCAATGGCGAAACTTTATCGTTTGTTGACCGAGGAAGACACATCAGCCTTCTGCCACAAGGTCTCGGACGCGTTGGCAATGGGATGGGAGCTTTATGGCGACCCGTCCTATGCCTTTGACGCCGCAAATAACGTGATGCGTTGCGCGCAGGCTGTGACCAAAGAGGTCGCCGCTGATTACACCCCCGACATGAAACTGGGACAGCAATAATGGCAAAAACCAATCCGGGTAACTTTTTCGAGGATTATTCAGTCGGGCAGATCCTGCATCACGCCGTGCCGCGCACGGTGACGGATGGCGAGCGCGCGCTTTATCACGCGCTCTATCCCGCGCGACACGCACTCTATTCCTCGGATGAGTTCGCCCGGAATTGTGGCCTGCCGCAAAGTCCGATTGACGATCTGGCGGCCTTCCATGTGGTGTTCGGTAAAACGGTTCCCGATATCTCGCTGAATGCAGTCGCCAATCTGGGTTATGCCGAAGGGCGCTGGCTGCAACCGGTCTACCCCGGTGATACGCTGCGCGCTGAATCTGAGGTGATCGGCCTCAAGCAGAACTCGAACGGCAAAACAGGTGTCGTCTGGGTCCGCACCCGCGGGCTGAACCAGCGCGACGAAGTGGTGATCGAGTATGTTCGCTGGGTCATGGTGCGCAAATCAAACCTCGATGCGCCTGCACCAGAGACGGTGGTGCCCAATCTGAAAAAGGCGCTTGATGTCAGCGATCTGGTGGTACCGCAGGGGCTCGATTTCTCGAAATACAATTTTGTACAATCCGGCGAAAACCACCGCTGGGATGCGTACAACACGGAAGAAACGATTGATCACGTCGATGGCGTGACCGTCGAAGAGGCCGAGCACATGCTGGCCACCCGCCTGTGGCAGAACACCGCCAAAGTGCATTTCGACCTCACCTTCCGACCAGAGGGGCGGTTGATCTATGGCGGCCACGTTATCTCAATGGCGCGTGCCTTGTCGTTTAATGGCCTGGCGAATGCGCAGATGATCGTTGGTCTGAACGGAGGTGCCCACGCCAACCCTTGTTTCTCGAGCGATACGATCAAAGCCTGGTCCGAGGTTTTGGACAAGGCCGAGACCGGAACTCCCGGAATCGGTGCCATCCGCTTGCGCCTTGTTGCGACCAAAGGCGGCGAGCCTTTCACTTTGCGCAATGACGAGGGGAGATATCTTCCTAACGTTCTGCTAGATTTGGATTATTGGGCTCTTATGCCGATGTAGCCAATGCCTTCTGGCGGCTGACATTCAAGTGATCACGGTCCGCGAAATCCATGCTACGCTTGGCGCATGATGATGTTTCGTGCGCTCGCCGCCAGCCTGTATCTGGCATCTCAGGCCTATGCTTGTGATTTGGCTCTGGCCTTGGCCGTAGACGTTTCAGGCTCGGTTGATTCCGAGGAATATCGTATCCAAATGGACGGTCTTGCCGCAGGTCTGCGGGACCCTATCGTATCCGAGGCCTTGGTGCGCGGACAGGCTCGGCTGATGCTTGTGCAATGGACAGGCAGTTCTCGCCAGAGGATCACGATCCCCTGGACCCGGATCGATAGTTTTAACACCCTGGACCGTTTTGCTGATCAGGTCGCAGCTGACCCTCGTGTCTGGCGTAACTTCTCAACTGCGATAGGTGAGGCGCTCGATATGACGGTTGCCAGCTTTGACGACGTGCCCGAATGCGAAAGGCATCTTATTGATCTTTCGGGCGACGGAATTTCGAATGAAGGAATCGAGCCGTCGACCATCCACGCCAAACTGCGGGATCGCGGCATCACCGTGAACGCGATCGCGATTGAAGAAAGTGAACCCGATCTGACAGCCTATTTCTTTGAGAACGTCATCGTTGGCGAGGGGGCCTTCGTTGTCTCTGCAGCAGGCTTCGCGGATTATCCCGAACGTATTCGCAAGAAGCTTTTACGCGAGGTGACACAGCAGACTGCAGGGCTGACGCCGCTCCAATAATAGATTCGTGATCACATTGCTTTTTCATTGAAAACGCTAACATTGGCGGTATCGAATGTGATTTGTGATCACGAGAATATTTTGTGTGATCACAAACACGGCTTATCAGCGATTTTGCGTTAAATTTACTGGATTTTGCACCTGCAGCGCGTGACAGAGTCGTAAAAAACAGTAAAACGTTCGGTAGCCAACCGAAAAGGAGCCAACATGGCCGATGTAAATCGAGGCAACCGCCCGCTTTCTCCACATTTGACGATCTATCGTCCACAGATGACGTCCATATCTTCGATTATGGTGCGCATCACGGGTCTTGCGTCTTTTGGTTTGGCTTTGTTGGTCGTCTGGTGGTTACTTGCTGCGGCCACATCGGAAAGCGCCTTTGAGCTGATCAATGGATTGATGACCAGTTTCCTGGGGGATCTGATCATGTTCGGCGCGGCTTGGGCCATTTTCTATCACATGCTGGGCCGTTTGCGGCACGTCATCTGGGATCTGGGATATTGCGTGAATGTTGAAGTGTCCGAGAAGATGGGCATTGGCATGTTCGTGCTGGCAACTGTTCTGGCTCTGATCACAGCCGTAGCGCTTTAAGGGGAGGTTCGCGATGCAGTTTCTCACAGACCGTAAACGCGCACAGGGCATGGGGGCCGGACGTGCAGGTACACATCACCACTGGCAAATGATGCTCAGCTCGGCGGCATTGGTCATCCTTGTTCCGCTGTTTGTATTTACCTTCGGGCACGCCCTAGGTGGAACCTACGAAGAGGCTCTGGCCTATTACAGCCGCCCGTTCCCGGCGATTATCATGGGTCTGACACTGGTTGTTGTCGTCCCGCATTTGTTGCGCGAAGCCCAGGAAGCGATTGAGGACTACGTGCATGGCGTCGCGGAAAAGCTGGCGCTGATGGCAGCGCAGGCTTTTGCATACACACTGATTGCTGCGGGTCTGTTTGCGCTCGCGCGTCTGGCTCTCGGATATGCGCAGTAAGGAACAAGAACAATGACAGCAGCATATGAATACGAAACCCACGAATATGACGTGGTGGTTGTCGGTGCCGGTGGCGCGGGTCTGCGTGCAACATTGGGCATGGCCGAGCAGGGTTTGCGCACCGCTTGCGTGACGAAGGTATTCCCGACCCGGTCACACACAGTGGCCGCCCAAGGCGGCATTGCGGCGTCCTTGTCGAATATGGGGCCAGACCATTGGCAGTGGCACATGTATGACACCGTCAAGGGCTCGGACTGGCTGGGTGACACCGATGCGATGGAATACCTGGCGCGTGAAGCACCCAAAGCCGTATATGAGCTAGAACATTACGGAGTGCCATTCAGCCGGACCGAAGAAGGCAAGATCTATCAGCGCCCATTTGGTGGCCACACCACCGAATTTGGCGAAGGCCCCGCTGTGCAGCGGACCTGTGCCGCCGCCGACCGGACCGGTCATGCGATCCTGCACACGCTGTATGGTCAGTCGCTGAAGAACAACGCCGAGTTCTACATCGAG
The DNA here is from genome assembly GCF_056537625.1 of Ruegeria sp. C6. NCBI lineage: Bacteria > Pseudomonadati > Pseudomonadota > Alphaproteobacteria > Rhodobacterales > Roseobacteraceae > Ruegeria > Ruegeria sp. C6. Next base: position 130,153 of record NZ_JBQFRW010000005.1, on the reverse strand, counting down.
TATTTCGCCATTGATCTGATAATGTCTGAGGACGGACAGTGTCAGGGTGTCGTGTGCTGGAAGTTGGACGACGGCACAATGCACGTCTTTAACGCCAAGATGGTTGTTCTGGCGACCGGCGGCTATGGCCGCGCCTATTTCAGTGCAACCTCGGCACATACCTGCACCGGCGACGGTGGCGGTATGGTGGCCCGCGCGGGTCTTGCGCTGCAGGATATGGAATTTGTTCAGTTCCACCCAACCGGCATCTACGGATCGGGCTGCCTGATCACCGAAGGTGCACGTGGTGAAGGCGGATACCTGACCAACTCGGAGGGCGAGCGGTTCATGGAGCGCTACGCGCCTCAGTACAAAGACCTCGCGCCGCGCGACTACGTTAGCCGTTCAATGACCATGGAAATTCGCGAAGGGCGCGGACATGGTGACAACGGCGACCACATCCACCTGAACCTCAGCCATTTGCCAGCCGAAGCTTTGGCGGAACGCCTACCGGGCATTTCAGAATCTGCGCGCGTTTTTGCAGGGGTTGATGTTACCAAAGAACCGATCCCGGTTCTGCCGACCGTGCACTACAACATGGGCGGTATCCCGACGAACTATTGGGGTGAAGTTCTGAACCCGACAGCCGACAACCCGACCGCCGTGGTCCCTGGCCTGATGGCTGTGGGCGAGGCCGGGTGTGCCTCGGTTCACGGGGCAAACCGTCTTGGTTCAAACTCGCTGATCGACCTCGTGGTCTTTGGCCGCGCGGCGGCGATCCGAGCGGGCAAAGTTGTGGATGCCGACGCGTCGAACCCGGTTCTGAACCAGGCCTCTGTCGATAAGGCGTTTGACAGGTTCGATGCGGCGCGCAACGCCAGCGGCGCAATTCCAACCGCAGATCTGCGGCTTGAGATGCAGCGCACCATGCAAGAGGACGCGGCGGTTTTCCGCACCTCGAAGACCATGGCTGAGGGCGTCGAGAAGATGACCGCGATCGCCGCCAAGATGGATGATCTGAAGGTTTCTGACAGATCGTTGGTTTGGAACAGCGATCTGATGGAGACGCTCGAGCTTACCAACCTGATGCCAAGCGCGCTCGCCACCATCGTTGGTGCTGAGGCGCGTAAGGAATCCCGCGGTGCGCACGCCCATGAAGATTTCACCGAGCGCGACGATGAGAACTGGCGCGTCCACACGGTCAGCCGTGTCGATGGCAATAAAGTAGAGCTTAGCTACCGTCCGGTTATCGTTGATCCGCTGACGACCGAAGACGAGGGCGGCATAAGCATGAAAAGAATCGCGCCCAAGGCGCGGACGTTCTAAGGAGAGGAACTTATGGTACAACTGACCCTCCCCAAGAATTCCCGGATCACCACCGGTAAAACCTGGCCCAAGCCCGACGGCGCGACCAATGTGCGCAAATTCCAGATCTATCGCTGGAACCCGGATGATGGCCAGAACCCGCGCGTCGATACTTATTTCGTCGATATGGATACTTGCGGCCCGATGGTTCTGGACGCTCTGATCAAGATCAAGAATGAGATCGATCCGACTCTGACCTTCCGCCGTTCGTGCCGCGAAGGCATCTGCGGGTCCTGCGCGATGAACATCGACGGCATTAACACGCTGGCCTGTATCTATGGGATGGATGAGATCAAGGGCGACGTGAAGATCTACCCGCTGCCCCATATGCCGGTGGTCAAGGACCTGATCCCTGATCTGACTCATTTCTACGCCCAACACGCCTCGATCATGCCGTGGTTGGAGACTAAGACCAATCGTCCGGCAAAAGAGTGGAAGCAATCCATCGAAGACCGCAAGAAATTGGATGGTCTCTATGAATGTGTGATGTGTGCCAGTTGCTCGACCTCGTGCCCCAGCTACTGGTGGAACGGCGACCGCTATCTCGGCCCTGCCGCGCTGTTGCATGCTTACCGCTGGATCATCGACAGTCGGGATGAGGCCACCGGTGAGCGCTTGGATGAGCTGGAAGATCCGTTCAAGCTGTATCGCTGCCACACCATCATGAACTGCGCCAAGACCTGTCCCAAGGGTCTGAACCCGGCCAAAGCGATTGCAGAAATCAAGAAGATGATGGTGGACCGCGCGGTCTGATCACGCACCAAAACAAAGCACTTGCCGGGTTGCGGCAAGTGCATGCCGCCTCTGCAAAACTATGCGATGCGCTTGTACGAGCGCGGATTTAAAGTCCGCGCAGGGAGGAGTGATGAGTTCGAAAAAAGGTCACTCCGATGAACATGCAAAACCAAAAACACGACGCGGCCAAAGCGTTGGAATTTCTGGAGCAAGCTTGGGCCTATTATACGCCCGAGCCGAAAGTTCCGGCCAAAGACGAAACACCAGAATTGTTTGAATATGCGAACGCGGCTTAACCGTGTCGCGCGGGCTTGAAAATTACGACACAATAGGCAATGCAGAGCTATGCCCGTTCTATTGCTTCTGCTCGCCGCTGGCGTTTTTGCCTATTTTTTCTGGCGGTCCCGCACGTCGTCTCTGACGCGCGACTGCAGGTGGCGGCAACATCGAAGCGAGGGCCAGTGGCGCTGTGCTTACTGTGGCGCGGTGTCAAAATCTGATGTTGAGCCCACACAGTGTCTGAAGGGACAATAGCTGCTGTTGGGGGTTTCCCACCGGGCCGAACTGCGCCACTCTCGGCCCATGTCAGAATCTCGGAATACTCCCCGCCCACCCATGGATGCAGATGCGCGCCGCGCGATTGCGCCCGTTATTTGCTACCCGAATGAAGGGCTACCAAAACCCGATCTAGGGCTCTATCAAACTGCGCGTGATACAGCGCACAAAACGGGTGAGGTGTTGGTGCCACCGCGAGATGCGCGATGCTTTGAGGTGCCTGCAGGGCATTTCTTTAGGATCACTTCTGTTGAAGGATCGCAAGTTGGCGATCTAAACCTGTGGAACCTCAACGACCTTTCCGAGCGGTTCTATTCCGGCAAGACGCGCGCGTTGCATGGCACACATATCACCGTGGGTGAGCGCATGTGGTCGAGCTTTCCACATATGCGACCGATGGCGACAATCATTGCAGATACGCTGGGGTGGTACGGAATCGATGATTTCGGCGGGTCGGTGCACGATGTGATCGGGACCCGATGTGATCCCTATACCGGTAATCTGCTAGCTGGATCCCAGTACCATCACTGTTGCCATTCGAATCTGACACGCGCGCTGGCGGATCATTTGGGCGTCTCTTTGGCCGAAGCCGAGCCTGCGGTACATGATGTATTGAACGTGTTCATGTGCACCGGTTTCACGCGTGATACCGGGCAGTATTTCATGAAAGCCTCACCTGTCCGTCCGGGAGACTATCTTGAGTTTTTCGCCGAGATTGACCTGCTGGGAAATCTAAGCGCGTGCCCGGGCGGTGATTGCTCGTCCGAGCATTCATCGGATACAGCATCGTGTTATCCCCTGCTGGTAGAAACCTTTGCCCCGGCTGAAGGTGCGCTTGAGGGATGGCGCAGCCCCGCGCGCAACGGATATGACCGCACGCACGGGCGCTAGATATCGCGCAATTCAGCTGTCCGGGAACGCCGCCTGCAGCGCGATTTCGACCATGTCGCCAAAACTGCTTTCTCGGTCCGAGGAGGGCAGGGCTTCGCCGGTCAACAGGTGGTCCGAGACTGTCAGTACCGCCAATGCGCGGCATTTGTGACGCGCGGCAAGGATGTAAAGCTCTGCCGCTTCCATCTCGACACCCAAAATACCGTGCCGAACCATTTGTTCGTTCAGGTCCGGGCGTTCGTCATAAAAGACATCGGATGAATAGATGCCGCCAACATGGGTTGGCGTACCTTTGGCTTGTGCAGCCAATGCTGCAGACTGCAAAAGACCCCAATCCGCGCAAGGGGCGAAGTTCATTTCTCTCATGATCCCGCGCGAAGGGGTGCTGAGTGTGGTCGACGTCATCGCCAGAATAACATCACGCACATTCACACTGTCTTGCATCCCGCCACATGACCCGATCCGGATCAGAGTTTTGGCGCCGTAGTCACGGATCAATTCGTTCACGTAGATCGACAGAGACGGCATCCCCATGCCACTACCCTGAATGGTAACACGATTTCCTTTCCAGGTGCCGGTGAACCCCAGCATGCCACGCACTTCGTTTACCAGCTTCACGTCTTCAAGAAACGTTTCGGCCGCCCATTTTGCGCGATACGGGTCGCCGGGCAAAAGAACGGTTTCGGCAATCTCGCCTTTTTGGGCTCCAATATGGATAGTCATTTTGCCACTTGCCCCCGATCAGATTTCCAGATCAGTAATATCGGCACCGGCTTTTATGGCGTCATGAACCCACTGCGGTTTGCGGCCCCGCCCGGTCCAGGTTTGCGACGGATTGTTCGGATTCTGATATTTCGCTTTAGATGATTTTACCGACTTAGTGCTGTCTCCTGACAATTCAGACAACGAAAACCCATATTCCGCCGCCGCCTTTTCGGCGGCTTTCAACGCTTCTTTTCGCTCACGCACTTCGGCGGTTTTTAGCGCCTTTTCGACCCGATTGCGCAATTCGAGCAGTTCTTTGCGCGACATTTTTTCAAGATCGATTGCCATAATCTTCTCCATTTCGGCTATTCCCCTACTTATTGCAGGGGAAATTGAATAAACCCGAACCTATCTATTCCCATTTTACCGGAAATAGAAATGGAGATTTCTGTAATATGATTTTCTATTCAGCCGCAATTTCCGTTGGGTCAACCAATGTGACGATATCGCCCATGATTGCATTCAATTCGAAATTTTTCGGCGTATAGATTTTCGATACACCCATGGAACGCAATTGATCCGCGTCCTCATCGGGGATGATCCCACCTACAATGACGGGAATATCGCTTAGCCCTGCTGCTTTCAGCCGCGTCATCACGTCCTTCACCAAAGGCAGGTGGCTGCCAGAGAGGATCGATAGACCAATCACATGCGCTTTGTCTTCTTGTGCCGCAGTTACGATTTCTTCGGGCGTAAGACGAATACCTTCGTAACTGATGTCCATGCCACAGTCGCGTGCGCGGAAGGCGATCTGTTCGGCTCCGTTCGAGTGTCCGTCCAGACCAGGTTTGCCAACAAGAAACTTCAGCCTGCGCCCCAGACGGTCGCTTACCGCATCTACGGCTGCGCGCAAGTCTTCCAGACCTTCGGTTTTGTTCGAAACAGATCCCGAGACGCCGGTTGGTCCACGATATGTACCGTAGGCCTTGCGCATTTCCTCGGCCCATTCGCCAGTTGTGACACCGGCCTTGGCCGCAGCGATTGAAGGTGCCATCACGTTGGCACCGGATCGCGCTGCTTCGCGCAATGCTTGCAGCGCCGCGGCCACTGCTGCGTCATCCCGATCCGCACGCCAGTCGTTCAAGCGCCCGATTTGTTCCTGTTCAACCGCCGGGTCGACGACCATGATGCCGCCATCCTCGGTCTGCAAAGGCGAGGCTTCGCCCTCGGTCCATTTGTTTACGCCAACGACGACGGTTTCATTGCGTTCAATACGGTTCAGGCGCTCGGCATTGGACTCGACCAGCCGCGATTTCATGTATTCGATCGAGGCTACCGCGCCGCCCATCGATTCGAGATTAGCCAATTCGGCTCGTGCGCCATTTTTAAGTTCTTCGACTTTGGCGTCGACAACCGGATTGCCGTCGAACAAATCGCCATATTCCAGCAGATCGGTTTCATAGGCGAGGATTTGTTGCATCCGCATCGACCATTGCTGATCCCAGGGACGAGGCAGGCCGAGCGCTTCGTTCCATGCAGGCAACTGCACCGCACGTGCGCGGGCACGTTTGGATAGCGTCACCGCAAGCATTTCAATCAGTATGCGATAAACGTTGTTTTCCGGCTGCTGTTCGGTCAGCCCCAGCGAGTTTACCTGAACGCCATAACGGAATCGGCGGAACTTGGGGTCTTCAATGCCATAGCGCTGCTGCAGAATTTCGTCCCAAAGATCCACAAAGGCGCGCATTTTGCACATTTCGGTGACAAACCGGATGCCCGCATTCACAAAAAACGAAATCCGCCCGCAGAGTGCCGGGAAGTCTTCAGCTGGAACGCGCGGGCGAAGTTCGTCCAGCACTGCAATGGCAGTCGCCAGAGCATAGGCCAGCTCTTGCTCAGGCGTCGCGCCTGCTTCTTGCAGGTGGTACGAACACACATTCATCGGGTTCCATTTGGGCACGTTATCGTAGCAATATTCGGCCACGTCCGCGATCATCTTCAGCGATGGCTTTGGTGGGCACACATAAGTGCCGCGGCTCAGGTATTCCTTGATCAGGTCGTTCTGGACGGTCCCCTGCAATTTCGAGACATCCGCGCCCTGTTCCTCGGCAACTGCGATATAAAGCGCCAAAAGCCAAGGAGCAGTCGCATTGATCGTCATCGAGGTATTCATCTGTTCCAGCGGAATTTGATCGAACAGAACCCGCATGTCCCCCAGATGGCAGATCGGAACCCCAACTTTTCCAACTTCGCCGCGCGCCAAAGTGTGATCGCTGTCATACCCTGTTTGGGTTGGCAGATCGAAGGCCACGGACAGGCCGGTCTGACCTTTGGCCAGGTTCGCACGATAAAGCGCATTTGACGCTTTGGCCGTTGAGTGACCGGCATATGTACGGATGAGCCAGGGGCGATCTTTCTGCAACTGCGTCATGGGTCGTGCCTCGCGGATCGGTGGGTAACAAAATTACGTTCTATGGTGGTAAATAGTAATTTTCAGTACATGTCAATTCGCTGCGTTGCGGCATCGACGGTTTCTGCAGATTGTGGGTGGTCGCGTTTGATGGCACTGTGCCCGAATGATGCAGACTGTGGAAATCCCGCTTTGGCTGTTTGTGCTGATCGTGCTGTTTGCCGCGGTCACATTTGCCTCGCATTTTTTGTTTCCGTCGGTGCGCTGGTTTTTCCGCCGCCGCCTTGAGCGCGCCGTCGCACGGTTGAACAAGCGCCTTCAGCGCCCGATCCAACCGTTCAAATTGGCGGGGCGGCATGACATGATTCAACGGCTTATCTATGACCCGCAGGTTAGCCGGGCGGTGCAGCAGCATGCCAAAGAAGAAGGTGTGCCTGACGCTGTTGCCTCAGAATTGGCACGGCGTTATGCGCGCGAGATTGCGCCCTCATTCTCGACAGTGGCCTATTTCAGCATCGCGATCCGTTTTGCCCGCATGCTGAGCAACGCCTTTTACAAGGTGCAGTTGGGTTACGAGGACAAAGCCGCGCTGGACAATATCGATCCCGATGCGACGGTCGTTTATGTCATGAACCACCGCAGCAATATGGATTACGTACTGGTCACCTATCTGGCGGCAGACCATTCGACCTTATCCTATGCTGTGGGCGAATGGGCCCGTGTCTGGCCACTAAGTCGATTGATTCGCGCGATGGGGGCTTATTTCATTCGCCGCAAGTCGGGTAGCGACCTATATCGACAGGTCCTTGCAAGCTATGTAAGACACGCGACCGAAGCGGGCGTGACGCAGGCCATGTTCCCTGAGGGCGGGCTGAGTCTGACTGGCAAACTGGGGCGCCCCAAGCTGGGATTGTTGAAGTATATCCTTGACGGAGTCGAACCGCAGGGGCGGGATGTGGTGTTTGTTCCGGTTGCTTTGAACTATGATCGGGTGCTTGAAGATACCGTATTAACAGCGGCAGCGAAGGATAGTGAACGCCGCTTCCGCGCGCGGATCGGGGTTATCACCCGCTGGTCGCTCAAGCAGATTTGGCGCAAGCTCGTCGGGCGCTACAAGAGATTCGGGATTGCCTCGGTGCGGTATGCGACACCGATTTCTCTGAAAGAATTTCGAGTCGCGCACGAACGGGACCTAACGACCGATCTGGCCCGCGAGTTGATGCGCAGGATCGGTGCCGCAATTCCCTTTGTTCCAGTGCCTGCAGCGTGTCGGCTGGTTCAGGAAGAAGGTGAAATGTCAGAGCAGGAGTTGAAGGCGCGTTTGCTGACGTTGGGCGGCGACGCGGTTGCCCAGGATGATGGAGAGGCTGTTGACGATGCCATCAATCAGTTGGTCGAGCGACGGATTCTGCGTCGCGAGGCTGGAGTGTTGCGCCCATCAGGCGAGCGATCAGAGCTGCTTGCTTATTACGCGGCAGCATCAGAACCCGTTGTTCGGGCTGAGAATGATGCAAGTGCAGAAAATATTTCTGCAACTGCTGGGTCATAAAATTACAAAATAGATACCAGTAACGGTTGCAATATTACTCAGAGGCTAATATCTCGTCTTTGGAAAGCCGCGATTCTGCGGCGCGGCAACAGTTGGAAAAAGGAGGCCAGCATGGCTTTGGATGTCGACAGCGGTATCGCGTCGTATGAGGCGCCGGAAAAGGACCTCTACGAGATGGGTGAAATCCCCCCGATGGGGTACGTTCCCAAGCAAATGTATGCCTGGGCCATCCGGAAAGAGCGCCACGGTGAGCCAGACACAGCGATGCAGCTGGAAGTCGTTGATGTCCCGAAGCTGGACAGCCACGAAGTGCTGGTTCTCGTTATGGCGGCGGGTGTGAACTACAACGGCGTCTGGGCATCGCTTGGCAAGCCGATCAGCCCGTTTGATGGCCACGGCCAACCCTTTCACATCGCAGGTTCAGATGCGTCGGGCATCGTCTGGGCGGTTGGTGACAAAGTGAAGCGCTGGAAAGTCGGCGATGAAGTCGTGATTCACTGCAACCAGGACGATGGCGATGACGAACACTGCAACGGTGGTGATCCCATGTATTCGCCCAGCCAGCGCATCTGGGGATATGAGACACCTGATGGCTCGTTCGCGCAGTTTACAAATGTTCAGGCACAGCAGCTGATGCCGCGTCCCAAGCACCTGACCTGGGAAGAAAGCGCCTGCTACACGCTGACCTTGGCAACAGCCTATCGGATGCTTTTTGGGCACGAGCCGCACGATCTGAAGCCGGGCCAGAACGTCCTGGTTTGGGGCGCATCGGGCGGTCTGGGCTCTTACGCGATACAGTTGATCAACACTGCGGGTGCCAATGCGATCGGCGTGATATCGGATGAAAGCAAGCGTGAGTTTGTGATGGACCTTGGCGCCAAAGGCGTCATCAACCGCAAGGATTTCAACTGCTGGGGTCAGCTGCCCACGGTGAATACTACGGAATATGCTGAATGGTTCAAAGAAGCCCGCAAGTTTGGCAAGGCCATCTGGGATATTACCGGCAAAGGTGTGAACGTCGACATGGTGTTCGAGCACCCCGGCGAAAGCACATTCCCGGTGTCCACTTTTGTCGTAAAAAAGGGAGGTATGGTTGTGATCTGCGCCGGGACCACTGGCTACAACCTGACCTTCGACGTGCGTTACATGTGGATGCACCAAAAACGCTTGCAGGGCTCGCATTTTGCGCATCTCAAACAGGCTTCGGCTGCAAACCAGCTAATGGTCGAGCGCCGCTTGGATCCGTGCATGTCCGAAGTGTTCACTTGGCAGGATCTGCCTGAGGCGCACATGAAGATGATGCGTAACGAACACAAGCCGGGCAACATGTCGGTGCTGGTTCAGGCTCCGCATACAGGCATGCGCACCCTTGAAGAAGTATTGGCTGCCCGCGACTAACGGTCTCAGGCGAACAGCAGCTGCAACACCCGCAGGGCGCACACACGCCTTGCGGGTGTTCATCGTTTCTATCGATGATTATGCATTTTCAATGCTTTAAGAAATCGCCCCCCGCTATTTCTGGGGAGTAGAAAGCAGCGAGTAGGCCGAATTGGTCTGCACATGTTATGGTTGTGTTAACCCTTCGTTAACTATTTCGGGGACACCCTGATGGCGCAAAATGAGTGGATTTTGGACGTTCTGTCGGACCTCAACGCCTTTGCTGTGGCGAATGGGTTGAGCGCGCTGGCCGAGCAGCTTGACGACACAAGACTGATCGCCGCGGCCGAGATTGCGTCCTCAAAGGATGAGGCTTGCGCGCCCGCGAATGGGAAGAAAATTCGATTTGAGCCAGATCCTAGGGGATTTGGAAAGCACCAGCACGCTTGACGAGCTGACCAGCGTAGCAGTCCAGTTGCGGGACAAGCTGCAAATTGACCACATGACATATCATTGGGTTGATGGGGCCGGGGATCAATACGGGTTCACGACTTATTCGGATGCCTGGGATGAACGGTATCGAGACAGGAACTATCATCGTATTGATCCGGTTATTCTGGGTTGTTTTCAGCGATTTCACGCTGTGGACTGGAAACAGCTGAATTGGTCGGGCAAAGCAGTAAAGGCCTTCCTGCAGGACGCGCAGGAACATGGCGTCGGCAATCAGGGCTATTCGATCCCGCTGCGGGGGCCAGGCGGGCAATTCGCACTGTTTACGGTCAACAACAGCTGTGATGACATCGCATGGCAGGCATTTGTCGAAACGTATGGCCGCGATCTCATATTGGTGGCGCATTTCCTCAATCGAAAAGCGCTGGAATTTGCAAAAGAACGGCAGCCGGACAACATGCGGGGGCTCTCGCCCCGCGAAATCGATGCAATGACATTGCTGGCGCTGGGGTATAGCCGAGCGCAGGTGGCGCACTCGCTTTCCATTTCTGAGCATACGCTCAGGGCCTATATCGAAAGCGCACGATCAAAACTCGGTGCGCAAAATACGACTCATGCAATCGCCACTGCACTCAGTAGAGGATTAATAGTCGTTTAACGACCGTACGGTGGTCTCACCTTAAATTAACCACGTGTTCGTACCCCCTTTGTTCCAACTATGGACGATAAGGGGAACACGTCATGTTGCGTTATTTGTATGCCGATGAGCTGCATAACTTTCCGGAATTGGCCAGGGGGATGTTCAGGGATCGCGCGGATCAGTTCAAAACCCGCCTTGGCTGGGATGTTAAGGTTAACGAAAAGGAGGAAGAGCGGGATCAGTACGATGACCTGAACCCGCTCTATGTGATTTGGGAAGAGGCAGATGGCAGCCATGGCGGGTCCATGCGGATCCTACCGACGACCGGTCCGGTCATGGTGAACGACATATTCGGACATCTCACCGGGGGCAGTCCGATCCGAAGCCCACTAATCTGGGAGGTCACTCGCTTTTGCCTCTCGCGCAACGCCAGCGCTCATACCGCCGGGGCCATCATGCTGAGCGGCGGTGAGGTGATGGAAGGGTTTGGCCTGACCCACATAGCGGGCGTTTTTGATGCCCGCATGATCCGGATCTACCGTATGATCGGATCGTCTCCGGTGGTTTTGGGCACCGAAGGGAAAGGGCGCGATCAGATCTCGGTCGGCCTGTGGCCTTATTCAGCGGATGATTGCAACCGTGTAGCAGCCCGCGCAGGCATCCCGCGAGAGTTGTCGCGCCTGTGGTTCAAGACAGCATTTGGCCATGGCGCACAGCACCGGTTCGCTTTGTCGGCATAAGCATACGGAAAAACCAATCGGCATCTGGCAGCGCGCGGCGCGTCCCTGTAGGGTCGCGCCATGTCCTTGCCCCAAGTCACATTTTCCGAAGATCAGGCTGCCGCTTTTGACAACATTGCCGAGATGTTGCGAGGTGCCGGAGTAGACCTTGAAGACGACGCTCTGCTGAAACAGCCCGGCAGCGGAAAGTCTGGTGTGATGGCTGTTATTGGCAAGGCTGGATCGGGCAAAACCCTGTTGCTGGCAGAGCTTTACAAAGCTTTGGCCGAGACGGGGGTCAACCTGATCTCGGGCGATTTCGAAAGCCGCAAATCCCGCGACAAGCGCAGCCTTGCGATCCTCGCGCCGACGAACAAGGCCGCCAGCGTATTGCGGCTGCGTGGGGTGCCCGCGACGACGATCCATCGCATCCTTTATACGCCTGTTTACGACCCTGAATACGAGCGGATCGCCGAATGGCTCGCGGGCACTGACGAACGGCCCGAGATCGAAGGGCTGACAGACGAAGCGCTGGACCGCGCAGCCGCGTTCTATGCCAACAACAAATCCATCCCTGGTGCGCTGGCCGCTGCTGGGTTGCGCGGTTCGGATTTCATCACCGGCTGGAAACGTCGGGAAGAGCCGCTGGATATCGGTTTTGTGGATGAAGCCTCGATGCTAGACGACCGACAATTCGAGGATCTAAAGGAAATCTTCCCAACATTGTTGCTATTTGGTGATCCGGCGCAGTTGGCGCCGGTCAACCAATCGGGCTCGATGGTGTTTGACGGGTTGCCAGAGCCGCGCAAGCAAATCCTGCATCGCGTGCATCGGCAAACTGCGGATAACCCGATCCTAGACCTCGCCCATGCTCTGTCCGATCCGGCCATGGGGTTTGAGGATTTCGAACGTCTGATCGAGGACACTGCCCGAAAGGATGGCCGCGTTGTCTGGGGACAGCGGGTCGAGGTTGATCTGATGGCGCGCAGCCCGGTTCTTGTCTGGCGCAATGCGACCCGAATCCGGCTGATTCAGGCGTTCCGCACCGTACATGGCGCGCCGGAAACTGAACTACTGGAAGGGGAACCGTTGATTTGTGACGGCATTGAGCTGCCGTTGAAGCACCGCAAAAAGCGGCTGGACCTTGAGGCGCGCGGGCTGATCAAAGGCGCACAGGTCATCTATCTTGGCCCTGGTCGCAAGCCGGGTTTTTCGCGGTTGCATGTGATGGGGGCCGAAGACCCTCAGGTCTCGGCGGCGTCGATCGTGCAGATTGAAAAGCCCGATGAGGAGGAGCCGTTCATTCCCTATGCTGCCCGTATGGGGGCAACGTTCCTGCATGGTGCCGCTGTGACGATCCATAAGGCGCAAGGGTCGCAATGGGACACGGTTCAGGTCTTTGCGCCAGACATCTACGCAGCCGCCCGCATGGGCCGTACTGAGGCCGGGCAACCGTTGTGGAAGCGCTTAGCTTATGTCGCCATAACCCGCGCACAGGAGAGGCTAATCTGGGTAGTGCGGAACCGCTTGTCGAAACCGACCCACCCATTGCGTGTGGATGACCTGCGTGCGGTTGCGGCACCATCCCTGACATTGGAGGCGGAAGAGACATGAAGACGATCATAGTGACCGGTGCAAGCTCGGGCATAGGCCGCGCCACCGCCGAGCTGTTTCTGTCAGAAGGATGGACTGTCGGGCTTCTGGCCCGCAGCGCTGACAAACTTCATGCTATGGCACAGCATAACGCCTCGGCGATCCCGCTGGTTGCCGATGTGACTGACCCGGATGCCGTTGCAAACGCCTTCACTGCATTCACCCGACAGACCGGGCGATTGGACGTGCTGTTCAACAATGCCGGGATTTTTGCCCCTGGTGGCACCATCGACCAGATCGCGCTTGAGGATTGGTACAGCTCGGTCAATGTGAACCTGAACGGCATGTTCCTGTGTGCACGGGCTGCATTTGCTGCGATGCGGGCTCAGGCGCCGCAAGGGGGGCGTATCATAAACAACGGTTCAATCGCTGCTCATGTGCCGCGCCCGAACTCGGTGCATTATTCTGCGACGAAACACGCGATTACCGGTCTGACGCGCAGCCTGTCTCTGGACGGGCGGAGTTTTGGAATTGCCTGTGGTCAGATCGACATCGGAAATGCGCGCACCCCGATGGTGCAAGGGTTGGTCGATGAGGCGCTTGCCGAAGGCCGCGACCCTGATCCCACCATGGATGTCGGGGATGCCGCCCGCTCGGTACTGCATATGGCCGAACTGCCGCTTGAGGCGAATGTGCAGTTCATGACCGTTATGGCCACGACCATGCCCTATATCGGTCGCGGGTGACGATCAGTTCTCGCGCAGTAGGCGGAAGGCTGTCGAAGCGCCCCAACCGGCGGCAATCGCGATGGCCAGTGACATAAGCCCGTACCAAATGGGTTGTTCACGCGACATCGCGTACAAGAAACGCTCAAGCCCGACTTTGCGTACTCCGATCGAGGTTTCAAAGGTTGAGACCACCTTTCCGTCTCGCGTCAGGAAGATTCGGGCGCTGTAGTCGCCTTCGGTCAGGTCCGATGGCATATCGATTGATGTGCGGAACAACGTCTGTTCGTCCACAGCCACTGTGTTTTCCCGGATCGAATACAGCCCTTCATCTTCGCGGATGCGGATGACCGCCTCGGAAAAATCCTGTGCGCCCTGAATGCTCATGTCCGCACCGACCGACCGGATGGCACGCTCGATCGAAACCTTATAGCGTAGGTCTTCGGTCTGGGTCAGAACCTCGGAAAACGGGGCGCTGGTGGCAACGGCGTAAAAGCTTGGAGCCAGATCAACAACAAGGCTGTCGGTATTCACCCAGATCCCGAACCGTTTCTCTTTGCGGCGTACGGTGACAGGTTCGGATGGGCCGACCACCGATACGATGACCTCAAGCGGTGGACCGTCCGGGATTGGAGCTTCGCGCTTTACCGCGCCGAAAACCAGTATTTCGGACCCGTCAAAATTGGCGGTAATCGACACCCGATCCTGACTTAGGCCCAGAACAACCTGTTCTTCGGCTGCGTAGGCTGGCAGACAGATCAGACAAAGAAGAGCAATCAGACGCAGCATCTTAGTGCCCTCCCGCATCGCCAAGCGAATACAACTCGGCGGGTTGAAGCAGAAGATCAAGCGCCAGCTTGCCGCAGACGACAAGCACCAGAGCCGCCAACAAAACGCGCAGTTGTTCAGCCGGCATTCGGGCACCGATGACTGTTCCGATTTGGGCACCAACTACGCCACCGACGAGTAGAAGAACCGCCAACACGACATCAACTGTATAGTTGGTGGTGGCGTGCAGCATAGTGGTAAAGGCGGTTACAAAGATGATCTGAAACAGCGAAGTTCCGACAACAACCTTGGTCGGCATGCCCAATAGGTAGATCATCGCGGGCACCATGATAAAACCGCCGCCGACACCCATGATAGCAGACAGGACACCGACAAACAGGCCTACGACAAGCGGTGGAATGACCGAGATGTACAGGCCCGACGTCCGAAACCGCATCTTGAACGGCATGGCGTGCACCCAACCGCGCTGGCGTCGTTTCGGAGGCGGCGTGCCGCCTTTCCGCGTTTTTCTAATCGCGTTCAGGCTTTCGACAAACATCAGACTGCCGATGATGCCCAGAAATACGACATAGCAAAGTTTGACCAGCAGATCGACCTGTCCGAGGCTCTTGAGATAGTTGAAGACAACAACACCCAACGCAGCGCCTGTCAGCCCTCCGACCAAAAGGACTGTGCCCATTTTAAGGTCCACGGTTCGGCGCCTGAAATGCGCCAGTACCCCAGAAAATGATGAAGCAACAATCTGGTTTGCCTCGGTTGCGACCGCAACCGCAGGCGGAATGCCGATGAAGAACAGCAGTGGAGTCATCAAAAACCCACCGCCAACGCCAAACATTCCAGACAGAATGCCCACCATTCCACCCAGTCCAAACAGTAGAAACGCGTTTACGGATACTTCGGCAATCGGGAGGTAAATCTGCATGGCTTCTTCTAGACAGGAGAGGCCGTACCACGCGGTGTGGCAAAGCCATTGGTAACATAAATCTCAACAGACGAAGCGCGCGTGCCAGGTGGGGCCATCTAGTTGTTTCCGTGGCTCAACCTGAAAATAGTCGATAGCATGGCTGCGGAACTGATGCGGGACACGTCCATACCCCCTTAGAGCGGTTGCGGCATACAAAATCAACTCTGTATGCCGCTTTGCAGCAAACAGGACTGAGGGGCAGTCCTGAACTGGCTCTATCAGCGTTCCTTTACATATGGTTCGCCGCCTGCACGTGGCGGTATGGCCTTGCCGACGAACCCGGCAAGAATCACCACGGTCAGGATATAGGGCAGGGCGTCCATGACCTGCACCGGGATCACGACCCCGCCCAAATCGATGTTCTGGAACCGCAAGGCAATGGCCTGCAACAGCCCGAACAAGAGGCATGCCCACATCGCGTGCCACGGACGCCATTTTGCAAAGATCAAAGCAGCCAGTGCGATAAATCCGCGCCCAGCGGTCATCTCTTTCACAAAGCCTGCTTGCAGCGCGGTGGCCAGGTAAGCACCTGCGATGCCGCAAAGTACGCCGCAAATCGCAACCGCTGCGTAGCGGAGACCTACAACCGAAACTCCAGCAGTATCCACCGCCGCAGGATTCTCTCCGACCGCGCGCAGACGCAGCCCGAACCGGGTGCGGAACAGAATCCACCAGGTCAGTGGCACCATAAGGAAAGCCACATAGACCAGAATGGAATGGCCAGACAGAAGCTCGGAATAGGCCATATGCAGGGGATTGGTTTCAGACATCAGCTCGGAAACCGGACGGCCTGTCAGTTCGGCGTCAGCTGGTCCGATCGCATAAGGGAATTCTGCAGATTCAAACCGCCCTTCACCGAACAATGATGGCGTACGACCACCCTGCTTGAACCAGCTTTGGGCGACAAGAACGGTCATACCTGAGGCGAGAAAGTTGATCGCAACCCCCGAGATCAGCTGATTGCCCCGAAACGTGATCGACGCAAACCCGTGTAGCGCCGAAAGGACCAGAGATGCCGCGATCCCGGCCAGCAATCCCAGCCACACCGAACCGGTTACGGCGGCGACGGCAGCCGAGAAGAATGCTGACATCAGCATCTTGCCTTCAAGGCCGATGTCGAAGATGCCCGCGCGCTCAGAGTACAATCCGGCCAGACAGGCAAGCAGCAGAGGCGTAGCCAGTCGGATGGTCGAATCCAGAACCTGGATGAGTGTCAGGAAGAAATCCATCAGGCCGACCCCTTCCGAAGCGCCATGAACAGCTTTTCAAGCGGCATGCGCACCATGTTGTCCAGTGCTCCGGTAAACAGAATGACCAGCGCTTGGATGACCACGATCAGTTCGCGCGGAATCGATGTCCAAAGCGCCAGTTCGGCCCCGCCCTGATACAGAAACCCAAACAGAATAGCGGCTAGAAATACCCCGAATGGATGCGACCGACCCATCAGTGCCACGGCAATTCCAATGAAACCCGCGCCTTCGGTTGCGTTCAGCACCAACCGCTCGGCTTCGCCCATCACGTTGTTGACTGCCATCAGGCCCGCCAGAGCGCCCGAGATCAGCATGGCAATAATCGTGATGCGTACAGGCGAGATACCGGCGTAGACGGCACCGGTTTCCGAATGGCCGTAGGCGCGGATTTCATAGCCCAACCGAGTTCGCCAGATCAGCGCCCAGACAACAAAACACGCAAGGATTGCGACGAAGAACGAGATGTTGGCAGGCGCACCTCGGAAAACGATGTTTTCGGCGCTCGAGAACATCGACTGGAAAGTCGGGAGATGCACTGCCTCGGGGAAACGAGCCGTTGCTGGGTCTTGCGACCCTTGCGGGCGCATGACGTTGACCAGCATGTAATTCAGGAAAGCGGCAGCGATGAAATTGAACATGATCGTGGTGATCACGATATGGCTGCCCCGCTTCGCCTGCAGATAGGCCGGGATCGCGGCCCAGGCTGCACCGAAGATCATCGAAGCAGCACAGGCGGCCAGCAAAGCTATTGTCCAATGCGGCCAAGGAACCGATAGGCAGACGATGGCAACGCCCAGTCCGCCCAGCATGGCCTGACCCTCGCCGCCGATGTTGAACAAGCGCGCGTGAAAGGCAACTGCAACCGCGAGCCCGGTGAAGATGAAGTTCGTTGCGTAATAAAGTGTATAGCCCCAGCCGTAGGTTGACCCTAGGGCCCCAGTGACCATCAGATTTACCGCCTCAAGCGGATCTTCCCCGATGGCCAGGATCACGATTGCCGAAAGGATTGTGGCTAGAAGCAGACTGATTAGCGGGATCAGTACCACATCGGCCCATTTGGGCATTTTTTCCATGGTTCAGGCGGCCTCTCCTGCAACACCGGCCATCAGCAGGCCTAGTTCTTTTTCATCCGTCTCGGCGGGCAGACGCTCGCCCATGATATGTCCGTCAAACATGACCGCGATCCGGTCCGAGAGTGAGAAGATCTCTTCCAGCTCGACCGAGACCAGCAAGATTGCTTTGCCCTGATCCCTCAAGGCGACGATCTGTTTGTGAATGAACTCGATGGCACCGATATCCACGCCGCGTGTGGGCTGACCCACCAGCAGCAGATCGGGATTGCGTTCGATTTCTCGTGCAACGACGATTTTCTGTTGATTGCCGCCCGAGAAGCTTTTTGCCGTCAGCCAGCCATTGGGCGGGCGCACATCGAACTTCTCGATCTTGGCTTCGGTGTCGGCACGCAGGGCAGCGTTGTCCATGAAC
Organism: Ruegeria sp. C6; assembly: GCF_056537625.1. NCBI lineage: Bacteria > Pseudomonadati > Pseudomonadota > Alphaproteobacteria > Rhodobacterales > Roseobacteraceae > Ruegeria > Ruegeria sp. C6. The sequence continues at coordinate 111,972 of NZ_JBQFRW010000005.1, read as the reverse complement.
AGCCCGCGTTTGTAAGCAGGGTCGCGGTGGTAGCCGAACGCCACGTTCTCCCACGCGTGAAAATCCATGATCAGACCTTCGCGCTGCCGATCCTCGGGGACATGAGCGATATGTCGGGCGCGCCGCGCTTGCCCGTCCGATCCGGGGCCGTGCAACGCCAGAGGTTCGCCGTTCAGTTTGATCGAGCCTACCCCGGGTCGCATACCACCCAAAACTTCAAGCAGCTCGGACTGCCCGTTGCCAGCAACGCCCGCGATGCCAACGATCTCACCTGCGCGAACGGTTAGGTCGATGCCTTTGACACGCTCGACACCGGCCGAATCGGTGACACTGAGGTTTTCGATTTCCAGAACCGGTTTGCCCGGCTGTGCAGGCACCTTATCAACCTGTAGCAAGACCTTGCGACCAACCATCAATTCGGCCAGGGCCTGCGGATTGGTGTCAGCTGTTTTTACGGTGGCGGTCATCTCACCACGGCGCATAACCGAAACCGTATCGGTGTTCTCCATGATTTCGCGCAGCTTGTGCGTGATCACGATGATTGTTTTACCCTCGGACCGCAGCCGGTCGAGAATGCGAAACAGCTGGTCCGCCTCGGCAGGGGTAAGAACGCCCGTGGGTTCGTCCAGAATCAGAATTTCGGCCTTGCGGTAGAGCGCCTTGAGAATCTCAACCCGCTGCTGCATGCCCACACCGATCTCATCGATGCGTTTGTCAGGGTCGACGAACAGTTCGTATTCTTCCTCTAGATCTTTCAGCTCTTTCCGGGCTTTCGCCAGCGACGGAGCCAACAGCCCACCGTCTTCCGCACCCAGAACGATGTTTTCCAGAACGGTGAAATTCTCGACCAGTTTGAAATGCTGAAACACCATCCCGATGCCCGAGGCGATCGCCGCCTGGCTGTCAGGGATGTCGGTCTTGGTGCCGTTGATCCAGATTTCGCCTTTGTCGGCTTTGTAAAATCCGTAGAGGATGCTCATCAGCGTGGATTTGCCCGCTCCGTTTTCACCGATGATCCCGTGGATCGCTCCGCGGGCGACGCTGATGGAAATATCTTTATTAGCCTGAACCGGCCCAAAGGCTTTGGAAATCCCTTTGAGTTCAATGGCGGGGACGGTCATATCTTGTCCTTGGGTTGCCGAAAGGGCCGCATGCGGCAGAGTGGTGCAGGGCGGAGGCCATGGCCCCCGCCCCCAGTTACATCAGAACTGCAGTGCAGGGCAGCTGTCGTTCTCGTAGTAGCTGACAACGCTTACGTTGCCATCGATGATGTCGCGACGGGCACTTTCAATGGCCGAGCTCATTTCTTCGCTCACCAGTTCCGCGTTGTTTTCATCCATCGCAACGCCAACGCCATCTTGTGCAAGACCCATAGTGTAAACACCGGTCTGGACGTCTTCGCCAGCTTTCATGGCGTCATATACAGCAACGTCCACACGCTTGAGCATCGAGGTCAGGACCTTGCCCGGGTGCAGGTGGTTCTGGTTGCTATCGACACCGATTGACAGGATGCCTTCGTCGGCTGCGGTTTGCAGAACGCCAACACCGGTACCGCCCGCAGCGGCGTAAATCACGTCAGCACCCTGGCTGATCTGTGCTTTGGTCAACTCCGAGCCCTTCACCGGGTCGTTCCATGCTGCAGGGGTGGTGCCTGTCATATTAGCAACAACGTTGATGTCCGGGTTCACGGACTTCGCGCCTTGTGCATAACCACAACCAAAGTGACGGATCAGAGGGATATCCATACCACCGATAAAGCCCACTGTGCCGGATTGGGACGCCATCGCCGCCATCATGCCGACCAGGTATGATCCTTCATGTTCGGCAAATCCTATCTGGCGAATGTTCGGGGCTTCCAGCCAGGTCACGTCGACCGCAACGAATTTGGTATCCGGATAGTCACCTGCCACTGCAGCCAATGGATCGGCCATGGCGAAGCCCATTGTGATAATCGGGTTTGCGCCCGCTTCGGCAAAGCGGCGAAGCGCTTGTTCGCGCTGCGCTTCCGACTGAAGCTCGATCTCGCGATAGCTTTTGCCGGTCTGTTCCGCCCAACGCTGAGCGCCATTATGCGCGGCTTCGTTGAACGATTTGTCGAACTTGCCACCCAGATCAAAGATAAGGGCCGGTTCTGCCATAGCAGCACCTGCTGTTAGTGCAACCGCAGCGGCTGCGCCCATCAAGGATTTCATAAATGTCATTTGTTACTCCCGTTGGCTGTTATCGGTCCGGGGCTTAATCCCCCGGTACCCACTCAGAGCGAGCATACCTGTTGTGATGGCGGGAATTGAAGCTGTTTGCAACAGCTTCGGTCAACACATTTTTGACCATATGGTCTAAAAAAGCGAATATTTTTCGCTCAGGGGGCGTTCCATGACGATCGCATCGGCGTTTGGGCCACTTTTGCGATGATAATAGGCTGCGCGATTGCCGCATGGCGTGTATCCGCAGGTTTGGTACAGAGAGATCGCCGAATGGTTATCTGAGGCAACGTCCAGAAATGCACGGATTGCACCGAGTTCTCGTGCCTTGGCGTGCCAGTCTGCCATGATGCGCCGCGCCAGCCCGCGTCTTTGATAGTTTGGGTGTGTCGCGATGGTCAGCAGCTCGGCCTCTTCGCCGATCACTTGAATGAGGGCGAAAGACCGTTTGTCGCCAACAACATGGGTAAAGCGATTGGCGATCAGATTGCTGAATTCTTCAGCGCTCCACGGACGTGACTGTGTGAAGGCTGCGGCGTGGGTTTCTGCCATGTCCTGTGGTGTCATTCGTCCAAAAGCACCGGTGGTACATCGCTGGAAGGGGCCGCATCTGCAGAGCGGACATAAAGCGGAGCAGGTGGCGCTTGAACTGTCGTCCAACGACCAGCAGCCACCTGGGCGATCGCACGGGCCTGCTGTTCTGGGTCCTCGCAGAAATACAAGGGACCAATATCGTCAGCGGCATGACGTAAGGTTAGGTAAGGCGCGCGCCCCTTAGGCTGCACATAAACCTGATCGCGCGGTGCAGCTATCGCCGGGAGATGCCCGTCGGGCGCAATTTTCGCAACTGCATCAAACCCCGACACCCCAACCGCCGGCACACCAAGCCCAAGCGCCAACCCGCGCGCTGCGGATACCGAGATTCGGATGCCGGTGAAATTCCCGGGGCCGATTCCGACGCCGATCGCGTCAAGGTGCCGCCATGTGCAATTGTTCCGGGTCAGGATTTCTTCAAGCAAGGGCATCAACCGTTCCGCCTGCCCACGAGTCATCGCCTCGGCGTGCGATGCGATAATCTTGCCCCCTCGCAGCAAAGCGGCCGCGCAATGCGCGGCCGATGTATCGAATGCCAAAATCGTCGGATCAGACGGCAACAGGGCGAACCTCGGTCACTTCGGGGATGTAGTGACGCAACAGGTTCTCGATCCCCATTTTCAGCGTTAGGGTCGAGGACGGACAGCCCGCGCAGGCTCCCTGCATGTGCAGATAAACAACGCCGCGGTCGAAGCCGTGGAAGGTGATGTCACCGCCGTCCTGAGCCACAGCAGGACGCACGCGGCTATCCAGCAGATCTTTGATCTGGTTGACAATCTCTGCATCTTCGCCGGTGTGTTCAGCGTGGCCCGAGGCGGTCTCTGCGCCTGCGCCCATAACCGGTTGGCCGGACTGGTAATGCTCCATCACAGCGCCGAGAATTGCGGGCTTGATGTGATCCCACTGCACGTCATCAGATTTGGTTACCGTGACAAAATCGTTGCCGAAGAACACGCCTGTTACGCCGTTTACACCGAATATGCGTTTGGCGAGCGGTGATTTTTCTGCAGCGTCGACGCTTGGAAAATCAGCGGTGCCTGCTTCCAGAACCGTCTGGCCGGGTAGGAATTTTAGTGTGGCCGGGTTGGGTGTGGATTCGGTTTGAATGAACATGGCGCGGCTCCGTCTAAGATGCACCTGATATGCGCGTCCGTGCGGGGGAAGTCAAGATTTGGAACCGTTCTAAATTGCGGCGGCGTAAGAAATCGCATCATCCAGACGATCATCACCCCAGAACAGCTCGTCCCCAATAACGAAACTCGGCGCACCAAAGATGTGTTTAGCCTTGGCCTGAGTAACTTGCTCGAACAAGGCAGCCTTGATCGCGGGGTCGCTTATCCGATCCATCAGATCAGTCGAAACGCCAGATTTGGTAAGGCACTCAGCCAGAACCGCCGGATTCGATATATCACGACTGGAACCAAACTGTGCAGAATAGACAATGCGTACAAAGGCTGCCCGTTGATCAGCTGGTTCGATCGCCAGCGCTAGCCTTGCTGCTTTCAGGCTGTTTTGCGGAAATGGCTCGGGCCGCCGAAAAGGTAAATCGCGCGCGGCGCAAAGCCGTTCCATGTCCCGCCACATGTACCGACCTTTTGCAGGGTAGAGGTTGAACGGCGAGTTTTTCCATCCCTGTTCAGCAAAGATCGGCCCCAGAAGGAATGGGTGCCATTCTACGGCAACTCCATATTCCGAAGCCGCCTGCTGGATACGCATCGCGCTGAGATAAGAATAGGTCGATGCGAAGTCGAACCAGAACTGCAGCTTCGCGGACATAAATTCACCTCAGGTGATGGCTTCCAGCTTCTCTTTGCTCAGATCGCCGGGCACGATAGTAATAGGAATGGGCAAACTTCCAGAGTTCCGGGTCAGTTGTGTCACCAACGGTCCGGGGCCTTTTTTGTCAGTACCTGCACCCAGAACCAATACGCCGATCTCGGGATCGGATTGGACATGTTCAATGATTTCGGCCACCGGATCGCCTTCACGGATTGCCAATTCGGGCTCGACACCCTGTTTGTCGCGCATCCATTTGGCGAACACCTCGAAATGGGCGTGAATACGTTCACGCGCTTCTTCGCGCATCACCTCGGCAACACCGATCCAGTGGTTGAATTCGTCCGGTGGAATTACCGAAAGAACCGTAACCCCGCCGCCAGTATGTGCCGCACGCATAGCGGCAAAGCGCATGGCGTTCAGGCATTCACGGCTGTCGTCCAGAACGACTAGGAACTTGCGCATGTTTGTCCTCGTTTGTTTTCGGGATCATGCCTCACAGGGTAAGCAGTGGCAACTGAAACAGAAAAGGAGCAGATCAGCAATTGCTTGCAGCCCAATCCCAGTACATCTCGCGTGTGCGACGGGCGATTGGGCCCACCTGATACTGGGTGTCATCCAGCGCGGTGATTGGCGTCACTTTGCTCATGTTACCGCTCATGAACACTTCGTCCGCGTCGTGAAAGTCATCGAAACCCAGCACGGTTTCATGCACGGTTACCCCGTCGGCGCGCAGGTTTTTAATATGCCGCGCGCGTGTAATCCCGGCCAAGAATGTCCCATTGGGGATTGGAGTAAAAACCTCACCATCGCGCGCCATGAAGATATTTGCGGTCGCAGTCTCGGCCACATGCCCCATCGCGTCGGCCACAAGGGCGTTTGAAAAGCCTTTGCTGCGTGCCTCCTGCAACATCCGGGCATTGTTCGGATACAGGCACCCTGCCTTTGCGTTGACCACAGCGGATTCCAGAACAGGGCGGCGGAACCGAGTGGTTGTCAGCGTCGCCGAGGCGGTTTTGGGTGCCATTGGGATTTCTTCAAGACAGATGGCAAAGCCAGTGCTGTTTTCCTGAGGGACGATGGCGGTGTGATCCCCGTCGATGCCCCAATACATGGGGCGAATGTAAACGGCGGTGTCAGGTGCGTAACTCTGTAACCCTTCGTGAACCAGATCGACCATCTGTTCGGTTGTTACAGAAGGTGTCAGCATCAGCGCCTCGGCTGAACGGTTCACGCGGGCACAATGGGCATCCAGATCCGGGGTCATTCCATCAAAGTACCGGGCACCGTCAAACACCGATGAGCCCAGCCATGCGCCATGGTCAGCAGCGCGCATGATCGGTGCGTCCCCGTCATGCCATTGGCCGTTGAAATAGGTGCGGATGTTTTTGCCGACTGCCATTGCGCCCTCCCTCAAGCTTCGGGGAAACCTAGGTTGGGGCTGACGCAAGGTCCAGCAGATTATCCGTGGTGCTGAGGCAGCGCTTCGCGTTTGACCATGGTGCGCAAAGCGAAGTTTGATCGTAGGTTTCGAATGCCCGAAATTTTCATAAGCCGGTTTTCCAGAAATGCATCAAACGCATTGAGGTCTTTGGCAACCACGCGCAGCAGAATGTCGCGTGATCCGGTCATGAGGTAGCATTCCATCACCTCGTCGCAGCGACGAATGGCCTTTTCGAAGGAATCGATGGCGTTGCGATCCTGTTTCTCCAACTCGACAGACACAAAGATTGTGACGCCGAATCCAAGCCGCTCGGGGTCGACTTGTGCGGCGTAGCCGGTGATAATCCCGTCCCGCTGTAGTCGATCCAAACGCCGTGCGCAGGGTGTCGGGGACAGCCCGACATGCTCCGCCAAATCGATGACAGTCATACGGCCATCGTTTTGAAGGGCGCGGATTATCTTGGAATCGATATCATCCATGGCGAAAAACTCCACAAAAGTTTTCAATTTTAGATGTTAGCACCAAAAATTTCCCTGATATAGTGACAAAAGGGTGAAAATCACTCGACGATAGGTGGCAAACTCTCGGAAGCACTCCGGAGGAGAAGAATGGACATCACCATCGTAGACGCGCCAGAGCACGAGCGCGTGGTCGAATTCAAAGATAACTCACTTGGTCTATTGGGCTACATCGCGATCCACTCAACGCAATGTGGCCCCGCTGCGGGCGGTGTGCGTATGCGCCCTTACGGCCACCCAGCCGAGGCCCTGGACGATGCTTTGCGACTGGCAAGGGGCATGACGTTCAAGAACGCCGCGGCTGATCTGCCGCTCGGGGGAGGCAAGGCTGTCATTATCGGGGATCCTCATGAGGATAAATCACCTGAACTTTTGCAGGCCTTTGGGCGCGTGATTCAAGGTTTGAACGGTCTGTACTGGACGGCAGAAGATATGGGTATGACGCCTGCAGATATGGCGCATATCGGGTCTGAAACCGAATTTGTGGCTGGGCTGGCGGAAGGTGAGTTCGCCAGCGGTGATCCGTCTCCGATAACGGCGCGCGGGATATTCAATGCTATCCGGGTGACAGCGCAGCACCGGTTCAGGCTTTCTGGCCTTAAAGGCCTGACGGTATCGGTTCAGGGTCTTGGCCATGTAGGCGAGCATTTGTGCCAGTTGTTGCACGATTCTGGTGCGCAGTTAATCGTAACTGACATCGACACCCGGCAAGCGGCCCGCGTGGCCGAACGGTTTGCGGCACGGGTCGTTGCACCCGATGCGATCTACGGCGTTGAAGCGGATATCTTTGCGCCTTGTGCGATCGGCGGCATCCTGAACGAAACGAGTATTCCATTACTGAAAGTCGGCGCTGTGGCCGGAGGGGCAAATAATCAGTTGTCCAGCGATCGGGACGCGCAGTTGCTCCACGAGCGTGGCATTCTTTACGCCCCTGACTTCGTCGCCAATGGCGGTGGTATCGTGAATGTGGCGACGGAAATCCTCCGTGTCGCAGAGCGTGAAGCTTGGGTCGCCGGTAGGTTGCAGGCGCTGGAGCAGACGATGGATCGCATCCTGACACGGGCCAAAGCCGAAGCGGTCAGCCCGCACGAAGTTGCGGAATCCATCGTGCACGAGATGCTGAGCCTGCAGGCGGCATAAGAGCCGACGGAACTAAAAACGCCGCCCGAGATAGGGCGGCGTTCTTTTTGGATTGCGATCGCGTGGTCAGGACTTGCCCGCGCCGACCATCCCTACAATCTCGTAGGTCTGCTGCAGAATCGGGGCCGCGATTGCACGTGCCCGTTCAGCACCTCGGGCGAGAATCTGATCAATCTCGGCCTCTTCGCCCATCAGGCGCGCCATTTCGGTTGAAATGGGCGAGAGTTTCGAGACCGCAAGCTCTGCCAACATTGGCTTGAACTCACCGAATTGCTTCCCGCCAACCTCAGCCAGCACTTGTGCGGCCGTCTGGTCGCTAAGCGCGGCATAGATATTCACCAGATTGCGCGCCTCGGGACGGTCTTCAAGGCCATCGATCTCCGACGGCAAAGCGTCCGGATCGGTCTTGGCTTTACGGATCTTCTTGGCGATGGCATCGGCATCATCGGTCATGTTGATCCGCGTCATATCAGACGGGTCTGACGACGACATCTTCCGGGACCCGTCACGCAGGTTCATCACACGGGGCGCAGGCCCACCGATGACCGGTTCGGTCACCGGAAAGAAATCGACGCCATAGTCATGGTTGAACTTGATTGCGATGTCGCGCGTCAGTTCCAGATGTTGCTTCTGGTCTTCACCAACAGGCACATGGGTCGCGTGATAGACCAGAATGTCTGCCGCCATCAGGGCAGGATAGGCGAACAGACCCAAAGAGGCGTTCTGCGCATTCTTACCGGCCTTGTCCTTGAACTGTGTCATTCGCTGCATCCAGCCGATACGGGCGATGCAGTTGAAGATCCATGCCAGCTGAGTATGCTCGGGCACCTGGCTTTGATTGAACAGGATGGATTTCTCGGGATCCAGACCAGCGGCAATGAACCCCGCGCAAACTTCGCGGGTCTTTTCACGCAGACGATCCGGATCTTGCCAGACAGTAATCGCGTGGAGGTCGACCATGCAGTAGACGGTCTCGTATTCCGGCCCCTGCATATCCACGAAACGTTTAAGTGCACCCAGGTAATTACCCAAGTGCAGGTTTCCTGAAGGCTGGATGCCGGAAAACACGCGCGGCGTGAATTGGGTCTCGGTCATCGAAGGAAACTCCTGTCTGGAAAAATCAGCCCCCGTCGCTTACCCATGAGGCCAAGGGACGTCAACAGCCGCGAAAGGCCAGCCCAATGAGCAGTGAGCATTATACACCGCCCGTGAACCCTCTGCCGCCGGTCGTGGTGGCGCTGGTTCTGTTCATCATCGGGATTGAACTGATCTTCTTGCTTGGCAGCAGGGGCTTGGTCGGTGGGCCAACCGCCGTTGGTTGGCGGCTGGATGCGCTGCAGCAATATACGTTTTCGCCCGATATCTTCGATTGGATGGTTCAGAACGGGCGCTGGCCGTTCGAACATGCGATCCGCTTTGTCACCTATCCCTTTGTTCAGGCCAATTTCACGCAAGCAGTGTTTGTCTGCGTGTTTGTGCTGGCGATGGGTAAGATGGTTGCCGAGGTCTTTGGCAGTGTCGCCATGCTGATCATTTTCGTGCTGTCTGGCGTAGGCGGAGCGCTGGCCTACGCGGTGCTGCTGAACCCGCCTTATCCTCTGGTTGGCGGGTTTCCTCCGGTTTACGGGCTGATCGGCGCGTTCACTTGGCTGCTGTGGCGCAAGCTTTCTCTGGTGGGTGAAAACCAATCGCGCGCATTCAGCCTGATCGCGGTTCTTATGGGCATTCAGTTGCTGTTCGGTCTGATCTTCGGTGGGACCTCGGATTGGGTCGCCGATCTGGGCGGTTTTGCCACCGGTTTTGGTTTGTCTTTCTTTCTGGCTCCGGGTGGCTGGGCACGCATCCTCAGCAAAACGCGACGCGATTGATGCGCATTAGCTTCGGCGCAGCGCTGTGCGGAACTCCGAAATCCGGAAGGCGCCAAAGATGTGCCCCAACAGGAAGTAGGCCACCGCCGCAGTTACAATGAGCACGAGCAGCGCAAGGTAACGCCAGCCTGGTACTTCGAACGTCCAGCCGAAGAGGTTAATGGCCGCAAACAACACCACCCCCATGCCAGCCGATGCCGCCACGACCCGCCAGATCCGCTGTTTGAACCGGTCATCAAATCGGGCTTCGTCGCCCATTCTGCGCGCGCCGATTGCAAGCAGCACAACCATGGCCCAGCCAGCAGTCGACGCTGCGATTGCGGGCGCAATCCACCCGACAATGGGATAAAGCCCAAAGGCAAGTCCGGCATTCACCACCATCGCAACCACTGCGTATCGAAACGGTGATTTGGTATCTTCGCGGGCGAAGAACAAAGGTTGCAGTAGCTTCTGCAGCATGAATGCGGGCAGCCCGATACCATAGATGGCCACGGCCAAGGCGGTCGCCGCTGTATCTTCGGCGCTGAACTGGCCACGTTGGAACAGGACCGAGACCAACGGGCCGGGGATGATCATAAAGGCAACCGTTGAAGGCAAGGTCAGCAGCAGAGTAAACTCTCCGGCCCGTGAAAAGGCATTGCGTGCTCCATCTTTGTCGTCTGCACGCAGGCGGCGTGACAGGTCGGGTAACAGCACGATGCCGACGGCGATGCCAACCACTCCGAGCGGCAGTTGATACAAACGATCTGCGGCAAACAGCCAACTGACTGCCTTTTCGGTTTTTGATGCCACAAGCTGTCCGACCACAAGATTGACTTGCGTTACGCCCATGGCCAACGCCGCAGGAACCGCGATCCGCACCATGCGGCGCATTTCCGGGCTGAGCTTTGGCCAACCGGGCCGAATGCGAATTCCCGCGCGTTCAGTCGCAATCCAGACAAGCGCTAATTGCGCGATGCCTGCGACTGGGATGACCGCGATGAGCAAGCGTATGATTTCTCCACCAGATATCGCGCCAAAGATTAACGCGGAGCAGGCGAATATGTTCAGCAGCACAGGAGCGGCGGCTGCAGCGGCGAAGCGCCCGGTAGCGTTCAATACTCCGGAAAACAGCGCAGCGAGGGACATAAACAGGATGTAGGGGAACACGACGTAACCATAATCCACCGCCAGATCGAAGCGTTCATCACCATAGAATCCTTCGGCGGTTATCCAAACCAACGCGGGCATGAAGACCATCGCCAGACCGACTAGCGCGAGCACCGCCACTGCCAACAGGTTAAACGCATCCTGTGCGAAACCTTCGGCGTCTTCACCGCCTTCAAGGCGTTTTGAAAACATTGGAACAAAGGCTGCGTTGAATGCGCCCTCGGCAAAGAAGCGGCGGAACATATTGGGTAGTCGGAAGGCTGCGACGAAAGCGTCCATCACCGGTCCGGGCCCGATATAAGCGGTCAGCAGGATTTCCCGCAAGAAGCCCAGAATGCGGCTTGCCAAGGTCCAGAACCCAACGGTGAAAAAGCCCGAAATCAGGCGGATCGGCTTCATGATGCGGCCCGCTCGGCACCTTCGGTGATGGCCGCGCGCAGCTTGGCTTCCAACCCGCGTTGCTTGGCCTCAGAGTGGTATTTCAGGCCGAACATATCCTTGACATAGAACGTGTCGACCACCTGTTCGCCATAGGTGGCGATCACTGCGTTCGCGATATAGACATTGGCGGCTGCCATCGTGCGCGTCAAATCATATAGCAGTCCGGGCCGGTCGCGGGTGTCGACTTCGATGATCGTGTAAATCTCTGAACCTTCGTTGTCGAAGGTGATATGGGTCGGGACGTTGAAGGCGCGTTCGCGCTTCTTGATCTTGTCGCGGGATTTCAATGCGTCCCGTGCGACCACCTCACCCCTGAGTGTCTTGTGAATCATCTGGGTCAGCCGAGGCAGGCGCGTGGCCTCGAAGGGATGGCCCTCGGCGTCCTGAACCCAGAACGCATCAGTTACATACCCGTCTTTCGTCGTATAGCTGCGGGCATCAACCACATTGGCTCCGACAAGGGCAAGTGCCCCCGCAATGCGAGAAAAAATACCCGGATGATCACCCATGGCAAAACACGCGCGGGTGGCGTCGCGATCCTCATCCGGATGCAGACGGATTTCTACGTCACCAGGATCGCCGCTGTCCTCCAGCGATTTCAACATTTCCGCGAATTCGACATGTGTCGAAAGGTTCAATCCCTGCCAATATGGATCATAATGCCGCCCGGTTTCGGTTTTCAGGTCAGATTTGGACCAGTTTTCCAATTCGGCCCGCAACTGCTTTTTCGCACCATCTCCACGATTGGCTCGGTTAAGCGCCTCCATCCCGGATTCCAGTGCGTGTTTGGTGTCAGCATGCAAAGCGCGCAGCAATGTAGCCTTCCAGTTGTTCCAGGTCGTTGGTCCGACACCGCGGATGTCACAGACTGTCAGCACCGTCAGCAAGTCCAGCCGTTTGACGGTTGCAACAGCTTTCGCGAAATCGCGGATTGTGCGCGGGTCTGAGATGTCGCGTTTTTGCGCCATATCGGACATCAGCAAGTGATAGCGTACAAGCCATTCGACGGTTTCCGAATCCGCCTTGCTCAGCCCTAATCGTGGTGCCACTTTGCGCGCGATTTGCGCACCCAGAATCGAATGATCTTCGGGGCGTCCTTTGCCGATGTCGTGCAGCAACAGAGCCACGTATAGAACCTTTCGGCTAACACCACCCTCCAGGATGGATGACGCCAAGGGCAGTTCCTCGATTAACTCTCCTCGCTCGATCTGCGCCAAATTGACGATGCACTGGATCGTATGCTCGTCCACCGTATAGCTGTGATACATATTGAACTGCATCATCGCCACGATGTGCTCAAACTCGGGCAAAAAGGCTGACAGAACCCCCAACTCGTTCATTCGTCGCAGGGCACGTTCGGGGTTGCCGTGTTTCAGCATCAGATCAAGAAAGATGCGCCGCGCCTCTTTGTCGTTGCGCATCTCATCGTCGATCAGGTTCAGGTTGGCCGTCACCAACCGCATTGCGTCGGGATGGATCAGCATACCCGTGCGCAAACCCTCTTCGAACAACCGTAACAGGTTGACCTTGTCTGACAGGAACGTGTCAGGGTCCGCGATATCCAGACGGCCATGGACCACGCGGTAACCGGCCTTGACGCGGGGGCGACGGCGGAAAATACGTTCCAGCAAGGCCGCGCCCTTCATGTGCGAGGCTTCCAGTTTGGTCAGGAAAATCCGTGTCAATTCGCCCACACGGGTGGCTTCGCGGAAATAGCGTTGCATGAACACCTCGACGGCGCGCCGACCGGCGCGGTCTTGATATCCCATACGATCGGCCACCTCGACCTGCAGATCGAAGGTCAGTTGTTCCGTCGCGCGGCCTGTCACCAGATGCAAATGAGACCTGACGGCCCAAAGGAATTCTTCGGCTTGCGCGAACTCGTCAAACTCTTCGGGCGTAAAGAGGCCCATAGGGACCAGTTCGGCCACATCCGTTACGCCATAGATATATTTTGCGATCCAGTAGAGCGATTGCAGGTCGCGCAAGCCGCCCTTGCCCTCTTTGACATTGGGTTCGACCATATAGCGTTCACCCTGCTTCAGGTGCCGCTCATCGCGCTCTTTCAGCTTGGCTTCGATAAATTCCCGCTCGGTGCCTTTGAAAAGATCGGTCTTCAGGCGCGCTTCAAGTTCTTGCGCAAGGGGCTGATCCCCGACGAGATACCGTTGTTCCAGCATGGCGGTACGGATGGTGAAGTCATCGGCCCCCAGACGCAGGCAATCTTTGATCGTGCGTGAAGAGTGACCGACCTTCAGCCGCAGATCCCAGAGAATATAGAGCATGGATTCGATCACGCTCTCGGCCCAGGCGGTGATTTTGTACGGCGTCAGAAAAAGCAGATCTACATCGGATGACGGTGCCATCTCACCCCGGCCATAACCTCCCACTGCCAGCACGGCGATTTTCTCGCCTTGCGTGGGATTTGCCAGCGGATGCAGATGCTCGCTGGCGATGCGCATTGCTGTGCCGACCATCTGGTCCGTCAGATAGGTATAGGAATGCGTCAGCGGCAGTGCATCAAATGGGCGCTCGGCAAAGGCGTCCGCAATCGCCTTGCGGCCTGTCTTTTGCGCCTCTCGCAGAATGCGCACCGTCTCGGCGCGCAAGGCTGCGTTATCCGAACTGTTTTCAACAGCGGCGGACAGGTTGGCATTGACCTCGGCGTTGTTAAAAATCTCGTCAGCCGCGCAGATCAGATTGACATCGGGCGCAGAGCCCTGCGCCGGTCGATTAGAATCCGGCGCCAGAGAAGCTTTGTGGGGCAGGGTCAATCACAACCACCTGTTTGTTCTGGATCGTGGCAACAGCCAGACCGCGTTCGTTCGTACCGTTCGGTCGCAGGCGGAAAATACCGCCGACACCCTGAAAACCGGCGTTCTGGGTTAATGCTGCACCTGTCAACGCGTTCGATTTGCCCTGGCTTACCAAGGCTCCGATCGCAGCGATTCCGTCATAGGCAAGCCCGCTGATCGGGTGTGGTGCCTCACCGTAGGTGTTGTTGTAACGCTGGCGATACGCCTGTGCCTTTGCCGGATCGGGAAGTGCGAACCAGCCACCTTGTACGCCAGGCAATTCCAGCGTTTGGGCCGGAATGTCCCAACGTGTCAGGCCGATATACTGAGTTGTCGCAGGCGACACACCAGCCTCGGGCAACAACTGGCTGTAAAGCGGCAGCGCGCCTGCGGTTGTCGCGGTCAGGAAAATTGAATCCGCGCCGGTCGAATCGACCGTTGCTTTGATCGCCGAAACCGAATCGATCACGCCCTGCTGTGACCGGTCATATCCAACTGTGCCCGCATTGTTGACGCGGCTGTTGCTGAGCGCGGCAGCGATGGCAGACTGGCCTAGCTGGCCCGCTGAGTCATTGCTGTGCACAATGACAGTACTGTTTTTACCCTGCTGTCCGGCGTAGTTCACCAGCCTGTTGGCCGTGTTCTGGAAAGTGGGGCCAAGCACATAGACATTGCCGCCCGCAATACTGGTGTTGTTCGAGAAGGACAGCACGTTCACATTGTTGTTTAGCACCGCAAGTCCTGCCGCGTTTGCGGCTTGTGCGTACACTGGCCCAAGAATGATCTTGGCCCCGTCCGCTACAGCTTGCTGTGCAACCGCCGAGGCCGTTCCGGCATTGCCGGCCGTGTCGTAGACGCGCAGATCAATCTTGACGTTCGGCAAATCCGCTATAGCCAGCCGCGCTGCGTTCTCAAGGCTACGGGCAAGGGCCGCATCGCCAGACTGAGGTGATCCGCTTGGGACCAACAGGGCCACCGGAACCGGGTCAGAGGTGTCGATCGAGGGGCCTCCGCTGATGCCGCCGACTTCACAGGCGGCCAGAAAAGCGGCCGTGGCCAGTACAATGGCGGATTTCGCCAGTTTGCGTGCGGGCTTGCAAACGGTAAACATCTAAAAGAAAACTCCCTGATCCGGCGTCTGAGGGCACCTTGGTCTATTGAACCGCGATAATAAACGTCACGCTGTGAGGGTCCAGCTTTGAATTTCCAAAAGATCAGATTGGCCACTGGGCTGTACTTTATTGCCACCCCAATCGGGACGGCACGCGATATTACGCTCAGGGCGCTCGATGTTTTGGCCTCGGCAGACATGATTGCTGCCGAAGATACGCGCAGCTTGCGACGTTTGATGGAAATCCACGGCGTGCCGCTCGAAGGGCGCCGCATATTGGCCTACCACGATCACAGCGGCGCGGGCGCGCGGGGCAAAATACTTGAGGCGCTGGAACAAGGGCAATCGGTGGCTTACGCGTCCGAGGCGGGAATGCCGCTGATCGCCGATCCCGGCTATGATTTAGGCCGCCAGGCGGCTGAGGCTGGGCACAACGTGACATGTGCACCGGGACCGTCTGCTGTTTTGACGGCGCTGACGTTGGCGGGGCTTCCCACGGATGCATTTTTCTTTGCCGGGTTCTTGCCCAATGCCTCTGGCGCACGGCGTTCACGAATCGAATCCCTGCGCAGCGTCCCCGGAACGCTTGTCTTCTATGAATCGCCGAAGCGCGTGGCTACCTGCCTCTCTGATCTCGCGGATATTTTGGGTGGAGACCGACAGGCGGCCCTGTGCCGTGAACTCACGAAGAAGTTTGAAGAAACTCGCCGAGGGACGCTCGCTGATCTGGCAACAGAGTACGAGGGCGCATCGGTAAAGGGCGAGGTGGTTCTGCTTGTGGATCGCGCCCATTCGCAATCTGTTAAGGACTCTGACGTAGAAGAGGCATTGATAAAAGCTTTGCAAACGCATTCGGTGCGTGATGCGGCAGATTTGGTGTCAGAGATGTTCAGCCTGCCGCGCCGCCCGATCTATCAGATGGCTCTGAAGCTGGGAAAGGGATGATATGGCACAGAGATCCGTTCGGGGTTCTGTATCTTATCACGCTGGACAATCCGCCGAACTTTGCGTGGCCGCCGAATACGTGCGCCGGGGTTATTCAATCGCAAGACGCAGGTGGCGCGGTGCTGGCGGTGAAATAGATCTGATCGCGCGCAACGCAGATGGGTTGGTCTTCATTGAGGTTAAGAAAAGCCATAGTTTTGACCGTGCAGCCGCTCGGATTAGTCGCCGACAGATGGATCGAATTTGCGCATCCGCTGCCCAGTTTCTTGAACAGGAGCCTGCTGGTCAGCTGACGAATACTCGGTTTGATGCGGCACTGGTTGATGACACTGGAACTGTTCAAATCATCGAAAACGCCTTTGGTTTGGACTGACCCCCATTGAACCCGTCAAGCCTCTGCGCCATGTATCGAGCGTGGAATTGAGGGATACACCATGAAGATCGCCTTTCAGATGGACCCAATCGGGGCCGTGGATATCAACGCCGACAGCTCTTTCCGTCTGGCAGAAGAGGCTCAGGTGCGCGGCCACCAGCTGTTTTTTTATGGCCCGGATCAACTGGCTTACCAGGAAGGCAAGATCACGGCGCGCGGCCATGACATGACGGTGCAACGAGTCGCTGGCAACCCGGCAGTGTTGGGCCCTGAGCGTGAAGTGGACCTTGCTGAATTTGATGTCGTCTGGCTGCGGCAAGACCCCCCGTTTGACATGCACTACATCACCTCGACCCATTTGCTTGACCGGCTAAAGGGGCAGGCCCTGGTGGTTAACGATCCGTTTTGGGTGCGAAACTATCCCGAAAAGCTGCTGGTTCTGGATTTCCCTGAACTGACTCCGCCCACCACGATTGCGCGGGATTTGCGAACCATCAAGGCGTTCAAGGAAAAGCATGGCGATATCATCCTCAAGCCGCTTTACGGCAACGGAGGTGCTGGCGTATTCCGTCTTGATGCGAATGACCGCAACTTGACGTCGCTGCATGAGCTGTTCACCGGCTTTTCTCGTGAGCCTCTGATCGCGCAGAAATTCCTGCCCGATGTTCGCAATGGCGACAAGCGGGTCATACTTGTCGATGGAGAGCCAGTGGGCGCCATCAACCGGGTTCCGGCTGAGGGCGAGACCCGCTCGAACATGCATGTGGGCGGGCGCCCCGAGAAAATCGGCCTGTCCGAGCGAGATATGGAAATCTGCGCTGCGATCGGACCGTTATTGAAGGAACGTGGTCAGATCTTTGTGGGGATCGATGTAATTGGCGACTACCTGACCGAGATCAACGTGACCTCACCCACTGGTATTCAGGAGCTTGAGCGGTTCAATGGCGTGAACATCGCCGAGAAAATCTGGCAAGCGATTGAGGCGAAACTTTAAGCTCCTGCTTTGGCGCTGATGCGAAAGCTCAGCGCCTCGGCGACATGGGGGCGGCGCACATCCGGCTCACCTTCGAGGTCGGCAATGGTGCGGGCCACGCGTAGGATGCGGTGAAAGGCGCGGGCCGACAGGCCAAAGCGTTCCGCGGCTTTTAGCAATAGTTCTTTGCCCTGAGCATCAGGGGCGGCGATTTCTTCCAGCACATTGCCTTCGACATCTGCGTTTTGACGGATATTTGGCGTGTCGCGAAAGCGATCTGCTTGTATGGCGCGCGCCGCTTCAACCCGCTCTGCGACGGCCGCAGAGCTGTCGCCGGTAGGCGGCAGGTCGAGATCGGTAAATCCGACCGGAGGGACTTCGATGCGCAAATCGAACCGGTCCATCAACGGCCCTGAGATACGCCCCAAGTAATCCTCGCCACAGACCGGTGCGCGTGAACAGGCGCGGGACGGGTCCGTCAGGTATCCGCATTTGCACGGGTTCGCGGCGGCTACCAGCATAAAGCGGCATGGGTATTTCACATGGGCGTTGGCGCGGGCGACCATGACTTCGCCGGTTTCAATCGGCTGTCGCAGGGTTTCCTGCACGGTGCGCGGAAATTCGGGAAACTCGTCCATGAACAGAACGCCGTTATGCGCCAGTGATATCTCACCGGGTTTCGCACCTTTGCCACCGCCCACGATCGCCGCCATCGAAGCGGTATGGTGCGGCTCGCGAAACGGTCTGGCGCGGCTGATGCCCCCTTCGTCCAGTAAGCCGCAAAGCGACTGGATCATCGATGTCTCTAAAGCTTCGACCGGGCTCAGAGGCGGCAAAATACCCGGCAGACGCGCCGCCAGCATGGATTTGCCGGAACCCGGTGTCCCGATCATGATCAAATGATGCCGCCCGGCTGCGGCGATTTCCAAGGCGCGTTTGGCGCGCTCTTGCCCCTTCACGTCCCGCAGGTCCCGTGCGTTGGGTGATAGTTTCACTTCGCCCGGTGTCGCAGCGGGCAGCGCAGACTGACCGGTAAAGTGCCGCACCACATCCCCCAACGAGCCCGCTCCGATCACCTGAGTGGCGTCAACCCACGCGGCTTCGGCGCTAGAGGCGCTGGGACAAAGCAAGCTGCGATCATCGGCGGCTGCTGTCATGGCTGCGGGCAGCGCGCCGACGACGGGTACCAGAGAACCATCCAAAGACAACTCGCCCAACGCGACAGCGCCCTCGGCAGCATCCGCTGGAATGATTTCCAACGCAGTCAACAAAGCGACGGCGATAGGCAGGTCGAAATGGCTGCCCTCTTTGGGCAGATCTGCAGGCGAAAGGTTAATCGTGATCCGTTTCGACGGCAGCGCGATCGCCATCGAACTTAGCGCACTACGAACACGGTCCCGTGCTTCGGAGACTGCCTTGTCCGGCAATCCCACGATGGAAAAGGCCGGAAGGCCCGGTGAGACGGCGCATTGCACCTCGACCGGGCGGGCATCGACCCCTTGAAAGGCAACGGTGTGGGCGCGGGCGACCATGGCAATCCTGTTCTTGGTTAACAGGACGTTGCTGCCATGGCTGCAGTTTAAGAATCGTTAACGTCAGCAACCATCGCCGTAAATTTCGGCCACGCCTCAGGGTCGGCAATGGTCTTGTCTCGGCAAAACGGATTACAAAAGCCCCAAATCTTGCCATCGAGTTCCAGATAGTCTTGTACAGGCTTGCCGGAATAGGGGCAGGCTGTGTTGACCGAGGGGCCTGTGCTGACTGCCAATGCCCCTGAACCCCCGCCAATTGGCCAACTGTGTGCGGGAAGGTCTTGCGGATACGGGAAGGGCTCATACGCGACCGTCATGCCCATGGCGCGCCATTGCCGAACTGCGATATCAGAGAGCAGGTGCATGCAGTATGCACGATTGACCTCGGACACGGGCAGGCCATAGCCGACAATCCGCGCAGCGACCGGCGTGTAGAAAATATCAGCCAGAGAATAGGCACCAAACAGCGGGCCCGACGCGGCGCCAGAGACCTTCCGTGCATGGGCCCAGAGGGTTTCGATCCGCTGCAAATCAGTCATCGTTTCAGGTGAAGGTTTGAACCCTTCCCAGCAACGTTTCAACTGCATGGGGCATTGCCCCCGCAGCGCTGTGAAACCGGCAACCATTTCAGCACAAAGCCACCGGGCTGTGGCGCGCGCGGCGGGGTCTGACGGCCAAAGCCCTGCTTCGGGGTGGCGTTCGGCCAATGTCTCTGCCATCGCGAGGCTTTCGCCGACCACGGTTCCATCTGGTAGACGCAGCGCAGGAACAAGGCGCGCCGGGGCCAGTGGTTCCATATCCGCCGCCATTGTGCCGGAATAAAGGCCAATCATGTGGGTGCGGTATGGCAGGCCGAATTTCTCAAGCATCAGCCATCCGCGCATGGACCAGCTCGAGAACAACCGGTCACCGATAAAGAGATCATATGTCATGCGGCAACGATGTCGGACAGAGACGCGTCGGTAAATCAGAGATTTGTGCGCAACCTTATCACGGTCGGTGATTAATCCGACCTACAGTCCAACCATCGTTATGGCGCGTGATCTCGGTGACGGACAGGTTGTCGATGCGGTGACCAAACGCGTGTTGGGCGTCCACGTCCAGAGCGCGTTGGACCTGAGTCAGGATCACTCCGAAATGGGCGACCAGGACTAGGTCACATCCGGTATGGGCCGCGATCAGGGTGTCGACGACCCTATCGACACGCGCGCGGACCTCATTCCAGCTTTCCCCGTTTGGAGGCCTGACCTCGCCCGGATTATCCCAGTAGGCAAAGCAAAGCTCGGGGTCTTCCGCCTCGATCTCGGCGAAGGGGCGCATCTCCCAGTTGCCGAAATTAATTTCGCGCAGATCGCGGTGGTGCGGAAGGCGGAGTCGCGTGCCTTGAATGGCGCTGGCCGTATCGCTGGCGCGTGACAAGTCTGATGAGATTACGACGGCATTGGAAGGCAGATGCGCATCAAGCCGTGCAATCGCGGCCTTATCACTCAAGTCGGCAGGAAGGTCGGACCAGCCTACCATAGTTTTAGCATGGGTGGGGCCGTGCCGTACCAAATGCAGGCGCGTCATAGGGGTTGCCCTTTGAGAACCAGCGGCAGCCCGGCCGTAACCTGCACCACCCGATCTGCCTGCGCAGCCAAAGCGATGTTCAGCCGTCCCTGCGCCTCGCGGAATCGACGGGATAAGGCGTTGTCGGGGACGATCCCGTGGCCGACTTCGTTTGATACCACGACGATCTGGGCGGCACAGGTCTTCATCGCCTCAAGCAGCCCGGCCTGTGCTTCCTCTAGGTTATTCTCTGCCAGCAGGTGATTTGTCAGCCACATGGTTGCACAATCGATCAGGCAAATCTGATCATTTGTCAGCTTGGCGAGTTCCGGCGATAGATCAAATGGCGCTTCGATCGTCGTCCACCCGCTGCCGCGTTGTGCAATATGTTGCCTGATTTTTAGGCGCATCTCGTCATCAAACACTTGTGATGTCGCAAGGTAAACGCGACTTTTCCCAGTTGAAACAGCAAGTTGCTCCGCAAAAGCAGATTTTCCGGATGCAGCGCCGCCTAGGATAAAGGTTAAATCGGCATGCACTTTTATTACCTTTCTGGTGATCCACCCGGTTTTGTCCTGCGTATCGACCACAAGTCGGCAAGGCAAGCCCGGCCCATCGCCTGTGATAAAAGGGGAGAATTGCATGGCACTCGACAACGCACATGATTTTTCGATGTCCCGTAAGGCAATGAAGGCCGAGTTGCTGGATGCCGAGACAGAACTGAAACTGGCCTATGCCTGGCGCGATGAACGCGATGAACAGGCGCTGCATCGCCTCATTACGGCTTACATGCGGCTGGCGATATCAATGGCGGCGAAATTCAAACGCTACGGCGCGCCGATGAATGATCTGATTCAGGAGGCGGGACTGGGCTTGATGAAAGCCGCCGACAAGTTCGATCCGGATCGGGGTGTGCGGTTTTCAACGTATGCAGTGTGGTGGATCAAGGCCAGCATTCAGGATTACGTGATGCGCAATTGGTCGATGGTGCGCACTGGTTCGACCTCTTCCCAGAAATCGCTGTTCTTCAACATGCGTCGGGTACAGGCGCGTCTGGAGCGCGAAGCCGCGACTGAGGGGCTGGAGCTGGATCGCCATCAGTTGCATCAGAAGATTGCCGCCGAAATCGGAGTCCCGCTGCGTGATGTCGAGATGATGGAAGGCCGTCTGGCAGGGTCCGATTTCTCGCTGAATGCGGTGCAGTCTGCAGATGAGGACGGGCGCGAGTGGATTGATGCGCTGGAAGATGACAGCGAACAAGCCGCCGAGGTAGTAGAGAACAGCCACGACAACCAGCAACTGCGCGAATGGCTGGTGGCGGCGATGCAAGCTTTGAACGATCGCGAGCGGTTTATCGTTCGCGAAAGAAAACTGCGTGAGCCTGCCCGGACGCTGGAAAGTCTTGGGAAAGAGCTTGGCCTGTCGAAAGAGCGTGTGCGCCAGCTCGAGGCGGCAGCGTTCACAAAGATGCGCAAGAACCTTGAAGCGCAATCGCGCGAGGTGCAACACTTCTTCGCATGAAACCTCTTGCGATTCTTACAGCTTTTGTGTTGCTCGCCACTTTGCCTCAAACGGTTCGAGCTGCTGAATTTATCCCTCAGGACGTGTTGGCCGACATGCGGGCCGCGGATGTCGTCATTCTGGGCGAGATACATGACAACCCTCAGCATCATCTGGTCCAAGCCGAAGCAGTTGAGGCAATCACGCCCACGGCGGTTGTCTGGGAAATGGTGACCGAAGAAGGTGCTCAGCGGTTGGCTCAAAAAGCGGCAACCAATCCCGAGGAGCTGTCCCGAATTCTGCGCTGGGCAGAATCCGGCTGGCCGCCTCTCAGAATGTACTACCCCATTTTTCAGGCCGCGGATGTGCCGGTGTATGGCGCGATGGTTCCGCGTGAAGCGGCCCGCGCTGCTATGGAACGCGGGGCGGCCACAGCGTTGGGGGCTGATGCGGCCAGATATGGATTGACTGTACCCCTGTCGGATGAAGATCAAGCCGCACGCGAGGCTGATCAACTGGCGGCACATTGCGACGCATTGCCCGCTGAAGTTCTACCGCAGATGGTAGCCATTCAACGTCTGAGGGACGCTGTGTTGACCCGAGCCATTCTGCGCGCCACCGACGAAACTGGTGGGCCTGTCGCGGTCATCACTGGCAATGGCCATGCCCGTAAGGATCGCGGAATTCCGACTTTTCTGTCGCGACTGCGCCCCGGTTTGAAGGTCTTTGTACTTGGACAATCCGAAGATGGGGTCGTGAGCGGGGATTTTGATGCTGTTATCGATAGCCCCACAGTCGAGCGAGAAGACCCCTGCAAAGCCTTTGAGGTGCAGAATTAACTGCTGGAACTGCCCGCCAGCGTTGCCTAATGTCAGGGCCGACCGGGACGGGAAGGGCGAGCCATGCTGTCATCGAAACGTATTCTGCTGATTATCGGCGGTGGGATTGCGGCCTACAAGTCGCTGGACCTGATCCGGCGGTTGCGGGAACGTGGTGCGGCGGTCACGCCGGTTTTGACGCGTGCTGCCGAAGAATTCGTAACTCCGTTATCCGTGTCTGCCCTCGCCGGTGAAAAGGTCTATCGAGATATCTTTGATCTGACCGATGAAGCTGAGATGGGTCATATTCAGCTTTCCCGTTCGGCTGATCTGATCGTGGTTGCTCCGGCAACGGCCGATCTGATGGGTAAGATGGCAGGCGGGTTAGCTAATGATCTGGCCTCGACCCTTTTGATGGCGACCGATACGCCGGTTCTGTGTGCGCCTGCGATGAATGTCCGCATGTGGGAGCATCCCGCAACCCGGCGTAACCATGCGCAACTGGAAGCAGACGGCGTGCGTTTTGTCGGCCCCAACGAAGGCGATATGGCTTGCGGTGAATACGGTCCGGGCCGCATGTCGGAGCCACTTGAAATTGTAGCTGCCATCGAGGCGCAGTTCGGGGATGGGCCTTTGGCTGGCAAACGTATTCTGGTGACCTCGGGCCCGACACATGAACCAATTGATCCGGTACGTTACATCGCCAACCGATCGTCGGGCGCGCAGGGGACAGCTGTCGCACGCGCGCTATCTGCGCTGGGGGCCGATGTTACATTTATCACGGGTCCGGCTGACGTGCCTCCTCCAGACGGCGTGAAGGTCGTGCGTGTAGAGACCGCGCTGCAAATGTCGGATGCGGTCGACGCAGCGCTTCCGGTGGATGCAGGGGTATTTGCAGCTGCAGTGGCCGATTGGCGGGTATCCAGTGCCTCGGACCAGAAGCTGAAGAAAAGCCGCGACGGGGTGCCCGCGCTAGAGTTTGCCGAGAATCCCGACATTTTGAAGCGCATCGCGCGAATGGGAAGTGGCAGGCCCGTTTTGGTGGTGGGTTTTGCCGCCGAAACAGACAACGTGATCGAACATGCTACGGCCAAACGTGCCCGCAAGGGCTGTGACTGGATCGTTGCGAATGATGTCAGCCCCGCGACAGGTATCATGGGCGGTTCTGAGAATGCGGTGATCCTGATCTCAGAGCAAGGTGCCGAAGAATGGCCGCGTATGGACAAGGATGATGTGGCAAAGCGGTTAGCAGCCAAGATCGCCGGCGCGTTGACCAGATAGCAGCCATAAAGACAAGAGGTACAGGTATGGTGGCAATTCGCGTGATCCGAGAGGAAGGGGCTGACCCGTTGGTGCCATTGCCTTCCTACGAAACCGCGGGTGCTGCCGGGGCGGATGTGCGCGCCAATCTGCCGGATGGTACGTCTATTATTCTGGAACCGGGCCGTCGTGCGCTGATACCGACAGGCCTTAGGATCGAAATTCCGCAGGGGTTCGAGGTTCAGGTGCGTCCACGATCGGGCCTAGCCTTGAAACACGGGATCACCTTGCCCAACACTCCGGGTACAATCGACAGCGACTATCGCGGGCCGTTGGGCGTGATCGTGATGAATGCGGGTCAGGACCCCTTCGAGATTACGCATGGCGAACGTATCGCGCAACTGATCGTCGCACCGGTGGTGCAGGCCATGTTCCAGGACGTTGAGGCTCTGACCGAGACTGATCGCGGCGCGGGTGGCTTCGGCTCGACCGGGCGCGGCTGATGCTGCTGGTTCTGATCCTTGCCACCGGGCTTTGGGGTGTCGGCTATATCGCCGGGGTGTCGCGCAGCGCGCGTCTGGTTTCCATTGGCGCGCTCCTGATAGGCGTGATTATTGCTCAACTTCTCCTGCCTGAGGGAAACCCGTTGCGTCAGGCGACCGGTGGGTCGGCAGCGATGTGGCTGATCCTCGCTGGAGCGGCTGTGCTGGTGCTGCTTTATGGGCGGGGTTTGAAGGCGTTGCGAAATCGCGCCGCGTCCGGCCAGACGTCGGAGCCCGCCAAGCCATCCGAACAGTTCAGCGAGACCGAGCTTGAACGCTATGCTCGCCACATCGTTCTGCGTGAACTGGGCGGTCCCGGCCAAAAGCGAATGAAACAGGCGCGCGTGCTGGTGATCGGTGCGGGGGGGCTCGGCGCGCCCGCCCTGCAATATTTGGCTGCCGCCGGAGTGGGAACAATCGGCGTAATCGACGATGACGAGGTCGAGAACGCGAACCTGCAGCGGCAGGTTATTCACCGCGATGCTGATATCGGTATGCCCAAGGTGTTTTCAGCCCAGCAGTCTATGTTGGCGCAGAATCCCAATGTGATTGTCTTGCCTTATCATCGCCGTCTGACCGAAGAGATTGCAACAGATCTGTTCGCTGATTTCGATTTGATCCTTGATGGCACTGACAATTTCGATACCCGCTACCTGGCCAACCGAACGGCCGTTGCATTGGGCAAACCGCTGATCTCGGGGGCGCTTTCGCAATGGGAAGGGCAGCTGAGTGTGTTCGATCCCGCCACAACCGGCTCGTGCTATCAGTGCATTTTCCCCGAAGCGCCTGCCGCCGGCCTTGCGCCTTCTTGCGCCGAGGCTGGAGTAATCGGCCCACTGCCGGGTGTGGTCGGCTCGATGATGGCGGTTGAGGCGATCAAGGTGATCACCGGCGCCGGGCAGGCATTGCGAGGTGAGATGTTGATCTACGATGCGCTATACGGCGAAAGCCGCAAGATCACCCTGGCGCGTCGCACCGATTGCCCGATCTGCGGGGCATCTCATTAAGGCGGGCTCAAATTTTCGGGTAGCTCTGGATCATTTCGACGGGCGGTCTTAGCTATGAGGTCAAAGGAGACCTCAATGACCAACCCGATCCTTTCTGACTGGAACACGCCCTTCGAAATCGCACCGTTTGACACAATCTCGGATGATGATTTTTCCCCCGCGCTGAAACAGGCGATGCACGCACATGATGCCGAGATTGAGGCGATAGCAGCGAGTCCGGACACGCCCACATTCGCCAATACGATCGAAGCGCTGGAGGCTGCAGGCGAGCAGATGGATAAGGTTCTATCGGTCTTTTTCACCGTTGCAGGTGCGGACAGCAACCCCAAGCGTGAGGAACTGCAACGCGAATTTTCGCCCAAGCTGGCGGCACACTACTCGCGCATCTCATCAAACAAAGCACTGTTTAAGCGCGTGGCGGATTTATGGGACCGGCGCGATAATCTGGACCTGACCGATGAACAGGCGCGCGTTTTGATGCTGTCTCATCGCGGGTTCGTGCGGGCGGGGGCGGCGTTGACCGGCGCTGACGATGCAAGAATGCAAGAGATCAAGGCCCGTTTGGCGTCTCTGGGCACGTCCTTCACGCAGAACTTGCTGGCGGATGAACGCGACTGGTTCATGGACTTGACCGAAGAAGACCTGCAAGGCTTGCCGGATTTTGTTATCGATGCAGCGCGCGCAGCGGGTCAGGAAAAGGGGGCGGATGGCCCGGTGGTGACCCTCTCTCGGTCGATTATCGTGCCCTTTCTGCAATTCTCGCCCCGCCGGGATTTGCGTGCAAAGGCTTATCGCGCGTGGACTGCACGGGGGGCAAATGGAGGTGAGACCGACAACCGCGAGATTGCGGCGGACATCCTGCGCCTGCGCGAAGAACGCGCCAAGCTGCTGGGGTATGCCAGCTTCGCCGCCTACAAGCTTGAGACCGAGATGGCCCGCACACCAGATCGCGTGCGAGAGTTGCTGCTGGATGTGTGGGAGCCCGCCAAATCCCGCGCCGACGCAGATGCCGAGGTGCTGACGGCAATGATGCAAGAGGAGGGCGTAAATGACCCGCTGGAAGCGTGGGATTGGCGCTACTATGCCGAGAAACGCCGCAAGGCCGAACATGATCTCAATGAAGCGGCGCTGAAGCCGTACCTGCAACTGGACCGGATGATCGAGGCGTCTTTCGCCTGCGCCACACGGCTGTTCGGGCTGGAGTTCGCGCCGCTTGATGTGCCGCTCTATCATCCCGATTGCCGTGCATGGGAGGTGACCCGTGACGGGCAGCATATTGCGGTGTTCATCGGTGACTACTTTGCACGCGGATCGAAACGGTCGGGTGCATGGTGCAGCGCAATGCGCGGGCAGGCGAAATACCCGAAAGAACAGGCTCCGGTCGTGATCAACGTCTGTAACTTTGCCAAAGGTGAACCAGCGCTTTTGTCCTATGATGACGCCCGAACGTTGTTTCACGAGTTCGGCCATGCCCTGCACCAGATGCTGTCCAATGTGATCTATGAGAGTATCTCGGGCACCTCGGTGGCGCGTGATTTCGTTGAACTGCCCAGCCAGCTTTACGAACATTGGCTGGAAGTGCCCGAGATATTGGCTGAGTTCGCCACTCATGCCGAAACGGGCGCATCGATGCCGCAGGAGATGTTGCAGAAGGTGCTACAGGCCGCCAATTTCGATCAGGGGTTCCAGACGGTGGAATATGTTGCCTCGGCCCTGGTCGATCTGGCGTTTCATGAGGGGGCTGCCCCCGCTGATCCGATGGAGAAACAGGCCGAGGTGCTGGCCGAAATCGGCATGCCTCGGGCCATTGGAATGCGCCACGCCACCCCGCATTTCGCCCATGTCTTTGCGGGCGACGGTTATAGCTCGGGCTATTACAGTTATATGTGGTCCGAAGTCATGGATGCCGACGCCTTTGCCGCCTTTGAAGAAGCGGGCGGTGCGTTTGATCCCGAACGCGCCAAGGCACTGGAGGAACACATCCTGTCAACTGGCGGATCCCGCGAGGCGGAAGAGCTGTATCTGGCCTTCCGTGGACGTCTGCCTGGCGTCGAAGCCTTGCTGAAAGGCCGCGGGCTGATCGCGGCCTAGTACCCAAGCTTTCGGTCAACGAGGTGGAGAAAGGGTTCACCCGCTTCACCTCGGCGAATGTTCTCGCAGATCACCTGAGCTGCGGTAACAGGTCTGGTTTCCGAGGCTATATGTGGCGTCACCGTCACATTGGGATGTGCCCAATAGGGATGCTCGGTCGGCAGAGGTTCGGTGCGGAAGACATCCAGCGTGGCGTGCCCGACCTGCCCTGAATTCAGCGCGGCCAGCAGGGCCTCATCATCGATAAGCGGCCCGCGACCCGGATTGATGATCTTGGCCCCTTCCGGCAACAGCGCCAGTGTCTCGGCGTTGAGCGTGTTTTCGGTCGCCGGAGTATCTGGCAGCAGCAAAACCACTATCTCGGCCTGGGACAGTGCATCGCGCAGCCCGTTCTTACCATGCAGACAGGTCACGCCGGGAATAGTCTTGGCGGTACGGCTCCAACCGATGACATGGAAATTCAACGCTGCCAACGCGTGGGCCGATGCTTCACCCAATGCGCCCAAACCCAAGATGCAGACGGTGCGTTGCTGGGCCAGTGGTGGCGCATCAGGTGTCCAGACCCCATCCTGTAGCGTA
Organism: Ruegeria sp. C6; assembly: GCF_056537625.1. Taxonomy (NCBI): domain Bacteria; kingdom Pseudomonadati; phylum Pseudomonadota; class Alphaproteobacteria; order Rhodobacterales; family Roseobacteraceae; genus Ruegeria; species Ruegeria sp. C6. The sequence continues at coordinate 83,767 of NZ_JBQFRW010000005.1, read as the reverse complement.
ATGTGTTGGTCCATCCCAAGGTGATAGCGCAGCACATGGCCCACCACCCATTCCGTCATGCCTTGCGTTAACCCCCCGTCAACCATACGCGCCAGCGGAACGGTCAAGGTTTCATTACCCGAGATTTTCTCAACCCCCGCCCAGAGGCTCAGCACCGCCTTGAGCCGTGTGAAGGGCGTGAAATCCTGTACCCCTCCGTTCGGGGCGTAAACGATGTAGTCGACCTGATCGGCAGGGATGTCCGTGGCCAGATGAAAATCTAGCCCTGCGTCCGACAAGTATTGATGCATCAGAGCTTCATACTCAGGCCACAACTCAGGGCGCGCGGAAAACAGGACATTCACGGGCATGGGAAACCTTTCAGCGGGGACGATGTATATGGGCGCTTTGAACGATGCCAAAGGCGGCCATCAGGACCAGCATGGCCGAGCCGCCATAACTGACCATCGGCAGCGGTACTCCGACCACAGGGGCCAGCCCCATCACCATCGACATATTGACGGCAAAGAACAGGAAGAAATTCAGCGCGATCCCAAGTGTCACCAGAGACGAGAAACGATCCTTGGTCGACAGCGCCGTGACCATGCAGAAGATCAGGATCAGACCGTAAAGGATCAACAGTGTGATGCCGCCGACAAAGCCGAACTCTTCGGCCAAGGTGGTGAAGATGAAATCGGTGTGTTTTTCGGGCAGGAAGTTAAGACGTGATTGCGTTCCCTGCATGAAACCGCGCCCATTCCAGCCCCCCGAACCCAGAGCGATCTTCGATTGCGTGATGTGATATCCCGCTCCCAACGGATCGGTTGAAGGATCCAGAAACGTATCGATGCGTCGGAACTGGTAATCTTTGAGCAACTGCCATTCAGTCCCTCGGCTGTTGAACACCGCAGCAATTAGGCCAACCCCCGCTGCAATCACGGCAGCGAAATAGGCCCAATGCACCCCGGCAAGGAACATCAGACCACCACCAGCAGCCAATAACAGGATCGATGTGCCTAGGTCGGGCTGGCGCAGCACCATGAATGTCGGGATCAGGATCAGAATGACCGGGATAATCACCCAGAGCGGGCGCGAGGTTTTGTGCGCCGGCAGCCAGTCGTAATAGGCGGCCAGCACCATCACCAACGCCACTTTCATTACTTCTGAGGGTTGCAGCCGCATGAAGCCCAGATCAATCCAGCGCTGCGCCCCCATGCCGATCGTTCCAAACAGTTCGACCACGATCAGTAGACCGATCGCGCCCAGATAGGCCACAACCGACATGTTCCGCCAGAACCAGATAGGCACTAGCGCAATGATAAACATGGCTGCCAAGCCCAGACCGAACCGTTCCATTTGTGGTTCCGCCCACGGCATCCAGGATCCACCCGCGACCGAGTAGAGCATCAGGAACCCCGCGCTTGCCACGCTGATCAGCAACAGGGTGAGCGGCCAGTTCATATAAAGGAACTTGCGAAACCCCGACGGCGTGGATTTGACGGCATATTCAAGATAGCTCATGCGCGGTCCTTCTCGTCAGGACGCGCTTTGGGGCGACGGTCACCCTCCAGCCGTTTCTGTTGTTCTTTGATGCGCTCTCGGTCTCCGGCCGGATACGCCTCGAGCGGTGGCGTGCCATCGTAGAGTGCCTGCAGCATGATATCGCGCGCCACTGGCGCCGCGGCTTTGGAGCCGCCGCCGCCGTGTTCCACCACCACAGCCACAGCGTATTTCGGATTGTCATAGGGGGCGAAGCTGACGAACAGGGCATGGTCTCGACGCTCCCATGGCAGGTCTTCGTTTCGGATCACACCTGCGGCGCGTTCTGCCTTGGTAATATTGCGCACCTGACTGGTGCCGGTTTTGCCTGCCATGCGGAACTCATCGGCGATGATGCGACTGCGATACGCGGTGCCACGCCTGTTATTCGAGACTGTGAACATGGCTTTGCGCACTTGCTCAAGGTTGTTGCGGTTCACCTGCAGCGGTTCACCCGCGCCCGAGGGCTGTTCAACCCCATTGATTGATCGAACAAGGCGTGGTTGCACGGCGCGACCTGTCGCCAAACGCGCCGTCATCACGGCCAATTGAAGCGGTGAGGCAAGCATGAACCCCTGACCGATCGAAGCGTTTGCAGTGTCACCCACCAGCCAGTCCTGTCCGTGAACCCGCTGCTTCCATTCCTGATTGGGGGCAAGCCCGGCAGCAACGGCAGACATCGGAATGTCATGTTTGATACCCAGTCCGAAGGTGCGCGCCATCTCGGAAATCCTGTCGATCCCGACGCGTATCGCCACGTCGTAATAGTAGACGTCGCAACTGCGCTTCAGCGAAGTTTCAAGGTCAACCGTCCCGTGCCCGCCGCGTTTCCAGCAGTGAAAGCGGCGGCTGCCCACTTTCATGTGACCCGGACAGTACACCGTGCTGGAAGGGCTGATCACCCCGGCTTCGAGCGCAGCCATGGCGGTAATCATTTTGAAAGTCGATCCAGGAGGGTAGGTGCCCTGCACCGTTTTATTGGCAAGCGGGCGATACTTGTCCTGCGTTAGCATCTGATAGTCCGCCACCGAGATCCCACGCACGAACAGGTTCGGATCGAAGCTGGGGGCCGAGCTGATGGCGCGAATGTCGCCGGTTTCGCAATCGATCACGACCGCAGCGGCGCTTTCCCCAGCCAATCGCGCCTGCGCGTATTGCTGCAGATTGGCGTCGACTGACAATTGCAAATCTGCCCCGGCTTCACCGACCTGGCGGTCCAGCTCGCGCATCACCCGGCCTGTGGCGTTGACCTCAACCCGCTTGGCGCCCGCCTTACCGCGCAATGTGATCTCTTGCTTGGCTTCCAGCCCGACCTTGCCGATCTGGAACCGTGGGATGCGCAGTACCGGCTCGGGGTCTTCAATCTGGCTCAGATCATAGTCGCTGACCGGGCCGACATAGCCGACTACATGGGCGAAATCTTCATAGCGCGGATACTGGCGTGTCATGCCGACCTCGGGCGTGACACCAGGCAGTGCGGGGGCATTGACCGCGACTTTCGAGATATCCTCCCACGTTACTTGATCGGCCAGCGTGACCGGCAGAAACGGGGCCGATCGGCGCATTTCGGTTTTGGCACGCTCGATCTCATCCCCGGTCAACGGGATCAGTTCCGAAAGCTTGGCGATGACCTTGTCGATATCGCCTGCATCCTCGCGCACGATGACGATGCGATAGGACTGAGAGTTTAATCCTATGATCTGCCCGTTCCGGTCATATATCCGGCCCCGGGTTGGTGGGATCAGACGGATGTTGATCCGGTTTTCTTCGGCCAGCAGACGGTATTCATCCGCTTGATCCACCTGCATGAACCGCATCCGGGCTGCCAGCCCCCCGATAAAGGCCGCTTGTAGCCCACCGAGGATCAAGGCGCGGCGCGGCAAACGTTTGTAAGCAAGGCCCTTGGGCTTTGGTTTGCGCTGCTTCATGGCCGCACCCGTGGCATCGTGCTGTCGGCAACAGATTTGCGCCTTACGCCAAACACAGTTTGGCTCAACAAAACCATCACAGGATAGATTGCGATTGTCAGAATAACTTGCACCACTACCGGTCCCAGAGTTGCCTGTTGCACCGAGAGGATAGCAAGAATGAGTCGATTGAGCACAAACACAACCGTGATCACTGCCCCGACGGTTGCCCATTCGCCCACAAACCCACTGTCTTTCATGCCAGCCGCAGCGGAATGAAGATAGGCTGCACCCAGAACCACCAACGCAGCAAGCAACCCGGGTGGGCGTTGCAAAAGCAGATCGGCCATGAACATGACGATGGCAATGATCAGGATCGGAATATATTCCGGCCGCCGCAAAACCCAAGCGTAAGTAAGAGCGATCAGTATGTCAGGAAAGGGCAGGCGATCAGGTTTTGTATCCAGGGGCAACAGGTGCAGGAACACCACAAATACCGCCAGAGCGACATAGAGACCGCGCTTGGCCCACAGATCTGAGACCGACCTATCCATCATTGACATCGGATGGGGTCAAGGATGCTTCGGGTTGACGGGGGCCGACGATATCACCGGATTCCGTGATTGGTGGGGCCGACTGATAGCGTAGTACGCGCAGAAACTCGAGCCGCTCGAAATCTGCCGACAGCCGCACGCGCAACCTGCCACCGGGATCAACCGTGATTTGACCGATCAGCAAGCCACCGGGGAACACGCCACCATCGCCTGATGTAACGACCCGGTCGCCCGGTCGCACGAGTTCCCGGTTTTCCAGAAACTCCACTGCAGGGGCCGAAGTATTGTCACCTGCGATCAGCGCCGTCTGCCCCGAAGGCTGGATCGTCGCCGGGATCGCGCTTGAGGCATCGGTCATCAGGATCACGCGCGCGGTATCCGGGCCCACGCCCGAGATGCGCCCGACCACTCCGATCCCGTCCATCGTTGCCCAACCATCCACGATCCCGTCACGCTCGCCTACGTTCAACAGCACAGATTGCCTGAAGGGTGAGCCGCTATCGGCCATCACAACTCCTGTGACATAGGTCAGGCGCGGATCGAGCCGTACGTTGTTGAGATCCAGCAGGCGGGCGTTTTCCTGTTCCAGCTGCAGCGCGGCCTCTTTCCAGGCGCGCATCAGGCGCAGCTCGCTGCGCAATTCCTGGTTCTGCTCGCTGAGCCGCTGATAGCTTTGGAAATCACGAGACAGGTTCACCAGCGCAGTGACCGGGACCATTGCCCACTCCATCGAGGGGACAACCTTGTCCACCACCTGTGCGCGGAACCTTTCGACGCGCGGGCTGTCGATGCGCCAGACCAGAAAGATACCAAGCAGGCACAGTACAACAATCCCCAGCAACAGTCGACGCAGAGGTGTCGTGTATTCATCGCGCTGTGATCGGTCCTTTGCCACAGGTTACCTTCCCGTGCTGCTCGTGCCCGAGTTTTCACCCCATAAGGGTGCGCGCCTTAGCTTTCGTAGTCAATCGCGTGGCGCAGTTGTTTTTCGTATTCGAGTGCTTTGCCCGTGCCCAAAGCCACACAATTCAGGCTTTCATCAGCAATAGAAACTGCCAAACCGGTTTGCTCGCGCAGCGCCAGATCCAGATCACCCAGCAGCGCACCGCCACCGGTCAGCATCACGCCCCGGTCCACGATGTCCGCCGCCAGATCGGGCGGCGTGGTTTCCAGCGCGGTCATCACCGCCTCGCAAATCTGCTGCACGGGTTCAGACAGCGCTTCGGCCACCTGAGCCTGGCTGATCTCGATTTCCTTGGGCACACCGTTCAGCAGGTCGCGACCCCGGATATGCATCGACTGGCCACGGCCATCGTCCGGCATCCGTGCGGTACCGATGGTGGTCTTGATCCGTTCCGCAGTTGATTCACCCACCAGCAGGTTCTGTTGACGCCGCAGATACGATATGATCGCTTCATCCATCCGGTCGCCACCAACGCGGACCGAGCGGGCATAGACGATATCGCCCAGCGACAGAACCGCAACCTCGGTGGTCCCGCCGCCGATATCGACAACCATGTTGCCGGTCGGATCGGTTATCGGCATCCCCGCGCCAATCGCAGCCGCAATTGGTTCGGCAATCAGGCCCGCGCGGCGCGCGCCTGCGGACAGAACCGACTGGCGGATTGCGCGTTTTTCAACCGGGGTTGCGCCATGAGGGACGCAAACGATAATCTTGGGTTTCGAGAATGTCGAGCGTTTATGCACCTTGCGGATAAAATGCTTGATCATCTCTTCGGCGGTGTCGAAGTCCGCGATGACACCCTCGCGCATCGGACGGATGGCTTCAATGGAGCCCGGGGTCCGGCCCAACATCAGCTTGGCGTCCTCGCCAACAGCAAGGACTTTCTTGACCCCATCCTTGACGTGGTAGGCAACGACCGAGGGCTCAGACAGGATCACTCCGCGCCCTTTGACATAAACCAGCGTGTTCGCTGTTCCAAGGTCGATAGCCATGTCCGCTGTGAACAGGCCGCCCAGATTGCCAAAGATGCCCATATTTCCCTGATCCCGTTTGTCAGAATTTCCACTGCCCGCGACTCGACGGTTCCGGGACGGATGCCTTATAGGGTGCCAACTCGCCCGGTTAAAGGGCTGATTCCGCGACAGTCAGCACCTTTCCGCCTTATTGATGGGGACTTTAGAAGGCAAGATGCTCTCATATCAACACATTTACCACGCAGGAAATCTGGCTGATGTACAAAAGCACGCTTTATTGGCGTGGACGCTGCGTTATTTGACCCAAAAGGACAAACCCCTCAGCTATATCGAAACGCACTCCGGGCGTGGACTATATCACCTTGACGCGGCTGAGGCGGTTCGAACGGGTGAAGCTGTCGCCGGGATCGGGCGCGTCAGGCGCGAAGGTTGGTTTGATTCCGATCATCCAATGGCACGGGTGCTGGATACCATACAGGCCAGTCACGGCGTGCAAGCGTATCCCGGTTCACCCGTGATTGCGGCCAACCTGCTGCGAAAACAGGATAGCCTGCATTTCGCCGAGCTGCATCCGCAGGAACATACGGCACTTTCACTGGCGCTGTCTCCTTTCGGGGCGAAGGTCTATCGGCAGGATGGGTTTGAGTTGGCCCAATCGTTGCTGCCTCCGACCCCGAGGCGGGGCATGATGCTGATCGATCCCAGTTATGAAGTGAAAGCCGAGTATGACCGTTTGCCTGGGGTGATCGCGAAGCTGCACCGCAAATGGAATGTGGGTGTGATCGCACTTTGGTATCCAATCCTTACGGATGCACGTCACAAGGCTATGATTTCGTCTCTGAAATCCGCTGGATATCCCAAAACGATTTGCCATGAGGTGACGTTCCCTCCGGCGCGGGAAGGTCATCGCATGGTCGGATCAGGTATGTTCATGTTGAATGCGCCCTTCGGGATCGAAGACGAAACGCGCCGCTTGTCGGAGCTGTTCGCTCAGCTTTGAAAAGCAAGAATTAAACAGGGAAAGCTCCCGCTCCGTTTGCCTGCATCAAAGATGCCGTCAAACGCGTTGGGCCCGGCAGCGCGCCAGTGGCGCGCTGCCGGGCCCAAAACCCAAGAAGGGTCGGCGAAGCCGGGCCGCCGCGGGTGCGGGAGCCATTCGCCTTACCCTTCGATCAGGTCAGGTCTTTGTAGCTGATCTCGCGTGTATCTGCCCCCGGACCAGCCTTTTCACGACGCATGATCAGGCGGTTCAGCGCGTGGATATAGGCTTTGGCCGACGCAACCACCGTATCTGTATTTGCAGACTGACCGGTGGCGATCATACCATCCTCTTCCAGACGGACCGAAACCGTGGCTTGCGCGTCCGTACCTTCGGTTACCGCATGCACCTGATACAGTTGCAGCCGCGCAGTGTTGGGATAGATCGCCCGGATCGCCCGGAAGGTTGCGTCGACTGGGCCGTCACCGTTTTCCGTGGCGATCCTGTCTGCACCCTCTACTTCCAGTTCGACCGTCGCTTCGGCCTGACCTCCGGTACCGCAGGTCACTTTCATCGACACCAGTTGCAGATGATCGTCCGCTTCGTCGTCGACGCTCATTAACGCGATGAGGTCATCGTCAAAGACTTCTTTCTTGCGGTCGGCCAGATCCTTGAAGCGCACAAAAATGTCTTTGAGCTGGTTGTCACCAACCTCATACCCTAGCGTTTCGAGCTTATCGCGCAGTGCAGCGCGGCCCGAATGCTTGCCCAGCGGCAAAGAGGTGCCAGAGAGCCCAATGTCTTCAGGGCGCATGATCTCGAAGTTTTCGCGGTTCTTCAGCATGCCATCCTGATGGATGCCGCTTTCATGGGCAAAAGCGTTCTTGCCGACAATGGCCTTGTTGAACTGCACCGGAAATCCGGCCACGGTCGCGACCCGGCGCGAAATATGCATGATCTTGGTGGTGTCGATGCCAGTATGCCACGGCATGATGTCGTTGCGTGTGCGCAACGCCATCACAACTTCTTCCAGCGCGGTGTTGCCTGCGCGTTCACCCAACCCGTTTATGGTGCATTCGATCTGACGCGCACCACCTGCGACAGCTGCCAGAGAGTTCGCTGTCGCCATGCCAAGGTCGTTGTGGCAGTGGGTGGCAAAGATTACCTCATCCGCGCCTGGAACCGTCTCAATCAGGCGCTTGATCAGATCTGCAGACTCGACCGGGGCAGTATAACCGACAGTATCGGGGATATTGATCGTGGTGGCGCCAGCCTTGATTGCAATCTCGATCACGCGGCACAGATAATCCCATTCGGTCCGGGTCGCATCCATCGGCGACCACTGCACGTTTTCGCAAAGGTTGCGCGCGTGGCTGACCGTTTCGTGGATCTTGTCGGCCATCTCGTCTTGCGTCAGATTTGGTATCGCCCGGTGCAGCGGAGAGGTTCCGATAAAGGTGTGGATCCGGTTCTTCTCGGCGTGTTTCACCGCCTCCCAACACCGATCGATATCGGCGAAATTGGCGCGGGCCAGACCACAGATGCGGCTGTTCTTCGACCGCTCGGCAATCTCGGACACCGCTTTGAAGTCGCCTTCCGATGCAATGGGGAATCCGGCTTCGATGATGTCGACGCCCATCTCATCCAGAAGCTCGGCAATTTCGAGCTTTTCGTTGTGGGTCATGGTCGCGCCGGGGCTCTGCTCGCCGTCGCGTAAGGTGGTGTCGAAGATCACGACGCGGTCTTGGTCGGTCACGTTTGTCATGGGGTTCTCTTTCTTCTTCTGTCCTAAAGCCTCTTGGCGCGCGGGCGTCCTCCTCTGAGCGGGCGCGCCGGATGGCACGCTCAGAGGCGGATTAGGATCAGTAGACCACGCAGCAACGCGCCGCTGAGTGCGGCGTTTGCAAAAGCGATATCTGCGCGGTTGATCATGGGGATCAGCTTATACAGGGCGCGCGGCGAATGAAAAGCGGGAAATTTACGGGGGAACAAAATTGACGGTGGAGTTGAAGCGATGAAGCTTTCGGCTAACTTCTTGTGCATGAAAACTGCATTAATCATCGGAGCTTCTGGCGGTATCGGGCGCGCTTTGAATGACCACCTGACAACGGATGGTGTCAAAGTCACCCGACTGGCCAGATCAACGGATGGGTTTGACCTGACCGACCCGGATGGCGCAGAGCGTATGCTGGCGTCCCTTTCTGATCCGTTTGATCTGATCATGGTGACCTCAGGGGCGCTTGAGATTAACGGTATGGGTCCGGAAAAATCTATGCGCACCTTGTCCGCGCAGGCGATGATGGACCAGTTCGCACTGAACGCAGTTGGCCCGGCCTTGGTGTTGAAGCACGTGCACCGCCTGCTGCCACGCGACCGCAGATCGGTGATCGCCGTGCTGTCGGCCCGAGTTGGTTCAATCGGGGACAACCGGCTGGGTGGGTGGGTCAGTTATCGTGCGGCCAAGGCGGCTGTGAATCAGATAGTGCATACGGCTGCCATCGAATTGGCGCGCACTCACAAACAAGCCGTTTGTGTCGCTTTGCACCCCGGAACAGTCAAAACGGCCTTTACCGAAAAGTACCTTGCCCGCCACCCGGCTGTTGAACCCAATGAGGCCGCAGCCAATCTGCTGTCCGTCATCAATGGACTCACCCCCGCTGACTCGGGCAGTTTTTACGATTGGGCTGGCAAGCGCGTGCCTTGGTAGGGCTGATTTAGCCGTCGTTTATATCCGGGTCTGTCGCGTCAGGGGCGGGCGCGTCGGGGGTAGAGTATGGCTCAGTGGTTTCAGCACCCGCAGCGGGGGTTTCGGGGGCAGTCTCTGTTTCGGTCGCCAGCGTGTCATTTTCCCAGACGCCGGTCTCAACCTCGCCGCCCGCGAAACGCATCGTGCCGTCACCGTGGCGTTTATTTTCCAGAAAATTGCCCTCATAGACATCACCGGTCTCATAGGTGGCGGTTCCAAATCCAGTGATCTTGCCGTCGGCCCAGTCGCCTGTGTAGCTATATCCGCCCGGTCGGGTCAGTGTTCCCTTGCCGTGACGCTTGCCATTCAGAAAATCGCCTTCGTAAATGATCCCGTCCGGAAACGTAGCCTTGCCCTTCCCCTGTCGGACGCCGTCTACCCAATCGCCATCATAGCGATAGCCATTTGCAAAGGTCAGAATACCTTTGCCGTCGAAGCGGGCGTTTTTGAACTGGCCCGTATAAGCCGTTCCGTTGGGATAGGTTGCCGTGCCGGTGCCCTCAAAAATCCCGGCGATCCAGTTGCCGTCGTAAACTGATCCGTCGGGGTATGTCGTTTGCCCCTTGCCATGAGGCAGGTCATCTAGAAAGTCGCCGATATAGACCGAACCATCGGGATAGAGCATCTCACCCAGGCCCTCAATCTGGCCCTTTTGCCAGGCGCCTGTGTACGCAAATCCGTCGCTACCACTATAGGTGCCCTGACCATGGCGCTGGTCATCAGCATAGTCGCCTTCATAGGTCGCACCGTTGGCATAGATGGATTTGCCTTTGCCCTGTCGGCGATTTTCGACCATTTCGCCTTCGTAGACATCTCCGTTTGGTTGAACCAAACGGCCTGTTCCGGCCATCTGGTCGTTGGCCCAGGACCCAGCATAAGTCATGCCGTCGACCCAGACCTGACTACCCTGACCATGCCGTTGCCCGCCATTCAAGTCGCCCTCATAGGTACTTCCATCGGCGTAGGTGATCTTGGCGCTGCCGGTTTTCTGGCCGTTTACCCAGTCGCCCTCATAAACCGAGCCATCCGGGCCGGTCAGCACGCCGTGACCGTGATATCTGGCGTCCTTGAAGCCGCCCTCGTATCGCGAGCCGTTGGAATATGTCGCGATACCGGTACCGTTTATCGTGCCGTTGGCCCACTCGCCCTCATAGGACTGGCCATCAGAATAGACGATTTTGCCGCGCCCTTCTGGTTGGCCCTTGGTGAATGTCCCTTCATAGACAGAGCCATTGGCGTAGCGCGCGGTGCCTTGTCCTTGAATCTCGCCCTCGACCCATTGACCGGAATATTCAAAACCGTTCGGCAGGCGGTAAGTGCCGGTGCCATGGCGCAGCCCGTTTTCGAACGTGCCCTCGTAGACACCTCCGACATCATCATCAGCGATGACAATCTGACCGTCCTGTTGGGCGATAGCAAAAGACGCCAGCATTGTAAGCGTTGCAGCGGTAAGGGATGTGCGGATCGCTTTCATTTTTGTACCTGCCTGCGGTGTTTGTGTTGGCGCAAAACTAAGATACCGCCGAGGGCAGAGCAACGGCTTTTGGCGCATTTGCCTTTCACTCGCGGTGTGATCTGCTAAATCCCTGAAAGACATGAGGGCAAGAGGGCAAAAATGGCCGATCGTTTCCGCATCACTCTGGCGCAATTGAACCCAACGGTTGGGGATATCGACGGTAATGCCGCCAAGGCTGCTGCAGCCTGGCAGCAAGGGCGCGCGGCGCAGGCTGATCTTGTGGCGCTGCCCGAGATGTTCATAACCGGCTACAATACCCAGGATCTGGTGATGAAGCCCGCGTTTCATCGGGCCGCGATGAATGCGGTGCAGGCGTTGGCTGAAGACTGTGCCGACGGCCCGGCGTTGGCCATCGGCGGTCCTTGGGTTGAAGATGGGAAGCTTTATAACGCCTACCTGATCCTCAAAGGTGGGCGGATTGTCAGCAAAGTTCTTAAACATCATTTGCCCAATGAGACCGTCTTTGATGAAGTACGCCTTTATGATGCGGGTCCTATGGGCGGCCCTTATGCGGTTGGAAATGTTCGTATCGGTAGCCCGATTTGCGAGGATGGCTGGCACGAGGATGTCGCTGAGACACTGGAAGAAACCGGGGCCGAGTTTCTGCTGATCCCCAACGGCTCGCCCTATTTTCGAAACAAATACGATATCCGGTTGAACCACATGGTGGCTCGCACGGTCGAAACGGGCCTGCCGGTAATCTACCTGAACATGGTCGGCGGGCAGGATGATCAGGTTTTCGACGGTGCTACGTTTGGATTGAACCCGGGTGGAGAGCTTGCGTTCCGCATGCCCGTCTTCGATGAGGCCGTCAGCCATATCGATCTGTCGCGCCAAGATGACGGATGGCGTATTGTGGCTGGTGAAGTCGTGCCGCAACCCGACGAATGGGAGCAGGATTATCGCGCGATGGTGCAATCTCTGCGCGATTACATGGGCAAGACGGGGTTTGGCAAAGCTGTGCTGGGGTTGTCGGGCGGCGTCGACTCGGCGCTGGTGGCCGCAATAGCCGTGGATGCGATCGGTGCGGAAAATGTACGCTGCGTAATGCTGCCTTCGGAATATACAAGCCAAAGTTCTTTGGATGATGCCGAAGCCGTCGCCAAGGCGCTGGGAGTGCACTACGACTTTGTGCCGATCTCTGAGGGACGCGCAGCGGTAACCAACACTTTGGCTCCGCTTTTTGCAGGGCGGAATGAGGACCTGACCGAAGAAAACGTCCAGTCTCGCCTGCGCGGTCTTCTGCTAATGGCGATTTCGAACAAGTTTGGCGAGATGCTGCTGACCACCGGCAACAAGTCCGAGGTCGCAGTGGGATATGCCACCATTTATGGAGACATGAACGGCGGCTATAACCCGATCAAGGATCTGTACAAAACTCGCGTGTTCGAGACCTGCCGCTGGCGCAACGCCAATCATCGCGACTGGATGATGGGACCCGAAGACGAAGTCATACGCCCTTCGGTGATCGACAAGCCGCCAAGTGCTGAATTGCGTGAAGATCAGAAAGATAGCGACAGCCTGCCGGACTACCCTGTTCTCGATGCGATTCTTGATATCTTGGTAGATCAGGATGGCTCAATCGCCGACTGCGTTGCAGCCGGATTTGACGAGGCCGAGGCCCGGCGGGTCGAACACCTAATTTACATTAGTGAATACAAGCGCTTCCAGTCCGCGCCTGGCACACGGTTGACGCCACGGGCCTTCTGGCTGGATCGTCGCTATCCGATTGTAAATCGCTGGCGGGATAGAACGTAAGCACCGCTCTGGTTGAAGAATTTACCATTGTTTCGAAAGTGCATGGTAATGCGGGTTTCTGCGGCAGTTTGTTTATCCATTTCAGCCAGTTGTGCGGTGAAAAGACTATGTTTCGCTTGTACGCGCGTCCTTTTTTTGCCACATTTACGACAGGGGTCTGCCTCATATGGGGCGGATGTGACGCAATCCGGTAGGTTGTCCTGCCATTTTCAGAGCCGATGACCGGGATTGTGGAACTGGGAAAAGGCATCCGTGTTTGGGATGTCAGTAAAGGTATTGGTGGTCAAATGACGAATGGATACGATAAGCCGCTTCATTCTCCGTTGCAGTTGAAGCCTATGGAATCAGCGCCGCGCAAGTTGGATGAACAGGCGCTGGATGCTGCGATTGCAGACATTATGAGCCAGGAAGAGCCGACGCCCGACGCGGTGGCAGGCCCGGTTCCGTTGCGATCGGAATTTCCGGTGTTGCAGCCACAGGAATCGCTTGCATCAAAGTCCGATCCCAAGCTCAGCACGGTACTGCGCCAGAAATGGGCGCAACTTTCCGGGGCGGCGTAATCTGAACGCATCTGCGCGGCGTAATTCGCCGCGCATTGGCCAATTGGCCACAGGTTCCGGCAATTGCCCGGGACCAACCGTTTTCTACATTGCCAGTGAAATCGCCTTCAGGCTGGATGACGCTCCGATGAACGAGCACCGAGCGGTTAATGCCAGGCCCCACACCGACACCCGTCGAATCTGATCTCACACTTCCCAAACACGTAGATGTTGTCGTCATAGGTGGTGGAATCATCGGGGCTTCGGCTGCCTTCGAGCTTGCTGAGCGAGGTGTTTCCGTTCTGTTGTGCGAGAAAGGCCGGATTGCGGGCGAGCAAAGCTCGCGCAATTGGGGCTGGGTGCGCCTTGGGACACGTGATCCGCGCGAGATCCCCCTGATGCAAGAGGCGCTTAGAATCTGGCAAGGGCTGGATGCGCGATTGGGACGCGCCACAGGCTATGTTCAATCAGGAATCGTGTTTGGCGCGTCTGGCGCACGAGACGATGAAAACCTGACGCGATGGCTGGACCATGTTGAAGGGCTGCAAACAGGTGCTCGCATGGTATCCGGCCCTAAACTGGACGGGTTGCTGTCGGATAACAGTATGAAACTGCGCTCAGCGCTTTACATGCCGCAGGACGGGCGGGCCGAGCCGCAATGGGCGGCCCCCGCAATCGCCGAGGCGGCGCGCGACCGTGGGGCCGCGATCATGACGCAATGCGCGGTGCGAAGTGTCGATGTTGCTGCGGGCCGGATCGCAGGTGTTTTCACCGAACGCGGCCGCGTAAGGTGTAGTCAAGTCGTACTTGCAGGCGGAGCCTGGTCTCGGCTGTTTGCGGGGAACGCTGGAATCACTCTGCCACAGCTCAAAGTGCTCAATACGGTCATGCGGACCTCTCCGGTTGCAGCAGGGCCAGAGGTGTCGCTTTGGAGTGATGATTTTGCCATTCGAAAGCGCTCGGACGGGGGATACACCATAGCTTCGGGTCACGAGAATACGGTGGATATCGTTCCTGACAGTTTCCGACTCGGGTTGCAGTTTCTACCCGCATTCCGGCAAGAGTGGCGGTCCTTAAGGTTTCGCTTTTCGAGACGCTGGATGGTCGAGGCGAATGAGGATCGAAGCTGGCTGCCGACCGATGTGACACCGTTTGAACATTGCCGAGTGCTCGACCCGGAACCTTCCCAGAAAGTGTTGCGAAGGGCGTGGGCCAACGCCCGCAAGGCGTTGCCTGCGCTTGATAGTGCGGAGATCGTGCAAAGCTGGGCCGGCCTGATCGATGTGACCCCGGATGCGATCCCGGTCATCTCGAAAGTGGACGCGGTGCAGGGCCTGCATATTGCGACCGGTTTCTCTGGCCACGGTTTTGGCATCGGTCCTGCCGCCGGTCGATTAGTGGCGGACCTTGTTACGGAAAGCACGCCTTGCGTTGATCCGACCGCCTTTCGCCTGTCCCGTTTCACCGATGGGGCAAAAGTGCGGCCGGATGCTGGTTTTTAGCCTCTAACCCATCATTTGATAGCTGACCGGCACGAACCGGAACCCGTCGCCACGGGATTCGACATACCCAGCGGCCGGGAAAGGCATGTGATAGCCGATCATAGGCACTTTGTCCGCAGCCAGCATGCCCAGCACATTCCTGCGCGATTCCGTTGCAGCGGCTTTGTCCATGTCGAATCGCACTTCCCATTCAGGGTGTGCAAATGACCAGACATAGTGATTTGCAAGATCCGCCGTCAGGACCAGACGCTGACCGTTACTTTCTAGGTGATAGACCATATGGCCCGGAGTATGACCAAACGCTGCCATACCGGTGACGCCGGATGCGACTTCACCACCATCCCCGATAAAGGTCATCTTCTCTGCCATCGGGGTGACTTTGGCTGCAACCATATCACCCACTCGGTTGCCCGCGTCTTGCGCTGACCAAAAGTCGTATTCGGGTGCTGCTGTTACATAACGCGCATTGGCAAAAGTCGCGGCATCATTGGTTGTCATACCACCGATATGATCGGGATGCATGTGGGTAATGACCACTACATCGATCTGATCAGGCGTTACGCCGGCGTCGGCCAACGCGGCCTGAATTCCACCTTGGCCAAGCCCAGTATCAAACAAGATCATCTCGGACCCCGTATTAACCAGCGTTGGTGTGAAGAAGAACTGCGCAACATCTGGCGAGATGAAGTTGTCAGCCGATACACGGGCGAAATCTTCATCCGAGGCGCCGCCGCCGAAAATGTCCTGCGCACCATCACGAGGCAGGCTGCCATCCAACAAGGTGGTGACGGTGAAATCGCCCAGTTGAAACGATTTTGCTATTGTAGAGTTGGCTTTGGTCTCGGTACCTGCGGCCAGAACAGGCGAAGTAGCTGCCGCAAGCGGCAGAGCCGCAACCGTTCCAAGCGCCGCCCGGCGAGTCAATCTGATGGTCATGGTCGTTCTCCCTGTCAGAGCATGTTTGACTGAATTAGGTCAGTCTGGGCCTGTGGCCATACTATGGCACTGTTATATGGGCTGCGTGGTTGAACATTACGTGTTAATTTTTGTTCATGCCGCGATCTGCGAATAAAACCGTACCCACCGAGCAAAACGTTGCTGATTTTCTGGCGAGTATTCAGCCGACCCGCAAGGCGGAGGAGGCGCACGTGCTGGACAGGCTGTTTCGTGAAACCACAGGTTATGCGCCAGTAATGTGGGGGCCGTCGATCATTGGCTATGGTCGATATCACTATCGCTATGCGTCAGGGCGCGAGGGCGACTTTCTCGCAACTGGGTTCTCTCCGCGCAAGGCGGCGCATTCCATCTATATCATGCCCGGGTATGCTGACTTCGGAGATATCTTATCAAGACTGGGCAAGCACAAGCTGGGTAAATCCTGCCTCTATATGAATAAGCTACCGGATATCGATCTCGACGTGCTTCGTGAACTCATCAAAGCCGGGCTCGAACGCTTAGATGGCATTTGGCCGGTTGAACCGACCTGAAAGCCCCTGCTGGACAAAAACGCGCCCATGTGAGATGAGCCGCGCCAACAGGAGACACCTATGACCACCACCCGTTTTGCCCCATCACCCACCGGTTACATCCATGTGGGCAACCTGCGCACCGCCCTGATGAACTATTTGATCGCCCGCAAGGCTGGCGGCACGTTCATTCTGCGTATCGACGACACCGATCCTGAGCGGTCGAAAGAAGAATATGTCGACGCGATCAAGCAAGACATGGAGTGGTTGGGCCTGCACTGGGACAAGGTTGAGCGTCAGTCGGATCGTCTGGACCGCTACGCCGAGGCCGCCGACAAGCTGCGCGAGATGGGCCGGTTCTACGAGGCGTTCGAGACGCCCACCGAGCTGGACCTCAAGCGCAAGAAGCAACTGAACATGGGCAAGCCGCCAGTCTATGACCGTGCAGCGCTGAACCTCAGCGATGCCGAGAAAAAAGCCCTGCGCGCTGAGCGTGGCAATGGCGTCTGGCGGTTCAAACTGAACCACGAGCGTATCGAATGGAACGATGGCATTTTGGGCGACATCTCGATCGATGCAGCTTCAGTATCCGACCCGGTGCTGATCCGGGGCGATGGTCAGGTTCTCTATACGATTGCTTCTGTGGTCGATGACACCGAGATGGGTGTAACCGATGTCGTGCGCGGCTCGGACCATGTCACCAACACCGCAACGCAGATTCAGATCATCGAGGCGTTGGGCGGCACCTGTCCGCGTTTTGCGCACCACTCGTTGCTGACTGGCCCGCAGGGTGAGGCTCTGTCTAAGCGTTTGGGCACACTGGCCTTGCGTGATCTGCGAGAGCAAGGTGTGCAGCCAATGGCCTTACTGAGCCTGATGGCGCGTCTGGGGTCGTCAGATCCGGTTGAGCTGCGCTCGGATATGGCAGAGTTGATCGACGGCTTTGATGTTACACGCTTCGGTGCGGCCCCAACCAAGTTCGACGTGCAGGACCTGTTCCCGCTGACTGCGAAGCATCTACAATCGCTGCCGCTGACCGATGTGGCCGATGCCGTTGCTGAAGCAGGTGTACCTGCTGAACTGGCTGAGCCTTTCTGGACCATGGCGCGCGAAAACATCACCACGCTGAGCGATCTCGAGGGATGGTGGGAATTGTGTCGTGATGGGGCCGAACCCCTGATCGCTGACGAGGACCGTGAGTTCATCGCTCAGGCTGTCTCGTTGCTGCCCGAAGGCCCATTCGATGGGGAAACTTGGGGCACATGGACCAAGGCAGTTAAAGAAGCAACTGGTCGCAAGGGCAAAGGCCTGTTCATGCCACTGCGCAAAGCGCTGACGGGGATGGAGCGCGGGCCCGAAATGGCGACCTTGCTGCCGCTATTGCAGGTGATCCGCGCTCGCGGCTGATTTCAGGGTCAGTACTTAGAATACGAAGGAGGCAGGTAAATCACCTGCCTTTCTTTGTTCTCCGGGTCGCAAAACTTGCGCCGAAACGCGTTGCAGGCGATCATCCACGAATTCGGTCTCGGCCTGCTTCAATTGTTGGTGACGGGGATAACGGGGCTCGGCGCGGTCGTTCAAAATCGGAGCATCCCAACCATCGGTTGTTGCAAAGAAGCGATCGGCGCCCTCTGGTCCAAAAGCCCGCAGATACCCTTGCACGACAACATCAATATAGCTGAGCAATAGGGGATGGTGATTGCTGGGCGCGGTGTGTCGATCATGCGGGACTGCGTAGACAGCGATTTCCACC
Organism: Ruegeria sp. C6; assembly: GCF_056537625.1. Lineage (NCBI taxonomy): Bacteria > Pseudomonadati > Pseudomonadota > Alphaproteobacteria > Rhodobacterales > Roseobacteraceae > Ruegeria > Ruegeria sp. C6. The sequence continues at coordinate 65,591 of NZ_JBQFRW010000005.1, read as the reverse complement.
TCTTGCGTCAGAGTGTGCGTGATCGACCGTGTGGCTGGAACGCGGTCATAGGCCCATTCTCTTTGGTCCAACGCGGCCCAGTCGTTTTTAGGAACATGGGCGATCATACCATCGATCTCGGAATCAGCATCCGGCACAGCGGTCAAAAACGCCACCGGTCGCAGATCAGTGTGCCGCCATGCGCGTCGCCAACCTTTCAGTCGCGCTGGGCGCGGGTCGGGGAAATCATGCGTCGACAGGTTCACGAGGCTGCCATAGCCGAAGAAATAAGGGTCTGCCATGCGGGTCGCGTCCTTCTTTGACGATTGATGTATGTCAAACAGTCTTTTTACGAGACATGCAATAAAGCTTCACCTTGAGATTCGGGAGGCCCTAATGCGGATTACCAAACGGACGAATATCGCGGTGCGTGTTTTGATGTATTGCGCCGCACATCAGGAACGGCTGGTCACGAAGGCCGAGATCGCCGATGTCTGTAATATTTCAGAAAACCATCTGGCACAGGTGATCAACCAACTGAGCCAGCTAGACTATCTCAGCACACAACGCGGCCGCAATGGCGGCATGACGCTGGCGCGCCCGGCGGATCAGATCCGGGTCGGGTCCGTGTTTCGCCATGTCGAAGGCGGATTGCCGATTGCCGAGTGTTTTGCGGATGCTGACAACACCTGCCCACTGACCGATGCCTGCCGCCTCCGGTTGGCGCTGCGGGATGCGGCTGAGGTGTTTTATGCGTCGCTGGACGAAATCACGCTCGATGCGTTGGTGTGCGACAATGACCAATTGCTGAAAATATTGCAGCCTGTCGCTTGTATGCGCTGAACTCAGTCGCTGGCGCGCAGTATGCGCGCAGGGCGTACTGAAAGCGGGCGCAGGGCAAAGACCATCCCCGCGCCTAAGGTAACGCCAACCCCGGCGATGACGATCCCAAGCGCGGATGGCCAGATGACCGCGAACTCTGTGTCGAATATATAAGTAGCCACGGCCCAACCGCCCAGAATTCCGGTCAGCAAAGCAACGCAACCTGCGGCTGCTCCCAAAAGGATTGCCCGCAGGGCAAAGCTGCGCAATATGCGCCCACGGTTGGCACCCAGAGTCTTGAGGATCGCTGCCTCGTACCTACGCGCCGGTTCGCCCGCTGCCGCCGCACCGATCAACACTAAAAACCCGGTCAACAGAGAAACCCCTGCGCCATATGACGTGGCTGCCGCAAGCCCTGCCAGCAGGCCTGATACCCGGTCGATGGCGTCTCTGACCCGGACTGCCGTGATGTTGGGGAATTGACCGGCCAAATCACGCAGAATGGCGGCCTCGGCCTGTTCTTCGGCATAGACGGTAGCGATGAAGCTATGCGGGGCACCAGCCAAGGCAGAGGGGTTCATCGACATGACAAAACCCATTCCTGCAGTGGAGAAATCAACTTCGCGCAGCGATGTGAGTTCAGCTGTGATATCGCGGCCCAGGATATTAACGGTCAGCTCATCGCCCAGTTTCAGGCCCATCTCGTCGGCCTCTTCTGCGGCAAAGCTGACTTGCGGTGGGCCGCTGTAGTCCTCTGGCCACCAAACCCCGTCAGTCACGCGGGCATTCCGTGGGGGGCGGGCAGAGTAGGTTACGCCCCGGTCGCCGTCCAGAACCCAGTGATCGCCTGCAATCTCGCGCGCGGGTCGCCCATTGATTTTGGTAATGATCCCACGCAGCATCGGAGCGCTTTCTACCCGACTGACGGCAGGGTCGGTGTCGAGACGTTCGCTGAACCCGGGCATCTGATCCTTCTGGATATCGACGAAGAAATACGAGGGTGCGACCTCCGGCAAGTTGCCCGAAATCGCATTGCGTAGCGTGCCGTCGATCTGCCCCACCGCCGCAAGGACCGAAAGGCCGAGCCCAAGGGACAGGACCACCGATGCTGCGCCTTCGCGTGGGTCAGAGATGGCGGACAACGCCCACCGCAGGGCTGGACGCCCTCTGGCCCAAGGAGCGCCCACGCGGGCCAATTTGCGAATGGCAATGGCAGAAAGGGTCAGCAAAGTGAGCGCCCCCGCCAGACCTGCGCTTGTCCAGAGGGTCAACCGGGTTGAACCGCTGAACCAAGCGGCGGCTCCGATCAGTACGGCCAGGCCAATTGCAGTCGCAATTACATAGATCAGGCGCGGGAAGCTGCTTGCCGAAGTCAGCGCATCCCGGAACAATGTTGCCGCACGCACCTCCTCGGTTCTGGCCAGAGGCCAAAGCGTAAACAGGAACGCGGTTAGCACACCATAAAGTGCGGCCTCGAACAGGGGCTGCGGATATAGCGAGAATACAGCAGGGATCGGCAATTGGGTCTCGATAACCGGTGCCAGCAGCATTGGAAGCGCCGCGCCCAGGGTCAAACCCATGACGATACCAACGCCTGAAAGAACGGCGATCTGGATCATGTATGTCTGAAAGATTGTGGCCCGATCAGCGCCCAAAGTCCGCAATGTCGCAATGGTTTCCGTTTTCTGGGACAGATAGGCGCGCACGGCAGCCGATACGCCGATCCCCCCAACCGCCAATCCGGATAGACCAACCAGCACCAGAAACGCGCTGAGGCGCCCTACAAACTCGGATATCCCCGGTGCACCATTGCGGGCATCAGTCCAGCGCATGCCGGTTCCCTCGAAGGCCTGCCTGGCTTGCTGCGACAGCGCCTCCAACTCGGCGGTTTGCGGCAAGTTCATCCTGTATTTGGTGGAAAACAAAGTACCCGGAGCCAGCAGGCCCGATGATTGCAAATCCTCGGTTCGAACCAACGTGCGCGGTCCTAGCGAGAACCCATCTGCCGCACCATCCGGTTCGTGTTCCAGCGAGGCCATCAAAACGAACCTCTGCGTGCCGAGATCAAATTGGTCCCCAATCGCAAGGTTCAGGCGGTCAATCAGTGACGGAGCCATCACGGCGCCGGGCAGCCCATCGGCGCCCGCCAAGGCCTCGGGCAAAGAAACTGCGGGTTCCAAAGCCACCGATCCCAACAGCGGATAGGCCCCGTCCACGGCCTTCACCTGAGTTAACGCCCGTTGCGCGCCTGCGCCATCACCCGTGACGGCCATGGACCTGAAATCGACGACCTCCGACACTGCTTGCGCGGTGTCCGCCATCCAGTCACGTTCCTCATCGTTTGCAAAGCGATAGGTGAACTCCAGCTGGGCATCGCCGCCTAAGAGCGACGCGCCCTCTTGTTGCAATCCGGTCTGAATGGCTTGGCGCACCATGCCAACCGCAGCAATTGCTGCAACACCCAAAGCCAGGCAGGCCAGAAACACCCGAAACCCGCGCAACCCACCGCGCAGTTCGCGCCGGGCCAGGCGACCGGCCAGACGCAGGCTCATTCGGCGGCCTCACGCTGGGATTCCTCGGCGATACGCCCATCGCGCAAGCGCACAACGCGGTCGCATTTCTGAGCCAGCGTATGGCTGTGCGTGACCAGTACCAGAGTTGCCCCGTGACGGTCCCGCAGTCCGAATAACAGATCAATGATTGCTGAACCGTTGGTTTCATCCAGATTTCCCGTTGGTTCATCTGCCAGTAATATATGCGGGCGCGGGGCCGAAGCGCGGGCCAGCGCCACACGCTGTTGCTCGCCGCCTGACAACTGCGCCGGGTAGTGATCGATACGATGTGAAAGGCCAACGGCCTCCAACTCGGCCGCGGCGCGCTGGAATGCATCTTTGTGTCCCGCGAGTTCTAACGGGGTCGCCACGTTCTCAAGCGCGGTCATCGTCGGAATCAAGTGGAAATTCTGAAACACTACGCCCATGGCATCTCTTCTGAACCGTGCCAGCGCATCCTCGCTCATTTTCGTCAAATCTTGGCCCAATGCGGTAACGCGTCCACCAGTTGCCTGTTCTAAGCCGCCCATTAGCATCAGTAGCGAAGACTTTCCGGAACCAGAGGGACCGATCAGCCCCAGAGTTTCACCCTTGCTCACAGTCAAAGTGATGTCGTGCAGGATATCCACTCTTCCGGCATTGCTATCCAGCGATAATGCGGCATCTTGGAGGGTGAGAACGGGTGTCGTCATCGATCAGGCCATCAAGAGGGGTACAGTCCATTGGGATATGGCGCGATACAGAAGCTGCGCAAGGGTTTGATGTCAGGCGTGTTCATCTGTTGCGGATTTGCCGCGACGGCTGAGCCGGTGGTGATTGCGGCGCTCGGAGATTCCCTGACACAAGGATATGGACTTCCGCAACAAGACGGGTTTGTGCCGCAACTGCAACGCTGGTTGCAGGAGGAGGGGGCGGATATTCAGCTTATCAACGCCGGTGTTTCCGGGGATACGACCGCAGGAGGAGCCTCCCGCGTTGATTGGACTCTGACGCCAGAGGTCGATGGCATGATTGTAGCCCTCGGCGGCAATGATCTGTTACGCGGTATCGATCCGGATGTGTCGCGCGCCAATCTTGAGGCAATCCTGAACACCGCTGAAGCTGCGAATGTCGAAGTTCTGCTGATCGGCATGCAAGCCCCCGGGAACTATGGGACGGATTACAAGCAAAGTTTCGATGCCATGTATCCGGAACTGGCGCAGCAGTATGGCGCGATCTATGCGGAAAGCTTCTTTGACGGGCTCACGACCGAGGGCGATCCTGCAGTCGCGCGCCAGTTCATGCAATCTGATGGCATCCATCCAAATGCCCAAGGCGTTGCGCTGATCGTTGACGCGCTAGGACCTATTGTACTGGCTTTAGCGGAGCGCGCTGCCGATTAGGAGGGTCCTATGCCAGGCCGGTTTTTTCTCACACGACCAATTGGCGAGATTGCTAAGTTCCTGAACGTGAAAGATAACGTAGGGCCTCAACCCCCGCGCAAGAACATTCAACCGGGTCAGGAGGTGACGGTATTGACCGGTGAAGGCTTGAAGATGATGCGTTGGGGGGTGATCCCGGTCGGCAGGGTCAATGCGCGCGGACGTCCGGTGATGGAGACCATTATCAACGCTCGCTCTGAAACGGTTTTTGACAAAAGCGCATTCGAAGGTGTTGGGCGCGCAGTTATACCAGTTGATGGCTGGTACGAGTGGACCGGAGAGAAACGGCGCAAAACTGCATGGCGTATCGCAGCGAAGGATGGCATACCGCTGTTATTTGCTGCAATTACGGATAGTTGGGAGGCCCCTGGTGGGCAGCGTGTGGATCAGGTCGCCGCAGTCACCTGCGAGCCAAATGCCGATGTAAAGCCGATCCACCACCGTATGGGTGTGTTGCTGGGGTCGCAGGATGTGGATTGCTGGTTACATGGATCCGAAGAAGAGGCGCAGAAGCTGATGCGCCCATGGCCAGAAGGTCGCCTGAGGATTGAACAAGCCGACGATGTGGATTGGTCGGCGGCTTAGACCACGGTCACCACGGTTCCAATCGGCACCCGGTTGTACAGATCGATTACATGCTGATTCAGCATCCGTATGCAGCCGTTCGAGGCCGCGCGACCGATGGTTTGCGGTTGTGTGGTGCCATGGATGCGGAAATAGGTGTCGACTCCGTTTTGGAACAGATACAAAGCGCGCGCGCCCAGTGGATTATCGCTCCCTCCGGGTTGGACATAGTCGTTGTCCTTGAACCGACCATAGGCCACCGGGTCGCGTTCGATCATCTCATCGGTCGGTCGCCAGGTGGGCCATTCCTTCTTGACGTCGATAGTTGCGGTTCCTGTGAACTCCAGTCCGGCCTTGCCGACGCCGCAGCCATAACGGATCGCTTTGCGGGGTTCGGTTATATAGTAAAGGTAGAAGGAACGGGGAACGACCAGCAGCTGACCGGGTAGGAATTGCTTTTTGACCCGCACGAATTGTGGCGTGGGATCATATTCGACCGCTTTCTTGGCGCTGACAACGCCCGGAAGCAGGCTGACGGCAGTACCGGCCAGAAATACGCGGCGTGTGAACATGGTGACATCCCTCAAATGACCAAAGAAATCATAACGCTAGTTTTGAAATGATAGCGGATTTGGTCAATCACCGGGGAGGAATAACCCGATTGTGATGTATTCCCTATGCCACACAATCAACAAGGGCATAGCGGAGTGGGCGGGAAAAATCCCGCCCTTTGAACGGCTTAGGCCAGTTCGATATTGTCGGCGCTTTCGCGGCCGTCACGACCAGCGCGCAGCTCGTACGTGACTTTCTGGTTGTCGGCCAGACCGGTGAGGCCCGAACGCTCGACTGCCGAGATGTGTACGAAGATGTCTTTGCCGCCATCTTCGGGTGCGATAAAGCCATAGCCTTTGGTGGTGTTGAACCATTTTACGGTGCCTGCGGGCATATCCGTTGTCTCCTGTTTAGTGCTGCCCACGTGGATGCGGCAGCCCGGCGTCGTTGTCTGTATCGATAGACTGAGCGCCGTAGAAGGAGACTGCAGGTCGAAATAGAAAAACGTAAGCCTCATGGATATGGCATCGGTCAGGCGGTGTGGCAAGGGCGGATTGTACGGTTTGTACAGGGGTTTGAGGGGCAATCGTCCGACTTGTACAAGAATCCGCCGATGGTTTTGGTTATTGGTTTGCGTGCCAATGATAAGGCCCGGTTATTTGTCTGGCGCGTCGGAGTGGCATTCAGAATCCGTTAACCCTCGTCATGATCAAGTTACAGCATGAGCGATTATCGACACGTCCGCGTTCCCGGAGCCAAGTATTTTTTCACCGTGTCTTTGGCCGACCGGTCGTCGGATTTGCTGGTGCGTGAGGTAGCGCATCTGCGGGCGGCCTTTGCAGCAACGCAGATAGAGCGGCCGTTCTGGTGCGATGCGTTTGTTGTATTGCCGGATCACCTGCACGCGGTTTGGACCTTGCCGCCGGGGGATGCGGATTATTCGACGCGGTGGCGGTTAATCAAAAGCCGATTTGTGCGTGCCGTCGGAGAATTCGGTCCGCGAAGCGAGTCCAAGGTTGTCAAACAGGAACGCGGGATTTGGCAACGCCGGTTTTGGGAGCACACCATTCGGGACGAACGAGATTACCGCAATCATGTGGTTTATTGTTGGGGCAATCCGGTCAAACATGGGTTGGTGGAGCATCCAACCGATTGGCCGTATTCGTCGATTTATCGTGATATCCGCGCAGGCCGGGTTGATCCGGTATGGAGTGGCGTTGTCACCGAAGGAGCGTTTGGGGAAGCGTAGGATGGGTGATTTCACCCATCAATTTATGTGGTGGGATATTGGAGAATTGAGGAGTGATGGGTGAGAGCACACATTCTACACTTGCTAAAAAAAACGTTTCCAGTCGTTAGCCTGTTGAATAAACTTGGTTGATAGTTGTCCGAAAAAGTTTGGAATTTGTTTGATGGATGTTCTTTTGAAATTGATTATCGGAATAGTGTTGTTGCTTGCCAGCTCTATGCAGGCACAATCGCTTGAAGACGAAGATCTAAGGAGAGTCAGAGAGGCAGTTGTAGTCGTTTGTGGCGAATTCGCGCAAGGCGGTTCTTCGAGTGAAATAAACGCAAGTGGCGCTGCGGGAGTCGAATTGAAAAATCTGGCTCGAATATTGGCAGATCTTGGTCTGGAAGGCGATGGTGACTTTTCAGCCGAGGAATATGTAGGGGTACTAAGGGAAGAACTTGGTGAAGAAATACTGAATAACAGAGCTTGCCGTCTGAAAATTTGGAGCGATATTGTTTCCGGCGTTAATTCGAGTGACCAGACTGATGTAGCGGAAAAAGCTCAGCTTACTTCAGATTACGGGAATTCGTCCGGGCTATTTGATTGTAAATCAACACAGAATTTTGAGGTTTGTGTTGATAGTTCAAGAATTAGAGGTGCGTTTGCAGATTTGAGTCTGACACTGCGCAACAGGACCGACAAAACTTTAGATGTTTGTCAATCCACACCTCACGCGTACGCTATTTCAGAAGAAGGTAAAAAAACTGAAGTAGGTATTGGACCGGATTGCAGGAGGGTTGTTGGAGGGGGGCTCGAATCGTTTAGTTTTCTATTTGAGTTTGAAAGTAATGTTGGTGGATCTTATGATGCTACGGTGGTATTTTCACGCCCCTCAACACAAATTACATATCGAAACTTGCGTTGAGGGTAATCAGACTCAACACTAGTTCACCGCGCAAACTTCTTATGCTTCAACCGCTTGGGCTCCAGCGCGTCCGGTCCCAGACGGCGTTTTTTGTCCTCTTCGTAGTCCTCGAAGTTGCCCTCGAACCACTCCACATGGGCATCGCCCTCGAACGCCAGAATATGCGTGCAAATCCGGTCGAGGAAGAAGCGGTCGTGGGAGATGACGACGGCGCAGCCGGCGAAATCGACCAGCGCGTCTTCCAGCGCGCGGAGGGTTTCCACGTCCAAATCGTTGGTCGGTTCGTCGAGCAGCAGGACGTTGCCGCCCTCTTTCAGCAGGCGGGCCATGTGGACGCGGTTGCGTTCACCCCCTGACAGCAACGAGACCTTTTTCTGCTGGTCGCCGCCCTTGAAGTTGAAGGACGAGCAATAGGCGCGGGAATTGACCTGCGCGTCGCCCAGTTGGATGATCTCGGCGCCGCCGGTGATCGCCTCCCACACGGTGTCGTTGTCTTTGAGGTCATCGCGGGATTGGTCGACATAGGACAGCTCGACCGTGTCGCCCAGCGTGATGGTGCCGCTGTCGGGCTGTTCCTGCCCGGTGAGCATCTTAAACAGGGTTGATTTACCTGCACCGTTGGGGCCGATGACGCCAACGATGCCGCCGGGGGGCAGGGCGAAGTCCAACCCTTCGATCAGTTGCTTGTCGCCCATGTGTTTCGACAGGCCCTCAACCTCGATCACTTTGCCACCAAGGCGCTGGCCGTTGGGAATGACGATCTGGGCGCGGGTCAGCTTTTCGCGTTCGGACTGGTCGGCCAGCTCGTTATAGGCGTTGATCCGGGCCTTGGATTTGGCCTGACGGGCCTTTTGGCCCTGACGCATCCATTCCAGCTCGCGTTGCAGGGTCTTCTGCTTGGACTTGTCTTCGCGGGCTTCCTGCTCCAGCCGTTTGGCTTTTTGTTCCAGCCATGCGGAATAGTTCCCCTCGTACGGAATGCCGCGACCGCGGTCGAGTTCGAGGATCCAGCCGGTGATGTCGTCCAGGAAATACCGGTCGTGGGTGACGATGAGGATGGTGCCCTTGTAGTCGATCAGGTGCTGTTGCAACCAGGCGATGGTCTCGGCGTCGAGGTGGTTGGTTGGTTCGTCGAGCAGAAGCATATCGGGCGCTTCGAGCAGCAGCTTGCAGAGCGCCACGCGGCGTTTCTCACCACCCGATAGGTTTGCGATGTTGGCATCGTCCGGCGGGCAGCGCAGCGCTTCCATCGAGACATCGATCTGACTGTCGAGGTCCCACAGGTTTTCCGCGTCGATCGCGTCCTGCAGGGTGGTCATTTCCTCCATCAGCTCATCCGAGTAGTTCTCGGCGATCTCCATGGCAATCTCGTTGAACCGGTCGACCTTGGCCTTTTTCGCGGCCACGCCCAGCATGACGTTCTCGCGGACGGTCAGCGATTCATCCAGTTGAGGTTCCTGCGGCAGATAGCCGACCTTGGCGCCCTCGGCGGCCCATGCCTCACCGGTGAAGTCGGTGTCGAGGCCCGCCATGATCTTCATCAGCGTCGATTTACCCGCCCCGTTGACACCGACAACACCGATTTTCACGCCGGGCAGGAAGCTCAGGTGGATGTTTTCAAAGCACTTCTTGCCACCGGGATAGGTCTTGGAGACACCCTGCATGTGGTAGACATATTGATAGGCGGCCATGTCGCGTCCTCTGGGTCGGGGAAATCAAGTTGGAACGCTGGATATCCGAGGCGAGCGGGCGGGGCAAGCTGGTGGTATTGTGAATTTTCTGTGGTCGTTTGATCCGGTAGAACCAACACGACAAGGAGTGGTGGGGTTTTGGCAGAACTTGCGGAACTGATTGCCGGTTGGGCGCAACCGGGCCGGGTGACATGGATCGGTGTACGTCCTGGCCGCAGAGCGGAATTGGATGGGCGCAACGAGGTTTGGGTCTCAGCCGATGGGCTCGACGGCGACCGCAGCCGGGCGGGCAAGCGGGCGGTAACTTTGATCCAGCAGGAACATCTGGCGGCGATTGGCTCTTATCTGGGGCAAGGATCGGTTATGCCTGAGATCCTGCGGCGCAATCTGGTGGTTTCGGGGATCAATCTGGCGGCGCTAAAGGGGCGGGAGGTGCAGGTGGGGGAGGCCATTTTACGCTTTACCGTGATCTGCGCTCCATGCAGTCGGATGGAGGACGCGTTGGGCAAAGGCGGCTATTCTGCTGTGCGGGGGCATGGGGGTTGGTGTGCCGAAGTAGTGCAGCCGGGGCAAGTCAGGCTTGGCGATGTGGTGCAGCCGATTGATTGACAACACCTCTCAGTTCTGAACATCAGCAGAGGATGGAACGCAGTACCATTCCATATGCGGGGCCCGGGCAGGTCGTGGGGTTGTTCGGAGGGTCATTTGATCCTCCGCATCAAGGTCATGTGCATGTGACGCGCGAAGCGATGAAGGCGTTCGGGCTGGATCGGGTGTGGTGGCTGGTGTCGCCGGGCAATCCGTTGAAGGAGCGGGGGCCTGCGCCTTTGGCGCGGCGGGTTGCGGCGGCACGGGACGTGATGCAGCATCCGCGCGTTGATGTGACGGATATTGAGGCGCTGACGGGGACGCGGGCGACGGCGGATACACTGGCGGCGCTGCGGCGACTTTATCCGCAGGTTCGGTTTGTATGGCTGATGGGGGCCGACAATCTGGCGCAGTTTCACCGCTGGAAAGATTGGCGACAGATCATGGACAGCGTGCCGGTGGGCGTTGTGGCGCGGCCTGGGGACCGGATTTCTGCTCGGATGTCCCCGGCGGCTCGGCTTTATGCCAAGTACCGTATCGACGGGCAGGCGCGGCATTTGCTGGGGCGGGCGGATGCTCCGGCGTGGTGTTTTGTGAACGTGCCGATGGTTGACGTCAGTTCGACCGAGTTGCGCAATCGCGGGAATTGGAGCGATGGGGTGTTGCCCGAATGACTCCACTTGGCGCATAATCTTAATCAAGTGATTGTCTGCATTTAAGCTCTGGGATTCTAATAGACCCATGGTCGATCGAATTTCGCGTCGTTTGTTTCTGGGTGGATTAGGGGCGTCTCTGGTTCCGGGCACAGGTCTGGCCGAGGCGCCTTCGGTGTCTCTGCGCCCTGTGCTGCGTGGCCCGCAGCCCAGCGGGGCTGAGCGACTGGTTCAGGCGGCGGGGTTGAAGGGCGAGGTTGTTTTTGCCGTGGCCGACGTGGAAACCGGAACGCCGCTGGAGGTGTTCGGCGAGGGCCAAAGCCTACCACCAGCCAGCGTCGCCAAGGCGCTGACCGCGCTTTATGCGCTGGATGTGCTGGGTCCGGAGTATCGGTTCGAAACCCGCTTGATCGCGGATGGACCGGTGGAAAATGGTATTCTGAAAGGCGACCTGATCCTTGCGGGTGGCGGTGATCCGCTGCTGGATACAGACGCGCTGGCCACAATGGCAGCCAATCTGCGCAAGGCCGGGATCACCGAGGTGAAGGGCGCGTTCAAGGTCTATGATGGTGCGCTGCCCTACGTCTTCAGCATTGATCCGGGGCAGCCGGATCATCTGGGCTATAGCCCGTCGATCAGCGGGATTTCCCTGAATTTCAACCGTGTGCATTTCGAGTGGAAACGCGAGGGCACCGGCTATGACGTGACCATGGATGCGCGCAGCGCAAGTTACAGGCCGTCGGTGGATATGGCATCAATGCGGGTCGAGAACCGCAGCCTGCCGATCTACACCTATCAGCCAAGCGCGCGGCAGGATCGCTGGACCGTGGCCAAAGGCGCGCTAGGCAATGGCGGGGCACGCTGGCTGCCGGTACGCAAGCCTGCGCTTTATGCCGGAGATGTGTTCCGCACGCTGGCACGCGTGAATGGGATCGTGCTGGGCCGGGTGCAGGTGACGCGGCAAGCACCGCAAGGGACCGAACTGGTGGTGCATCAGAGCGATCCGTTGGAAAGCATCCTGAAGGGGATGCTGAGATATTCGACCAATATAACCGCCGAAATGGTGGGTTTGGCGGCCACCAAGGCGCGCGGGGTTGCGCCGCAGAGCCTTGAGGACTCGGCCGCAGAAATGAACCTATGGGCGGCAGAGCGTTTTGGCGCAGATGGGATCGCGATGGTCGATCATTCCGGACTTAGCGGTTCCTCACGTATGGCCCCCTTCGGTCTGGTCAATACGCTGGTGGCGGCGGGGCAGTCAGAGGAGCTGCGGCCGTTGCTTCGGTCCTTTACGCTGGCCGACAAAAACGGGCAGCCGGTCAAGGATCATCCGATCAAGGTCGACGCAAAAACGGGTACTTTGAACTTCGTCTCGGGTCTTGGCGGTTACATGACAACGGCAGATGGAGTGGATCTGGCCTTTGCGATCTTCACCGCCGACACCGCGCACCGCGCCACGATCCCGCGTGCGTCGCGCGAGCGCCCGGACGGGGCGCGGGCCTGGAACCGACGGTCTCGCACTTTGCAGCGCAATCTGATTGAGCGGTGGGGTACGCTCTACGGCAGCTAGGTCGTATGCCGCGCCCGTGCCCCGCGTTCGATAGCGGCAGCGTGCAGGCGGTCGATGCTCAGCTCGTATCGGATTTCTTCCAGCAGTCGCAATTCGGTTTCGGCCAGAGTGCCGTCAGCGGCGGCGACATCACAGGCCAGCGCGTAGGCGGTTTCGTTCAGGCGTTCGGGCAGGTTGTCACGGATCAGTCCGAACAGGGCATCCAGCCCGTCCACCTGCTCAAACAAATCAAACACGATCTGCGAGACGCGGCGGGTTCGGTCGATGTCGTAGCCTGCAAACACCGGCAGCATGTTGACCGCGCCTTCGATCTTGACCAGCTCTGCGGTTCGGATGTTCTCGTCCGAAGCGGAAATCGCCACCATGATCGCCACAAGGCAATCCTGCGGGGACATCGGATGTGGGGTTTGCTCGGTCATGGTGTCGTCCTGAATGAAACGTTTGTTGCCGCACGATAGGAGCGGGTGCAAGGAGGTTCAACTGGTAGTTTTGGGGTGCAATGAATGCGATCGATGAGGGTGGGTGATTTCGGCTGCGATGTAAACGTCCGTTGAGAGCTTACACCTGCCGTCGACCAGGCTTCTATTCTTTGCATGTGCTGCGCGTCGCGAACCAAGCGTTTCGGACTTTCACCGCCAGCATTCCAAAGCAGAACTTCGCCAAGTTAATTGGCCATACGGAAACGACCAGGCACTAGCTAAGATGCGTTTCAGTTGGGCGTTTTTCTATGCCTTGCACCGCCGGTCATGCCCGATATTTAGCAAGCTCACTCCAGAATAATTCTACAGCATCCGAAGTGTTCTGTGACTTACGCGCTGCGCAGATGTTCCACGTAAGGTTCTGTGCCATAGACACAGGTTTCACCGTCTTTGCATGGATCAGATCCGCAAATGTGTCCGCCATCCCTCCCACGATGTAGTCCGGTTCTGCCAACAATCCGGTCAGGAGGTTGTAGTCGTCGCATTCGATATGCGGCTGTGCATTCACCTTTTCGACGGCTTCAGCACCGCCACCAAGTGCTTTTGTCAAAGCGGCTTTCCAGTGTTTGTGGAGATGCGGAGATGCGAAGGGAAAATCGAATATGCCTGCCATCGTTTGCGGGCCACGCTGATGAATCTTATGGTCGCGATGTGCCACAAACTGGATTTGTTGTTTCTCCATCACCATAATCTCGACGTTGTCAGCTTCGGGTGTGTAGGTCAGGTCACCGAGGAACATGTCGAACTTTCCCGCCTGCAACAAATCAAGCGGTCGTGCGTAGGCGCTTACCAGAATTCGGAAGCGAAGATCAGGCATCACTTGCCGCACTGATCGCAGGGCGGGCAGGATCAGGGTTCTCGTGGTCAGAGGCCCGCAACCGATCAGCAAAGTGCCCGGCCCGGTTTCGCGCAAAGCGGCCACGCGCGTTGCATACTGGTTCAGGTCTTCGCGCAGCGACTGGGCGATTGGCAAGAACTCCTGCCCTGCGCGTGTCAGAGTGCTGTTGTTTCGGCTTCGATGAAACAAAACAAGCCCCGTATAGTCCTCGGCCTGCCCGACATAGCGGGACAATGATGCGTTGGACACACCCATCGCACGGGCAGCATTTTGGAAACTGCCGATTTCAGCCAATGTAAGAAAAGCGGTCAAAGAGTTTTCGTTCATCATGCCGTCAACCACATTTCAGGTTTTGCTCTTTAGATTTCACAATATGAAATTCCGGTAAAGCTCTGTTGCGACGCGAAAGTTTCGACCGCTATCCCTGATCGGACTTTCGATATTCCCTTCACCGGTATCGTCTTCTACGTTCGCAGAGGTAAAAATGTTCATTTTTCGATCTATTGTGGTTTCCGCCACGCTGGCTACAGCTTCGGTCTGTGCCCTGCCAGTTTTGGCCGAAACCGACCAGCCCAATATCCTTGTCATCATGGCCGACGATGTCGGCTGGGCCAGTCTGGGCAGCTATCATCAGGGTGTGAAAAGTATCAAAACCCCCAACCTTGACCAGCTTGCTGCGGATGGTATGCGCCTTACGGATTACTATGCACAGCCAAGCTGCACCGCAGGGCGATCTGCCTTTATCACCGGACAATTGCCAGTTCGGACGGGGATGCACACAGTCGGGCTGCCCGGAGATCCGGAAAAAGGTCTGAATGAAAAAGACCCTACTCTGGCCAACATCCTTAAATCTCTAGGCTACACCACCGGGCAATTTGGCAAAAATCACTTGGGCGATATGAACAAGTTTCTGCCAACTGTGAAAGGTTTCGATGAATATTGGGGCTGGCTTTACCACCTGAATGCGATGGAATACACCTCTGACCCCGATTGGCCCAAAGATCAGAAATTCAACGACACATTTGGCCCACGGAACATCATCCACGCCTATGCCACGGATACAATTGATGAAACTGTAGATCCTCGCTGGGGCCTGGTTGGAAAGCAGCGTATAATCGACGATGGCCCGGCTCCGCCCGATCGGCAAAAAACGCTCGACGATGAGGTGACGGCCCATACTCTGGACTTCATCAACCGCGCGGTCGATAGCGACACGCCCTTCTTTGTCTGGATGGCCCCGGCCCGAGCACATGTCTGGACACATCTGAGCCCCGAATACGAGGCAATGCTGGGCGACGGGCGCGGTTTGCAGGATGTCGTAATGAAAGAGCTTGACGACAACGTGGGCAAGGTCATGGCCCGTCTGGACGAACTTGGCATCTCGGACAACACTATTGTAGTCTTCACCTCGGATAACGGCCCCGAAACCATGACTTGGCCTGACGGTGGAACAACACCGTTCCGAGGCGAAAAAGGTACGACATGGGAAGGCGGCTTCCGCGTTCCTGCTATCATTCGCTGGCCCGGAAGAGTTTCCGCCGGGACCGTAAGCAACGGAATTTTTGCTGGTCTTGACTGGATGCCTACCCTCGTCGCCGCCGCCGGAGGACCTGACGATCTGCCTGGATCACTACTGAAGGGCTATGAGGGCTATCAGGTGCATCTGGATGGTTACAACCAACTGCCTTTCCTGACTGGTAAAGGTGAGAGCAACCGGGACGAGATTATCTACTATGAGGGTCCGGACCTGCAAGCGGTACGCCATGGTGATTGGAAAGCACATTTCACGATACAAACCGAAGGATGGGCAGGTCCAAAAGAGGAACTGAACGCGCCCCTGCTGTTCAACCTGCGCCGCGATCCCTATGAGAAGGCAGCTGAGGAATCGGGGATGTATACCCGTTGGATGGGCAACAAAATGTGGGCCTTTGGCCCTGCTGCCAAAATCGTCCAAAACCACCTGTCTACCTTCAAGGACTATCCTCCGCGGGGGTCGGACATAACCAACCAGGGCCATGTCGAAGAGCAGATATCGACCGAAGGTGGGATGTCGCAGTAGAAATCAAACCTCGGGGGGCATCACCTGTTGCCTCCCGATCTGTGTCAAGGATTTCATCGAGGGCCGCGAAAATCACGCTTCACCGCCTCTTTGCTATCGCACTGCCCGGTTCATCCCGCCGTCGGACAGTATACTCTGACCGTTGATATACCGGGCTGCATCGCTGGCGAGAAACACGCAAGCCTGCCCAATTTCTTCGAACGTTGCGGGCCGCTGAGCGGGGATTTCCCGGCGTGCCTGTTCGGACAGGTTCACGTTTTCGCAGAACCCCGGCAGCAGGTTGTTCATGCGAATGTTGTGCCGTGCATATCGGTCCCCGTAAAGCTTTGAGAAACTATGCAATGCTCCACGCAGCATGCTCATGGGATAGGGCGCACGTGGCTCGATTGTGTTCATGGATGAGATATTTACGAATGCACCGCCGCCTTGTTCGATCAGAATGGGCGTGACGATACGGGCGATCTTGACGACATTTAGCACATACATGTCCAGACTTTCGTGCCATAGCTCGTCGCTGAGTTCCAATAGCGGTCCGTCAAAGTCAGGATCGAAACCGACGGTTTTGATGGCTTCAGGCACCGTTCCACCGTGACCCATATTACTGACGATTGCATCAATCCGTCCATATTTGCTCATGGTGTCGTCGACCATCGCTTGCAAATCATCGACATCTAATACAGAGCCGCGACGGCCAATGCCCTCAAGTTCCTCCGCCAATTCAACCGAGCGGTTGGAAGGAGACATAAGCGAAACCTTATAGCCGGCTTTCGCCATTTCAATGGCGCAACCCCGGCCAATTCCCTGTCCTGTACCTGTCATCAAAGCAACTTTGGTATCGGGCATGGTGTGTCCTTTCTTTGGGCGCACAGTGTGTGAGGTTTATTGATTTGTGGTCAGTGTAACTGCCGGGAACAAAGCAGACCTATCGAGTTTTTGGGACAATGCTGTTAGGTTTTCTCACATGCCGGAGAACCTTAGACATCTACGTGCCCTTCAGGCCTTTGATGAAACCGCAACCCACTCCAGCCTGTCCAAGGCAGCAGATGTTCTGAACGTCACCCACGGGGCGATCAGTCGGCAAATTAAGCTGCTGGAACTGCATCTTGGCGTAACGCTTTTTCATCGCCGCCCAAATGGGGTTGAACTGACCAGTGCCGGGGAGCTTCTGCATCAATCGACGCGCGGGGCATTTTCGGCGTTGCAACTGGGCGTGATGGAGGTGAAGCGGCTGCATCACCGCCAGTCGATTACGGTGTCGTTGTCAACATCGCTGGCGCTTAAATGGCTTGTCCCGTTGCTCAGTTCATTTCAGCAAGAACATCCGGGTATCGCGTTGCTGCTGGACACAAATGATCGATTTGCGGATTTTGATGCGTCTGAGGTCGATGTCGCCCTGCGGTTCGGGGAACCCGGTTGGGACGGGCTCTATCATGAGCAGATAAGACAAGAGGACCTGATTGTTGTTGCAGCGCCATCCCTTGTTGGTAAAACCCGACTGCCGATGCCCGCCGAGAATGTGGCTGATCTTCCACTCTTGCATGATGCCTACAACGTCGGGTGGGAAAGCTGGGCTGCGCAGGTCGGGCTGGGCGCTGACCGGATCAATTCGCAGAGCATCAAGTACGTGGACAGCGCGGTTCTGTTGGAGGCTGCGATTGACGGGCAAGGTGTAGCGTTGGCAAGACATCTCTTGGCGGAGAGGGATTTGAAACTTGGTCGCTTGATCCGCCTCGATGAAAGCCGGGTTCCATTGGATCGGGGGCTCTACTTCGTCTGCCGCCCCGGCGATCAGGAACGGGTCACCGTGAGAATTTTCAGGAAATGGCTTATGTCGATTTAATCTTTTGCCTTGCTTGCAAATCCGCGAGAGCGATCAACAGACTACGTTTTTCAGAATGCGGCAATGCTCTGTGCTGCGGACACTTGTAACCAAGACCAGATATGGATTGCACGCCGTTCATGCTCATAGAGGCATGAAAATCACCACCCTTTATTGACTCATACTGCACCTGCACAATAACAGGGGCCGGTCCGGGCGCATGGGGTGTCTGGCACGTTTCCCGATGGAGTATCCAAATGTCTGACCTGCGTGAAACCGCGATGACGTCCAAGGCGTGGCCGTTTGAAGAGGCGCGGCGGTTGCTCAAACGGTATAAGCAGGGCGCTCCGGAAAAGGGATATGTGCTGTTTGAGACGGGCTATGGCCCCTCAGGTCTGCCGCATATCGGCACCTTTGGTGAGGTCGCGAGGACCACGATGGTCAAGCGCGCGTTTGAGGCGCTGTCGGATATCCCGACCAAGCTGATCTGTTTCTCGGACGATCTGGATGGGATGCGGAAAGTGCCCAGCAATGTGCCGAACCCCGAGGCGCTGCAGGATTATCTGCAATGTCCGCTGACCTCGGTGCCGGACCCGTTTGGTGAATATGACAGCTTTGGTGAGCATAACAATGCGATGCTGCGCCGGTTCCTCGATACTTTCGGGTTCGAGTATGAGTTCTATTCGGCGCGCGAGTTTTACCGCTCGGGCCAGTTCGACGAGATCCTGAAGCGCGCCGTTGAGAAGTATGACGACGTGATGGCCATCATGCTGAAAAGCCTGCGGGAAGAACGTCAGCAGACCTATTCGATCTTCCTGCCGATCCATCCCGAGACCGGGCGGGTTCTGTATGTGCCGATGAAGAAAGTTTGTGCCGATACCTACACTGTCACCTTCGATGACGAGGATGGCAAGGAATGGACGCTGCCCGTGACTGGCGGCAATGTGAAGCTACAGTGGAAGCCTGATTTTGGCGCGCGCTGGGCGGCATTGGGCGTGGATTTCGAGATGTATGGCAAGGAACATGCCACCAACGAAAAGATCTATGACGCGATCTGCCGGGCCTTGGGTGGCCGTGCGCCCGAGCATTTCAGCTATGAGCTGTTTTTGGACGAAAACGGTCAGAAGATTTCGAAGTCGTCGGGCAATGGTGTTTCGATCGATGAATGGCTGACCTATGCGCCCACCGAGTCGCTGGCCTATTTCATGTATCAAAAGCCCAAGACCGCGAAGCGGATGCATTTTGATGTGATCCCGAAGGCGTATGATGAATATCATCAACAGTTGCGGGCCTATCCGGGGCAGGACCTGAAGGCGAAGCTGAATAACCCGGTGTGGCATATCCATGGTGGGAATGTGCCAGAGTCCACGCTGATGGTTCCCTTTGCGATGCTGTTGAACCTGGCGTCGGTATCCGGGGCTGAGGACAAAGAGGCGCTGTGGGGCTTTATCCGCCGTTATGCGCCCGAGGCCACTGCCGAGACCCATCCCGATCTGGATCAGGCGGCGGGCTTTGCAGTGAGGTACTTCAACGATTTCGTCAAGCCGACGCGCCAGCATCGCGCGCCGACGGATCAGGAGCGTGAGGCGCTGGAAGCATTGAGGGCGGCCTTGGAAGTCTATGACGGGCCGATGGAAGACGAGGCACTGCAATCGGTGGTCTATTCCATCGGGCGTGAGCGGTTCGATCCGATGCGCGGCTGGTTCACGGCACTTTACGAAGTGCTGCTGGGGGCGTCGCAGGGGCCTCGGTTTGGTGGGTTCATCGCGCTTTATGGCGCGCCAGAGACGATTGCTCTGATCGACAAGGCGCTGGCCGGGGAATTAGTCTGATTTGACCTGATCCAGTGTGGGGCTACCCTTGCATCAGGAGGTGGCCCCATGCGTCGACTATTGCTTGCTGTATCCCTGAGTGCCGGACTGGCATCCGGAGCTTTTGCTCAGAGTGACGAGATTGAGGCCAATATCTCGGCGCAGATTCAGGCCTTCAAGGCGGATGACTTTGCCACCGCCTTCACCTTTGCCAGCCCCAATATCCAGCGGCTGTTCGGCGATCCCGAGAATTTCGGGACCATGGTGCGCCGCGGCTATCCTATGGTTTGGCGGCCTGCGGATGTGAGGTTTCTGGAGTTGCGCGAGATTAGCGGAGCCCTGTGGCAGAAGGTCATGATCACTGATGGTGACGGACGCGTGCATTTGCTGGACTACCAGATGATCCGGCAGGAAAACGGCTGGAAGATCAACGGTGTACAGTTGCTGGGTAACTCCGACCCGGCGGCCTGATGCAACACCATCGTCACGGTGGTAAGAGCCGCGATTAATCCCTTTTCGATACTCAGACCCATGCGCTTGGGCTCAGGGCCCGGGCGGTTTCGGGTTTTGGCGCGCGTGCTTGGCGCGATTGGGAAAGGGATTTTACATGAACAAGGCAATCACCGACGGCATCGTGTTCATGCCGCCCGCCTATGCGGCTGGTCTTGGGGTCTGGTCCAGTGGCGACGGCACGCCTGGCTCACCGACCTATGAGGGGTCGGGCACGGGGGTGTTCGTTCCGGCGGATGCGGATTTCGCAGGCTGTCTGGAGATTTATAAGACGGCAGAACCGCAGCGGCTGCGCTATATGGGGCAGACACCTTTGTTGCCGGGCTGCTATCTGCAGATCAAGGCGCGGGTGAAGGCGATCAGCGGGCCGCTTCCCGAGGTGCGGATTGCCGGCTGGGCCGGAGGAGCCGGAGATGCGCACGTGGACGGATTGGCCGAGCAGGGTCCGGCGGTGCAGCTGACCGGCTATGGCACTGTGCATGAGGTGACGGCCATCGTGGGCACAGGCCTGCGGCCCGGCGTGGACATGCCCTGGGGCAATGCGGTGCTTTATGGCCATTTTGGATTGGATATCGAAGGCACCAACGGTGCGGTGGTGCGGGTGGATGATATCGAGATCACTGATGTGACCTCGGTCTTCCTGCGCGATTTGATTGGTCTGGTCGACGTGCGCGATTTCGGCGCTGTGGGTGACGGGGTCACCGATGACTCGGCAGCGTTTGAGGCGGCGGATCAGGCAGCGAACGGGCGCAAGGTTTATATTCCGCAAGGTGAGTTCCGGCTGGAAGAGAACACTAACATGGCGTCCGAGGTCGCATTTGACGGCACCGTCACGATGCCGGTCGACAAGATGTTGCTGCTGACCAAGAATTTCGATCTGCCCACCTATATCACCGCCTTTGGTGATGAAATGCTGGCGTTTAAAAAAGCGTTTCAGGCGTTGCTGAACAGCTCGGACCATGAATCGCTGGATCTGGGCGGGCGCAAGATTGCGGTGACCGAACCCATCGATATGGCGGCGGCAGTGCCGAACCGGACAGGCTATGCCACCCGTCGCGTGGTGCGTAACGGGCAGTTTGACGTCAAAAGCAGCTCGGCCTGGGATACCGAAACCTTCACTTCGATCGCGACTTACAGCCCGTCTGATCCCGATACGCTGACCAATGTGGCCAATGTGGCCAATATCCCTGTGGGCTCGCTGGTGACTGGCAGCGGGGTCGGGCGTGAGGTTTATGTGCGGTCGAAAAACGAAAGCACCGGTGAAATCACGCTGAGTGCGCCGACTTATGATGCCGCAGGGACGCAGACCCTCACCTTCACATCATTCAAGTATCTGCTAGATTTTAGCGGTTTCAGTGCGCTGCAGAAGTTCAACATGGAAGGGATCGAGTTCCAGTGTAACGGTCGGTGCAGCGCGATCCGGCTGTCTCCGGGCGGGAACACTTTTGTACTGAAAGACTGTTTCATCAGTCGCCCGAAGGACCGGGGTATCACATCAATCGGGCGCGGATGTCAGGGGATGCTGATCGATGGCTGTCAGTTCCTATCGACCGAGGAAAGTCTGGACGTGCCGGACCGAAGCTCAATCGCGCTGAACGCCAATGCCAACGACGTCAAGCTGCGCCACAACCGGGCCACGCGGTTCCATCATTTCGCGGTGCTGAGCGGCGACAACAATCTGGTGCTGGGCAACCACTTCTTCCAGGGCGACAACGTCGCGAACGGGGTGCGCAACGCTGGGTTGGTGATCATCGGCGGCTATAACAGTTCGTCCATCGCCGAGAACTATGTCGATAACTGTTTTATCGAATGGACCAACGAGCACGATGCCAACCCGGATTACTTCACCAGCTTCTCGTTCAGCGCGCTGAGCATCACTGATAACATCTTTTATGCCAGCGATGTTGCCCCCTGGTTCAGCTATCTGGTGATCCGCCCCCATGGCACAGGGCATTTCTTGAACGGGCTGACCGTGACCGGCAACAAGTTCCGCGTCAACAACGTGCGGATTGACCGAGTGGACCGGGTCGATACCAGTTTTGCCGATCTCGACCCGGAAAGGCACAAGAGGGTGTGTTTCGAGAACAATACGTTCCATGGCATCGATACGCCTTGCGCCAATCCATTGCGGCTGCAGCACACGCAAAGCTCACCGTCATCAGCCTGGACCGTCAGTTCGCAGGGCCAATTGCCGTTCGGGGGCAGGGCGCGCGGGTGTGATGCGGTTGTTGCTCTGGGAAGCCTCAGGACATCGTTGAATGCGGTGCGCTATACCGCGCCATATGTCGAGTTGCGACAGGGATCGGGCCAGAGCGATATCCGCCTGCGCTGGTCCGAAGGCTTGCGTGGTGCGGTTTCGACCATTCTGCGGATTGATACCTGATTGATGTGGTGGGCCGCCTGTATGTAGGCGGCCCATCTTTAATAGCTGCGCCACAATCCAAATTTGATCCCGATGTTATCATCAGCCGAATTGCGCTCGGCACCCAGAACCCAGGTGAGTCTGCCCGTCTTTGGGCGATACATCAGCGAAGGTCGCACCCTCCAGTACCATGGTCGGTCCGAAACATAAGAAGTTTCGATCTGCAGGAGCGGGTCAAACCGTCGACCCGAGGACAGACCGGCCGTGAAATCCAATTTGCGGATCACTGCCTCATGGGTGCGGTTTTCGAGCGCGGCGTCGACATTGATCCATCCGCCTCCCAATCCGGTTTGAATGCTTTTGCCGTAGGAAAGTGTTGCTTTGTACATTGCCCAACTACTGTACTGGCGATGGTGCGCGCCAACG
Source organism: Ruegeria sp. C6 (assembly GCF_056537625.1). Lineage (NCBI taxonomy): Bacteria > Pseudomonadati > Pseudomonadota > Alphaproteobacteria > Rhodobacterales > Roseobacteraceae > Ruegeria > Ruegeria sp. C6. The sequence goes on along the minus strand of NZ_JBQFRW010000005.1, from coordinate 42,742 downwards.
CCGAACTCGGCCGCCAGACGCCCTGCTGACCCCATGTCTGCAACCGGCACGCGTGCAAAGACCAGCGCGTGCCCATACAAATCCTGATGCTCCTCGGCATCCAGTCCGATCGTGAGTTTCGGTCGCAATCCCCACTCGGTATAAAGCGAGGATTTGTACTTGTAGACGTCTTCCTCTTTGAAAGCGGTCACAGATAACGCGGTGAAGCTTGACCCCTTCTCGCGGAGCCACGCACCGGACCATGCCGGAGTGCACACCATAAAAAGCAGCGGAATGACGAAAACCAGACGAGCCATGGGGGCAGCATCGGCAGACATGGTTAACGGATGGTTAGTTTCTTGTTCATCTTTGAGAAAGATTTTTTGATCCAAAAACATTGTCTATGTGCAGGAAAAGGGTGGCGTTTTCAAAAGCTGTGCTAGGCTCGGGTCAGCTATAAAGGAGGAGCCTTATGCCGCAGATTTCCAAAACCAACAGCTATCAGACTGTCATCACCACCTTCGAGATGACCCCCGGAACCTGCCAGGACCTTCTTGAGGCGCTGACCGATGCTTATGCCGAGTTCATTTCGAAACAGCCGGGTTTCATTTCAGCTGGATTGCATGTGAATGATGCCCAGACGCGGATTGCCAACTATTCACAATGGGAGCGCCGCGAGGATTTCCTGGCGATGTTGCGCACACCGGAAATGCGAGAGCGGAATCGCAGGGTTAACGAGCTGTGCAAGAGCTTTGAACCCGTGATGTACGACGTCGCCGAGACATTCGGTGAGACCTGATCTGAGTCAATGCACGGCCACCACCGGTCGCGCAGAATAGCGGCACAACTACGGAGGCGCGAGCCATGTATCATAACATTCTTGTTCCCATTTCCTTTGATGCCGAACGGGACAGCTCGGCAGCGTTGAAGCTGGCAGAACTACTGTCGACGCCCGAGGCTGCGGTTACGCTGCTGCATGTGGTAGAGCACATTCCGGATTATGCGATCTCGTACATGCCTGCCGAGTATCTGTCCGAAGCCCGCAAGGCCATTCAGACCGAGCTTGATGCTCTGGCGGCGCGCGTCCCGAATGCGAAGGGGCTGGTGGTTGAAGGCCATTCCGGGCGAACGATTCTGGACTGGGCCGAAGTGAATAAGCCTGACCTGATCATCCTGGCTTCGCACCGCCCGGGGATGCAGGACCTGTTGTTGGGTTCAACCGCGACCCATGTGGTGCGCCACGCCAAATGTGCCGTGCATGTGGTGCGATAAAGTCGAGCTTTTTCCAAGCCGACCCCGATTGCGGCCATGGCTTTGCCACATACCGCGTGTAAGACCTATGGCATGACAACCGGGAAACAAACGAAAGACACCGATCCGAACCCTCGTCTTACACGGCGGCAACGGCGGGCAGACGCGTTGCGCAGGCAGGCTCTGTCTCCGGTGCGTATTCTACTGATGGTGCTGGCCTTGCCCTTAACCACAGGAATGATCGCAATCGGTGTCTACCTGCGCGTTTCAGACTACGAACGTCATGAAGCGGTGATCCATCTGGTGGCGCTGGCTGGGTGTGATGCGGTGGAGATGCTGGGTTTCGGGCCTTTTCGCGAAGGAAGGCCCGGATATCATAAGCGCAATGACCCCGATGGCGATGGTGTCGCCTGTGGCTCGTTTGCCTTGCAGAAACCACGCAATGTCGCGATGCCGGGAGATATCCAAGCCAATCCCCGGAATCTTCAGACCCCGAAACAGCGCACTGTCGGAACGGCAAAGTTTTTGAAGCCTTGAATCGGTGGGGGGCGAAATCTTGAAAAGATTTCGGGGCGCTTTCTTTTCAAGAAAGCGTTGCGTGGCTCAGGTGAGCCAACGCACGGGTGCGCGGTTGCAGAAGATTACGATCTGGCCCGAGTTTTCCGCCACTTGATAACCGCGACGATTGATTTCGGCCATAAAACGCTCCATCCCGGCAAATCGCTCTATATCGCGCGCCTTGCGACGGATTACGCCACCTTGCTGCACTGCCTTGGAGGCGAATAGATCACTGAGCCAAACCTCAGGCGAGAGGGGAGAATTGCAGTTATACATCACCTATGATTTGGCGCAGCTAGGTTAATGCCGGGTAAAGAAAGTTGCACCCGCAAAGCGGGTCTTGCCTTGTCCTGACCAGAGCGCCACAGTCGCCGCGATGACTCGTGATGAATTCAATGCCTTTTGCTCGGACCTCAAAGCCACCAGCCATGTCGTGCAGTGGGGCAACGCAGATGTCTGGAAAGTAGGCGGCAAAGTCTTTGCCATCTGTGGTTGGAACGACGGAAAGGATGCGTTTACCTTCAAGGCCACCGATCTTGCCTTTGAGGTCCTCGGAGATGAGCCAGGTATCCGCCCAGCGCCCTATCTGGCATCGCGAGGTATGAAATGGCTGCAGGTTTACGATGAACGTGGCATGAGCGACGCGTCGCTGCGAGATCATATTGTAATCTCATACGATCTGGTCGTAGCTAAGCTGACCAGAAAGGCGCGGGCAGAGCTGGGCCTTTAAGGCGGTCAGTCTTTCATGGCGTGCAGCAGCTCAAGCAGTTTTTTCCGGTCATCATCGTCGGCATAGTCTCCGCTGGCCAGCCGTTCGGCGATGCTGAGGCGCAGACGGTCATGTTGTGTGCGAACCTCTTCGCCCGCCGTTTCCGCGAGGGTCTTCATGATCACTGCCACCGCCTGCTGCCGTTTGGTGGTGGGATTGGCGATGTAGTCCACAAGGCTTTGCTGTCCGGAATCAAGGATGTTTTCGGCCAGATCACGCAGTTGATCCCCATTTGGAAGCAACGGCGTAGGGGCATCTTGCGGTGGCAGAATCTCAGGCGGGTTGCGCGGGGTTTCCGCTAGCGCATTGGTGCCGTCAACAAAGGCTTCGGTGATCATCCGCGTGATCCTGATCGCGCGCGGATCTTTAAACAAAGTCGAGGCAATAGCTACGCCGTAGTCGGTATAGACCCAGGGATTGACCCGTCGGCCACCGCGGCCTTCGGGTTTTGAGATCACATTCTGTGATTGCAAATCCGCGACCTCAGCGTCGGAAAGCTGAAAGCGGTAGCCTTCGAACAGATCCTTATTGCGCGAGACGGCCTGATTGAAGGCGCTGACGGATTTTCCGTAAAACTGCGCCAGATCTTCTGCCAGAACCACGCGTACACCGCGCACCCGATGAATGGCGTTTTGGACCTCTTGAGGGCTGGGCAGGTTTTCCGGGTTCGTCATCATATCCGTTTGGAATCACAATTTGTGATTTCAAACGTGACGCAGGGCGCGCTGGGCTGCAAGTTTGAACTGCAGGTAGGTTCAATGTCTCTTGCCGAGAGGTCTGCCAGATTCGGCCAATACCCTGATGGAAATAACCTTTTTGAAAGAAAAAGCTTACCCTCTATCAAGTTGACAATCCTAATGGATTGACTGATACAAACGGAACAAGACCGGGCCGTTAGCTCAGCTGGATTAGAGCAGGGAACTTCTAATTCTCAGGTCGGGGGTTCGAGTCCTCCACGGCTCGCCATTTTTTCAGATGTTTTTCGAAACGGGGCAAGGGTACGGCCCTTATATCTGAATTCAAAGCGGTCGGTCAGACTGCACCAAGCGGGTGCATTCAGCTTTTCCCTCAGCGTTTTGGGCTGGACGTAAGGTCCAACCGCATAAACGCGCTGTTTGGATCGGCGTCATAGCCGTAGATCGGACCGCAATAGGAATATCCCAATGTTTCATATAGCTTGCGTGCTGCGTCATATTCCGAGAGATGATTTGCGCCAGTTTCCAGGACAAGTGCGGAAACGCCCTCGGCTCGGGCCAGATCGGCAAGATGGTTCATGATCACACGCGCCAATCCTCGGCCGCGCGCAGCAGCAACCACGTGCACCGATTTAACTTCGGCAGTGCCATCCGGCAGCGCCTTAAGCGCACCACAACCCAAGGGCTTACCCGCCTCATAAATAGCCCAAAAGCGAATGCCCGGCTCGCGCAGGGCATCAATGTCCAGCGTATGATTTGAGGTTTGCGGTGTCGCGTCCCAGCTATGGGCGAGATGCGCTTGAATGATCGGGCGCAGATCCTTGGCGCCGGGGTCTGCTTGGCGGATGTCGATCATTCACTGGGCCTTGTCAGTGGGTCCAGGGAGCGCGCCGGTCAGTGGCGAAATTCTCACCATAGCCGCGCGCCCGCAGGTTCGGCTTGCGCTTGTGCGGCTCGCTTACCTGCGCGTCGATACCGTTGTCTTTGGCATAGTCCAGCGCCTCTTCCTTGGTATCGAACTTCAGACGCACCTGCGTTTGGGTGTCATTGGACGAGGTCCAGCCCATCAGCGGATCGACCTCACGCGCAGAAGCCGGGGCGTATTCCAGAACCCATTTGCGGGTTTTGGCCATCCCCGAGGTCATCGCGTTTCGCGAAGGCTGGTAAATCCGTGCGCGCATGTCGCCTCTCCGTACTCACTTGGTGGGCTTGTTTATGCGTCAGAGCGCGCGCCGGGACAAGATGACAATTGTCGCGGGTCGCATGGACTGCCTAATGACAGGTATTGTCATTAGTTCGGGGTAGAAAGCGCGCAGACATAAAAGGACAGCAGGATGCTTCACCAAGAACGCCACCTCGACATCAACGCCCGACCCAATGAGATTTGGGCCATCCTCCGCCGCTTTATGCATATCGATGAGTTTGCCCCGCAGGTGATATCGGTTGATGCTTTGACTGCCGGATCGGATGGTGTTGGATCACAGCGCCGGTGTCACTTCGCGAACGGCACATCATTGGTCGAAGAGGTGACGGATTGGCAGGTTGACCGCGGCTACACCGTGCGGTTGTCGCAGATGGCGATGCCTCTGCGCGAAGCACAGGCGGCGATTGCCATCACACCGCTGTCCGACACGCGCAGCCGTGTTATCTGGAGTATGGATTTTCGTATGAAATATGGACCGTTGGGCTGGCTAATGGGACAAACCCTGTTGAAGATCATGATGGGCCGCGTGCTGGCCGAGAACCTGTCGGCCTTGGCGGCGAAGGTTCAAACGCACCCCGACGCCCAATCCCGTACCGCTTAGCTGAAAATGAATCCAGATCAGCCCTTGCAGATGGACAAAATAAGAACAAATGTAGGGGCCTGACCCGGAGCCCGCCCATGCCTTATGCCCATTCCGACAAGACTCAACTGACCGCAGACGACGTGCGCGCGCGTCTGAAACTGGAGGGCGGCAAGCAGTTCGTCATGCATACCGAGTTCGCACCGGCTGGCGACCAGCCGACGGCGATCAAAGAGCTGGCAGGCGGTGTGAATGATGGTGAGCGAGATCAGGTCCTGCTGGGTGCGACCGGGACGGGCAAGACCTTCACCATGGCCAAGGTGATTGAAGAAACGCAGCGGCCTGCGATCATCCTGGCGCCAAATAAGACACTGGCAGCGCAGCTGTACGGGGAATTCAAGGGCTTCTTCCCAGAGAACTCGGTCGAGTATTTCGTTTCCTATTACGACTATTACCAGCCAGAAGCCTATGTGCCGCGGTCGGACACGTACATCGAGAAAGAGTCGCAGATCAACGAACAGATCGACCGGATGCGTCACTCGGCCACGCGGGCGCTGCTGGAACGCGATGACGTGATCATCGTCGCCTCGGTCTCGTGCATCTACGGTATCGGTTCGGTCGAGACCTATGGAGCGATGACACAGGATCTGAAGGTAGGTCATGAGTATGACCAGAGGCAGGTGATGGCTGATCTGGTCGCCCAACAGTACCGCCGCAACGATCAGGCTTTCCAGCGCGGGTCCTTCCGGGTGCGTGGCGATTCCCTGGAAATCTGGCCGGCCCACCTTGAGGACCGTGCTTGGAAATTCTCGTTCTTCGGCGAGGAACTGGAAACCATCACCGAGTTCGACCCGCTGACCGGCGAACGCGCGGCAACGATGGAGCAGGTGCGGGTCTATGCGAATTCGCACTACGTCACGCCGAAGCCAACGATGAATCAAGCGATCATTGGGATCAAAAAGGAACTCCGCATCCGGTTGGATCAGCTGGTTGGCGAGGGCAAGCTGCTGGAAGCTCAAAGGCTGGAACAGCGTACGAACTTCGATCTGGAAATGCTTGAGGCCACCGGCGTTTGTAACGGGATCGAGAACTACTCGCGCTACCTCACGGGCCGTGCGCCGGGCGAACCGCCGCCAACCCTGTTCGAATTCATTCCGGACAACGCGATTGTCTTCGCCGACGAGTCCCATGTCAGCGTCCCGCAGATCGGCGGTATGTATCGGGGCGACTACCGGCGCAAGTTCACGCTGGCGGAACACGGGTTCCGCCTGCCGTCCTGCATGGACAACCGACCTTTGAAGTTCGAGGAATGGGACGCAATGCGCCCGCAATCCGTCTTTGTCTCGGCCACCCCGGCGAAGTGGGAGATCGAACAGACCGGCGGTGTCTTCACCGAACAGGTCATCCGCCCCACCGGCCTCTTGGACCCCGAGGTCGAAATCCGCCCGGTGTCGATGCAGGTGGACGACCTGCTGGACGAGGTGCGCAAGGTGGCCGCCAACGGATTCCGCACGCTGGTGACAACGCTGACCAAACGCATGGCCGAGGACCTGACCGAATACTTGCACGAGCAGGGCATCAAGGTCCGCTATATGCACTCGGACATCGATACGCTGGAACGCATCGAAATCCTGCGCGACCTGCGGCTGGGGGCCTTCGACGTGCTGGTCGGGATCAACCTGCTGCGCGAAGGGCTCGACATCCCAGAATGCGGACTGGTCGCCATTCTGGACGCGGATAAAGAGGGCTTCCTGCGCTCGGAAACCTCACTGATCCAGACCATCGGTCGCGCCGCGCGCAACGCCGATGGGCGGGTGATCATGTATGCCGACAAGATCACCGGCTCGATGGAGCGCGCCTTGGGCGAAACCAACCGCCGCCGCGCCAAACAGCTCGCCTATAACGAAGAACACGGCATCACGCCTGAGACCGTGAAGAAGAACGTCGAGGACGTTCTGGCCGGTCTCTACGAAGGCGATGTCGACATGAACCGCGTCACCGCCACCATCGACAAACCGATGCACGGCGCGAATTTGGAGGCTCACCTGGACGGGTTGCGTGACCAAATGCGCAAAGCCGCCGAGAACCTGGAATTCGAAGAGGCCGCCAACATCCGGGATGAGATCAAGCGTCTGGAAGCAGTCGATCTGGCCGTCGCCGACGACCCCATGGCGCGCCAATGGGCGGTCGAGAAAGCCTCGGAAGACGCAGTGAAGTCGCGCGGGCGCTCAACGGCTGGCAGGCCCGGGCAGCGAGGTGGGAATGTGAAGAGACGGAAGCGGTAGGAATTCGTTACTGCCGCCGATATGGAATGTTCGCCCCCCGTACTTTCTTCGCCAGTGTCGTTTTCTTAAATTCCTGCAACATCTTGCGAGTCGCCATCACAGAAATTGGCGTACTGGCCGTTGGGCCAAGAATTACCGCGTCAGCTATATTCTCATAGGAATAATCCATGCCGAAAATGCTGCTTAGTGTTCCCATATTCAGCTTCAGTCGGGGTTCGATTCCTCGGTCGGAAATCGAGTAACTCTTCATCTTCTCAAATTGAGAGCCTGGATCGCGGTCTTTCAAATAGGCAAGGCGCCACTCTTGTTCTTCTCGAAATCCGAGGTCCTTTGAAAAGATTGAAGCCAACACAATTCTTTTGAAAACTTCTTTGGCAAGAGCGGGGACCGCAACATCATCAAATTCAACTTTTCTCAAGAACTCCGCCACACAATTGAATAACCTGTCAATCCAATCTAGCCGCTCTTGCGCAGTGCCGTAGACAACTTTAGCCAAGACAAGGCCACGCTGTGGAACACTCGTCAGCTTCGCAGTGTCTAAAACAATCGCAGCACCCCCACCGTCAGCGCCATAAGCTCTCCACATCGACAGTTTTCCATTAGGCTCACGATCATCGTATTGTGAAAAACAACCAACGTACAATTCGGCTATCTCACTTGTTCCGTATTCGTCATAGCAAGATTGAAAACTAGCGAGAAAAAGATCACATCTCTGCCTTTTTTGAAGTGAGTTTAACAATCTTTCATGCTGATATATCGCTCGGAGCGACGCATTGATCCCAAACGCTACTTCTTCATAGTCGTTCATTACTAAAGGGTTAGAAAGCCAGAGCTCGTCATTCTTCAACATACTCTCAAGCACAAAAAGCGAGGAGTAATGCGCTAACTTTGGTCGTGCCGTTTCGAATTCATTTTCGGCGGGCAAGTCCGAGTAGAGAAACTGAATAAACTGCTGGATTGGTTCTGCGTTTTGGTCTGACACTAATCTGCTTCGTATTGGTTAATTGGTCTTCGAAACTTGTCCACGTTCATGCTCGTTTGCAAGCGTTAACAAGCGTAGGATGGGTCTCTAATCCATCACCTAGAGGCGACAAATACGCGTGGTGGGGTAAAACCCCATCCTACCAACCGTGCCATAAAAAGGGCGGGGAAATCCCCGCCCCACTAATCACCCCTTATCCCAATGGGCAACCACTTCGTATCCAACCGGCGTTGGCGGGCCTTCCAGATATTCCGCAAACTGACCCCAGATCTCGGCCACTTTGGGCGCGTTTGCGTTCGAGGTCTCCTCGCTTTCCACAACCGAGATCACAAAGCCTGTGCCATCGTCGTTCATCGCATTGGTGAAACTGTGCATGCCTGGCATGCCCATGATTTCGGATTTCAAAGTGTTCAGAAAGCGTAGGATGGGTGCTCGCACCCATCTCACCCGTGACTATACAACAAGCGATAAAACCCTCTCAGATCACGGTGCCAACGTCTTAGAAGTCAAACAGCTCATCCAGAAAGCCGCCGCGTTTCTTCTTTTTACGGTATCCGTGATCTGATCGGTCATCATAACCCCGCTGCGGCGGTGGCGGCGGCGTATGGTCGGCAGAGCGATCGATGATTTTGTCCAGCTCTCCACGGTCCAGCCACACGCCACGACATTGCGGACAATAATCAATCTCGACCCCGCTCCGCTCGGTGATTACCAGCTGAGTTCCATCAATCGGACATTGCATCAGACGCTCTCCTTTTTCTGTCCTGAACAGATGGGAGCGCGCGCAGGGATTTTCACCCCACTGCGACCGCACGTCCCGCTATGGGCAAAGCTATAGGGCAGAGTTGGCCCGGTCCCGCGCTGCCCCCTTCAGCATTGGAATTCACAAATTGAGGTTCCAAATGGTTGCCATGACGAACCCTAAGAAATTTCTCAGCAGCTGATGGGCGCATAGACCCATTGTCTCTGTCTTCGAGCCCTCAATGCTGGGTTGGATACTCCCCAAAACGCGATGGAAATGTGCTTAGGGCTCACCTCAAAACGCAGGCGAAACCCAAACGTGAATTGGTCTAACGAGATGCGTGCAACGAGACCGCAGAACGACCCGAGTTTGGACAAAATTCCGCCCAAAATCGTCAATAGCCGCCGCAGTGCAACAGATCGAATACAGATTGGAAATCAATGAAAAAGGCAGCTCTTCTTCTTGCCCTATTGCCCGCAGCCGCAGTCGCTGAGGAGCGGGTGTTTGAATGTGAGGCACCGGATGCGGAACACCCGGAAATGGCCGCTCGGCTTGTGAAGTATGATGGCCAGCAGAAGGGCCACATCACGATCGGGGATATCGACAAGGATGTGGATGTGTTTCCCGGTCTCGACACCCTGACCTATCTGTATGTCGGTGAGGATTACACGCTGAATTATAACGTTCACCCTGAGAAGGGCACGTTTGATTACTCTGCCTCTGGCAGCAAGTCAGGATGGGGCAAGGGAACGTGCGTAGAGACCACGGGCCAATAATGGCGTTCGAATAGAATGATTTAAGGCGCGGTCGAGACGGCAGTCTGGTCGCGCCTTTGCTTTTGTTCCGAGATCAAGTTCGCACAGCTGATCCAAGCATTTGCAACATAATTACGAACCCAGGCGGAACTTGGTCGGTGTCATTCCGGTCTGGCCCCTGAAAAAGCGTGTGAAATGGGATTTGTCGGAGTAGCCGAGCATCAGACCGATCTCAGCTATTGTCATTTTGTCTTCTCCGAGGTGTTCCTTGGCGACATCGACACGCAGCCGTTTGATTTCGCGGGGCAGCGTTGTGCCTTGCTGCTGAAGCGCCTTAAGAAACCGTTCCGGCTGTATTCCCAACAATCCAGCCACCACCTCTGGTCCCAAATCGGTTTCATCCAGCTTATCGCGTAAAACAGATCGCAAAGCAGCTACTACGGTTACTTCTTCATCTTGTCGCGGTGAGGCGATGGGCTTGGCAGAGCCCTCAGAGACATGGTGCAAAAACAACCATTCTACAGGGAAACTAATCTGCATTCCGGGATCGGTCCCAAGACCGACCTCGATCCCTTTGTAATCGATAGGTAGTCCGTTGATGTATCTGCTTTCCCATCGCACACGCGAAGAATCCCAGGCATCTCCGACGACGGTCTGCAATAGGCGTACATAGATTGCGGCACCAAAACCGGTCACCTGAATCGGCGGCACAGTAGGCTCTTGTTGCCTTTCGATTCGATAAGTCGCTTTGTCTGCTTCAACGACAAGGCTATGTCGCACAGAATTGGATTCCTGCGGTACAAGCCCCACGAAACGGGTAAAGAACTCGAACAGCGTCTTTGTCGATTGCAGTGCCTGAGCGAACGGAGGCCACTGTTGCAGGTCAAACGTCTCCCCTACTTTCAGTCCAAGGTATCGATCCCCTGATACTTCTGAGAAGGCATTTACCAAACCATAGACCAACTCTGAGTGCACGAACACGGCTGGGTCAGACAACAGTTCGGCTTTCAGGCCGACCTGATCCAATGCTGGTTGCGGATTGATCTTACGTTCGGTGAGATATTGCAGGAACGGAGCAGCTAAGGAGAGGCGAATAAAGCCCTCGCTATGCTCTTGAGAGGTGGAGTTGAAAGGCAAGCTCGTCACCCTCGTTTGGATTAGTTTTACAATGTGGCCATTTTTACGATCACTTTCGAACATTCTAATTCAAAAATGGCAACCGAGCCAAGATTTTCCGGACTACAGTTTGCAAAACACGAATATGAAGGGAGTGCTTATGTCCGGTCTACGAATGTCCCTTTGCTCGGCGGTAATTGTCGCTGCAGGTCTATCTTTTTCAACGTCCGTGCAGGCTCAGGATCAAGAAGAACCTCAAACGCTGTTTACCAATGTGCATGTCTTCGATGGCGTGAATGAACAGCGTATCGAGAATGCCAGCGTATTGGTCGAGGGTAATCTGATTAAGGCCGTATCAACCGATGCAATCGATGCCCCCAATGCTACGGTCATTGATGGAGAGGGACGGACACTGACCCCCGGGTTTATTGAACTGCACGCGCACCTCATGCTGATGGGGCCGACGTTACCTGCGATGGAGGCCAACACAACGTGGGAGGACTTTGCCATACACGGTGCACGGATGGCCGAGATGTATTTGATGCAGGGCTTTACCACAGTCAGGGATGCGGGTGGGGCCAATGGCGGGTTACGTCGCGCAATTGACGCAGGCCAAATTGACGGCCCGCGTTATTTTCCATCTGGTGCATTTATCGGAACGCGAGGTGGTCACGCTGATTTCGCGAATTTCACCGCACCGCCCGGGTCTGAAACAAACATGAGCAGGCTGAACTTGGCACAGGAAATTAGCGGTGTTGATGACGTTTACAAGTTCGCACGCAACAATTTCCGCATGGGCGCGACGCAGTTGAAGTTCATGCAATCTGGTGGCGTCGTTTCGGCCTTCGATCCGTGGCAGTTGCTGGCTGGATCGCCTGAGGAAATCAAAGCCGCGGTACAGGTGGCAAATGAGTATGGCAGCTATGTCATGGCGCATTCCTATCGGAAGGAAGCAATCCTGAGTGCGCTAGACGCGGGTGTGATGTCGATCGAACACGGCTTCTCGTTTGACTGTGAAATTGCCCAAGTCATGAATGAAAAAGGCGCATATATTACGACCAACCTGACGGCCTTCGATCCCGGATTGCTCGATATCCCGGCAGTGGCAAACGTCCCGTCGAGCCTTGCTAAGGCAAAGTCCGCCTCGGCCACATTTGCGGGCTACATCGACAATATGAAGGAATGCCCGGTGAAGCGAGGGTTCCAGACCGACTGTGTTGGTTCGGTCGAGGCCTGCAATATTCAGATTGCTTACGAGAAGCACCTGAACAATGAATTTTTTGGACCCTACACGTCGATGGTGACGTTGACATCGACGGGTGGTGAGGTGGTCGCTTTGTCAGGCGACTTTATGAACCCGTATACCGCCGGAAAACTGGGCGTTATCGAGGAAGGAGCTTATGCGGATATCCTGCTCATCGATGGTAACCCACTTGAAGACTTCACGGTTGTTGGCACGGGTGATCAATGGTTCGGTGCCGACCCGAGGCCTGAAAGCCCAGATACGATCCGCCTGATCATGAAGGACGGCGTCATCTACAAAAACACACTGGATTGACCTGTCTGAACAGCCGGAGAGTATTTATGCGACATTGCTTCCGCTCCGTAGTATTCGCAGGGTTGGTTTGGTGTGCTCATCCTGTCATGGCGACGCCAGGAACCGCGTTAGACTGGTCTGACCTGCCTGACCCGTCCGCGCAGGTCTTTGAAGACCCCTATCGCGAACTTAGCGCTGAACAGTTCGACGATGTTCTTTACGTCGTAAGGCTGCGCGGCAGATTGCAGCGGGAATCTGGTAGCAATGAAGAAAGGCAGAAATGGCAAGAGCTTCTGACCGAGACTGAGGATGCCTTGGCGGCTGATGGGATTGATGTCGACTGGCTACTCGACCAGCGAGAGGTCGTGACGGAACGTCGAAGAAAGGCTGGTACAAACGGAAATCCGCAATTCGACGGTCAAACAATCACACTCGCGGGCTTTGCCATTCCCGCTCCGAGTGATCCGGACGGGCGACCTGTCGCGTATCTGGTGCCGGAACGCGGGATGTGTAGTCACATGCCTCCTCCTCCGCCCAACCAGATGATCCGTGTGCGGTTGAATGGAGACTGGACGCCCAGCTATTTCCACGAACCTGTTCGGCTTACGGGCACTTTGACCATCAATCCTTCTGTTCAGAACATGATGGTTGTGGACGGCCTTATGCCTATGAATGCGACGTTCCAGTTGGAGACGGAACGCGTCGAAACTCTGGAAACTGAAGCAGACAGGCTGGAATGGAAGCAGCGCGCCGCCGATCGCATCCGGGCGGCGGGAGATCGCAAGACCAGCGGGGCAAGGGCATCTGAATGATAAGACTTCTGTTTGCCGCATTGAGTATTGCCTTTGCTGGCGCAGCGTCGGCTCAGGGACTGTCCGGGCCATCTTCGGTCGAAGCTGATCTAGAGCCCGGCGATGGGCTAACCGATCCGCAATACCGTACCGATTTTCCACGCAATATCGCACCAGGTTGGTTTCAGTGGAAAGACCGGCTGGCTGAGGGTGGGTTTCGGTTCAACATTGATTACTTGGCATTGGGCCAATCCACGAATGCTGATCTGGGAACCGGCGAAGCGGCAAGCGGAATTGCGCGTTTTTACGGTAGTTGGCAGGCAACTGAACGCGGCTCTTTGACATTCAAGATCGAAGACCGGCACAGTTACACCGATGTTGCCCCGCAATTCCTTGGGCTGGATGGCGGAGCACTTTCGATCACTGGGACAGCCTTCAACGATAATGGTTTGCTGCTGACCAATCTATTCTGGACGCAAAGGGCCGAGAACGGCGCGTGGACGCTGCAAGTCGGGCAGATTGATGTAACGGACTTTGTGGACATTTATGGGTTGGTCAGCCCATACAGCGGTTTCCAGAACCTGTCTTTCAATACCAATCCGACTATTAACACACCCAATCAAGGCCTTGGCATTGCCGGTGGAGTAAAGCTGAGCGAAAACTTCTACGCTGTTGCGAGCATCTCAGACGCAAACGCCGACCCGTCTGATCCAAACTTTGATGTGTTTAGCGATGGCAATCTCTTCAAGTCACTCGAGCTTGGTTACACCTCCGGCTTTGATCGCATCTACTTTGACAATATCCACCTGACCCTTTGGCACGCGGATTCAGCCGACGATGGCAGCCGCCCTGAAGACTATGGGGCCGCGTTTTCAGCGGCGTGGTTTGTTGGCAATAAATGGATGCCATTCTTCAGGGCAGGGGCCTCAAAAGGGACAGCGGCGCTTTATGATCGGTCCGTTTCTGCAGGTCTGGGATATTACGGTCGCAATACCGATCTGGCCGGGCTGGGACTGAACTGGGCCGAGGCAAGGGGCATAGACGGTGATCAGTTCACGCTCGAAGCATTCTATCGTTTTTCAATATCACCCGGGCTGCAGATCACGCCATCACTGCAGTTCATTTCTGACCCGCTGCTGAACCCCACGCAGGATAGCATTATGCTGTTCGGTCTAAGAACTCGGATCGTTTTCTGAGGTGGGGCGAAAGCAGACTCCAAAAATAACAAAACATTCAGTTTTGTCGATAAAAGGGAGGATCCATCCATGCGTACCTTGTTTCTGGCGGGCACGTTGTCTGTTTTTTCGACACTAGGCGCCGCGCAGACTTACGACATCGTCATTCTCAACGGTCGGGTCATGGACCCGGAAACTGGGTTCGACCAGATTGCTAACGTTGGAATAAGCAACGGCTGGATCACTGCGATCACCGACGAAGATATTAACGGCAGCCAGTCCATCGATGCGACAGGGCACGTTGTGGCACCCGGATTTATCGACCTTGAGCAACACGGGTTGGACCCTTGGGGTATCAAAGTAAACCTTAGGGATGGCGTCACAACTCAAATGGATTTTGAGGTCGGAGCCGCTAACATTGATGAATGGTATGAAGCACGAGAGGGCTCAACGCAGGCAAATTATGGCACGGTGGTTGGACAAGAATTCGCACGGATGCGGGTCCATGACGGGCTCGTGCTTGAAGGTGGAGATATAGACTTCCGGAACTTCTTCGCACTGAGGGCACAATCTGTGGAAGACGGCGTCGAGGGGTGGTCTTCTGTACCAAGCAACCGTGAGCAGATGAACGAAATCACTGCCCAGCTGGATGAGGCACTACGTCTTGGAGCACTCGGTGTGGGATCGACCATCGGTTACGCCCGCGAAGGTATTACCACCTATGAGATGTTCGAAGCACAGCGGGCTGCGGCGCGTTACGGTAGACTGACTTCCGTCCATCACCGATTTCACCCCAGTGCTTCGACGCCGACAGAAACACAGACGGGTGTAAATGAAATCTTGGTCAATGCAATGGTGCTTGGTGCCCCGCTGCACATTCATCATGACAATGATTATGGGTGGTGGGAAAATCAGGAAAAGCTCCAAATGGCCCGCGACCAAGGCTACAACGTCTGGTCCAGCTACTATCCTTGGACTGCCGGATCGGGAAACTACGGCGCTTCGATCATCGCCCCCGAAAATTGGGAAGGTTCGATGGGGTACAAATACGAAGACACCATCTTTGATCCCCAACTCGATCGCTTCGTTACAAAAGACGAGTTTTTGAGCTTCGCTGAGAATGAACCGGGACGGACAGCCATAGTTTTTAGCCCTCCAAGAGAGCAATGGCTGAATGATTGGATCACCATCGCAGGCTATGGCATCTCGGGCGACGGTATGGCCGGGCTAGACATCGAGGGCAACTTGATGAATTGGGATGCTCCCTACGAAGATTATGCCGGGCATCCTCGGTCAGCAGGCAGCCACGCGCTTGTCTTGAGACTGGCTCGCGAAGCGAATGTGCCGCTTATGCTCACACTCACTCAGCTAAGTTACATCCATGCGAAGCGATTAGGTGACACAGGGTTGCGAGCAATGCAGGTGCGTGGGCGTATGCAGGAAGGCATGGTCGCGGACATCACGATTTTCGACCCGGAATCTGTGACCGAAAAGGCGAACTATACTCTCGGTCAGCAAGGTCTTCCGTCAGAAGGCATTCCGTACGTGCTCGTTAACGGAACCCTTGTTGTTAACAACAGTGAAGTTCAGCGGAATATTTATGCCGGACAGCCGATCCGGTTTCCAGTCGAGGACAGCGGACGTTTCGTTCCGGCTGGTCGCGAGCAGATCATGGGTATTCTCACGCCGGATACCGGCACGGCCCGTCCAACACTGCTCGATGATATCACAAATAGTGAAGCCAATGTCGCACCTGTTGATCCACCAACTAATCAGTTTGCATCGATAGAGCCCACCGACCCCTATGATTGGTTTACTCCTCGCAACGGTCTAGATGACGGTGCCCTGTTCTTTTGCGTCGTGCATGCTCGCTTCGAGGAGCGTGCAACGGTAAATCGTGATTATGCGAAGGCCATGATGTCTAAAACGGGCGGACTTAGAGGTGCTAGTCGCGTAAGACCTTGATCCATTGTGGGGAAAGGATGGTGGGTGATGAGAGACTCGAACTCCCGACATCTTCGGTGTAAACGAAGCGCTCTACCAACTGTTACACAGACGCTCCGCTGTCTGAGCTAATCACCCGTGACGGAGATGTGTGTTTTCCCAAAGCATCAACTGCGGTTTTCTCAGGTGAACCCTCGTGGTTCGAGTACGACACTTACTGTAACGGAATCAGAGGTCAAGTCGGTACATGTACGGGCAAGCGGTATTGCGTTTGGCCCGACGGGAGTTGTCGATGGAATTAGCCCCTTACGGTGTTGCCGAGGGTAGTCGTTAGAGCCGTTTCAGCGTTTTAAGGATAGCGAAGCTTTAGCTCTCGATGTCTAAGATAGGCTTTGCAATTGCTGTTGCGGCGAATGCCCCAAAAAGATTATACGCTGAAAAATCAAGTACTAAACTCGTGCAGCGTCTTAAGTTATTGGGATCGAAACGTCGGTCATACCGAGTTAGTCTGCAGCGAAAGTGTTACGTAGACTAACTATGCAGAGGATTTGATCCCTACGCCATGGCCGGAAAAAAACATCATCACATTTGGCAGATGCTTCAACGTGGATTTGGAACGAAACGCGGCAAAGATCATCACGTCTGGATATACTCCAAGGGTCAACCTCCTAGGCAAACGGTCACAAGGCTTTTTGGGATGGAAAAGCACTTCTACGGACCGGAAGGGTCTGATGCGGACGCCAATATCACGAAGTATGAAAACGAAAACCAGAGCATTGTTCTGGAAGTTAGACAGCTACCAAACGGTGCAGACGTAGATTCTGAATTTGCAGCAACGCTGATAGGGCACTTGGAAATCCGAAGCGCGTTCCTTCGCGAGGAGATTTCTACGAGCTTTCAGAAAGGCGTGACTGGACTAGCCAACTCAATAAAATCGCCTGATGCCCTTCGCAAGGTGATGCTTAAGAATCTTAAGGAAAACCCAGCGGGGGTAGACGCTTTGCTTGGTCAGAATTTCATCCAGAACAGGGATAGAGATCAAGTCAAACGACTATTGGAAGAAGCCCTCAATCATTTTCCTCAAGAGGCGTTATTGGAAGCAATTGATCCTGCAGCTTCTCAACTTAAGGCGTTTTCAGAGCTGGTCCCCGGTATTGCAAAGGACACTCAAAACAAGTTGCTTGCGGAAACAGCATCGGATTACCAGCGATTGAACCTATATCGTGCTTTTCAGTATCGTGTTTTTCGCCCAGATAGAGGGCAGTTCATCCTGCCTGACACGACACTCTGCTTCACTAAACGTGATGGGGCCGCTCCATTTGCTCAAAAGGGCGATGAACTTGAAGCCGTCGCTTTGCCTCTGTCGTCGTCTGTTGCGATTGTGGGATGCCGTTCAGGAGAGTTGCCATATTCCCTCAAAACCCTCAACCGGTTACTGGCCGCTTGTTCGTTCAGGTCATTCATAGCTAGCAAGGATGATGAAGCTTTTCGAAGTCTGAGCAGCAGAATTGGCAAATATGCCAAGCTGATAGATGATAAGGACCTAGACATTTCCCTTGATGAGTTAGACCTGGGGTCGACATAGGGTAGTGAAATAAATCAATTGCTCTCAGGTTGCGGCATTTCACTTTCCAAGAAGGCTTTGGTTATCTGTGTGGTTTCTCGGACCCAATTCCGCACACCGAGAAGTGTAGCTTGCATCTCTTCAATGCTCGTTTCAGTAAATGCAACGACGCCGACGCTGTCACCTTTCTCAATAACGTGACGTTGTATGAGGGCATCTAATCGCCCATGTACATCTCCAGACAGATTACGATAAACGGTTTGGTATTCGTTACTTAAGCCGACCCGATCAAACTTCTCTAAAACAGTCATACTACGTGTGCCTTGAGACTTAAGCTCTCGGATAAGTCTCTTGTGTTCATCTATGACTTCCTCGACGTTATCAATTTTTCCTAGTGTTGCGGTATATGGGTTACCATCGACCCCCTCTTGAAGCTGTTTTAGCCAATAGGTTGCGTCTGCCAACCTCATAGTGTCGACGTATTCCGGACACGTCGCCAACAGCTTCACCTCTACCATTCCTTCCAGCACTTTGCGGGCGAGAAGATTCGCATCATATCCCTTGGCATGTTTTGCGAGAAGCACGACAGCATGGACTGTTTCGACAACAGTACAGGCCATCGACATTATTAGCTGATGCCGCCAATAAGAAGGTTCGAACCGAAGTTTTTCCAAGACTGGAATGCACTCTTCTAAGACGACGGCCTCTAATTCTTCGGCATTGATGTGAACCGTCATGTATCTCTCAAAATCTAGGCAAGATTGTTTGGTCGGAGGGTTGGAAATTTAGTAAAACAAGAGATACTTATCCGTGCATCCAAGCAATCACAACCAATGGCCATTACCAATCGATACAAACAACCATTGGCCGAGTTTCTGGACTTCTATTTCAGCACTGACCTTCCACAGCGACTGACTGATGGACCTCGTTAACGATCCGGTAGACCGATCTCTGAGAAATGCTTAAGCGCTGGGCGATCTCGTGCTTCTTGTAGCCTTGCCCTAGTAGCAGAAACACTTCAGAAGCCTTCATACGTGCTGTTGGTTTCCGGCCTTTGTATTTGCCCTCAGCTTTAGCTTTGGCTATTCCCTCTCGCTGCCGCTCCAACATCATCTCCCGTTCGAACTGAGCGATGGACCCGAGCACATTCAGCATAAGCTTCCCTGTGGCTGTGGAGGTATCAAGGGACATGTCGAGAACTCTTAGATCGACGCCTCTTTGAGTTAAGTCATCCACGATCTCGCCTAAATGCCTGACTGAGCGAGCAAGGCGGTCAAGTTTGGTGACAATGAGGACATCTCCTTCTCTGCAGTAGCTGAGTGCTTCACTGAGCGCCTCTCTACGGGCAACAGAGGAGACTTGTTCGGAGTAGACTTTCTCGCATCCAGCTTCCGAGAGTGTCTTCTGTTGGGCTTCCAGTCCTGCTTGTTGTTCCAGTGTAGATGTTCTTGCGTATCCGATGATCATGGTGGTGATCTCCTTTAGGTTCCTAGACGTTGAGGCAATTGCTTGCCAAAAGCCGAGATCGACTTCATTGCCACCATTTCCGCCACCCTCAGCAGATGGACATAGAACCTTGACCTATTGGCAGAATTTTTAGCTGGAAACTAAGGGGTGGGGGGTTTGGGGAACCGACTTCAAAAAAGAGGGGGATTGTTGTTCTTATTATTATCTCTGAAAATTGGTCCCTCGGCACGCAAGAGAAAACCTTTACTAAAGAGGAGTCCTACCCACGCCTAGAGTGCTTTCAACTGACTTAGAGTGTACTCAATTATCAAGTTGCAAGCGTTTTAGGGGATGGTAGAGGATCAGCTTCTATCGAGTACTCTCAACTAACACTGTGTCCAGCGCTGGGCGTAATTCAATGTCATAGGGTTAACGTGTCCGAGGATGAAATTGAATTCGGCTTCTACAGTGGAAATTCCTCAGCCATCCTTAGTGATACATAGAGATGCTTATTAACTAATGCTCGCTAAGTATCTGATAATTATATGTTAAGTCGAGAGTCTTGCCGCTTCTTAGTGGCAAAGGTTGAGGGCCATAGGGAGCTGAGGGAATCACGTTTTAGCAGCCTCATATTCACTATCCTACAAGAATTTTTCTTCCGGTATAGTAGCGCTTCTCCACTGGTTACGTGTTCCCTCAGTTTCAATGACTACGACGCTCGGTTTGCCTCTCGTAGGACATGTGTTGGAATGTCTTCATCCCATAGCCAATTGAGAAAAAGGTTACGCATTCTTCGACTGGGAAGATAAACAGTGATCGGCTTGCCGTCTCTAATCTTAGATCGCCAAACCCATTGGATTAATTCAGTGAGGGCATAGTCGTCCTGACTCACTGATCCTTTGCCGAGAAATCGTAGGATGTTGGGGTTCAAGAACTGATTATAGAGATAGATCAGGTGCGTTGCGTTCCTATAATCGTTCGTGCCTCTTGTCGTATTGGGGAGCCAATGAACACGCCCGCTTCTGCCCTGAAGCCGAGAGCCTTTGGCGTATGGACCAGGACGGTACTTTCCCTTTTCTACGCCACCAGAACCAACAGTCGGGCTTTTTCCTCCAGCGAACCATTTTGTCTTTGGGCATGTTAGTAAGATATTTTCAAGAGGAACTTCCTTAAGGGCATTTCGTGCCAACGTATACAGCGCTTTAGGGACCAAATCATCGTAGGCCTCGGGTGATCCTGAGGTTTTGTTTGTTTGGTCGGTGTGACTGAATGAAAGCGGATCAAGAGACTTAATTCCTTTGACGGTAATAAGGTCTCTGACTTCTTGGACGAACACGCTTTCGGCTGTACCATCCAACTTATCGTGTACCGTTGTTAACCCTAAGTGTTTTAGGTAAGCAGCAATGATAGACCCCTCAGCTTTATAGGTGTAAATCCTCAGAGACTTCCCCACCTTGAGAAGCTTTTCCGGAAGTACCGCTACGTTGAAACCATTTTGAACATTGAAAAGGCGTCCAGACTTGGCGGCCTTGTAGAACTTCATTGGAACGTGTCTCTCAAGAGCAGCGCACTCGGTGTCCCAAGCATCCGTAGGAACGACCTGAGAGGTCTCAGGGTCAACCGTACACAGACCGGATTCTATGAAGATACGATCCCATGCTTCTAAATTGACATTGAAGTTTGCATCTATGACCGAGAGAACTTCGTCAATGTGGATGTCATAAGAGTCCAATAACCCCTCAGAGACGACATCTGCAAGCGTATCAAACATCGCATGAGTTGTGACTACGTTTTGGCCTTCTGCCAGCAGACGCCTTAGGGAATGGATTTTCCGAGTAGTGACTATCTCTTGCCCACTGTCGTCGAATACAGTGCCAGCTTCGGCTACGGGTTGTTCAAAGGTTATTCCTCGGTTCTGTGTCGCCTCTATCACGCGGTCACATTCAGTGAGCAGAGGGACAATGACTAGATACTGCTTGTGATTTTCGAATGATTCAATCATCTCCGTAGTTTTCCCTCTCCCACAGGGTCGATCCACAATTACAACTTGACGGACTGGGGAAGAAGAAACGTGAAAAGGTAGAGGATCATGCCTCATGGTTTAATGTCTCGCTAATTTAGTGTGGGTTGTTAAGTGCTGCCTGAGTAGGCGCAATTCGGTTGAAGCTGGTTCGGCTCCTTAATGGTACAGTTGGAGACCCCTATGCGCTGGGCGTGACAGTGGCGTGGGCAGGCATCATATCGACCGTGGCAGTTCGTTTAGTGAGCACTGATGAAGGAAAAACCTCATCATCTGGGGCTGCTACTTGGGTCGCTGTAGAGCCACACAGGCAGTCGCTCTGAGCTTCAAACTACTCCTCGGAGAGATGGCCTCACCTCAGTCCCCAAAAGTCTCTCCCGAGGAAATCACATTGGTTTTCCATTGGATGGATCCAAAGAAGCAGTTTCGGCAGAGGCAGGTAAAGCCGTATCCACAAGGATGTGAAATGGAGCCGGTAGTGTTTTCCATTGCGACTCATAGTTTCGAGTATATTGAAGGATGGTCCGAGCGCTGTATCATCGACAGATGATTTGTCTCTAGGGTCAGTGCCAAAAAAAAGCGCTTCATTTTCTGGAAATAACGGACCTTGGTTCACAGTGTAGCGAATGACTGCAACGAGCCCATAGCGGTCAAATCTATTTCATGCTGCATGCGCTCGCGGCACCGATTTCTCGCGCTCGCGGCATTTTCCGTCGCAGCAACTCAGCGAGAACAGCGGTCAATCGCGCCGAGCGCAGCTGGATTTTGTCATGTTGAGATAGACGCGGGACATTCTTGCCCTTTTGCCCCGTTCAAAGGCACAGGCCATATTCGAAAGCATGGCCCGCTTCCACGTGCTCATCGTGTGCGGATGAACGCCTTACTTCTTGTAAAGCTCTACCAACGTCATCTCTTCGCGGATCGTCTTCAGTGCGACTTTCGCTTTGAATTCAGACGAATGGCTCTTTCGCATGGCCGTTTTGGATCATCTCTTTCATCGTGCGATCCGCCTTAAATTCTGTTCTAAATTTCCGTGATAACCGCCACTGGGGCAGAGCATGCGGCAACTACGAAAGTGCTGTGCTTTTTTGCCCAACAGAGGTTTGGCTTGAAAACAACATCAAACTCTCTCACGATCTAGTGAAATCCGACCGACATTTGAGATATGCTAAAAAAGAGAGATTTCCTCATGCAAAAACTGAAGATAGCTTTGATGGCTGGCGCTTGTTTTTTCCCAGCGATGGCTAATGCTCAAGACTATTCTGATCTCAGCAATTGCGCTGTTGTTAGAGTTTCAGGAGAAGCACCCGGTGGGGGGGCGACTAGTGCGGTTGTTGTAGTTGGAGTGGGCACTATCAGCGGATCGAGCTTTATTAGTATGTCTACCTCTACAAACCTCACGATCCGAGGACCCCAGTTTTCCTGTCTGGTTCGAAACACGATTCCCGCAACAAATGCCCAGATCGCTGACGCACTAAAGCAAAGCTTGGACTCAATGGCAGCGAAGGTAGAAACTAGCACAAATGAGGTCCAACAAAGTGCAGCACGAATGTTTGCGGTGCAAATCGACGTACTCGCCGCCGAGCTTGAGGAAATTCGGTCTCTTGTACCGGCCTTGAATGGCGAGGACGTTGAACAAATAGCTGCCAGGTTGGACCTGCTGCAACAACGCCTTGACGCACTTTCAGGCGAGGCACAGTAATGCGATGCGACCATCAGTTAGGATATTCATCTCCGCTCTAGTCCTTGACCTCGTGGCTTTACCACTGGCAGCGCAACAAAACTCGGACAGGTTTTGGTCTCTTGCAACAGCTGCAATTACGACACCTTCCGGAGAGCAGCTTTACAAAGATTACAAAGACTTCCAGGAATTTGAACGCAACTTGATGCGTATGCCGTGGGATGACTTTGAAGACCAAAACCTGGCCCCTTGGGAAACCCCAGAAGAGACAATTGAAGCATTGTCAGAAACCGCTGGGCTTATGGACTATATCGAAGCACGGACTGCCCAAGATCTCGGCGTGTTCAAAGATGCTTTGATTGGCAGCCACGCTCGCGGTTATGCATCAGGATCACGCGATAGTGACAGGGCGACGATCGCAACTGAAATAACTGCTGCGAATATACGAGTGATTGGTGCTGCATATAGGGGCCCACACTACGTAGTTGATGAATTCATAAGTAGAGTTGAAACTGCAGGCAAGATCTGGGCTTCTGGTGCAATTCGTGACAATGTTTTAGCACCGGAGACACTAAGACGGTATTCGGCAGAGTTGGACAATTCGTCTGTTGAAGCGCTTGAAGAGGCGCAGAAGATCCAGCTGGAAAAAGGCTCTAGGTTTCTGCAAAGTCTGTTCCAAGTGGAGGGATTAGCTGCACAGTCAGCTGCTGCCGAAGCCAATAAAGAAAATCAGTCTGCTCTGTCTTTGGTGGCAGATATCAGTGCCGCGAACGGTCCGAGTGATCTACAGAAAATTGCACAGAAGCTAGAGGCGGGCGAATACCCCGGTTCAGTCGAGGAACAAGACGACTATAAGAGCCTCGTAGAGTCCGCGACGGAGTTTGTTGCCAGCTCATCGGAGGTGACGAAAAAAGCCAATGAAGTTGCGGAACTGCTGGACGCAGCAAACATAGATCTGCCCGAGCCAGCTTCAAAGGCACTTGGGTTTGCGAACGCTTTCAATAGTACGTCGTCACAACTGATAAGTGGTAACTACATTGGGGCAGCGACAGGTGCGCTGAAGTTTTTCGGCCCAAAAACCATGAGTGGAGAACAACTCCGGCACAAAGCCATAATGGACGCGTTGAACCGGATTGACCGAAAGCTTGACCGAGTGCTGGACAATCAAGCTTTGTTGCTGGAGGGCCAAGCTAAGATCATGCAGCAACTGGATCGCATGGAGTGGACTATGCAGGCGGGCTTTCAAAACATCGAAGTGTCCCTGCAAGAAAGCACGGAGATAATACTGCGTGCTGTATTTGCCGCTGACGATCGAGCTTTGGCGGTTTGTAGCGCCGTTGCAAACTCCATCGACCCGATATTATATCCCGAAAGTGCTGAGAGCATTGACTTGATTAGGCAGCCGAATGGAAGTGGACTTGCGGATCGCCTACGTTTGAGTTGGTTGGAAAACCCTCCAGACATCTCGGTTAAGTTGGAGTATATCTCCGAAAGGTATGGCTTAGATCTGAGCAGGTGCAACATCGCGCTTTCAGATTTGTTTAACGCACTGCAAGGCGGTCGTAAGATTGACGAGTACTTCTCTCTGAATCGGATTTTTTCAGGTGAAGCACCGGACACTGAGAGCATTCGAAGTTTTGCTAAGTCATACCGAGACGAGCTTTTTCACCCAATCGTCATCAATTACTATTTGCCTCGCATGGCTGATTTGCTTGTAACTAAACAGGGGCTTACAATCGAGAACGCTCAGAAGGCTGCGGTTGCGTTGGCCTTTTCGCCTCCTCGATTCACTGAAACAGCTTCTGTTGAAGGTAACTTTGATATTTCTTTTCCCAGCACAGCACGTTCCCGACTGGCGGTCGATCATGAACAAAATCGGGTCACTTTCGAAAAATACTTTACAGAAGCCATTTATGAGGAGCTTTCTCGTCCCTTGTCAGCGCCCAGTGTTCTATACGCGGCCAAGGCTGTGGGGGACCTCCACAGTGTTTTTGGTTTGATGGGCAGGGATCCTTCGCGCTTCTCTGTAGAAACTCTTAATCCGGACAAACAGCATCCTGCACAGAACGAAGAAGATGCTCTGCGTCTATTGATGCAGGCCCTACAAATCGTTGAGATACTTCGTGCTCAGCAAGCGATCATCGATGGAACTTCGCTCGTGGAGTTGCTTTGGAACGATCTTCACAGCAGAGAAACAGAGAAGTGGGATCAAGCTGGAAAGGTCATTGATGCTAGTGCCCTTATAAGGAATAATTTCACAAGGTATGCGCTTTACCGTGCTGTGACAAATAACGAAAGTAATAGCCCTTTCATCTACCGCGCGATAGTCGCTAGCGGCAATCGGAAACAGCTTGAGAGCTTTCTAGATAATGCAATGGGTGATGCAATCAATGTAACGCTTGAGTGCGGCGGGGTAGAGACCGAAGAGGAAAAGCTCGCTACATTTTGCGAAAGCACAATGGGAAACAGGTATGCTACTAAGTTTCGCCTGAAACTGCAGTGGCCGGACGCTGATCCAAACGCAAAACCGCTTTTAATGGCCAGCCTGCCAGGTTTTCTTGTACTTGAAAGCAGGCACTATCTTCGTTCTGACTCAGCTCAAACTACCCAATTAGTCCATGATCACCTTCGAACAGAAGTCGCCAGCTACCAGTTTGGTCAAGCACTTGAAGAGGCGTTGGTGTCAGAAGATGTCGCCGATCTGGTTCCAAGAATTCGGACAGTATACCAGCTATCTCAAAACCTAAAACGAGGATACCAACGTCCATCTGCATCTGAATAGCAAGTTTCTTGGTGTTTTTACGTTAACTTACGGGTGGTCGAGGAATGCTGATGCATGGACTTCCAGCTGATTGAGTGGTGGCGTTCTAGGCGTCAAATACCTTGAAATGGTGATATCGGATTGTTAGGGCAGAGCGGCGATCGACGAGTGAGACTACTATGAGACGACTGCACTGTTGCGCGCAACAAGAAGCGTCGAGCACGGACAAGCATTCAAGAAAAGATTATCGAAACGAAGCTCGGGTTGCTGGAACTTGCCTCGCAGTTGGGGTCCGTTTCGCA
Source organism: Ruegeria sp. C6 (assembly GCF_056537625.1). NCBI lineage: Bacteria > Pseudomonadati > Pseudomonadota > Alphaproteobacteria > Rhodobacterales > Roseobacteraceae > Ruegeria > Ruegeria sp. C6. The sequence goes on along the minus strand of NZ_JBQFRW010000005.1, from coordinate 16,605 downwards.
GGCTTGCAATGTCATGGGGTACAGACCTACGCCGCATGACAGCAAAAGAAGTGCTGCGTTTGCGGACAAATGCTGCATCAGCAATAGCCGCAACTGCGCAAGTCCGATTGTCCGCAGAGGGGGCATTCATATTTAGCACTGGGAATGACCGCTTCTCTTCATTAAAGGTCATGACCCTAAGTCCGACAGGGGCTGTCAATGTACGCGCCTCAGAGTTTCTATCTCTTGGTGGAAAAGTTGACGGCGCCTTGCCTTGGATTAATCCAAAGGAGCTACTCCCACGAGACTCCCTCCAAGCTCATTGTGTAAGACCTCGAATGTACTCTTGATGATCCCGTTTAGCTCTGCTCTCTTCGCATAAACGCTTATGCCGATGTCGTCTTTGTTGGAGTGACCCACGATTAGATTTCTGGCTTCTCGGGAAACCCCAGCATTAACTAGGGCGGACACAGCCGTTCTCCTGAACGAATGCATATCCCAATTGGAATTATCGCCATCAAGGTTCTTCCGGGCTTTCTCAAGCGCCTTCCCGAGGTAATGGCTGGGATGCCTGTCGTAGCCACCCAAAGCAATCCGAGGGAACAATCTGCCGATATTCTCTGGACAACTTGGCTCTACTATCGTTGCCCTCTTTGTAGCCTTCCTCAGTAGCTGATAATCTTCAGCTCCAACGATCATTACGTCCCTTATTCCGGCTTCTGTCTTACTCTGAGGGATGCTGATTTTGAGGTGATCCCCTCTGTCTTCAATGTCCCTTAAGTACCTTGAACAGATTTCGTTGAGTCTGCATCCAGTGACCCAAAGCAGTCTTACTGTGACATACATCTCGAACTGATATTTGAGGCCATTGTTGCCAGCGATGTACTGCAGCAGCTTTTGAGCTTCATCTCTTGTGACAGGTCTCAGCTTCTTAACACGTGGGTCCTTCTTCTTTCTTTGACCTGCCACACGCCTCAGGAGAGAGCCAAAGGGGTTCCGCATATCGGGATCAACCAAACCCCAGTGATCCAGCACACGCCAATAGGAAGCCAAGCAAGATTGGCATGATTGAAGAGATCGGCCCGAGAGTGGTTGCCCAGTTCGTTCTGAGGGAGTGGTCTTAAGGTTCTCAATGAAGCCCAGTGCCAGAGAGCGGTTAATGTCCGTGACCTGTATGTTTCCAGAGTACGCCTCAAATGTCCTAAGGTGCTGGCGGTATCTAACCTTTGTGCTGTTACTTATTCCGTCCGATTCAGCTAACCACCTATCGGCAGTAGCTCTTACAGTATTCTCCTGTTTTGGAATACTCGGGCGAAAGACCTGTGATGGTGTTTGTCCCTCGGTGATCGCTTCAAGGATTTCCTCAAGGACTTTTGGACGGCGCTTCAATGCTTCGGCTAGGTCCTGAGTTCCTAACCCTCGGACGATCTCTCGTTTGCCAACAATGTCTTGGTACTCAGTCGGTACAGCTACCCTAAGAGCGTACCCTTTACCTCTAAGGAACAATCCTCTGGGTAGTCCAACACGGTTTTGAGGTTTCGATTCCCTTACATTCATCCTCAAATAGCCTCCAAGTTCTCGTTACAAGACCCTGAGTAAACCATTGAAAATGAAGGGAATGGTGGGTGATGAGAGACTCGAACTCCCGACATCTTCGGTGTAAACGAAGCGCTCTACCAACTGAGCTAATCACCCGTGAGGGCTCATGTAGCTAAGCCCGTGCGTGGGTGCAAGAGGGTATGGCACAATTTCTTTTGCAAAATTGCGCAAGGTTTCAGATCAGCGTTTAGGCAACTGGGCGCGGTTACCAATCGAGCAAACTCATGTGTCATATCGTGGTTGAATAGCGAAATGCGGATATCGCTGTTCAGGCGAGGCGGATCAGACACGTTGTTTAGCGATTGAGCGCTCTACCTCGGGAGTTTCCGGTTTTAGAGAAGCGCGACAGCATATTGATCTTGGGTTGGGCGATTCTCGTTTTCCACCGAATTCTGAGTTCAATATGGGCCGTAGCTTTGGTTGTAAGGCCAAAGGGCCTTGCCTGCCACGTGTTGCCTCCGATATGCCCAGAGGGATTGCAACCCTCTGATCCGGAGGCAAAGAATGACGGGCGCCTGTCGCAGTCTGATCGCAGCTTTGGCCTTCTGCGCGATACTCGCTGCCCCGGTTCGGGCCGAGGGCGTGCTGGTTTTTGCCGCCGCCAGCCTCAAGACCGCACTGGACGTGATTGCCAGAAGTTATGAGGCTGAGACCGGGCAAGAGGTGACGGTGTCTTACGCGGCCTCCTCGGTGCTGGCACGGCAGATACAAGCGGGGGCGCCCGCCGATCTGTTCATTTCCGCCAACGAGGATTGGATGGACGTGCTGCAGGATCAGGGCCTGATCGATACCGCTTCACGTATTGAGTTGCTGGGTAACGGGCTGGTTTTGGTTGGTGCGCCGGGGGCTGACACGGCCGAGATTGAGGCGGGGTTTGACCTGAGCACCCGTCTAGGCAGTGGGTATCTGGCCATGGCTTTGGTCGATGCGGTGCCTGCGGGCATCTATGGCAAGGCCGCGTTACAGGGTCTGGGACTTTGGGGCGATGTTCAGGACCAGATCGCCCAGACGGATAATGTACGCGCCGCGCTGGCGCTGGTTGCGACGGGGGCGGCACCTTTGGGGATCGTCTATCGCTCGGACGCTGTGGCTGATGAGCGGGTCGGGGTCATCGGTGTCATCCCGGCAGATATCCACCCGAAAATTGTGTATCCAGCAGCCCTGACTTCTACTGCAGGACCTACGGCGCACGCGCTTTTGACCTATTTGCAAGGCAATTCCGCACGGGCCGAATTTGTGAGGCAGGGGTTCTCCCTGCCCGAAGGGTAGTACGATGGGATGGTTGGGCCCGGCAGAGATGGAGGCATTGCGCCTGTCGTTGCGCGTATCGTTCTGGGCAACGCTGATCACGTTGCCCTTTGGGATTTTCATTGCCTATGCGCTTGCGCGCTGGCGGTTTCCGGGGCGCCAGTTGCTGAATGGTCTGGTTCATCTGCCTCTGATCCTGCCGCCGGTGGTGACCGGCTATCTGCTGCTGCTGACCTTTGGGATTCAGGGGCCGTTGGGCGCGCCTTTGGCCGAGCTTGGGATCGTTTTTGCTTTCCGATGGACTGGCGCTGCGCTGGCTGCCGGGATCATGGCTTTTCCGCTGATGGTGCGCGCGATCCGGCTGTCGATCGAGGCAGTAGACCCAAAACTGGAACAGGCAGGCGCCACTTTGGGGGCGTCGCGTTTGCTGGTCTTTGGAACGGTGACGCTGCCAATGATCCTGCCTGGGGTCATTGCGGGCGCGATCCTGGCGTTTGCCAAGGCGATGGGAGAGTTCGGGGCCACGATCACCTTTGTTTCGAACATACCCGGTCAGACGCAGACGTTGCCCTCGGCAGTCTATGCGTTTTTGCAGGTTCCAGGGGGTGAGGCGGCGGCGACTCGGTTGGTGATCATCTCGATCATCGTCGCCATGGGCGCGCTTTTGCTGTCGGAATATGTCGGCCGTCGTGTGGCCAAACGCGTGGCCGGATCATGAGCCTGTCCGTTCGCCTGCAACACCAGCTGCCCGGGATGAAGCTGGACCTCGATTTCGACGCACCTTCCGGTGTAACGGTTCTGTTTGGGCGTTCTGGTTCGGGAAAGACGACGGTAGTGAATGCAGTCGCTGGGCTATTGAGGCCCGAGGCCGGGCGAGTCGCGGTCGGCGATTGGGTGTTGTTCGACACGGATCGTGGGGTATGGCTGCCGCCGCATCGGCGGCGTCTGGGGTATATCTTTCAGGAAGGTCGCCTGTTTCCGCATCTGACCGTGCGTCAGAACCTGAATTATGGCCGCTGGTTCGCCCCGCGTGGGGCGCGTCGTGAGAGCCGGGATCGAGTGATCGAGATGTTGGGTGTCGGCCATCTGCTGGACCGTCGCCCCGCGATGCTGTCGGGGGGTGAGAAACAGCGCGTCGCCATTGGCCGCGCCCTGCTGGCCAGCCCGCGCCTGATCCTTGCGGATGAGCCTCTGGCCGCGCTCGACGACGCGCGCAAGGCCGAAATCCTGCCCTATTTCGAACGGTTGCGGGACGAGGTATCAGTGCCGATACTCTATGTGACCCATTCGGCGGCCGAGGTTGCCCGGCTTGCAACGTCCGTGGTCGCGCTGCAGGACGGGCGTGTCGTGCGGCATGGTCCCGCGTCCGATGTTCTGTCGGACCCATCCGTGGCCCCTGCAGGCGTGCGCGCGGTGGGGGCCGTTCTGCGGGTCCGTGTTACGGCGCATCACGACGATGGCCTGTCCGAACTTGATGCCGGTGGCGCTCGTCTTTACCTGCCTCGGATTGCCCATCAAATCGGCGAAGAGCTGCGTATTCGTATTCCGGCGCAAGAGGTGATCCTGTCCAATAGACCACCCGAGGGTCTTTCAGCCTTGAATGTGTTGTCGGGGCAGGTCGAGGCGATCCGGGCAGGTGAGGGGCCCGGTGCAATCGTGTCGGTCAAAACAACTGCGGGTGTTGTGCTGGCGCGCGTGACCCGACGCTCGGTCGCGGCGCTGGGTTTGCAGCAGGGCAGTACATGCTATGCGGTGATCAAGACCGTCGCGCTGGCTCCACAGGATGTCGGGGGGCGGGTTGTCTAGGACCTAGGCAAGCGCACGCGCTTCATGTTCGCGCAGGATCAGCCGCGCAGCAAGGCCGAAGCCGATATGTTCGTCCGAGGCGCGCTCGGGGAATATCTCGGCGAGTTCCTGGAGCGCGTCAGAAGACAGCGTGTGGAGGGTTTCTTCACCCAGAAACAGGCTTTCGGCCTGAGCTCCTTCGGCAAACAAAATCTCGTGCCTGTCAAGCAGGATATGCAGGTATTCGACCGGCTCATCACCGGTATCAATATCTATTCCCGGCCACGAGCACAGATGTTTGGCGGCGACCAACACTTCGGGCGCGCCGAACAGCATCTCGACCTTGGGGCCACGGATCAGGAGGCGATGCTGTTGAGACACCAGCAAATCGCGGGATGGAACACCGGGTCCCAGACTGCCTGCGGTCACACGCACCGGGCGCATCGCAGGATTTGCGCGCAACCGCTCGGGCGACATGGTGCTGCTTTCGATCCAGCGGATCGGCTGTATTCCGTGATCGGCAGTCAACACGTCGTCATCCACGCGCAGGGTCTCAATGGCGCGCTGGCCTTCCGCCGTTTCAATCAGAGTACCTGCGGTAAAGCATACGCCTTCGATCGTGATATCAATGATCTGGGTCTGGGTTCCACTGAAGGTGAAGAAACCATTGGCGAAGTTAGCGGTGACCGTCACCTCGAACGAGTCCAATTGGATTTCTCCGTCATCGAGGCTATCGAAGAAGGCCGGGTCGACGGTATAGGTCCACGTACCGTTCGCATCTATTGAGGCGGTGCCGAAATCCGGTTGATCGGAGATTGCCCAGGTGGCCCCGGTGAAGGTTCCGAAATCCGATGTTGCGGTGACATCGAGGTCACCCGAAGCGACATTCGGAGGAAAGCCGGTCACGTCGCCCGTGATATCGCCCGATATGGTTACAACCGAAGTCATCCGTTTTCCTGCTCGAGCGTTCTGGCAAATTCGGCATCCCGGTAAAGGCGCATATGCACCTGTTGCTGGTCATCGCGTGTCCATTCGACGATACGTTTTGTGGATAGGTCGCTGCTGAGGCGATTGGTGCGCACGCGTGGGTGCGGGATGTCCCGTTTCAGCATGTCGACGATCTGACGAGTTTGGCCGAAGGGTGCCACCATATCGATGATCCAGAAGGATGAGCCACTGGCGAAATCGACATCTCTCAGCGGCTCTTCCTTCACCGCATAGCGATATTCGGCTTCCGGGCCGAGACCGGCAAATGTCACGAATCCGCGCGGAAAGCCGTTTTGGCGGAAGATGTGATACTGGCCCAATCTCAGCGGCGTTTCGAACGCATAGAGAACCTGTGCCAAACTGCGGTTACGATGCGTTTTGGTCAGGGCAGCCAGATAAAATAACGCACCGAAGTCGGCGTATTTTTCACCGGAAAGATCGAACCAGTCTTTGGGAAATGACTTTTCCACGGGCCACTCTGGAAACTGCTGCTGCAGAGATCATAGCGCACCACATATTCAAAGAAAGAATTTTCACTCAAGCTGATGTGTTACGGGTTGAGTTAGACCTGAGGCCCGGTTTGACTATATTGATTCGTATAGGCTGGTTGGTCCCACGTCGTCTCAGCCGTGATCGCGTTTTTTATAGGGTGTTTTATATGCGTTTTCTTACATGCCTCTCTTTGACAGCCATCATACTGGCCCCCACCATTGCGCAGTCTCAGGGCGTTGGTTTTGGCTATAAACTAAGACCGCAGTTCAGAACCCAGATCACGCCGCTAAAGGATGGAACCTACGAAGTGAAGCCCGTCGGCGGGTCCTCGGCCGCGGTCACCTATTGGTGTGGAATTGGGGATTATGCAGTTCGCACATTGGGAGTTTCAAACTCGCAGCGGATTTATGTTTCCAAAGCTTACGAGAAAGGTGTTCGCACAGTGCAGTTTTCGCTAACTCCACCGCCCGGCGCGGATACCAATCCGGGATATTCTTTGACCGTCAACAGGGTGGGTGAGAACCTGTCCGCCGCTTCGGCGCAAAACTACTGCTTTGATAATTCCATCGATATGGGGTTTTAGCGGTCAGGCCCATTTGGCCAAGGGCGGCAGACTCATCAGAACAGCATCGGGGTCGTGCCCTGTTTCCAGACCAAACTTGGTGCCCCGGTCATAAACCAGATTGTATTCGGCATAGAGCCCACGATGCACCAGCTGGGTGTTTTTGTCCGCGTCGTCAAAGCTTTGCACCCGGCGTTTTTCGACCAGAGGCAGAAAGGCGGGCAGGAAGGCGCGACCGATGTCCTGCGTCAGCGCAAAATCCGCCTGCCAGTCGCCGGTGCAATAGTCATCCATGAAGATCCCGCCGACACCCCGAGCGCGCTTTCGGTGGGGGATATAAAAATACTCGTCAGCCCAATCTTTGAGGCGCGGGTAGTGGCCGGGTCCGTGCGGGTCGAGATGCGCTTTTTGGGTGGCGTGGAAATGGGCGGTGTCGTCGTCATATTCGATGCAGGGATTCAGGTCGGAGCCGCCGCCGAACCACCCGGCATGTGGGGTCCAGAACATCCGGGTGTTCATATGGACCGCAGGCACATGCGGGTTCTGCATATGGGCCACAAGGCTGATGCCCGAAGCCCAGAACCGGGGGTCGTCCTTCATCCCCGGAATACCCTTGCGCGCGGCCATCGCGTTTTGCGCGCGCTCACCCAGCGTACCAAAGACGGTTGAGACATTAACGCCCACCTTCTCGAACACGCGGCCCCCGCGCATCACCGACATCAGCCCGCCGCCCGCGTCGGAGCCATCGTCAGACTGCCGTTTAGTTTCTTTGACTTCGAACCTTCCCGGCTGAGAATCCGAGAAGGGGCCTGAGGTGTGGCTGTCTTCCAACGCTTCGAAGGCGGTTACAATGTCATCTCGCAACTGGCGGAACCAGGCAGAGGCGGTGGCTTTTTCTTTATCGAACATTGGGATCAGTGGGCCGGGGCTGCGACAGGGTCCAGCAGGGTGCGGCCTCCGTCAATGGTTAGAATTTGGCCTGTCATGAAGCCCGCAGCGTCCGACGCGAGAAATTGCGCGGTTTCGACCAGTTCGTTCGGAGCGGCAATCCGGGAAAGCGGAGTATGTTTTTCGATGTCGTCCCGGAAATCTCGGTTTTCTTTCAGCGTTGACTGCAATGAGGCGCTCATGACCGATCCCAGCGCGATGGAGTTTACGCGAATACGGCTGGGCGCAAGTGCAACCGCCAACGAACGGGTCATCTGATCCAGCGCAGCGGTCGAAACGGAATATGCCATCAGATCGGGATGGGTGCGGCGTGCGGCAATCGAGGACAGGTTGATGATTGACCCGGCAGGGTTCTCATCGTCTCCATCAGCCTGTTTGATAAATCGCTTAGCCACTAGTTGGCTCAGTCGCAGCGCGGGCATCAGGTTCTGGTTCAGCAATGTGCGCACGGAATCGTCATCGGTGTCCAGCGGGTCCGACGGGATCACCTGCCGCGCACCATTGATCAGGATATCAACCTGATCAAACGCATCCAGCGTGGCCGAAAGCAGATTGGCGATGGTCAACTTTTCACGCAGGTCACCGGCGAAATAACGGATGTTGCTGTCATCCGCCTGTTCGCCCAGCTCATCGGACAGGCGCTTTTCATCCATATCGGCGAACATGACATTGGCGCCTGCATCGGCAAAGTGCCGTCCGATGGCCAGTCCGATGCCGTTGGCACCCCCGGTGACGATTGCGGTCTTGCCCGCGATGGAAAAGGACATGCGAATCCTCCTGAGTTCTGGCGCAGGTTAGCGGGCCTCAGCCCCGAGGGCGAGAGGCATGGAAAACCTTGAAGCGGTTGTCTCCTGCCACTTCATCAACACGGTCGAAAGCCTCGGCCAGCGTGGCCTCGTAAGGCAGGTGGCGATTTGCAACCATCCAGAGTTGACCGTTGCGGGTGAGGTTGCGTGCAGCACTGGTGATAAAGCCCTGGCCCAATGTCGGGTCGGCGCTGCGCGAGGTGTGAAAGGGCGGATTCATGATCACCATGTCCAGCGGCTCGGGCGCGCTCCATTTGGTGGCGTCGGCCCAGTGGAACTGCGCACGGGTGTCGGTGACATTGGCGCGGGCACAAGTAAGGGCGGTGTGGTCGGCCTCCACCAGATGCAGGCTGCGCAAGGTGTCGTCGATCAGCATGGCGGACAGAAAGCCCCAACCTGCACCCAGATCAGCGATGCGCGTGCCGCGCTTGGTTGGCAGAGACTTCAGCAGCAGGGCCGAGGCAGGATCGATACCATCGGCGGAAAACACACCGGGCGCGGTATGGAAGCCGTCAACCATTTGGTTTTCAGGCGCAGCCCAGTCGGCAAAGGCGTCCGCATCAGACTGAAACCAGAAAATCTTGCCATGTGCCTTCGAGATTGGACCCTCGATCGCAACCCGCTTGCGGATATCTTTCAGCAAACTGTCGACGCCATCGGTTTTGGCCCCGTCCACCACGATGACCCCGCTGGCGCGGCTGCAGGCCTGATGGATCAGCGCCCGGGCCAGCGCCTTGGCGCGCGGTAGAAACACGACCGCATCCTGGCAAGGCGCGTCACTATTGGGCGTAGCGACAAAGCCCTGCGTGGCAAAGTGATCGTGGAACGGTTTGAACGGCTGCACCATCTGCGCCTTGCGCGGAAGGTCCGACAAATCGTGGTCCGGGGTAGGCGCCAAAACAGTCAGCGGTTGCGACAGGCTGAGCCCGCTGTTCAAGGCTAGATCAAGGCGAGAGGACATGGCCGCGCGTTATTCTTCGCGTTCCATGGTGCATTGCAGCGGGTGCTGATGCCTGCGCGCGAAATCCATGACTTGCCCGACCTTGGTCTCGGCAATCTCATGACTGAACACGCCAACCACGGCGACACCTTTCTTGTGGACGGTCAGCATGATTTCAAACGCTTGCGCATGGGTCATGCCGAAGAACCGTTCCAGCACATGCACCACGAACTCCATCGGCGTGTAATCGTCATTCAGCAACAACACCTTATACAGCGGCGGCCGCTTGGTCTTGGGGCGCGTTTGCACCAGGACCGACGTGTCGTCGTCTTCGTCGTCCTTTTCAGACATGATCCACTGGTATTTGCGCATTGCTGTAAGAGAATCTCGATTAACACTACGAATTGTTTCCCGGCTTATATAACGTCACGGTGGCCAGAGAAAAGAGCAACCGGACGGAAATGCGATGCGGGACAAGCTGACAACAATCGGGTTCGATGCAGACGATACCCTTTGGCATAACGAGCGTTTCTTCCAGCTGACTCAGGCATATTTTGCCGAATTGCTGGCCGATCACGCCGATCACGATCACCTGATGGAACGTCTACTTGCCGCCGAAAAGCGCAACATCCAGCGCTATGGGTATGGCATCAAGGGCTTTACCCTGTCGATGATCGAGACAGCGATTGAGGTGACGGAAGATCGCGTACCGGCGCGCGTCATCCGCCAACTTGTTGAAGCGGGGCAGGAGATGCTGGCACATCCCATCGAACTGCTCCCCCATGCGCGCGAGGCCATCGAGGCGGTGGCCGAGACGCATAAGGTTCTGCTGATCACCAAGGGCGACCTGATCGATCAGGAGCGTAAGCTGGCGCAATCCGGATTGGGTGAGCTGTTCGATGGCGTCGAGATCGTGAGCGAAAAAACGGCGGCGACCTATGCGGAGATTTTTGACCAGTACGGTGATGGACCCGACGCCTCGATGATGATCGGAAACTCGATGCGTTCTGACGTGGTGGCCCCAATCGAAGCCGGGTGCTGGGGCGTGCATGTCCCGCACGGGTTGGTATGGGAGGTCGAGCAGGCCGAGGTCCCAACTTCCAACCCACGGTTCCGCGAGTTGAAGGATTTGGGTGATCTTTCAGCTTTGATTGATCAGATTTCCTGACCTGTTGCCGTTTGACATCAGTCACAAAAAATTCGATGACACGGCTTGCCTGAAATTCGGCACAATCGCCGGTATGGTGTTCGGGCGCGCATGAAGCACTATATGTAGCGTGAATCTGATTGTGTATATGATCCACTCAAACGCAGCTTTCAGTTTCTTTAAACCCGTCCCTGTGTTAGCCTGAAGAATATCAAAATAAAAATTGCTGACCGGGAAAACCCGGCGGCGCGAGGCAGACAGAGGCAAAGATCGTGCAGATTCGGCGGACAGTTCCGGCCCGAATGGGCTTATTACTTATAGCATTTCTGTGGCTGCTTTCATTTGCACCACTTCAGGGCATGGCGGCCCCTTACGCGGCCATGGTGATCGACGCACGCACCGGAGAAGTGCTGCATTCCCGCAATGCCGACACGCGGTTGCATCCGGCATCTCTGACCAAGATGATGACGCTGTATATTGCGTTTGAGGCCGTGCGGAATGGTGAGATCACGTTGGACACTCAGGTGCGCATCACCAAGGCTGCAGCGGCTGAGCCGCCCTCGAAGCTGGGTTTGCGCACTGGGCAGCGAATCGCGTTTCGCTATCTGATCCGGGCGGCGGCGGTGAAATCCGCCAATGACGCGGCAACCGCGATCGGCATCGCCCTCAGCGGGTCCGAGGCGGCGTTTGCTCGTCGCATGACCCGCACCGCCAAGGCGATGGGGATGAGCCGGACCACCTTCAAGAATGCCCATGGTCTGACCGAGTCGGGGCATTTGTCGACCGCGCGGGATATGACCACGCTGGGCCGTCACCTGCTGTATGACTATCCGCAGTACTACAACCTGTTCTCGCGCCAATCGACGAATGCCGGGATCAAGACTGTACCGAACACCAACCGCCGCCTTTTGGCAGCCTATCGAGGCGCCGATGGGATCAAGACCGGCTATACCCGCGCTGCAGGGTTTAATCTGGTTGCTTCGGCCAAGCGCAAGGATGAACGTATTATCGCGACCGTCTTCGGTGGCAAATCAGGTGCATCGCGCAACGCCCGGGTGGCCGAGCTTTTGGATATGGGTTTCCGCCGTGCCCCCTCGCGTGCGCCAATCCGTAAGCCCGCCCGCCCGGCCTATGCAGGGAATGCAGGTCTGGGTAGCGCACAAGTGGTCGCCCAAGTGGGCCCGCCGAAAAAGAGCCTGCGCCCGGTGTTGCGCCCAGTGGCGAGCGAAACGGTTCAGGTCGCGGGGTCGGTCGCCGCAACGGCTGAAAAAGACAACACCCGGATTCAGGACGGTATCGCTGCTGCGATTGCAGCAGCAGACATAGCACCGTCGGATGGCGCCAAGCCTTCCGAAAACGTGGTGCTGGCCTCGGTCGAACCGGCCAAACAGCCCGAGCCTGAACCCGAAGTTGTGACCCGCTTGTCCACATCCGGCGGTCACCTTTGGGGCGTCAATGTTGGCCGCTACACCACACGGTATGAGGCCGAGAAGGTTCTGTTGAAAACTGCGCTGTCGGAAATGACCACTTTGGAAGGCACTTTGCGCAAGGTGAACCAAAGCTCGCGTGGGTTTGACGCGACATTTCAGGGCATGACCCGCGAACAGGCTGATCTGGCCTGCCGTCGGTTACAGGCGCGCAATGTCACGTGTTTCATGATCGGGCCGTCATAAGACCCGGCATTCTCTCCTGGATGGGCCTGGGCTGCGATGATCTCGCAGCCCATTTTTTATGGCAAATCAATCGAAGACGTGGCCGTGCTTATACTGTTCATCTTGCCCGGCCGCCGCAGTTAAGGCTGCAACGTTATCCTTGGTGAAGAAGCCGTCGTAGTGATGGCAGCGTTCGATGTATTCGGTGATCAGCAGCGTGTGTTTCGAGTGCTTTGAGAAGATCTGTTTCAGGTTCGGATCATCTTTGCATTCCCCGACCACATGGGCCAGGAACGGAACGCCCTTGTCTTTAAGAGTGTTGACCACGAAATCGACATTTTTCTCACCCGCGCCATGGTCGCCGTCCTGAATTTCAACCGCCATGTGGTGCAAGCGTCGTCCGAAATTACGCACGAAATCCTCGGTTGGCATCGGCAATTGCTCGAAAGAGTTCACGAATGAGGGCGTGTTGTTTGCAGTAAAGACCTTGGCAGGGGATTTCTTGTCGTCATCCACATTGGCATTGCGATTCACATTGGTCGACGAGTTCATGTCGAAGATGTTGTACGCCCCCCAGAAGTAATAAGGCACCATGGTCAGAAATTCGAGGATCGCGTCCTCACGTTCCCCGGCCAGAATGCGTGTCGCCAGATGATCGATCCCCAGCATCAGGGGTGCGATTTTGCTATCCGTCCCAAACGCAGCGGCCTGATCCAGCTTGGCTTGTTCCACATCGCTCAGCAAAACACGGTCGCCTAACCCCAAACTGTCTGTGTCGTTGAAATCCAGCGTGGAATAGCCGACGCGATTGCACGTGAAATCCGATGGCGTCGTAAAGCGGTATCCTTCCAGCGTGTAGAACGGATTTTCGGTGTCCCCAGAATATTCGAACCGAATATTCTGATCCTCCAGCGATCCAGTCAGCGCCTTCAGGTCAGTGGCACCGTAAATCTCACCTACATATCGCGTCTGCGGCTTACCGCGCGCCAGCGGGTACATACGATTGATACGCGGGATGAAATCCTCGAATGCCGGGCTGAGCGGAGCCATCAGGATCAGCGCCGGATAATCGGCATGCGAATGCATCACCGAGAACTTGTGTGTCTGTCCCAAATAGCTGGCGGTGTGGCGATAGGGGGTCATCACATAAAGCTCGACCAGCGTGTCAAACAGCGCATCTGTCTCGACCTGAATGACAATGGCCCGCATCGCACCGACCTGATCCGCAATGCCCGAGCTGATGCGGCGCTCGTAAATCCTGGGAAGATATTCGGTGAAGAAGTCCGAGTTCTTCTTGTCGCCCCTTGGCTGGTAGGACATCAGATCAAAAGACATAGGCTAACCTCCTTGCGGCGCGTTGCTTGGATTTGTGGTAGTCAGATCATGCACTTGCCATGCATGCTAGGCGCTAAGGCCTGCATGGGCAACAGTTTGGAGATGGGGTGCCAAAGTTACGTTGTTGTAACTAACGGATGAATTTTGTGACCTCGACTCCGCCCGCGATCAGGTTCTCGCGCACCGAGTGCGCGATCTGAACTGCTGTCGGGCCATCACCATGCAGGCAGATCGTATCGATTGAGGTCTCAAGGCGTTTGCCGGATTCGGTGATGATGGCACCTTCCTTCACCATTTCCAGAATACGTGGTCCGGCCAGTGCAGGGTCGTGTATCACGGCTCCCGGCAGTGACCGATCCACCAAAGTGCCATCGTCGTTATAGGCACGGTCGGCAAAAATCTCGCCCACCCATTTGCAGCCCAGCTCGCGCACCGCTTCTTCTTGTTTGGTGACCGCCAGCACCATGATGATGATGTCCGGGTCCACGTCCAATGCACCCTGATAACAGGCCCGTGCCATATCGATATCGACCGAACACATGTTGGCCAGCGCCCCGTGCAATTTCAGATGCCGTACTTCGGTGCCCAACGCCTTGGCCATACCGATTGCCGATCCAAGCTGATAACGCACCAGATTGCGCAAACTGTCATGGGGCACTTTCATGTTTCGACGCCCGAATCCCTGCAGGTCAGGAAAACCGGGATGCGCACCGATGCCCACACCGTTCTGGGCTGCCAGAGCCATGGTCTTGGCCATCACATCCGGGTCACCCGCATGAAAGCCACAGGCGATATTGGCTGATGTGATGATCTTCAGAAGGCTTTCATCGTCACCCATCTTCCACGGGCCAAAGCTTTCGCCCATATCGGCATTCAGATCGACGCTCGGCATCGCAATAACTCCTTATTCGGTGGCAGAGATCATTCCGCTGATCAGTTGGTAGGACAGGAGGTCCGGGATGTCATGCGGATCGCGGACCAATGGTTCTACACGGGCGGGCAGGCGGGCAAGGTCGGCCTTATATGCGGCTTGCAGCGCGATGGCTTGTTCCAGTGTTACGAATTCGAAGCGTACCTCGCCTCCCGCCGGGGTCTGTGCAGCGCGGGGCAGATCACAGGGCAGAACGGTTGCGATGCGCGGGTAACCTCCGGTGGTCTGGCACTCGGGCAGTAGGATGAAGGGCGCACCGGTGCCGGTCATCTGTATATCGCCGGGAGTTATGACTTCGGACAGTATGTTCAACTGACCCTTTGCCGCGAAGCCGTTACCGTCGCTATCCAGCTGCATGCCCATCCGGTTGGCTCGGGCACCGCGGCGGAATGTCGTTTGCGTAAACCGTGCCAGCGTCTCGTCATCGAACAGTGCGGTTTGAAAGCTGGCCACAACCCGCAACGTCCCACCTGAAAACCGATCCTCCGAACGCAGCTTCAGGCCGGTCTTGCCGGTTTCCGTCGAAGGCAGGTGATCACCCGCTTGAACGGCGCGCCCGATCCTTGCGGTCAGATGGGCCGCGCGTGAGCCCAGAGTCATGTCGGTCCCGATCCCGCCACCCAGATTCAGATACCCGTAACTGCCCTGCAGCACCGACCCGACTACCAGCCGCTGCCCAGCCTCCATCTGATGCGAGGCATTCCACAAGACGGGGCTGCCATCGATACTGGCCTGCATCGGTGCGCCGGTCAGCGCGATGGCGGTTGGTGCGGTTGCCTCAAACTCACCACCCATCCCCGCCATTTCGAGGGCGGCGCTCGTTGGGGTGTTACCAAGCAACGCGGCCCCTTCATAAAGCGCCGCTATATCTGCGGCACCCGAACGCGACAGGCCTTGATCCAGATACCCGGTGCGCCCTTGATCCTGAACCGTGCAAGCTGGGCCGATGCGATGGACGATCAGCGTCATGTCATGATCTCCTCGCAACTCGCACCACCAGAGCCATCAGTGCAGGTTGTACGGATATCCTCAAGCTCCTCGCGCGAGACTGAGCTGAACTGCATCTCATCACCGGGGTTGAGGGCAAAACTTTGCTCCATGTCCGGACGAAAGCAACGAAACGCTGTTTGTCCAACATGACGCCATCCGGTTGGGGTTGGCCCCGAGAACAGGACAAATTGCGAAATTGCCAAAACCAACGCCCCTTCAGGTACCATCGGCGTCAGCTCTTTCAGGCGTGGAATGTTGAATTCGGGTCCGAGTGGCCCGAGATAAGGTTGGCCCGGCGCAAATCCGATGGTTAAAACCCGCACACGCGATTGGCTGAGACGATCAATAGCGTCCGCTGGTGACAACCCTGCTGCCAATGCCGCGTCTTCTAGCTGTGGCGCAAGATCGGAACCGTAGACCGTCGGCACTTTCCAGAATCGTCGCCCCGCAGGCAAAGGTGCAGCGTACCAATCGCGACTGACCAGCATAGCCCGCAGCAACTCTTCGATGTCATGATGCGAAAGGCTTAATGGATCAAACCTTATAAATGCAGATGCCAGCGAGGCCGAAGTCTCAAGCACGCCGTCAATCTGCTGCGCCTCGACTGCGCCCCGAAACGCCAGGGCGGCGCGGTTGGACGGCTCGGACATGGTTTGCGCAAAGGTCACCAACAGACCGTCAAATCCAACGGTTCGCAGCAAGGGAAACTTAATGTCATTCGTCATATCAAGGTCACAGGCGTATCGGGTTTGCTTTGAAAAGACCTGAGCCTATCCATAGACAATGCGCAAGGCCCTGTAAGACCAACTTGCATTGCGCCTGGCGGCGCCGATATCGGGTGCGATTCCGGGATTGGAAATGAATCGCTGATTGCCGTCGAGTCGGTATAGTCTTGTGGGTGACTGCAATGCTCTCACTATATGTTGGGTTTGAACCAACAAGCACTGAAACCTAGGCCGTATATCTGATGTGCTTGAAGGATGATTTTCGCCGATTTCCATGAGGTGAGTTCCGTTCAAATATTTGAAATTATTGTATAAAAAATGAATTTGAAGTTTTTTGCGATATTCTTGAATTTTCCACTTGCGCGTTGAATGCGTAAGGCATAGAACGCCCTTCACCGGCGCTGCTGAGGTGCTGGGACGCGGTGGAAGCTGCGGAGACGCTCGGGAGAGACTGGGGGCATCTGAGGTTTTTGATTGGG